>NZ_JBVJIR010000021.1:976-124095 GCF_055586185.1 Actinoplanes sp. NPDC051405
AGCCCAGCGGGCATGACCAGCCCAGCGAGCATGGCTCAGCCCAGCGGGCGGGCATGGCTCAGCCCAGCGGGCGGGCATGGCTCAGCCCAGCGGGCGTGGCCAGCCCAGCGGGCATGACCAGCCCAGCGAGCATGGCTCAGCCCAGCGGGCGGGCATGGCTCAGCCCAGCGGGCGGGCATGGCTCAGCCCAGCGGGCGGCGCCAGGCAACAGCATCGCCTAGCCCAGCGACGCGGCCCAGCCACGACCAAACGGCCCGGCGCGGCCCAGCGGGCAGCGCAAGACAGCGGCTAGCCCAGCGGGCGGGCATGGCTCAGCCCAGCGGGCGGCGCCAGGCAACAGCATGGCCCAGCCCAGCGACGCGGCGCAACCACGACCGAACGGCCCGGCGCCGCCCAGTGGGCGCGCGACGCAGCGGCATGGCCCAGCCCAGCGACGCGGCCCAGCCACGACCAAACAGCCCGGCGCGCGCCAGCGAGCAACGCAAGGCAGCGGCATAGCCCAGCCCAGCGGGGCCCAGCCAGGGAGCATCGCCCAGCCCAGCGGGCGGCGCCAGGCAACAGCATGGCCCAGCCCAGCGACGCGGCCCTGCCACGACCAAACGGCCCGCGCGGCCCAGCGGGCCGCGCGAAGCAGCGGCATGACCCAGCCCAGCGAGCGGGACCGGCCCGGCGGGCGGCGCGAGGCAGCGGCATGGCCCGGGCCAGCGACGCGGCATGGCCCAGAGGGCACCGCGGGGCCACCGACCCCGCACGACCCTGCGGCGCGGCCCAGCGACGCAGCGCGCGGGAGTGCAAAGTTCACAGCGGCCGGGCGGCCAGAGTCCGTCATCGACGCCGCTGGCGGGGGCAGCACCCCTTCCAGCATTCCGCCACCCAGGCGCCCCCACGCCTCATGCTGCGAGGGCGTTCCCCGGGCTGGTTAGGCGCCTGAGGTTACGCGGTAGGCGTCGAAGACGCCGTCTACCTTGCGGACTGCTGCCACCAGGTGGCCCAGGTGCTTCGGGTCGGCCATTTCGAAGGTGAAACGGCTGACCGCCACCCGGTCGCGGGTTGTGGTCACCGTCGCGGACAGGATGTTGACGCGTTCCTCCGACAGCACCCGGGTCACGTCGGCCAGGAGCTTGTGCCGGTCGAGCGCCTCCACCTGGATGGCGACCAGGAACGTCGATGCGGATGTGGGCTTCCAGCTCACCTCGACCACGCGTTCGCTCTGGTCGCGCAGGTCTTCCGCGTTGGCGCAGTCCTCGCGGTGGACGCTGACGCCGCCGGAGCGGGTCACGAAGCCGAACACCGCGTCGCCCGGGACCGGGGTGCAGCAGCGGGCCAGTTTCACCCAGACGTCGCTGACGTCCTTGACGACCACGCCCGGGTCCTGGGCAGTGCTGCGGTTGCGGGGCGGGCGGGTCGCGACGGCCGTTTCGGCGATGTCCTCGACTGCGCCTTCCTCGCCGCCGAAGCCGGCGACCAGCTTCTGCACGACCGACTGGGCGGAGACCGTGTTCTCTCCCACGGCCGCGTACAGCGAGGCGACGTCGGCCAGGTGCAGGTCGCGGGCGATGGTCGTCAGGTTGTCGCTCGTCAGCATGCGCTGCAGGGGCAGGCCCTGCTTGCGCATCGCCTTGACGATCGCTTCCTTGCCGTCCTCGATCGCTTCTTCGCGGCGTTCCTTGTTGAAGTACTGGCGGATCTTGGTGCGGGCGCGCGGGCTCTTGACGAAGCCGAGCCAGTCCTGGGTCGGGCCGGCCGTGGCGGACTTCGAAGTGAATATTTCGATGACGTCGCCGTTGGACAGTGTCGACTCCAGCGGCACGAGCTTGCCGTTCACCCGGGCGCCGATGGTCTTGTGGCCGACCTCGGTGTGCACCGCGTACGCGAAGTCGACCGGGGTCGAACCCGTCGGCAGCGGGATGACGTCGCCCTTGGGGGTGAAGACGTACACCTCCTGGCTGGACAGGTCGAAGCGCAGCGCGTCCAGGAACTCGCTCGGGTCGCTGGCCTCGCGCTGCCAGTCCAGCAGCTGGCGCAGCCACGTCATCTCGTCGATGTGCGCGGGCGGGCCGACGATCGTCGCGCCCTTCTGCTCCTTGTACTTCCAGTGCGCGGCGATGCCGAACTCCGCCGTACGGTGCATGGCGAAGGTCCGGATCTGCATCTCGACCGGCTTGCCGGTCGGGCCGATGACCGTCGTGTGCAACGACTGGTACATGTTGAACTTCGGCATCGCGATGTAGTCCTTGAACCGGCCCGGCACCGGCTGCCAGTTCGCGTGGATGACGCCCAGCGCGGCGTAGCAGTCGCGGACCGTGTCGACCAGGATGCGCACGCCGACCAGGTCGTAGATGTCGTTGAAGTCGCGGCCCCGGACGATCATCTTCTGGTAGATCGAGTACAGGTGCTTGGGCCGGCCGGTGGTCTCCGCCTTGATCTTGGCCGACTTCAGGTCGAGCTGCACCCGCTGGGTGACCTGGCGCAGCAGCGCCTCCCGCTGCGGCTGGTGCTCGCCGATCAGGCGGTTGATCTCCTCGAAGCGCTTGGGGAACAGCGTGCCGAAGGCGAGGTCCTCCAGCTCCCACTTGATCGTGTTCATACCGAGGCGGTGGGCCAGCGGCGCGAGGATCTCCAGCGTCTCCTTGGCCTTCTGCTCCTGCTTGGGACGGGGCAGGAAGGTCAGGGTGCGCATGTTGTGCAGCCGGTCGGCCAGTTTGATCACCAGGACCCGCGGGTCCTTGGCCATCGCGACGACCATCTTGCGGATCGTCTCCGCCTTGGCCGCGTCGCCGAGCTTGACCCGGTCGAGCTTGGTGACGCCGTCGACCAGCAGCGCGACCTCGCCCCCGAAGTCGGCCTTCATCTGCTCCAGGCCGTAGTCGGTGTCCTCGATCGTGTCGTGCAGCAGGGCGGCGACCAGCGTCGTGGTGTCCATCCCGAGGTTGGCCAGGATGGTGGCAACCGCGAGCGGGTGCGTGATGTACGGGTCACCGGACTTGCGGTACTGCCCCGAGTGCCAGCGGGCGGCGACGTCGAAGGCACGCTGCAGCGCCCGCCCGTCCGCCTTGGGGTGGCTGGCCCGGTGGGTCGCGATCAGTGGCTCGAGCACCTCGCTGACCTGGGTGCTCTGCCACGGCGCGTTGAAGCGCGCCAGCCGGGCCCGGACCCGTCGCCCGGTGGGCGCACTGGCCAGCCCGAAGCTGCTGCTCGGCTCGTCGGCCGGGGACAGCGGCTGGGTGGACTCGAGGTCGTGCGTCTCCCCGGTGACCGGGGCCTCGGACTTCGGGGCTTGCTCAGCCTCGGGCGCCTTCGCGCCGGTCGGCTGCACCGTGCCCTCCGTCGGAGGGGCGACGTCGCTGGACACCGGCCTCCTCACACCATCGCCGGGACCACCGGTCGTCCTCGACCGGTCCGGTCCACCACCATTGCTCACCTAGCTGAGAACGTCATCCTACCCGCCCCCACTTCCCGGATGGCCCGGCCCGATCCGCCGAAACCGTGCCACCGCCGGGGGCAGATGCGGATCAAACGGTCAGCAGCGCATGGACCGTACGCGGGGCCAGCCGCTTGCGGCCGTCGAGAAAGCCCAGCTCCATCAGCACCGTGAAGCCGGAGACCGTGCCGCCGGCCCGTTCGACCAGCTCCAGCGCCGCGCCGGCCGTACCTCCGGTGGCCAGTACGTCGTCCACGACCAGCACGCGCTGCCCGGCCACGAAAGCGTCCTCGTGGACCTCGAGAGTCGCCTCGCCGTACTCCAGGGCGTACGAGGCGGAGTGGGTCTTGCGGGGCAGTTTGCCGGCTTTGCGAACCGGCACGACGCCCTTGCCGGTGGCGTAGGCGATGGCCGCGGCGACCACGAAGCCGCGCGCCTCCACGCCCGCCACCACGTCGAACGAGCCGACCCCGTGGTACGCCACGATCCCGTCGATCACCTGGCGGAACACCGGCCCGTCGGCGAACAGGGGCATCAGGTCCTTGAAGACGATGCCGGGCTTGGGGAAGTCCGGTACGTCCAGCACCCGGCTCGCCACCAGCTTTGCAACCTCGGGACCGCTGTCCCCGCGTACCTCGTCAGTCTGGGTCACGCCGGACAGCCTAGACAGGCCGACGGCCCGCCACCGAAGCGGTGGCGGGCCGTTCCTGGAACGTGGTGCTCAGCGGCGCTTCTGGCCACCGCTGGGCCGGTTGCCCGCGCCCCCGCCACGCGGGTTGTTGCGCTTGGCGGCGGGCCGCACGCCAGGCCGCGGCGTGGAAGAGCCGGCCAGGGCCGGAACCTCCTCGGCCGAGGTCGCGCCGGCCGGGCGGTTGCGCTCGCCGCGGGCCACGTCGCCGGAGCGGACCCCGGAACGGCGGGCCAGCACCCGGGCCGTGTGGGCCTTGATCCGCGGCTCCTGGTCCTTGAGGGCGGCCAGCGTCGGCGCCGCGAAGACGATCGAGGACACGACGCCGAGACCCATGCCGACGAACAGCACCAGGCCGAGGTCCTTGAGCGAACCCGCGCCCAGCAGACCGGCCCCGATGAACAGCAGACCGCCGACCGGCAGCAGCGCCACCAGACCGGTGTTGATCGAACGCATCAGGGTCTGGTTGACCGCGAGGTTGGTCGCCTCGCTGTACGTCTGGGTGCTGCCCGCGGTGATGCCGCGGGTGTTCTCCTGCACCTTGTCGAACACCACGACCACGTCGTAGAGCGAGAAACCGAGGATGGTCAGGAAGCCGATCACCGTGGACGGCGTGACCTCGAAGCCGACCAGCGAATAGACACCCGCCGTCAGCACCAGGTCGAGCAGCAGCGAGGCGACGGCCGCGACCGCCATCCGCCACTCGAACCGCACGATCAGATAACCGAGCACCAGCACCAGGAAGATGGCCAGACCGAGCAGCGCCTGCTGGGTCACCTGGGTGCCCCAGGCCGCGGAGACCCGGTTGTCGCTGATGTCCTCCGCCGGCACCTTGAGGTCGGCCACCAGCGCGTTCTTGACGGCGGTCGACTCCTCCTGGGTCAGCGCCTCGGTCCGGACCGTGTAGGTCGCGTCCGGGCCGTTGCCGACCTTCTGCGCGGTGCCGATGTCGGCCGCCTCGGCCACGCCGGCGGTCTCGACCGCGCGGGCCACGGCACTCTGCGCCTCGGGCTGGGTGCCGACGCTGGCCGGGATGACGAACTGGGTGCCGCCGGCGAACTCGATGCCGAGGTGGAAGCCCCGGATCAGGAAGCTGCCCAGGGCGATGAGCACCAGCGCGCCGGCGATCGCGAACCACATCTTGCGGCGACCGACGATGTTCAGGTTCGCCTCGCCACGGTAGAGGCGGTCGGCAAAACCCTTGCTGGCCATGTCAGGCCTCCTTGACGTCGGTCGGGGCGCGCTTGAGGGCGCGGCCGAGGCCGCTGACCCGCGGCGACATGAACGCCTTCGTGTTGGCGAACATCGTCATGATCGGGTGCCGGAAGAGGAACACCACGACCAGGTCGAGGATCGTGGACAGGCCCAGCGCGAAGGCGAAGCCCTTCACCGCGCCGATCGACACGATGTAGAGCACCACCGCGGCCATGATCGTGATGGTGTTCGCGGAGATGATGGTACGCCGCGCGCGGGCCCAGGCCCGGGGGACGGCGCTGCGCGCGCTGCGCCCCTCGTGGATCTCGTCCTTGAGTCTCTCGAAGTAGATGACGAACGAGTCCGCCGCCACACCGAGCGAGACGATGAAACCGGCTATGCCGGCCAGGGTGAGCGTGAAGCCCGTGGCCCGGCCCAGCACGACCAGCGCGCCGAAGGTGAGCAGACCCGACAGGATCAGGCTCAGGAAGATGACGGTGCCCAGCAACCGGTAGTAGAAGAACGAGTAGATCGCGACCAGGCCCATACCGATGGCGGCGGCCAGCAGACCGGCTTCGAGCTGCTGCTTGCCCAGCGTCGCGGAGACCGACTGGGTGGCGGCCGGCTCAAAGGTGACCGGCAGCGCGCCGTACTTGATCTGGTCGGCGAGCTCCTTGGCCGAGGCGGCGTCGAACTGGCCGGTGATCTGCGACTGGCCGGTCAGCACGCCCTGGATCTCGGGGGCGGAGATGACCGTCTTGTCGAGCACCACGGCGACGAGGCAGTGCGTCGCGCCGGTGGACAGCGCCTGCGCGGCGGCCACGCAGGTGTCGTTCGCGGCCGGCTGGAACGCCTCACGGGTGAGCGCGGTCCACTTGGCCTGGCCCGGGCCGGTGAAGTCCAGGGAGACGACCCACTGACCCTGCTGCTGGTCGAGCTGCGGGGTGGCGGTGTCGATGTCCGTGCCGATGACCTTGGCAACGTCGAGGTACATCTTCGCGCCGCTCTGGCAGGCGACGACCTTGGACTCGATCGCGTCGATCGCGCCGTTGGGCCGCTTGTCGAGCTGGTTCTCACAGCCGATCGTCGGGACGTTGAACTGCATCTCCGGGCTCAGCGCGTTGACTTCCTGGCCGGTGAGCGTGCCGAACGCCTTGAACTGCACGCCGGCCGTCGGGTCGGTGGACAGGTCCACCGGGTCGGTCAGCTTCTCGGCCGCGGCCCACGCCTTCGCGCCGACCTTCTTCTCGATGGCCGCGCGCTGGGTCTTGATGTCGGCCGACACCGGAGCCGGGGCCGCCGCCGAGGCGGACGGGGCCGGCGCGGGGGCCGAGGCGGACGGCGCCGGGGCACTCGGGCTCGGAGCCCGCTCGCCGCCGCCCTGACCGCCGGTGGACGCCGACGGCGCGGTGCTGCCGGTGACCTTCGGAGCCGTGCCGGCGCTCGCGCTGGGCGCGGCCCCGCTGGGCGCGGCGCTCGCGGACGGCGGGTTGGCCGCCACAGCCGCGTTGTCGCCGGTCGCCTTGAGCACCTTGCGGAAGCGCATCTGCGCGGCCTGGCCGACGTTCTTCAGCTGGTCGTCGGCCTCGCCGGCGACGGAGACCACGATGTTGCGGTTGCCCTCGACGACGACCTCGGCCTCGGCCACGCCGAGCGCGTTGACCCGCTGGTCGATGATCTTGCGGGCTTCCTCCATGCTGGTCTGCGGCGGCGGCTGCCCGTTGGACTGCAGCGACGCGACGTAGGTCGCCTGGGTGCCGCCGACGAGGTCGAGGCCGAGCTTGGGCTCGAGCCGCTCGCGCCAGTCACCCTTGGCGCCCGCGCCGAAGAAGACGAGGGCATAGAGGATGACGAAGAGGAGACCGAGCACGGCGAGCTGCCGCCCGGGATGACTCTGTCCCTGTGGTGGTCGTGCCACGACTGTCGATCTCCTCGTGCTTTTCGGCCGCGGCGGGAGCGCGCGGCGCTGGGGATGAATCGGGGGGCAGGCGGACGCCGGGCCGGTGGCCCGCCGCGCGGGCGGGTTTCCGGCCGATTTGCCCGGCGCCGATTATTCACAACAACGAGCCGTCCGGCTGCCCCGCCTCACGGCCTGTCGTACTTTTCCGGTGCGGCCCGCGGTGGGAACGGGCCGCAGCCGTCAGTCCTTGGTCTTGCGGGTCTCGACGACCGGGCTCTCGATCGGCGTCGTCGCGCCGGGCTCGGTGACCGGGTCGTCGGCGACCGGCTCGTCGGCGGGGACGACCTCGTCGACCGGCGTCTGCTTGACGACCTTGGCGATCGCCGGACGGGCGAAGCGGGCGTTCACCCCGGGCGAGATCTCCACGGTCACGACGTCGTCGGCCACGTCCACCACGGTCGCGTGCAGGCCGCCGATGGTCACGATCTCGTCGCCGGGACCGAGCGCGGACTGCATCTGCTGAGCCTCACGGCGCCGCTTCTGCTGCGGGCGGATCATCATGAAATACATGACGCCGAAGAGCAGGACGATCAGAAGCAATGGCGTGAAACTGCCACCGCCCTGCGCTTGAGCTGCGATAGACACGAAGACGACCTTCCAGACTGGCCCAGGGGCCCGCGGCGCGGCGTGGGGCACACGACGGGGCGATATACACATCCCGTTCGAACGGCGGCGAGTCTAATCCCTCTACCTGGGAAGTAAGTAAGCGGCACACGTCACGTTCACATTACGGAGAGCTTTCGGCGTCCCGGGCGAACAGGTCAGGTTGCTGCGGCATGGTGCCGCGCCCCTCCGGCGGCCGCTTGCCGAGGTGCTGCCAGCCCGCGTCGGTGGCGACCCGGCCCCGCGGCGTACGCGCGAGCAGCCCCGCCCGCACCAGGAACGGCTCGCACACCTCCTCGACGGTGTCGGACTGCTCCCCCACCGCCACGGCGAGGGTGGAGAGCCCGACCGGCCCACCCCGGAACGACTCGATGAGCGCGCGCAGCACAGCCCGGTCGAGCCGGTCCAGTCCGAGCTGGTCGACGTCGTACACGGTCAGCGCGGCCTTGGCGGTCGCTTCGTCGACGATGCCGTCGCCGCGCACCTCGGCGTAGTCGCGGACCCGGCGCAGCAGCCGGTTGGCGATGCGCGGGGTGCCGCGGGACCGTCCGGCGATCTCGGCCGCGCCCTCCGGGGTGATCGGCACGCCGAGGATGCGCGCAGACCGGTGCAGCAGCGCGTCGAGGTCGGCGGGTGAGTAGAAGTCCAGGTGGGCGACGAATCCGAACCGGTCGCGCATCGGCCCGGAGAGCAGCCCGGCCCGGGTGGTGGCGCCGACCAGCGTGAACGGCTCCACGTCGAGCGGGATGGCAGTGGCCCCGGGACCCTTGCCCACGACCACGTCGACCCGGAAGTCCTCCATGGCGCTGTAGAGCAGTTCCTCGGCGGGTTTGGCGATGCGGTGGATCTCGTCGATGAACAGCACGTCACCCTCGGCGAGTCCGGTGAGGATGGCCGCGAGGTCGCCGGAGCGTTCGATGACCGGGCCGCTGGTCGTCCGGATGCCGGTGCCCAGCTCGGCGGCCACGATGTTGGCCAGGGTGGTCTTGCCCAGGCCGGGCGGCCCGCTGAGCAGGATGTGATCGGGCGGGGTGCCGCGGCCCATCGCACCCTTGAGCAGCAGTTCGAGCTGGTCGCGGACGCGGTGCTGGGCGATGAAGTCGGCCAGCCGGCGCGGGCGGACGCTGGCCTCGGCGTCGAGCTCCTCGTCCTCGGCGAACGGCGAGACGAGGTCGCCGGGATCGTCGGTCATCGGGTGCGGCCCAGCAGCCGGATCGCCTGGCGCAGCAGCACCGGCACGGCCGGCACCTCACCGTCGATCGACTCGGCGACCGCCACGACGGCCTGGTCGGCCTGCTGCGCCGACCAGCCGAGCGCGATCACACCCTGGCGCACCTGCTCCTGCCAGCCGCCGCTGAGCGAGCCGGCCACCCCGTCGGGCCCGGTCGACACCGCGCCGATGCGGTCGCGCAGCTCCAGGACCAGGCGTTCGGCGCCTTTCTTGCCGATCCCCGGCACCCGGGTCAGGGTGGCGATGTCCCCACTGGACACCGCGCGGCGGACGACCTCGGGCTGGTGCACGGCGAGCACCGCCTGGGCCAGCCGCGGGCCGACCCCGCTGGCGGTCTGGAGCAGCTCGAACAGGTGCTTCTCGTCGTCGTCGGCGAAGCCGTACAGGGTGAGTGAGTCCTCCCGCACGACCATGCTGGTCGACAGCCGGGCCTCGGCGCCGGACTTGAGCCCGGCCAGGGTGGCGGGCGCGCACTGCACCTGCAGGCCGACACCGCCCACCTCGATCACGGCACTGTCGGTGGCGATCGCGGCCACCACGCCACGCACGCTGGCGATCATCGTCGGGGTCCTCCCCTGCGAGCGGAGGCGGCGGCCACGGCCGCGGCCTGGATGCGGGCGCGGGTGCCACCGCGCCAGATGTGACAGATCGCGAGGGCCAGGGCGTCGGCGGCGTCGGCCGGGCGCGGCGGGGCGTCCAGCCCGAGCAGCCGGGTGACCATGCTGGTGACCTGGGCCTTGCCGGCGGTGCCGGAGCCGGTGACGGCCGCCTTGACCTCGCTGGGCGTGTAGGTCTGGACGGGAAGCCCGGCCCGCGACCCGGCCAGGATGGCGACGGCGCTGGCCTGGGCGGTCCCCATCACGGTACGGACGTTGTGCTGGCTGAAGACCCGCTCGACGGCGACACTGTCGGGCTTGTGCTCGGCGACGAGCTCCCCGAGCGACTTGTCCAGATGCAGCAGCCGCAGCGCGATGTCCTCGTCGGGCTCGGAGTAGACGACGTAGTAGCCGATGAGCTTGCCCGGCCGGCCGGGCACACCCTCGACCACGCCGACGCCGCATCGGGTCAACCCCGGGTCGATGCCGAGCACCCGCACCAGAACTCCCCTCGGACGTGTGTTCGACACCCTATGGGATGGGCCGCGTCCGGCTGCGAGCGACACACACATCTCGATCAAGATCAGAGTCAAGGACATGTCGTGCCTGGTTGCCTGGCCCTGGCCGTCGCTCCCGCCGAGGTCGGGCGAGGGCGGCCAATCGCCTGGCGGCTCATGAACGGCCACCCTCGCCCTGCCGTCTGATTGCATGGCCAAGGTGGTCTTGGTGGTCGTCTTGCGCCGGCTCGGCGGTGCGCCGACCATGGGGGTCGGGAGGTCACCATGGCTTACCTGATCCCGCCGATGGAGGACGAGACACCGCCGGAGTTCATCGCCTTCGTGGCCGCGCGGCGCGACATGCTGCTGGACGAGGCGGCCCGGCTGGTCGGCGGCGACCGCTCGGCGCCGGAGCTGTGCATGCAGGTGCTGACCGACCTGGCCGGCCGGTGGCGCTGGCTGACCTGGATCAGCCGCCTCACCCACCGCGACGCCGCAGCCCAACACCTGGACCGCCGCCTGACAGCCCGCACGAAGCAGTGGCGCGAGGACCAGATCTACCCGGTCGAGGTGAACGTCCTCCGCGAGAACGCCCTGCCGGAGAGGGCCCTGGAGCCGGTCGGCGCCCCGGCGACAACCGCCCTGTATCAACGCCCGCCGAAGCCACCGGACGAGTCACTGGCCCAGCAACTGGCCTACTTCCTCCCGTCGACAGTCCGCGCCGGCTCGGAGGTGGTGGCGGACGCGGAAATCGCCTGGGTGCACGCCTACCGCCGCTACCTGTGGCACCGCTACCTCCGAATGGGCGGCGGCATGGTCCTGCTGGTCGGCGGCATGGTCCAGTTCATGTCCCAGTTCTCCGCCACCACCTGAGCACCCGCGCAGGCGCCGCTACCACGCCGCTTCGGGGCCGAGACTGATCCGGCGTTGGCGAAGCTGGGGCACGAACCGCCCGACCGTCTCGTAGTCGGCGTCCTCGTGCAGCACAGTCAACTTCAACTTGATCGCCGTGGCCGCCACGACGAGGTCCGCCACGGAGAGTCCTCGATGCGCACTACGCGGTGCGAGCTCGTGGCGGAGGGCAGCAGAGAGGTCCCACACGCCATCCGGGATGGTGACCGCGACGTAAGTGTCGGTCAGGGTGGTTTCGGTTTCGGCGTATTCCTTCGTGTCCGCGATTTGCAGCGTCTCGGCGAGCACCGGCTCACAGAGAGAAAGCAGGCCGCGCTGCACCAGCTCGTGCCAGACCGGATCCACCTGCCGTCGGATGATGCGCGTCAATGCACTGGAGTCGACGAGGTATCTCATTCTTCAGCAGCGTCCAGCTGGCTGTAGTCGAAGAGACCTTCGTCGTGCATCCGCTGGAGCCGCTCCAGCGCAGCGCGACGTTTTCCTCGCTCCTCTTCGACCAGGCGGCGGAGCGCCTCGTTGATCGCCGCATTCAGCGACGGCGCGGAGATCTGCCGTTGCGCCTCGGTGAGAAGCTCGGCGTCGATCTCTTCCTCGGTGATGGGGCTGGTCGCCAGGTCGGTCAAAGCGCCCTCCTGTGGATCGGTCACTTCCAACCCCCTCACCCTACTGGTCGCATGACTACCCGTCACGCGTCAATGGCTGCCATCACTTCGTCGCTCACGTCGAGGTTCGCGTAGATGTTCTGGACGTCGTCGCAGTCCTCGAGGACGTCGATGAGTTTGAAGCACTTGCGGGCCGCTTCCTCGTCCACCGGGACCGTCATGGTCGGGACCAGGGAGGATTCCGCCGAGTCGTACTCGATGCCGGCTTCCTGCAGTGCCGTGCGGACGGCCACCAGGTCGGTCGGCTCGCTGACCACCTCGAACGAGTCGCCCAGGTCGTTGATCTCCTCGGCGCCCGCGTCCAGGACCGCCAGCATGAGGTCGTCCTCGGACAGGCCGGCCTTCGGGACGATGATCACGCCCTTGCGGTTGAACAGGTACGACACGCTGCCGGCGTCGGCGAAGGTGCCGCCGTTGCGGGTCAGGGCCGTACGGACCTCGGTCGCCGCGCGGTTGCGGTTGTCGGTCAGGCACTCGATAAGCAGCGCCACGCCGTTGGGGCCGTACCCCTCGTACATGATGGTCTGCCAGTCGGCGCCGCCGGCTTCCAGGCCGGAGCCGCGCTTGACGGCGTTGTCGATGTTGTTGTTCGGGACCGAGCTCTTCTTGGCCTTCTGGATGGCGTCGTAGAGCGTCGGGTTGCCGGCCGGGTCACCACCGCCCGTGCGGGCCGCGACCTCGATGTTCTTGATCAGCTTGGCGAACATCTTGCCGCGCTTGGCGTCGATGACAGCTTTCTTGTGCTTCGTCGTCGCCCATTTGGAGTGGCCGGACATACAAAACCTCCGTGTTAACCGTGCGTCTTCGGCCTGCCCTTCCAACCGCCCCGCCGCCGCCCCTTAACGGGCTGAGGACTGACGAACGATCTCGACGAAGTACCGGTGGACGCGGAGGTCGCCGGTGAGCTCCGGGTGGAAAGCCGTGGCGAGCAGGTTGCCCTGCCGAACGGCGACAATCCTACCGGTGGCCGGCCCGGACGTGACGCGGCCCAGCACGCTGACTTCCGCGCCGACCTCCTCGACCCAGGGCGCCCGGATGAAAACGGCGTGGAAGTCGTCACCGGCAATGTCGTCGATGGCCACGTCGGCCTCGAACGAGTCCACCTGCCGCCCGAACGCGTTGCGCCGCACGGTCATGTCGATCCCGGCGAAGGACTCCTGGTCGGGCCGCCCGTCCAGCACGGTGGTGGCCAGCATGATCATGCCGGCGCAGGAGCCGTAGACGGGCATCCCGCCGGCGATGCGCTTGCGGATCGGCTCGAGCAGCCCGAACGTGATGGCCAGGTTGCTCATGGTGGTGGACTCGCCGCCGGGGATCACCAGGGCGTCGACCTGCTCGAGCTCCTCGGGCCGGCGGACCGGCCGGGCCAGGACGTCGCTCTCGGCCAGGGCGGACAGATGCTCCCGTACGTCGCCCTGGAGGGCGAGCACTCCGATGTTCATGTACCCCTCAAAAGGTTTTCGCCACTCACGCAGAAGGAAGGGCGCAGGGTCCTGTTCTGGAGCGACAGCTCCTCGGGGCCCTGCGCCCGGCCTCGGCGGGAGCGACGGTCAGCACCATGCACCCAGGCACGACACCTGTATTTGACCTTGGTTTGTGGTCCTACCAACCGCGCTCGGCGAGCCGGTGCGGCTGCGGGATCTCGTCGACGTTGATGCCGACCATGGCCTCACCCAGCCCGCGCGACACCTTGGCGATCACGTCGGGGTCGTCGTGGAAAGTGACGGCCTTGACGATCGCGGCGGCACGCTGGGCGGGATTGCCGGACTTGAAGATGCCGGAGCCGACGAAAACGCCCTCGGCACCGAGCTGCATCATCATCGCCGCGTCGGCCGGGGTGGCGATGCCGCCCGCGGTGAACATGACAACCGGCAGCTTGCCGGCCGCGGCGACCTCCTTGACCAGGTCATACGGCGCCTGCAACTCCTTGGCCGCGACGAACAGCTCATCCTCGGCCAGCGACGTCAGCCGGCGGATCTCACCGCGGATGGTGCGCATGTGCGTGGTGGCGTTCGAGACGTCGCCGGTGCCGGCCTCACCCTTGGAACGGATCATGGCCGCACCCTCGGTGATCCGCCGCAACGCCTCACCAAGATTGGTGGCGCCACAGACGAAAGGCACGGTGAAAGCCCACTTGTCGATGTGGTTGGCGTAGTCGGCGGGCGTCAGCACCTCTGACTCGTCGACGTAGTCGACCCCGAGTGACTGCAGCACCTGCGCCTCGACGAAATGCCCGATCCGCGCCTTGGCCATGACCGGGATGGAGACAGCGCTGATGATCCCGTCGATCATGTCGGGATCACTCATCCGCGAAACGCCACCCTGGGCCCGGATGTCCGCCGGCACCCGCTCCAGCGCCATGACCGCGACAGCACCGGCATCCTCAGCGATCTTGGCCTGCTCCGGCGTGACCACATCCATGATCACACCACCCTTGAGCATCTCGGCCATCCCCCGCTTCACGCGAGCGGTACCGGTGAGGGACGTGGGGCTCTCAGAGCTGGACACAGCGAAGACTCCTTAAAGGGGTTGATCTCGCTGCGATTTTACGGCGGTCGGGAGGTGCCACCGATGGCCAATCGACCCCTAGGTGGCCTGCTCCGGCCTTCCTTCCTCTTGCTTCATCTTTGCTTCATCTTTGCTCCCTCAAGATCAAATCCGTGGTCGTGGCTGGGTGGGGGGTGCTGACCGTCGCTCACGCCGAGGTCGGTCGCTTCGCTCCCTGCCTTGTGCGGGACCACTCGCTCTCGCCCACGCTGCGGGCAAACCCCGGCTTCGCCTCCAGGTCTGGTTGCGCTTCGCGCTGCTCGGGGCGGGTTTGGGTGGTGCGGAGCTTCATGCGCTGCCCCGGGGTGCGGGGCGGCGCGATTCGGCTGGCCGGGCCGGCTGCCGGGCCAGCCGAGCGGCTGGGTGGCTGGGTGGGCGGGTGGGCGGCGGAGCAGCTCAGGTGGCGGGGGAGCTCAGGTGGCGGGGGTGGCTCAGGTGGCGGGGGGCTCAGGTGGCGGGGGTGGCTCAGGTGGCGGGGTGGCCCGGCCACCCAGCGGGCGGGGTGATGGGCGGGCGCGGCGCGGGTCGGCTGAGAGATCTTGGTAAAAATTGGCCGCCATAGGGGCCAGTTTTACCTAGATCTACTGGCCACCACGAAAGCACGGGCCGGCGCAGGTTCTCCGACGAGGCAGGCGCGAAAAAGGGCCGCCCGGTGGGCGGCCCTTTGCGTTGCTCGGGAGGTCAGCCGACCAGGGTCGGGATCTTCTCGAACAGCTGCGTCGTGAAGGTCACCATCTCGTGCAACATCCAGTTCCCCGAGAACAGGATCGCCGCACCCACGCCCACCGCCTTCGGGACGAACGACAGCGTCGCCTCCTGGATCTGGGTCACCGACTGGAACAACGAGATCGCGAAACCGATCAGCAGCGCGGTCAACAGCACCGGCGCGCACATCTTCGCGGCGATGGTCATGGCCTGCAGCCCCAGCTCAACAATCTGCGTGTCCGTCATGCCATCCACTTCGGGACCCTGACGAAACCGGGGAGCGCAGAACGGGGGCGCCACGGTTGCCGTTCGGTTCAGGGGCCGAGAAAGCTCAAGTCGAGACCGGGACGGGCGGCTCCGGGGCCGGGCGCTGCGTCACCGTCAGTGGTTCCGGGAGGTGCGGCTCGACGATGTCGAAGTAGCGGGGGCGTTCGTAGTGCCGGGCCATCCGGAGCAGGCGCACCAGCGGTCGCCGGCGGGCAGTGAGCGCGTCGCGTACCAGGTCGGTGTGCACCTGCCGGGCCAGCACCACGCGGCGGCTCGTTGCCACCAGGGTGCGGGTTGCCGGGTCGGTGCCGGCCAGCCGGACGTCCTGCAACTGGCGGGTCAGGTCGTTCTCCGCTGCCTCGCGTTCGTCGGGCTCCGCGTCGAGGGCCAGGCGTGCGGCCGCGTACAGCTCGGCGAAGTCGGTGTTCTCCGCAACCACTGCTGCGGCGGCCGCTCGGCGGAGCAGGTGGGCGTCGAGGGCGCGGGTTGCTGAGGCGGCGCGGACGTGGACTCGTTCGACGCGGTGGGCCGTCCAGGCGAGGTACGCCGACAGCACAGCCGCCACCGCAAGCGCACCCATGACCCACCACATGCGGGGCATCGTAGTGCCGTTTTGTGTCGGAGAGTTACGTCCCGGAGCGTGGTTCGGCCCACTCTTCGTCAAAAACGCGACCGTCCGTAGCCTCGATCGCCGTCGCGTATACCTCCAGTACACGGTTGGCTACGCTGGGCCAGTCGAAGGTCTTCACCACTTCGCCGGCGCATTCGGCCAGCGTTGCCCGGCGTTGCGGGTCGTCCAGCAGTTCCGCCAGCACCGCGGTCAATGCCTCGGTGTCGCCGGTCGGGAAGAGGGCCCCGGCCCGGCCGCCGTCGAGGACCCGGCGGAACGCGTCGAGGTCACTGGCTGCGATCGTCGCGCCGGCCGCCATCGCCTCGGTGAGGATCATGCCGAAGGACTCGCCGCCGGTGTTGGGGGCCACGTAGATGTCCACGCTGCGCAGCATCCGGGCCTTGTCGGGCTCGCTGACCAGGCCCAGGAACTCGACCCGGGGGTGCAGGTCGGGCGGGATGTCGTCGTACAGGTCGCCGCGGTCACCGGGTCCGGCCACCAGCAGGCGCAGGCCGGGCCGTTGCCGGGCGAGCGTGACGAACGCCGTACGCAGCAGCTCGAAGCCCTTGCGCGACTCGGTGAAGCGGCCCAGGAAGCCCAGCGTGCCGCCCTCGCCCGGCCAGCCCGGCAGGGGCTGCGCGGTGGCGAACTTGGCCACCGCCACCCCGTTCGGGATCTCCACCGCGCCGCCACCGATGTGCTCGACCTGCACCTTGCGGGCCAGTTCGCTGACCGCGATGCGGGCGGTGATCTTCTCGACCACCGGCTGGAGGAAGCCCTGGGCCGCGGCCAGCGCGCGGGAGCGGACCATCGCCGTGTGGAAGGTGGCCACGACCGGGCCGCGCGCGGACAGCACGGCCAGCAGCGACAGGCTCAGCGTGAGCGGCTCGTGCACGTGCAGCACGTCGAACCGGCCGCGGGCCAGCCAGCGGCGGACCCGCGCGGTCGACACCGGGCCGAAGGCGATCCGGGCCACCGAGCCGTTGTACGGCAGCGGCATCGCCCGCCCCGCCGCCACCACGTACGGCGGTAGCTCCGCGTCCTCGTCCGCCGGCGCCAGCACGCTGACCTCGTGTCCCAGCGTGATCAGGGCCTCGGCGAGGTCGACGATGTGGTTCTGCACGCCGCCCGGCACGTCGAACGAGTACGGCGAGACGATCCCGATCCGCACGCTGCCCCGCCCCTCAGACCCGGGCGCTCTGGTCGAGCCACAGTTTCTGCAGCATGTGCCAGTCCTGCGGGTGCTCGGCGATGCCCAGCTCGAACGCGTCGGCCAGCCGCTGAGTCGTGATCTTGACGCGGACGTCGAGGGCGCCCTCGTGCGGTTCGGGCAGCTCGATGCGGCGGATCCGGCCCAGCGAGCCGGTCGGGGTGAACCACAGGTCGGCCGCGTACAGCGGGGCGCCGGTGCGCAGGGCCAGGATCGCGGGGCCGGCCGGCATCCGGGTGCGGCCGCCGAAGAACCGCACCTCGATGCCGCGGGCGGACAGGTCACGGTCGGCGAGCAGCGGTACCGCGTACCCCTGGGTGGCTTTTTCGGCGAGCACGTCCAGCGGTGGCCGTTGGCCGCCGGTGAGCGGGAGCACCTCCATGCCGAGCTTTTCGCGGTAGGCGATGAAGCGCTCGAACAGCCCCTCGGGCTTGAGCCGCTCCATGACCGTGATCATCCGGTAGTCGTGCGAGACGAGCCAGGCGGCGGCCGCGTCCCAGTTGGCCATGTGCGGCAGCGCCAGGATCGCACCCTTGCCCTCACCCAGCACGCGGTGGAACTCGTCGGCGTTGACCAGATCGAAGTCGCGCAGGAAGTCGGCCCGGCTCTGCGAGGGCAGCCGGAAGGCCTCCATCCAGTAGCGGGCGTACGAGCGCAGCCCGGCCCGGACCAGCTCGTCGAGCTCGGCCTCCGGCATGTCGGGGCCGACCACCATGCGCAGGTTGCGGCGCAGCCGCTGGGTGCCGGGCCCGTTGGCCTTGGCCGCACGGTCGGCGCCCCGGTCGAAAACGGCGCGGGCGGCGCGCAGCGGCAGCATCCGTGTCACCCGCCAGCCGGCGGCGTAACCCAGCTCGGTCAGCTGATCACGGCGAGAGGTCACGCCGGACCCTCCGGCTCCGCCGGCCCGGCGGCGGCAGCCGGCCCGGCCGGCGGAGGCCCGGCCGACGAGGGCCCGCCCGCAGCGGGCCCGGCCGACGTGGGCCCGGCCGGGACGACGTCGGACTTGGCCGCGTGGATCAGCCGCTGGAAGACCGTGATGATCGACAGCACCGAGAGCACCCAGAGCGCGGCCGGCAGGCCCCACTCCAGCCCGGCGGCGCCCAGCAGACCGCCGACACCCACGATGAGCAGGCGTTCGAGGCGCTCGGCGATGCCGACGTCGGCGTCCAGGCCGAGACTCTGCGCGCGGGCCTTGACGTAGGAGACGACCTGGCCGAAGGCGAGCGAGATCAGCGCGGCGACCATCCCGCCGTACGGATTGCCCTCGCCGGCCAGGTAGTAGGCGACGGCGCCGAAGACCGCGGCGTCGGCGATGCGGTCCATCGACGAGTCCAGCAGGGCACCGAACTTGCCCGACGGTCCGCGCAGGCGGGCCATCGTGCCGTCGAGAGCGTCGGTGAGGGCGCAGGCCGTGACGATCACGGTGCCCCAGAACAGCTCACCGCGGGCGCCGAAGCCCAGGGCGCCGATCAGGACGCCGACGGTGCCGGCGACGGTCACCGCGTTCGGGGTGACGCCGAGGCGCAGCAGGAGGCGGGCGGTCGGATGGAGGACGTACGACACGAGGGCGCGGGCGGGCACGCTGACGATCTTTGCCATGGCCGTCCCACCATAACGGCGACCGGGGAGAACCGGTACGGCGTGCGTCACGCGTCGCCGGATCGTCACAAAGGCCGGTTACTGACTACAAAGGGTTGCGGGGGCGACTGCGCCGGGTGTCAGATCCAAGGACGGGGGGCGTAACAGCCAGGAATGCCCGCCCGGGTCCCGCGGCAGCCGACGGGGTCGGGAGAATGGGCGCCGACCGCGGCTGCCGACAGGAGGGCGTCACCATGACGCAGAAGACCCAGGAGAAAGGGCTCACCGCACCGGTGGTGACCGAGCCCGGCAGAGTACGCAACGTGGTGCTGGTGGGCCACTCCGGCGCGGGCAAGACGACGCTGGTCGAGGCGCTGCTCGCGGCGACCGGCACCATCTCGCGTGCGGGCACGGTGGCGGACGGCACCACGGTGACCGACCACGACCCCGCGGCCGTACGCCAGCAGCGGTCCGTCTCCCTCTCGTGCGCCCCGCTGGTGCACGAGGGAGTGAAGATCAACCTGCTCGACACCCCCGGCTACGCCGACTTCGTGGGTGAGCTGCGCGCCGGCCTGCGGGCCGCGGACGCCGCCGTCTTCGTGGTCTCGGCGGTCGACGGCGTGGACGAGGCGACCGTCTCCCTCTGGGAGGAGTGCGCCGCGATCGGCATGCCCCGGGCCGTGACGATCACCCGGCTCGACCATCCGCGCGCCGACTACGAGGGCACCCTGCAGGAGTGCCAGGAGGCGTTCGGCGAGAACGTCATGCCGATCTACCAGCCCATGCTCGGTGACGACGGCTCCTCCATCGCCGGCCTGCTGGGCCTGGTCACGCTGAAGGTGCTGGACTACTCGGCCGGCTATCCGCCGCGGGCCGGCGAGGCCGAGCGCGAGCACCTGCTGCCCATCAAGGACGACCGTGACCTGCTCATCGAGGGGATCATCGCCGAGAGCGAGGACGAGACCCTGATGGACCGGTACGTCGCCGGCGAGCTGATCAGCACCGACACGCTGATCCCGGATCTGGAGAAGGCCGTGGCCCGCGGCACCTTCTACCCGGTCATCCCGGTCTGCGCCGCGACCGGGGTCGGCCTGGACGCCCTGCTCGACGGCCTGGTCAGCGCCGCGCCGTCGCCCCTGGAGCACGACCTGCCGGTGGTCACCGGGGTGGACGGCAGCCCCCGCCCGCCGCTGATCTGCGACCCGGACGGCCCGCTGGTGGCCGAGGTGGTCAAGACGACGATCGATCGGCACGTCGGCCGGGTCTCGCTGGTCCGGGTCTTCTCCGGCACGCTGCGCCCCGAGCTGACCGTGCACGTCTCCGGGCACGGCCTCACCGAGCGGGGGCACCCCGACCACGACGCCGACGAACGGATCGCGCACGTCTACTCCCCGCTGGGCGCGCAGCTGCGTGAGGTGAGCGCCTGCGTCGCCGGGGACATCTGCGCGATCACGAAGTCGGGCAGCGCCGAGACCGGTGACACCATCTCGGCCAAGGACCAGCCGCTGCTCATGGAGCCGTGGAGCATGCCGGAGCCGCTGCTGCCGATCGCGGTGGTCGCCAAGACCCGCTCCGACGAGGACGCGCTGGCCAAGAACCTGGCCCGGCTCGTCGCCGGCGACCCCACGCTGCGGCTGGAACGCAACCCCGACACCCACCAGCAGGTGCTGTGGTGCATGGGCGAGTCGCACGCCGACGTGGTCCTCGAACGGCTGCGCGCCGGTGGCGTGGAGCTGGACACCGAGCCGGTGAAGGTGTCCCTGCGCGAGACCTTCAGCGCCCCGGCGCAGGGTCACGGCCGGCACGTCAAGCAGTCCGGCGGCCACGGCCAGTACGCCGTCTGCTCGATCACGGTCGAGCCGCTGCCGCGCGGCAGCGGTTTCGAGTTCGTGGACAAGGTGGTGGGCGGCGCGGTGCCGCACAACTACATCCCGTCGGTGGAAAAAGGGGTACGCGCCCAGCTCGAACGGGGCATCGTGGCCGGTTACCCCGTGGTCGACCTGCGGGTGACGCTGGTGGACGGCAAGGCGCACAGCGTCGACTCCTCCGACGCCGCGTTCCAGACGGCCGGGGCGCTGGCCCTGCGGACCGCCGCCGAGCAGGGCCAGGTGACGCTGCTGGAGCCGGTCGACGAGATCGTGGTGCGGGTGCCGGACAGCTATGTCGGCGCGGTGATGAGTGACCTGTCCGGGCGCCGGGGCCGGCCGCTGGGCACCGAGGTGACCGAGGAGGGCGACCGCAGCCTGGTCCGGGCCGAGGTGCCGGCCACCGAGCTGGTTCGCTACGCGGTCGAGCTGCGCGCGCTCACCTCGGGCGCCGGCACCTTCAGCCGTACCTACGCCCGGCACGAGCCGATGCCCGCGCATCTGGCCGACGCCATCCGCAAGGAGCATGCGAGCAGATAGACACACTCACGCGACCGGCGCCATCGGGTAGGACGGCAGCTCGATGGCGTCGGCCGCGTCGTGCAGCGGCCGGGTCACGCGCTCGATGAGCTGCCGCTTGAGCGGGTGGTACTTCAGCGTGCGCATGCCGTAGTTGCGCACCGCCAGCGAGAGCCGGCCGCCCGGGACCATGTCGCCGGCCATCTTGACGCCGAAGGCCAGGTTGCGTTCCACGTACGGGCGCAGCCTGGCCTCGTACCGGTCGAAGGCGGCCCGGTGATCGCCGGCCGCCGCGGCCAGCTCGCCGGCCAGCAGGTAGGCCCCGACCAGGGCCATGCTGGTGCCCTGGCCGGCCGCCGGGGACGGGCAGTGCGCGGCGTCGCCGAGCAGCACGACCCGGCCGGCGGAGTAGCGCGGCAGCTCGACCTGGTTCAGCGCGTCGAAGTAGACGTCGTCGGTGGTGCGCAGCAGGTCGAGGAAGCGCGGCACCTGCCAGCCCAGGCCGGCGAAGCGGTCCGCCAGCACCTCCCGGCCCAGCGCCGGCTCTTCCGCGCCGAAGACCATGCCGACCTTGGCCGGTGCCGTGCCGCCGGTGCTGTAGGCGAAGACCATCCGGCCCGGCTCGGTGTAGAAGACCTCCTCGCGGTCCAGGCCCAGCTCGTTCGGCACGTCGAAGATCGCGATGTGCGCGCCCAGGTAGCGCAGCGGCACCTCCCCCATGGCCAGGCGCCGGGTGGCCGAGTGCACCCCGTCCGCGCCCACCACCAGGGCGAACCGGCGGGTGGCCCCGCTGACGAAGGTGACGTCGACGCCGTCGGGGCCGTCGGTCATCCTGGCGATCGCGTCGCCGAACACGTACTCCACGTCGGCGGCGGTGGCGTCGTACAGGATCCGGGTCAGGTCGGTGCGCATGACCTCGAGGTCGTCGCCGCGCCGGCCCATCAGCAGGTCGGCGTCGAGGCGGGCGATCTGCCGGCCGTCGCGGCGGACGTAGGTCACGTAGCGCATGCCGGTGTCCGCGGACCGGGCCGCCTGGTAGAGGCCCATGCGCTTGAGGACGTCGGTCGCGGCGCCGCGGATGTCGACCTTGTAGCCGCCGTCGCGCCGGGCCGGGGCCCGCTCGACGACCGTGGGACGGAAGCCGTACCGGTGCAGCTGGTGGGCCAGGGCGGGACCGGCGAGGCCGGCGCCGGAGATGAGTACGTCGCGCTGTGTCATGGCGGTTACTATACAAACGTCTTATACGTTTGTATAGAACTTAGGATGGCGGCCATGGGACACCGCGAGGAGTTGCTGGCCGGGGCGAAGCGCTGCCTCTTCGAGAAGGGCTATGCGCGGACCACCGCCCGGGACATCGTCGCGGCGTCGGGGACCAACCTCGGCTCGATCGGC
This sequence comes from Actinoplanes sp. NPDC051405, assembly GCF_055586185.1. Lineage (NCBI taxonomy): Bacteria > Bacillati > Actinomycetota > Actinomycetes > Micromonosporales > Micromonosporaceae > Actinoplanes > Actinoplanes sp. NPDC051405. The sequence continues at coordinate 23,434 of NZ_JBVJIR010000021.1, forward strand.
TACCACTACGGCTCCACCCAGGCCCTGATGCAGGCGGCCATGCTCAGCGCGATCGAGGACTGGGGCGACGCGGTCGGGCTCGCGCTGGCCACCGCCACCGGCGACGAGTCGGCGGACCCGCTGGTGCGTTACTGGCAGCGGGTGATCGGCAGCATCCGCAGCCACCGCGAGCTGTGGCTCGCCAGCATCGAGGCGATGCTGCAGAGCGAGCACTCGGCCGAGCTCAAGGCCCAGCTCGCCGAGGGCATCGAGCAGGGCCGCCGCGGCCTGGCCGCGATGCTCACCGGCCGGGACGAGGAGACGATCGACGACCAGACGGTACGCACGATCGGCGCCGTCGCGATGGCCCTGATGTCGGGCGTGCTGACCCAGTGGCTGACCGACCCGGTCCGCGCGCCGTCCGCGGAGCAGATCGCCGCCGGGATCCGGGCCCTAAGCCTCGCCCCAGGCTTTCACCAGTAGCGCGCGGGTGTCGCCGAGCATCTGCGGCAGCACCTTGGTCCGGCCGATCACCGGCATGAAGTTGCCGTCGCCGCCCCACCGCGGCACCACGTGCTGATGCAGGTGCGCCGCGATCCCGGCGCCCGCCACGGCGCCCTGGTTCATCCCCAGGTTGAAGCCGTGCGGGCTGCTGACCTGCCGGATGACCCGCATCGCCCGCTGGGTGAACCCGGCCAGCTCGACGGTCTCGGCGTCGGTCAGCTCGGTGTAGTCGGCGACGTGCCGGTACGGGCAGACCAGCAGGTGGCCCGGGTTGTACGGATAGAGATTGAGCACCGCGAAGACCTGCTCACCGCGGGCCACCACGAGGCTGTCCCCCTCGTCGAGCCCGGGCGCCACGCAGAACGGGCAGCCGGCCGGTGCCTCATAACCGCCCTCGGGCCGGTCAGCCCCCGAGATGTACGCCATCCGGTGCGGCGTCCAGAGCCGGTCGAGACCGTCCCGCTCCCCTGCGTCACTCACGCTCCCACCCTAGTCAGCCGGGCCGGTGCCCGCCCGGTGCGCGCCGGACATCGACATCCGTCATAGAGTGTCGGCGATCGAGTGAGGTGGACGACCATGCGTGGGACGCATATCCGGCACCGTCGTGGTGTCCTGGTGAGCCTGATCGTGGCGGTACTGGTGATCGGCGTGACGGTGACGACCGTGGTCGCCCTGCGCACCGGCGACGACGAGCCGGCCGCACCGGGCCCCGCGCCGGCCGCCCTCGGCCGCCGCCCCTGGCAGGTCACCCTCGACGTGGACGAGACCTCCGGCTACGTGGTCACCGCCAGCGTCACCGACGGCGACCGGCAGACCCTCACCGTGCAGAACCTCGGGCTGGGCAGCCCCGACGGGACGTACGGCGGCGAGGTGACCGCCTTCTCGCCGGGCACGCTGGACGAGAGCCAGTTCCGCGGCGCCGAGCAGGTCGACGACTTCCGCTACCTGAAAGCGTTCTCCTTCGCCGGGCACACCGTCGAGGAGACCGAGCCGTGGCAGACCCCGGCGGTGGGCCGGCGGGACCCGTCCGGCACGTGGGTCGTGGTCTACGCCGACACCGCCCGGGCCAAGGACAAGATCACCCGTGCGGACCTGCTCCGGCTCGCCGCCGCGGTGACCCTCGGCTCGCCCCGCGATCTGCGGCTGCCGCTGCGCCTGGGCGTCCGGATGCCCAAGGGCCTGGAGCTGACCTACCTCCGGTCGCCGGACCACCGGATCGACCGGGGACAGACGGCGGTCGGTTTCAGCACCGGCTCCCGCGCGCCGTCGGGCGCAGCCGTCTACACCGGACTGCCGGGTGGCCTCGAGGTCGCCGTGCTGACCGCCGCCCGGGACTCGAACTGGGAGCGCGAGCGCGCGGCACTGACCGGCCGGACCCAGGTCGGCAAGCTGCCGGCCTGGTACGAGCCCCGCGGCCGGCTGATCGTGGAGGCCGAGCACTGCGTCGTCACGGTGGAGTCGCTCTTCCCCCGGCGCGAGCTGGACGCGCTGATCGGGGAGCTCACCATCGGCGACTGCGCCGACCCGGACTCCTGGATCCCGCCGCTGAGCTGACGCGGGACCCAGGAGGCGCGGGGGTGTCTCAGGCCGCGGACGGCCCGGTGTTGACCCGGCTGCGCACGATCTCGACCACGTGCGCGACCGCCTCGTCGAGCGGCACCCCGTTGCGCTGCGAGCCGTCGCGGTAGCGGAACGACACGGTCCCGCCGTTCACGTCGTCGTCGCCGGCGATCGCCATGAACGGGATCTTCTGCTGCTGGGCGGTGCGGATCTTCTTCTGCATGCGGTCGTCGGAGAAGTCGACCTCGGCCCGGATGCCCTCGGCCTTGAGCCGTCCCACGAACTCGGCCAGGTAGTCGGCGTGGTCGTCGCGGATCGGGATGCCGACCACCTGCACCGGCGCCAGCCAGGCCGGGAACGCGCCCGCGTAGTGCTCGGTCAGCACACCGAAGAAGCGCTCGATCGAGCCGAACAGCGCCCGGTGGATCATGATGGGCCGCTTACGGGTCCCGTCCGCCGCCGAATACTCCAGCTCGAAGCGCTCCGGCAGGTTGAAGTCGAGCTGGATGGTCGACATCTGCCAGGTGCGGCCGATGGCGTCCTTGGCCTGCACGCTGATCTTGGGGCCGTAGAACGCCGCGCCGCCCGGGTCCGGCACCAGATCCAGACCGGACTCCGTCGCCACCCGGCGCAGGGTCTCGGTGGCGCGCTCCCAGTTCTCGTCCGTGCCGACCGACTTCTCCGGGTTGCGAGTGGACAGCTCCAGGTAGAAGTCGTCCAGGCCGTAGTCCTTGAGCAGCTGGAGCACGAAGGTCAGCAGCGAGGTGAGCTCGGCCTCCATCTGCTCCTCGGCGCAGAAGATGTGCGCGTCGTCCTGGGTCATGCCGCGGACCCGGGTGAGGCCGTGGATCACGCCGGACTTCTCGTAGCGGTACACGGTGCCGAACTCGAACATGCGCAACGGCAGCTCGCGGTAGGACCGGCCCCGGGACCGGAAGATCAGGTTGTGGAACGGGCAGTTCATGGGCTTGAGGTAGTAGTTCGCGCCCTCCATCTCCATGGGCGGGAACATGCCGTCGGCGTACCAGTCGAGGTGCCCGGAGGTCTCGAACAGGTTGGCCTTGGTGATGTGCGGGGTGTTGACGAACGCGTACCCCGCCTCCTCGTGCTTGCCGCGTGAGTAGTTCTCCATCTCGCGCCGGATGATGCCGCCCTTGGGGTGGAACACCGGCAGGCCCGAGCCGAGCTCGTCCGGGAAGGAGAACAGGTCCAGGTCGGCGCCCAGCTTGCGGTGGTCGCGGCGGGCGGCCTCCTCCAGCAGCTTCAGGTACGCCTTCAGCTCGTCACGGGTCGGCCACGCGGTGCCGTAGACCCGCTGGAGCTGCGGGTTCTTCTCACTGCCGCGCCAGTACGCGGCGGCCGAGCGCATCAGCTTGAACGCGCCGATCAGCCGGGTCGACGGCAGATGCGGACCGCGGCACAGGTCACCCCAGACGCGCTTGCCGTCCTTGTCGATGTTGTCGTAGTGGGTGAGCTCGCCGGCGCCGACCTCCATGACCTCGTCGGCGTCCACCTCACCCTTGATGTCGACCAGCTCGAGCTTGTACGGCTCGTTCGCCAGCTCCACCTTGGCCTCGTCGAGCGAGCCGTACTCGCGGCGCCGGAACGTCTGGCCCGACTTGACGATCTCCTGCATCCGCTTCTCGAGCTTGGCCAGGTCGTCGGGCTGGAACGGCTTGGTCACGTCGAAGTCGTAGTAGAAGCCGTTCTCGATCGGCGGCCCGATGCCGAGCTTGGCCTCCGGGAAGACGTCCTGCACGGCCTGGGCCAGCACGTGCGCGGTCGAGTGCCGCAGCACGTTGAGCCCGTCCGGCGAGTCCAGCGGCACCGGGGTGACCTCGGTGTCCAGCTCGGGAGCCCAGTCCAGGTCGCGCAGCCGGCCGGCCGGGTCGCGCACGACCACGATCGCCTTCGGACCGGCGGCGGGCAGGCCGGCGGCGGCCACCGCGTCGGCCGCCGTCGTCCCGGCCGGGACGACCAGGCCCTCGGCGGGGGTACGGGGTGCGGACACGGTGGTTCTCCTTTGCGTGAAAACGGGGTCGAGCACGATGCTAGTAGGTCGCTTTGGTCATGCTTCGCGCGACGCGGTCACCCAGTCGGGCAGCTCCTCGCGCGCCGCCAGCCAGGCCGCCGGAATCCCGTCCACCCCGGTGTACGCGGCGACGACGCCCCCGGCCATCGCGGCGGTGGTGTCCACGTCCCCGCCCGCGGTGACGCAGGCGGTGATCGCGGCCGGATAGTCGCCGAGGTGCCGGGCGGCGACCCAGACGGCGAACGGCACCGAGTCCGGCGCCGTCGACCTCGATCCGGTGCCCAGCTCGTACGCGGCCTCCACGGGGTCGGTGAGGCGCCGGGCCCGTTCCAGACCGTCCCGCACGTGTCCCGGGGCGACCCAGCCCGCGACAGCCGCCAGGAACTGCGCCGGCTCGGGCCGGTGACCGTCGAGGCGGGCCGCCGCCGCGATGGCCGCCGCAACGGTGACCGCCACCCCGCCGGCGATGCCCTCGGGGTGGGCGTGGGTGACCTCGGCCGCCCGGGCGCCCTGGGCCGCGGCGTGGGCCAGCGAGTCGGCGTGCCAGGCACCGATCGGGGCGGCCCGCATCGCGGCGCCGTTGCCGGCGGAGCCCTGACCGTCGAAGGCGGCCGCGGCAGCGATCGGCCACGGGGTGCCCTCGCGGATCTGCCGGAGCATGACCACCGCGCCCGGCCCGTAGCCGCGGTAGGCGTCGAAATGCCGGCCGAGCAGGTCGGCGAAGTGGTCCCGGTCGAGGTTGAGCTCGTCACTGGCGGTCAGGGCGGCGACCAGGCAGCAGGCTTCCTCGGTGTCGTCGGTCCACGGCCACGGCGGGGTGGGCAGGTGGCCCCGGGAGAGGTCCGCGGCGTGGTGGCCGGGGACGAAATACTGGGCGCCGAGCGCGTCGCCGACCGAGAGACCGGCCAGGCTGTCGGCGGCGAGGGCAAGACGTGCGTCGGGAAAGAGTGTGAAGGCCATCGGTACGCGCCATCCTATAGCGTCCGGTTTCCGGTGACTCTGAGTGATCGATGGCTGCCTCTGGATGACGGATTCGGCGTGGCTTGCCAAGGGCAGTACCTTCTCTGCATGGCCACGGTGTTGCTCGTCGAAGACGATCACGTCGTGCGCGGCGCCATGCTCCGGTCGCTGGCCGATCGGGGGCACGCCGTGCACGCCGTCGGCACGGCCCTGGACGCCCTGCGCCGGGTGGCCGCCGAGACCCCCGATCTGGTGGTGCTCGACCTCGGCCTGCCCGACCTGGACGGCTCGGACGCGCTGCGCATGCTGCGCGGCATCACCGACGTCCCGATCATCATCGCCACCGCCCGTGACGACGAGCAGACCGTGGTGCGCCTGCTGCGCGCCGGGGCCGACGACTACATGGTCAAGCCGTTCACCGGTGCCCACCTCGACGCGCGGATCACCACGGTGCTGCGCCGCGTCGGCCGGGCCAGCCGGACCGCCCAGCCCGCCGTGCACGAGGTCGGCGAGCTGCGGGTGGACGTCGGCGAACGCAGCGCCAGCCTGGCCGACCAGCCACTGGCGCTGACCCGCAAGGAATTCGACCTGCTGGCGTACCTGGCCGCCCGCCCGGGCCGGGTCGTGTCGCGCCGTGAGCTGTTGGAGGAGGTATGGCGACAGCCGTCAGTCGGCGAGGACCAGACGATCGACGTGCATCTGTACTGGCTACGTCGGAAACTGGGCGAATCCGCGGCGAAGCCTCGCTACCTGCGCACCGTGCGGGGGGTCGGATTCCGGTTGGTGGCGCCGGACTGAGGGCGCGGCTGGCCTACGTCAGCGCCGCCACCACCGCCATCGCCGCACTCGCGTTCCTCGTCCCGCTGGGCTGGGAGCTGCGTGAGGACCACCGTGACCAGGCCATGTCCACGGCCGAGCAGCGCAGCGCGCTGGTCGCCGGCGCGATCGCCGCGGGAGCGAACAAGAAGAACGTCGACGCCGCGGTCAAGAGCGCCGGCGGCGGGCTGGTCGTGCACCCGCCGGACACCGTGAGCAACACCCGGGTCGGTGCCGACGACATCCTGGACGCCGCCAAGGGCACCGAGGCACTGATCATCGAGGCCGACGACGGTCTGGTCCGCCTGGAGCCGGTCCGCTCCGGCGACAAGACCTCGGTGGTCGAGGCCTTCGTCAGCGACGAGGAGCTCGGCGCGGGCACGGCCCGGGACTGGTGGATCCTGCTCGGCATCATGCTCGGGCTGGTGCTGGGCTCGGTGATCGTGGTCGACCGGCTGGCCCGCGGCGCGGTGGCCTCGGTGCGCAATCTGGTGCACGCGGCGATGGCCGTCGGTGGCGGTGACCTCGGCGTACGCATCCAGCCCTCCGGCCCGCGCGAGCTGGCCGAGGCCGGGTACGCGTTCAACCGCATGGCCGACCGCCTGGTCACCTCCCGCACCAGCGAGCGGGAGCTGGTCGCCGACCTGTCGCACCGGCTGCGCACCCCGCTGACCGTGCTGCGCCTGGACGCCGAGGCGCTCGACCCGGACGACACCCACATCGGTGAGTTCTCCGCGGCCGAGCTCGACCGCCGGCGCGGGATCCGGCGCATCCGGCAGGCCATCGTGACCCTCGAGGGCGAGGTCGACCAGCTGATCAACACCACCCGGCAAGCCGTCGCGGCCCAGGTCGCGGCGCCCGAGGAGGGGCTCTGCGACGCCAGCGAGGTGGTCCGCGACCGGATGGTCTTCTGGTCGGCGCTGGCCGGCGACCAGGACCGCCAGTACCGGGTGGTCGGCGCGCACCTGCGCATCCCGGTGCCGGTGGCCCGGGCGGAGCTGGCCGCGGCGCTGGACGCCGTACTCGGCAACGTCTTCCGCTACACCCCGCAGGGCACCGCCTTCGAGGTGGGCATCAGCCGCCGCGACGGCTGGGTCGCGCTGCGGGTCGACGACGCGGGACCGGGCATCGACGACCCGGAGAAGGCCCTGCGCCGCGGCGAGAGCGAGCAGGGCTCGACCGGCCTGGGCCTGGACATCGCGCGGCGGGCGGCCCAGGCCACCGGCGGCTCGGTGAGCCTGGACCGGGCCGCGATGGGCGGGGCCAGCGTCGTCATGCTGCTGGCCGACGCCGAGGCCGCACCGAAACAGGTGAACCGTTTCGGCCTGGTCGGCCGGCTGGCCCGGGAACGGGATCCGGTGAAGCGCAAGTGGCCGCATCAACGCACAGATGACGCGTAGAAAACGGCCTCATCGCACCGTGCCCCGCGAAACAACCCGGACGGTACAACGATTGCTTAGATCTGTATTAAAGGCGTTCCCCTGGCGCTCCCGGGCTGGCACGCTCTACCCCGATCCCATCCGGCCGGCCGGTCCGCAGCCCGACGCACGACCCCACACCACGGATCCGGCAGGCCACCTCGCGGTGGGAGGTGGTCACCCCATAACCCCCTCCCACCGCGCCCCCGCAGTACGAGGAGATGGTTTGTCCACCCACCGACGTCCCGCGCCGCGTGGGGAGGCGCCGTCCTCGCGCCGGCGGGCTCCCGCCGACCGCGGACGCCGGCGTGCCACTCCCCGCTCGCACCGGCTGCTGCCGGTGCTGCTGGGCGTCGCGATGCTCGGCATCGGCGGCGTGGTCGGACCGAGCGTGGTCGGCGGCGGCTGGACCGGTGACGGTGACGGCCAGGACGGCGAACGGATCACCTACGCCGCCAAGCCGGCCGACAACCCCGGCCTCGGCCTGGTCTACTTCGGGCTCAAGCCGGGCGGCGAGGACTCGCTCTGCGCGGGGGTGTACGAGCTCGACGAGGAGACCTGCACGCACGGTCCCGACCCGGCACCGGCCGGGCTGAAGGTGACCCGCGACGTCGCTCCGGTGACGGCGAAGGTGCCCGAGCCCGCCGACCCGGCCCGCGAGGCCGCGGTCGTGCCGCCGGACGCGGAGATCGTCCGTGACCACGGCGGCAGCTCGCTGTCGCCCGGCGCGCCCGCGCTGATCCCGGACGCGGCCCCCGGCGAGGCCGACTTCATCATGGGTACGCACGACGTGGCTTGCCAGGGCGAGGGGCGCGCCGGCAAGCGGGTCCAGGTGCTCTACCTGCACGAGTTCGGCACCCCGAGCCGCTACGCCGACTTCCTCGGCTCGATGCGCACGTGGTCGGCCGGCGTCGACCAGATCTTCGACGCGAGCGCGGCCGAGACCGGTGGCTCCCGGCACGTGCGCTTCGTGACCACCCCGCAGTGCCGGGTCGACGTCGCCGAGGTGCAGGTGCCCGAGGCCGCGCTGGAGTCGTTCACCGGCAACATCGACGCGCTGCAGACGCTGGGCTACAACCGCACCGACCGCAAGTATCTGATCTTCGCCGACACCAACGTGTACTGCGGCATCGGCACCTTCGTTGCCGACAAGCGGCCCGGGCTGGGCAACCGTAACAACGGCGGGCCGTCGTACGGGCGGGTCGACGCGGGCTGCTGGAGCTCGGTGGTCGCGGCGCGCGAGGTGACCCAGATGCTCGGCGCCCGGCTGCAAGACTCGCCGAACTCCACCGGCGCGGGCAGCTGCACCGACGACTACGACCTGATGTGCAACAAGGACCGCTCCGACACGGCGCTGCGCACGGTGTGCCCGAAGAAGCACGAGGACCGCCTCGACTGCGGTCACGACGACTACTTCAACACCAACCCGAAGCCGAAGAGCTACCTGGCGGAGAACTGGAACGTGGCGCAGAGCGAGTTCCTGCTGCGCAGCGACGGCGGCGACGACATCCCGGACGCGGTTGCGGCCGAGCCGGACGCGACCGCGCGGGCGACCCCGACCACGAAGGCGACCGAGGGACCGGCACCGGCGGCGCCCGCCCCGACCGCAACCGGCGGCGACGCCTCCGACGGCGGCGGCGACGCCCTGCCGCCCGGCGTCGAGCCCGGTGCGACAGCGCCCGGCGTCCCGGCACCGACCACCGGCGCTCCCGCGGCCGACCCGACCACGGCCGCCCCGACCGTCCCGGCGGCGCTCTCCACGACCCCGGCAGCGGCTCCGGCTGTGCAGGCGGTACTCGAGGTCCGCGAGCCCAACAGCACCTCCGTGCGGCTCACCTGGAGCGCTGCGGGCCCCAAGGCGAGCTACGACGTCGAGGTGGACGGGGTGAAGATCGCCACCACCGTGGCCACCCGCGCCCGGCTGATCGGCCTGCGCCCTGACGCCAAGTACCAGGTGGCGGTCCGCAGCAGGAACGGCTACCTGGCCAAGGGCACCGCCCAGTCGGCGCCCGCGGCCCGGCCCGCGGCGAACACATGGTTCGTCCTGACCAACTCGCTGACCGGCGGCGTGGCGGACCTGTACGCCGCACGCACCGCGAACGGCACCCCGGTGACGCTCGGCGGCCCGGACGGCGACTCGCAGCAGCAGTGGAAGCTGGTCCCCGCCGCGGCCGGCGGGTTCTCGCTGCAGTCCCGGGCGACCGGCAAGTGCGTGATTCCGCTGGAGGGCAACCCGGTGGCGGGTGCGCCGCTCGTGCAGGGCGACTGCACGTCGGCCGGCAGTGGCCGGTGGTCGCTGTTCGCCACCGACTACGGCTTCAGCCTGCGCACCACCGCCGGCGGCCTGGTCGCCGGCGTGGGCAGCCAGCGTTTCGGCGCGACCCGGCTGCTCGTCCTGCAACAGCCGGAGCAGGCCCGGCATCAGAGTTGGACGGCGGTTCCCGGCTGAGATCCGGGCGATTGGGAGTGACGATGCTGGACACCGACGTACGCACCGATCCGGAGCTGGAGCCGGACGAGGACCCGGGCCGGTTCAACCGGCGCCGGGTCGTCCGGATCGTGACGATCCTGGTGCTGGGGATCCTCGCCGTGCTGGCGTTCTGGCAGGAGCCGCTCTACGCGGGCTTCCACACCGGCGGCTACTGACCGGCGGCGTAGTCGTCGATCTCGGCCAGCAGCGCTGACTTGCCGGCCGGGGCCAGGAACGACGCGTGCACGGCCGCGCGGGCCAGGCCGGCCACCCCGGCGGCGTCGAGTTCGAGCAGCCGGGCGGCCACCGCGTACTCCTCCTCCAGGGTGGTGCCGAACATCGGCGGGTCGTCGGAGTTGATCGTGACCGGTACCCCGGCGGCGACCAGCACCGGCAGCGGGTGCTCGTCGATGCTCGCCACGGCCCGGGTCCGCACGTTGGAGGTCGGGCAGACCTCCAACGGGATCCCGTGCTCGGCCAGGTGGGCCATCAGCTGCGGGTCCCGGGCGGCGGCGATGCCGTGCCCGATCCGCTCCGCGCCGAGGTCGCGCAGCGCGTCCCAGATGGTCTCCGGCCCGGTGGTCTCGCCCGCGTGCGGCACGCTGTGCAGCCCGGCCGCGCGGGCCTTGTCGAAGTACGGCTTGAACTGCGGCCGCGGCACGCCCACCTCGGGACCGCCGAGGCCGAAGCTGATCAGGCCGGCGGGCTGCTCCTCCAGTGCGATCCGCAGCGTCTCCTCGGCGGCGGGCAGCCCGGCCTCCCCGGGGATGTCGAAGCACCAGCGCAGGTCGACGCCGAAGTCGGCGGCGGCGCCGGCCCGGGCGTCCTCGATGGCCGCGCAGAACGCCGGCGCCGGGATGCCGCGCCGCACGTGCGAGTACGGCGTCACGGTCAGCTCGGCGTAGCGGACCTGCTGGCGGGCGAGCTCGCGGGCCACCTCGTAGGTCAGCGTACGGACGTCCTGGTCGTCGCGGATCAGGTCGACCACGCTCAGGTAGATCTCGATGAAGTGGCCGAAGTCGCGGAAAGCGAAGTAGTCGGCGAGGGCGCCCGGGTCGGCCGGCACCGGGGTGTCCCCCTCGTGCCGGGCCGCCAGCTCGGCCACGATCCGCGGCGACGCCGAGCCGACGTGGTGCACGTGCAGCTCGGCCTTGGGCAGTCCGGCGATGAAGGCGGTCAGATCGGTCAACTTCTCCCCCTAGGCGATGGTCGCCACCGCGAAGATCCGGCGGAACGGGAACGCCACGTACCCGTTGCGGGCAGGGTATTCCGCCGTCAGCGTGGCACCGAGCGCGACCCGGAACTCGCGCCACGCCGGACCGTCCAGCGCGGCTTTGACCGGCCGCAGCGCGGTCCCCTCCATCCAGCGCAGCACCGGGTGCTCGGGCCCGGTGTCCGGGAGCAGGTGGACGTAGGTGGTCTCCCAGGCGTCCACGGTGGCCCCGGCGCCGATCAGCAGCGCGGCGTAGCCGACGGCGTCGTCCACCGGCGCCTCGCGGACGATCTCGCCGACGGTGTCCGCGTACGGGGCGCTGCGGGCCAGCGCACGCAGGGCGCGGTGCGAGGGGGCGTCGAAGTTGCCGGGCACCTGCATGGCGAACCAGGCGCCCGGCGGCAGTGCCCGGATCCACCGCTCGAGCAGCGCGCGGTGCTCCGGCACCCACTGCAGGACCGCGTTGGTGACGACCACATCGGTGTCCGGGCCGGGCTGCCAGTCGCCGACGTCGGCCACCGCGAACTCCACGCCGGCGTCCAGCGCGCGGGCCTTGCCGATCATCTCGGGCGACGAGTCCAGACCGGTGATCCGGGCGTCCGGCCAGCGCCGCGCGAGGCTCGCGGTGAGCTCGCCGGGGCCGCAGCCCAGGTCGGTGACGGCCCGCGGGTGCGGCGCGCCGATCCGGGCCACGAGGTCATGGAACGGGCGGGCGCGCTCGTCGCCGAAGCGGTGGTAGACGGTGGGATCCCACATGGCGATGCTCCAAACCGTACGTACGTCTTTTTTGCAGCGTACCATCGGCGGACTAGGCTCAGCGGCGTGGAAAATCGCAGCTTCGCCCGCATGGGGCGCACCGTCGGCGTGATCGGACTCGGCGCCTGGCAGCTCGGCGCCGACTGGGGCAGCGTGAGCGAGGACGACGCGCTCGCCACCCTCGGCGCGGCGGTCGACGCGGGCGTCACCTTCATCGACACCGCCGACGTCTACGGCGACGGCCGCAGCGAGCAGGTCATCGGCAAGTTCATCAAGGACAAGCCGCAGCTCACCGTGGCCACCAAGATGGGCCGCCGGGTCCCCCAGGAGCCGGCCAACTACACCCTCGACAATTTCCGGGCCTGGACCGACCGCTCCCGCACCAACCTGGGCGTCGACACCCTCGACCTGGTGCAGCTGCACTGCCCGCCCACCCCGGTGTTCTCCACCGACGCGGTCTACGACGCGCTGGACACCCTGGTGCAGGAGAAGCGCATCGCGGCGTACGGCGTCAGCGTGGAGAAGGTCGACGAGGCACTGGCGGCCATCGCCCGCCCGGGCACCGCGAGCGTCCAGATCATCCTGAACGCGCTGCGCCTCAAGCCGCTGGAGCAGGTGCTGCCCGCGGCCGCCGAAGCCGGCGTCGGCATCATCGCCCGGGTGCCGTTGGCCAGCGGCCTGCTGTCCGGCCGCTACGACGAGCACACCACCTTCAGCGAGGACGACCACCGCACGTACAACCGGCACGGCGAGGCCTTCGACGTCGGCGAGACCTTCTCCGGGGTCGACTTCGGCACCGGGCTCCAGGCCGTCCGGCGGCTCCTGCCGCACGTCCCCACGGGCGCGACCATGGCCCAGTTCGCGCTGCGCTGGATCATCGACCAGCCGGCGGTCACCGTCGTCATCCCCGGCGCCCGCAACGCGGAGCAGGCCCGGGCCAACGCCGCGGCGGCCGAGCTGGCGCCGCTGGGCGACGAGGCCCACGAGGTGGTCCGGTCGGTCTACGACGAGCTGATCCGCCCCCAGGTCCATGACCGCTGGTGAGGGCACGCCGATGAAGGGCTGGCCGTGGCTCACCGCGGGCCTGCTCGGCGTGGTGCTGGGCGTGCTGTGGACTGCCCAGGGCCTCGACCTGCTCGGCGGCAGCGTGATGAGCGGCGTGACGATCTGGGCGGTCATCGGGCCGATCGTCGCTGTGGCGGGGTTGGTGCTGATCGTCCTCGGGGTTCGGATCCGGGCCCGTAGCAAGTCCCAGCCCTAGGGATCTTTATTCCTGTCGTGCCTGGTTGCATGGTGCCGGCCGTCGCTCCCGCCGATTGCCGGGTGGTTGCATGGTGGGGCTTGGGGTCCGGCTTTCTGTTCCCCTGCCGGCTTTCGGGGCCAGGCGGAGATGCTTGCGCTCCGCGAGAGCCCGGCGTCGCCGGTCCATCCGGGAGCCCGCGGCTATCTCCGGCCGAGGCACGCCTCCTGGTCGCACGAGGGTCAGCCCGCAGCTCGCGAGGGCGAGGCCCGGCGCAGTCTGGCTCAGGCGGGACTCGCCCGGCCAGGCTGGCCCAAGGCGAACCTGGCCCAGGCGCGGCTCGCCCAGGCGCAGCTCGCAGGCAAGGCTGGCAGGCAAGGCTCGCAGGTGAGCTCGGCCAAGCACGCTCGCCCAACCACGGCTCGGACAGGCACGGCTCGGACAGGCACGGCGCGCCCGGCAATCGGTGTCGACAGGTTAGGGCACTGTCAGCGACCCGCCACGGCGCGACACCAGCCCCCAGCGGCAGACAAAGCTGCGAAGCAGCCCTCGGCCACGACCATCTCCGCATGTCAGGGAGCCGCAGCTTCATCCGTGAGGCGCTAAGCCGGCAGCTTGCCTCGATGGTCCGCACCCGGCGGCCCAGCCTCGTCGTTGTAGGAGCTTGCTGAGGCCGTTCAGTCAAAGTTGTGATGCCGCCGGCGAAGCAACCAGGGTGACCACAACGGGCCCAGCGCAACCACCCAAAAAAAGCAGAAGACAGAAAAACCCCGCATCCCTCGAAGAAGGGATGCGGGGTTACTCAGGCCGATCTCCGCCAGGCGATCGGCGGCCGGCGTCGCCGCCGGCAGGATGGTCTCAGAGCGGGCGAACCTGCTCCGCCTGAGGGCCCTTCTGGCCCTGGGCGATCTCGAACTCGACCCGCTGGTTCTCTTCCAGACTGCGGTAGCCGCTCGTCTGGATGGCCGAGAAGTGGACGAACACGTCAGCACCCCCGCCATCGACGGTGATAAAGCCGAAGCCCTTGTCTGCGTTGAACCACTTCACGGTTCCCTGCGCCATGCTGAACTCTCCTTCTGAAAATGCCGGCCCGGTGATGCGGGGCCGATGGTCGTTTCCGCGCAGCGGCCGCCGCGAGGGGCGGCGTTTCAGAAGGCCGAGCACTGCGGAGCCACCTGAACCACGTACACAAAAACTGGCCACACTGTACCCGAAGAACCAGCCCGAAAGCTGCCCCTCAGCCGAATCCCGTCGACTTGGACAGAACCGGAAAAGGCCTCCGGCGCCGCTTGAGCGGCGCCGAAGGCCTCGACGTACGTCTATGTAGGCGATCGATCAGTCGGGCCATTCCCCGGTGATCTTGCGAACGCCGGCCGCTCCGCCCCGGTCGACGAGTGCCTTGACGGTCGCGAAGATCGCGCCCTGCAGCGCGGCCGCGGCGATGATCTCGCCCCAGCCGCGGTCCTCGTCGGTGGCGTTCGGGGCGTCGTCGTCGCCGGAGGCGAACTTCCAGATCTCCTTGAAGACGAAGCCCGCGACCGCGCCGGCCCCGATGCCCAGCAACAGGCCGACCGGCTTGTACGCCACCTTTTGAAGCTTGTTGCTCACTTACGCCTCCCGCGCACGATGAGGATGATGCCGACCAGCGCCACCCCGGCCGCGAGCACGGCGGCGAAGGGGATGGGGTTGCGCTGCACCTGGACGCGCGCGTCCTGCGCCTTGTCCAGGACGCCCGACTCCTTGACCTTGTCCAGGGCGCCGGATTCCTTCACCTTGTCGCCGGCCAGGGCGACCTTGTCGCCGGCCTGCGCCTTGGCGGTGCGGACCTTCTCCGACGCGGCGCCGACCGCGGCAGCCGCGGCCTCGCGGACCTTGCCGGTCGTTTCGTGCACCTGCGCCTTGGCCCGCTGCTTGGTCTGCTCGACCTGCTCCTTGGCCCGGGCCTTGACGTCCGCCTTGGCCGCGAGGGCCTGGACCGTCTCACCGAGCTCGGCGCGGGTCTGCTTGATGTCCTCACGCAGGGCCGCCACGTCGGGCTTGCCTGCCGACGTGGACCCGTTCTTGTCACTCATGCCCGGCTCCTGCTCTTGATCGCGTGCTTCACTTCGTCGACGTCCGCCTTCGCGCTGGCGATGGCGTCCGAGGGCTCCGGCGGGACCGCCTGAGTGACCTGCTTCTTGCCGAGCAGCGCCAGCACGCCGGCCGAGGCGAAGAGCACCACGGTCACGATCAGTGCGGCCAGCCACAGCGGCAGGAACAGGTCGAGGACGATGATCAGCGTGGCGAACAGCGCGCCGACGCCGTACAGAGCCAGCACCCCTCCGCCGCCGAACAGACCCACACCGATGCCGGCGTGCTTACCCTTCTCGGTGAGCTCCGCCTTCGCGAGCGCGATCTCATCCTTCACCAGGCGAGAGATCTGCTCGCTCGCCTTCTGTACCAATTCCGAGGTGGACTGGTCGGTCCCCGGACGGGCCGGGCTACCGTTCAGGACATCGGCCATGGTGTCCTCCTTTCCCAATGGAGCCTCTATGCCCTGCGCAGGGCCTGATCAATCCTCGCCTGCCGGAGGCGAAATTACTGCCTGATACCGGACGTGGCGGCGGATGTCTGCTCTTCCGGACCACTGAAGGCCGCCGCACGCTCGTCACCGTCCCCGGCGCCGCTGAACACCCGGGCGTCGTCCCGGGTCGCGGTGTCGTCCGCCGGCGCCGCGACGGCGGGTGCGGGCACTGCCCGCTCACCCTGGGAGACGTCCGCGCGCAGCCGCGGCAGCGAGTCGCGCCGATGCTCGAAGACCCAGGTCACCAGGCGCTCGCGGACCAGGCAGCGCAGGTCCCACAGCGAGCCCGCGTCGTGCGCGCTGACCAGGGCGCGGAGCCGGATCATGCCGCCGGTCGCCTCGGTCACCTGCAGCACGCAGACCCGGCCGTCCCACAGCTCGCTGCCCTCGCAGACGGCGCGCAGCTCGGCCCGCATCGGCTCGACCGGCGCCGACCAGTCGACGTCGATCTCCGCGGTGCCGAGCACGGCGGAGCCGGTCCGGGTCCAGTTCTGGAACGGCTTGGTGGTGAAGTACGAGGTCGGCAGGATCAGCCGGCGGTCGTCCCAGATCTGCACCGCGACGTACGTCAGGGTCAGCTCCTCGATCCGGCCCCACTCCCCCTCGACGACCACCACGTCGTCGATGCGGACCGCGTCGCTGAAGGCGAGCTGCAGGCCGGCGATGAGGTTGCCCAGGGTGCTCTGCGCGGCGAGCGCGGCGATGACGCTGATCACGCCGGCCGAGGCGAGCACGCTGGCGCCCAGGGCCCGTACGTCCGGGAAGGTCATCAGCATGACGCCGATGGTCAGCACCACGATGGCGGCGATCGTGACCCGGCGCATTATCACGACCTGGGTCTTGACCCGGCGGGCCTTCATGTTGTCCGGGACGTCGACCCGCCAGCGGGCCAGGGCGACGTCCTCCAGCACGAGCAGCAGCGCGCCGACGAGCCAGGCGACCGAGGCGATCACCAGCAGGACGAGAGCGTGCAGCACCCCGTCGCGGCCGGCGAACTCACCGGCGGAGCTGCGGACGGCCTGCTGCACGGCGTACACGGTGACGCTGGCCAGGAACGGCTTGTGCGCCGTGGTGGCCAGGTCGTTGAGCAGGGTCGAGCGGCGCCCGAGCCGTTTGACGACCCAGTGCACCGCCTCGACCAGGACGATCGCCGCACCCGCCGCGATGACGACGGCGAGCAGGGCGGTGAGCACGCTGGTCACGGGTTCCCTCTCCAGAACTCAGGGGTCGTTGCCAGCGCTCTACCTTGCCCTGCCCGCCTGTGCGAAGACACGTCTTCCACCCGCTTCGAGCTTGGTTGTCCGTCACACCTTGCGGTAGCGAGCCTGCGAGAAGCAGTAGACGCCGAAGGCTGCGATGCCCAGCGCGACCAGGCCCAGCAGCCACGGGCCGTAGGACTGCTGCGCCAGCAGGCGCAGCGCCGCGTCCAGACCGCGGGCCTTCTCCGCGTCGTAGGTCACGGCCGCGGCCACGATCAGGCCACCGGCGATCGCGTAGGCGACGCCCTTGGCGGAGTAACCGGCGACGCCGAGGCGACGCGTGGTCTTGCGGACGGACGGGCTCATCTGCTGGGTGTTGAGGTGCTTCTCGAACTTCTTGGTGACGCCGTAGATCACCAGGCCGATGCCGACGCCGACCACCACGAGGCCGATCAGCCCGACCAGCCAGCGACCGCCCGAGTTGGCCATCAGGCTGGAGGCGCCCTTCTCCTGGCTGTCGCCGGTGGAGGCGTTCGCGCCCTGCAGCACCCGGATGGCGATCCAGGCGAACGACAGGTAGATCACCGCGCGGGCGCCGGAGACGACGCGCTCGGCGATCGCCTCCTTGTCCTGCGGGCCGCTCTCGCCGATGGCGGCCTCGAAGGCCTGCCAGAGAGCCATGGCGATCATGCCGATGACGGCGATGACCAGCATCGTCTTGCCGAACGGCTTGCCGGCCAGGCTCTGCAGCGCGCCGGACTGGTCACTTTCGCCCTTGGAGTCGCCCAGGGCGACCTGCAGGGCCAGCCAGGCGAAGAGCAGGTGGATGACGCCGTACACGATGAAGCCACCGCGGGCGAGATATTCGAGGGGCTTGCTGTCGGCAGCACGCGACGCGGTGCTCCGGGCTTGCTGGGTGGCAGACATGCTGCCCAGATTGACCTGGGGCAACATTTTTGAAACCTGTCACCCGTGCCACCCCGACGTGCTAGCGCGCCACCTGGAAGGTGATCTGGTCGGCGGTGATGCCGTCCAGCGACACCTGCAGGCCGCCGACGTCCACGGCCTGCTGTCCCTTGGTGAGCTGCACCTGCTCACCGGCCACCTCGAGGGTGACGGTGTTGGCGTCGGCGCTGACGAACTTGGCCTCCACGCCGAGCACGCTGGCACTCGCGCTGGTGCTGCGGTCGAGGGTCACGGTGCACTGGTCCAGGCCGCAGTCGACGTTGTCGCTGCTGCATCCGGCCAGCAGGGTCAGACCGAGGACGGCTGAGCTGAACAGGGCGGCGATGCGCGGTGCTGCGGTGTTCATCACCCGATCAAGAGTACGGGCCGCGAGCCACCCTAGGCTGGCGGCATGGACGTCACCGTGCAGGACAACCCGGCCCGCCACCGCTTCGAGATCCTGCTCGACGGCGAGGTCGGCGGGTTCGCCGACTACCGGGAGCGCGACGGTGCCGTGGTCGTCGTGCACAGCGAGGTGGACCCCGCGCACCGGGGCCAGGGCCTGGGCAGCGTGCTGGCCGCGCAGACCCTGGACAACCTGCGGGCCCGCGGGGCGAAGGTGGTCCCCGCCTGCCCGTTCTTCGCGCGCTACGTCGCGGACCACCCGGAGTACGACGACATCATCGGCTGAGCGGCCCTCTCAGGCGGCGAGGGCCTGCGACGCCAGCTGGGGCACCGAGGAGCCGGCGATGATCTCGGCCGCGGCCTGACCGCAGGCGCGGGTCGCACCGTAGGTCGCCAGGTGCACGCCGCCGCTCACCGCGACCGGCACACCCATCTCCACCACGATCGCGTCCGGGCGTACCGCCAGCGTGTCGCGCAGCGCGTCGGCGATCCACGGGTGCCGGTGCGCGTCGCGGACGACCAGGACCAGCGGGCGGCCGCCGGCTCCGGCCAGGACCGGGGCGGCCGGGTCGCTCACCCCGGCGAGGTCCTCGGCGCTGAGCCGGATCGAGGTGGTGCCGGGCAGCAGGTTGCCCAGTGGCGCCCCCACTCCCCACGGCGTCTCGGCGCCGATGGCGATGTTGCGGGTCGGCGCGAACTCGACCACATGCGGCGCGAGGCTCAGCGGCAGCTCCGGGGCGGCCGCGCCGGTGGTGACCTTGACGGCGCGCCGGGCGGCGGCCTGGCCGACGGCCGAGCCGCCGATGACGGCGACCTCGTGCGCGGTGGAGCCGGCGACCTCCGCGACGGCGCGGGCGCCGATCGCGGTCTGCGTCTCCAGCGTCCAGGTGGCGAGCTTGCGGACCCGGGCGGCGGCGTCGCGCAGGCGCTCCTCGCTCAGCTCACCGCTGCGTACAGCGGCGACGATGGCGTCCCGCAGGCGCACGGCGGTGTGCTCGTCGGCGTGGTCGCCGCCGACACAGATGGCGTCGGCCCCGGCGGCCAGCGCCCGCACGGTGGCGCCTTCGAGCCCGTAGGTGCGGCGTACGCCCTGCATCTCGATGCCGTCGGTGACGATCAGGCCCTGGAAGCCGAGCTCCTCGCGCAGCAGGCCGGTGAGGATGCGCCGGCTCAGCGTCGCGGGCAGCTCCGGGTCGTACGCGGGGACCAGCAGGTGCCCGGTCATGATCGACTGCACGCCGGCGGCGATCGCGGCCTTGAACGGCACCAGCTCCACCTCGGCGAGCCGCTCCCGGCTGCGGTCGATCAGCGGTACGGCGTGGTGCGAGTCGACGGCCGTGTCCCCGTGACCCGGGAAGTGCTTGGCGCAGGCGGCGACGCCGGCCTCCTGCAGGCCACTGATCCAGGCCGCGCCGTGGCGGGCCACGAGACCGGGCTCGGCGCCGAACGCGCGTACCCCGATGATCGGGTTGTCCGGGTTGCTGTTGACGTCGGTGTCCGGGGCGTAGTCGAGCGTGATGCCCGCGTGGGCCAGCTCGAGGCCCAGGTCCCGGGCGACGGCGTGGGTCAGCTCGGCATCGTCGATCGCACCCAGGCCCAGGTTGCCGGGGCGGGAGCTGCCGTGCCGCGACTCGAAGCGGGTGACGTCACCGGCCTCCTCGTCGATGGCCACGATGACGTCGGGGCGTTCCGCACGCAGCTGGGCGGTCAGGGCCGCGACCTGTGCGGGTGTCTCGACGTTGCGGGCGAACAGAGCGACGCCGCCCAGCCCGTCCGCGAGCCAGCGACGGACCCAGTCGGGCACAGCGGTGCCTTCGAACCCGGGCTGTAACACCGTCGCGGCGAGAACTGGCAAATCGCCATGATTCGGCATGTGTCCGCGTACCTCCGGTGACGACGAATACGCGCTCAGCGAGCACGTCCCCCAACGTGATCGACCGACAACCGTCATGGGCGCGGCGACGACCTATGGTCACCCACTTCAGCCCTTTAGTCAACAAACCTTTCTATTAAGCGAACTTAAAGTGTTTCGCCGCTTGCCCGGCTCGCTAAGCTTCCTGCGTGCGGACACAGTGGGCGACGCCCGTTCTGGCAGCCTCCGGCGTGGACTGGTCCGAGGTGCACGCGGTGCGCCTGCTCGGCGTCGCGCTCGGGGCCCTGATCCTGTTGTGGGCCATCCGCCGGATGTTCGGTGGCAAATAACCGGGGTATCCGCCCGGTATGCGAATCGGATACTTCCTGTCCAGCGAGGAATACACCCCCGCGGAGCTCATCGAGCAGGCCAAGGGCGCCGAGCGCGCCGGCTTCTCCGCCCTGTGGATCTCCGACCACTACCACCCGTGGGTCGACGCCCAGGGGCAGAGCGCGTTCGTCTGGTCCACCATCGGTGCCCTCAGCCAGGCCTGCTCCCTGCCCATCACCACCGCGGTCACCTGCCCGACCGTACGCATCCATCCCGCCGTGATCGCCCAGGCCGCCGCGACCAGCGCGGTGCTGACCGGCGGGAAGTTCCGGCTCGGCATCGGCACCGGCGAGGCCCTCAACGAGCACATCTTCGGCGACGCCTGGCCCGAGGCCGACGTGCGCCTGGAGATGCTGGAGGAGGCCGTCGAGATCATGCGCGAGCTGTGGAAGGGCGGCACGGTGTCGCACCGCGGCAAGCACTACACCGTGGAGAACGCGCGGGTCTACACGCTGCCGGAGAAGCCGGTCGAGATCCTCATGTCCGGCTTCGGCCCCAAGGCGACGTCGGTGGCGGCGCGGATCGCCGAGGGCTACATCAGCACGATGCCCGACGGCGACATGGTCCAGCAGTTCCGCAACGAGGGCGGCGGTGACCGCACCTGTCAGGCCGGTTTCAAGGCTGCGTTCGCCACCAGCGAGGAGGAAGGTGCGCGGATCGCGTACGAGAAGTGGCCGAACGCCGGCGTGCCCGGCGAGCTCTCCCAGGTCCTGCCCTCGCCCAAGCACTTCGAGCAGGCCTCGCAGCTCGTCACCCAGGACATGGTCAAGGAGGCCTTCGTCTGCGGCAACGACCCGGCGGCCCACCTGGAGATGATCGACAAGTACGCCCAGGCGGGCTTCGACGAGGTCTACGTGGCCAACACCGGCCCGCACTGGCAGGGCCTGTTCGATCTCTACGCCGAGCACATCCTGCCCAAGCACTCGTAGCGTTTGGGTGTCACACCCGTGGGGCACAATGGCCGCTCGATGAAGCTACCCATCTACGGCCCGCGCCTGCGCAAGGTCGCCCGCAAGCATTTCGGCTGGCCCGACCTGCGCCCCGGCCAGTTCAAGCCCATGCGGGCCGTGCTGCGCCGCCGCGACGCCCTCGTCGTCCTGCCCACCGGCGCCGGCAAGTCGGCGATCTACCAGATCCCGGCGGTCCTGCTGCCCGGGCCGACAGTGGTGATCTCACCGCTGCTGGCCCTGCAGCAGGACCAGATCGCCGCCCTCAACGAGCGGGACGACCCGGCCGTGCGCGCCGTGCGGGTCAGCTCGGCCGAGACCCCCCACCAGCAGCGCGAGGCGATCCGGGAGATTCAGGAGGGCCGCGCCGAGTTCCTCTTCATCACCCCGGAGCAGCTGGCCAACCCGGAACGGCTGGCCGAGGTCCGCGCCCTGCGCCCGGGCCTGGTCGCGATCGACGAGGCGCACTGCATCTCCGCCTGGGGCCACGACTTCCGCCCGGAATACCTCTCCCTCGGGCACCTGATCAAGGGCATCGGCCGGCCGCCGGTGCTCGCGCTGACCGCCACCGCCTCGCCGCCGGTCCGCGACGACATCATCGCCCGGCTGCACCTGAACAAGCCCGAGATCCACGTCTCCGGCCTGGACCGGCGCAACCTGTTCCTCGAGGTCGCGTACTGCCCGGACGAGGCCTACCGGTGGCGCCGGCTCACCACGCTGCTGGACGAGACCGAGCGGCCGGGGATCGTCTACGTCCCCACCCGGCGCGCCGCCGAGGAGCTCGCCGAGCGCCTGACCGAGGCCGGCTACAGCGCCACGTTCTATCACGGCGGGATGGCCGGTGGCGCCCGCGAGCAGGCCCACGAGGACTTCCTCGCCGACAAGGTCGACGTCATGGTGGCCACGTCGGCGTTCGGCATGGGCATCGACAAGCCCAACATCCGCTGGGTCGCGCACGTCGCCCTGCCCGACTCCCCGGACAGCTACTTCCAGGAGATCGGCCGGATGGGCCGCGACGGCGAGCCGAGCCGGGCGCTGCTGCTGTGGCGTTCCGAGGACGAGGCGATCCAGCGCTTCTTCACCGGCGGCTCGCCCGAGGTGGCCGAGATCCGCGAGCTGGCCGCCGCCCTGCGGGCCGGACCGGCCACCAAGACCGCGCTGAAGGACAAGACCGGCCTCGGCCCGCGCAAGCTGGGCCAGCTGCTGAGCCTGCTGGAGCAGGTCGGCGCGGCGGTCGCCGGCAGCGGCAACAAGTGGACGGTCCCGGTCTTCGCCCCGCTGCCGGCCGCGGCGGCCGAGGCCGCCCTCGCCGAGTACGAGCGCCAGCAGGTCGTGCAACGCTCCCGCACCGACATGATGCGCGGGTACGCGCAGAGCAACGCGTGTCGTTCCCAGACTCTGCTGGCCTACTTCGGCGAGGATCTCGCCGAGCGTTGCGGGCACTGCGACAACTGTGCCGACGGCGTGGCCGAGGAGACCGAGGAGGAGACCGGCGACGAGCCGTTCGCCGTGCACAGCACGGTGCGGCACGCCGAGTGGGGTCCCGGCATGGTGATGGGGTACGAGGAGGATCGCATGACCGTGCTCTTCGACGAGGTCGGCTACAAGACGCTCTCAGTGCCCGTCGTCCAGGAGCACGCGCTGCTGGTCGCTGAGAAGAAAAAGTGAGTGAGGATTCCGTGACCGACGAACCGTTGTACGCCACCTTCGGCTTCACCGACGCCGAGTGGGGGCTGCTGGTCGGCCTTCCGCAGTCGGTGCTGACCGCCGCCAGCGTGGCGACGCACGACAGCGCCCGCAAGACCCGGGCCGAGACGGCTGCCGGCCTCGACCAGATCTCCGACGCGCGGGGCTCGGCCAGCCGGCTGGTCACCGCGATCGCCACGGCGGTGCTGGACCAGACCGGCGACCCCGACCGGGGCGAGGAGCTGCCGGCCATCGAGCCGGCCGACCCGGTGGGCTACGGCCAGGACGTCGTGGGCCGCGCCGCCGAGGCGTCCGCCCTGCTGGCCGCCAAGGCCGATCCCGCGGACGCGGAGACGTACAAGCACTGGCTGGTGGAGATCGCCGAGAGCGTGGTCGGTGCGGCCTCGTCCGGTGGTGTGCTGGGCATCGGCGGGGACACCGTGACCGACAACGAGCGTGCCTTCCGGGACGCCCTGGCCAAGGCCCTGGCCGACTGATTCCCGGCCCGGGGCCGCGCCGGAGACCTGGTGACCGGCGGGGCCCTGGGCCGGCCCGCGTCCCGGTGGGATGCTCGGACCATGGTGGTGGACGAGTCCGCGCGGGCGCGACCGGCGGCGGCGCTGCGGCCGTACGTCGCGCACTACTCCGGCTGGCGGCAGTGCGGGGTGCCGCCGACGACCCACCGGGGGCTGCCCTCGCCGTACCTCACACTCGTGCTCACCCTCGACGATCCGCTCGTCGTGCACGCCCACCCGGACGGCCGCCAGGCCCCGGGCAGCTACGACGCCCTGCTCGGCGGCCTGCACCTGGCCCCGGCCCTGATCGCCCACGGTGGCCGGCAGTCCGGCGTCCAGGTGGCCGTGCACCCGCTCGGCTGCCGCACCCTGTTCGGCCTGCCCGCCGGTGAGCTGGCCGGCCTGGACCTCGACCTCGCCGACGTGCTCGGCGGCCTCGGCGTCGAGCGGCTGCGCGCCCGGCTGCTGGCCGCGCGGAGCTGGCCCGATCGCTTCGCGGCCGTGGACGCCGCCCTGCTGGCCCGGGCCCGGCGCCACGAGGCCGAGGTGCATCCCGACGTCTCGTACGCGTTCCGCCGGCTGCTGGCCACCGGCGGCCGGCTGCCGGTCCGCGACCTGGCCGGCGAGGTCGGCTGGAGCCCGCGCCACCTGACCGACCGGTTCCGGGTCGAGACCGGCCTCGGGCTCAAGGAGGCCGCCCGGGTGGTCCGCTTCGACCGGGCCCGGCGCCGGTTGACCCCGGGCACGCCGCTGGCCCGGCTCGCCGCCGACACCGGCTTCTACGATCAGGCGCACCTGGCCCGCGAGTTCCGGTCCCTGGCCGGCTGCTCACCGTCGCGGTGGCTCGCCGACGAGTTCACTTTCGTCCAAGACCATCCGCGGTCCGGCGCGCAGGATGAGGGTCATGACTGATCCGAGGACTCCGCCACCGCAGGTGTGGCCCACCCTGCGGGCCCGCGACGCCCGGGCCCTGATCCGTTTCCTCGTCGACGCTTTCGGCTTCGTGGAGGTCGCCGTCCACGGCGAGGGCGACCAGGTCGCGCACGCCGAGCTGGCCTGGCCCCCGGGCGGCGGCATCATGCTCGGCTCGCACCGCGACGATCCGGACGACCCGTGGGCACTGCGGCCGGGCACCTTCGGCGCGTACGTGGTCACCGACGACCCGGACGGCCTGCACGACCGGGCTGTGAAGGCCGGGGCGACCGTGACCCGCGAGCTGAACGTGACCGACTACGGCTCGCGGGAGTTCGCCGTCCGCGACCCGGAGGGCAACCTGTGGTCGTTCGGCACCTACCGCGGCGAACCGGTGCCGGCGGCGTAGCGCAGCACGACCGCGCCGCCGTCGAACGGCCTGCTCTCCACCAGTCGCAGCGCCCGCCCGGCGGTGGCGTGGTCGAACAACCCGGGGCCCTCCCCCAGCACGACCGGGTGCACCGCGAGCAGCAGCTCGTCGACGAGGCAGTCCGCGTCGAGCAGCGGGCCGAGCGTGGCGGGCCCGGCGGAGAGCACGATCCGGCCGTCCAGCGCGCGCAGGCCGGCGACCAGGTCACCGCTGAGGGCGCCGGGCCGGGACCGGGAGAAGACGACCTTGCGCATCCCGGCCAGCAGCCGCGCGAACTCGCGGTCGGCCGGTCCGAGCTCGGCCACGTCGTCGGGCAGCTCTCCGCGGGCCACGGTCTCCCACCAGGGCACGATCGCGTCGTACATGACCCGGCTCATCGCCCAGGTGCCGGCCTGCCGGAAGAAGCCGTTGAGGTAGGCGGACTCGGGTTCGCCCCACGGGAACGGCTCCCAGAACTGCCCGTCCGCCCCGGCGATGCGCCCGTCCAGCGTGGTCTGCATGTGCACGACGATGCTCCGCATCACCGCAGCCTAGGGCGTACCTCCGCCGAGCAGACCCCGGGCATAGGCCGCCGCGACCGCCGCCGCGCGGTCGCGGACGCCGAGCTTCGCGTACGCGTGCAGCAGATGCGTCTTCACCGTCGCCTCGCTGATGAACAGGCGGCTCGCGGTCTCCCGGTTGGAGCAGCCCTGCGCGATCAGGCCCAGCACCTCCAACTCGCGCTGGCTCAGCTCCTCGCGGGCCGGGGAGCGCAACTCGCCCATCAGCCGCCCGGCCACGGCCGGGGACAGCACCGACTCCCCGCGGTACGCCGCCGACACCGCCCGGAACAGCTCCTCCCGGGGTACGTCTTTGAGCAGGTAACCGGTCGCACCCGCCTTGATCGCCGGCAGGACGTCGCTGTCCGTGTCGTACGTGGTCAGCACCAGCACCCGGGCCGGCACACCCTGTTCGCGCAGCGCCCGGATGGCCGTCACGCCGTCCATCCCCGGCATCCGCAGGTCCATCAGCACGACGTCGGGCTGGACCGCCCGGGCCACCGCCAGCGCCTCGTTGCCGTCGGCCGCCTCGCCCAGCACCCGGAAGCGCTCATCACCGGCGAACATGCCGCGCAGGCCGTCGCGGACCACCGGGTGGTCGTCGACGATCAGCAGACCGATCATGCGGCGGCCGCCTCGTGCAGCGCCGGTACGCACGCCGAGATCGCTGTGCCCGCGCCCGGTTCCGACTCCACCTCCAGGGTGCCCGCGATCCGCCGTACCCGTTCCCGCATGGCCGTCAGGCCGTAGCCGCCGTCGTATCCCTGCGCGCGACCACGCGCCGGGTCGAAGCCGGTGCCGTCGTCGCGGACGTCCAGCGTCACCACGTCCTCCATGTAGGACAGGGTCAGCGCGACCCGTTTCGCGCCCGCGTGCCGGGCCACGTTGGCCAGCGCCTCCTGGGCGATGCGCAGCAGGGTCGCCTCGATCTCCGGCAGCAGGGGCCGCGCGGTGCCGGTGGTGATCAGCTGGGCGGCCACCCCGTGGCGGGCCGCCCAGCCGTCGACCACCTCGCCCAGCGCCTCCGGCAGAGCCGCCTGCGTGAGTGGCTGCGGACGCAACGCCT
Organism: Actinoplanes sp. NPDC051405; assembly: GCF_055586185.1. Classification (NCBI taxonomy): domain Bacteria; kingdom Bacillati; phylum Actinomycetota; class Actinomycetes; order Micromonosporales; family Micromonosporaceae; genus Actinoplanes; species Actinoplanes sp. NPDC051405. The sequence continues at coordinate 49,831 of NZ_JBVJIR010000021.1, forward strand.
GCACCGAGCGGCGGGCCTCGGTCAGACTGTCGCGGGCCAGTTGCTTCGCGGTGTCCAGGTGCCGGCGCCGGTCGCTCTCCCGGCCGGCCGCCTGGTCGGCCGCCTCGAGCTGGGTGACGATGCCGGTCAGCCCCTGGGCCAGCACGTCGTGGATCTCCCCGGCCATCCGCTGGCGCTCGTCCAGGACGCCGGCCTCGCGGGCCTGCACCAGCAGCTGCTCGTGCAGTCCCGCGTTCTCGCTCAGCGCCCGGGCCAGCTTGTCGTTGGCCTCGGTGAGCCGGCGCAGCATCTCGGCCCGCTGGGCCGCGTGGTCGCTGTTCATGATGGACAGGTGGGTCATCGTCACCGCGATGCTGATGTTGAACGCCAGCAGGAAGGCGAACGCCACCCAGATGCGCGCCGTGGTGAGGTTGCCGAAGCCGCCGACCTGCGAGACCGCCGTGCAGCAGGCGACCGCGGCGGCGCCGGCCAGGCGCCACCGGCCGCGCAGGCTGGAGACCGCGTACAGGTAGCCGGTCCAGGCGAAGAAGCCGTAGATCGGGTGACACCACACCAGCAGCACGATGAGCACCAGCAGACCGGCGAAGAACACGGCCCCGGGACGGGTCCCGCTCTGCCACCCGGGATGCGGCGTGACCATCCAGAGCAGCCAGGCGACTGTGACCGCCACGACGGCGAAGGTGACCGGCAGTCCCTGCCGGGGCAGGCCGATGTCGCCGGCCACGACCACCAGCACGGTCGATCCCAGCAGCGCCGCGTACGGCATCAGCAGCATCCGCCGGTCGGCCCGGCGCTGCCGCATCTCCAGCCGCTTGACCTCGGACATCGTCTTCACTCCCAGCGGAACAGTCTGGCCGCCGCCAGCCCGAACACCAGCATGTACGCCACCAGCACGGTAAGCGATCCCCAGGCCGGCCACTGCCCGCTCATCGCGTCCTGCACCGCCCGCTCGCCCGCACCCAGCGGCGTCAGGTCCGCGATCCGCCGCAGCGCCTCGGGAAACACCTCGCGCGGCGTCCACAGCCCGGCGAAGAACATGAGCGGGAAGAACAGCAGCGTGCTGATGGTGTTGGCCGCCTTGCCCCCGGGCGCCACCGCGGCCACCAACAACCCGATGGCGAACGCGGCGCCGGCGGTGGCCAGGAAGGCGACCGCGAAACCGGCGACCTGCCGGGGCAGCGCCACGTCGAAGACCAGCCGGCCGACCAGCAGCAGCAGGACCACCGCGCCGATCGCGGTCAGCAGGCTCATCACCAGCTGGGCGCCGAGCAGCGCGACGGGCCGGGCCGGGGTGGTGGCGAGCCGGCGCAGGATCCCCCGCTCCCGGTACGTGGCCAGCACCATCGGCGCCACCTGCAACGCGAGCGAGGCCAGGGTCAGGATGATCGCGATGGCCACGTACAGGTCGACCACGCGCAGGCCGCCGAGGTCGGCGCTGGGCTCCCGGAACGGCGGTACGCAACCGAGGATGACCACCAGCAGCGACGGGAAGACGAAGATCCAGAACAGCTGCATCGGTTCGCGCAGCAGCAACCGGAACTCGGACCGGGTCAGTTTGGCGAAGACGTGCATCAGGACTGCTCCCCCGTGCCGGCGCGCCCGGTCAGCCGGACGAACGCGTCGTCCAGGCTGGCCCGCTCGACGCGCAGTTCGTTGGCGATGATCCGGTGCGCGGCCAGGGCCGCCGTGACGGCGTGCAGCACGTTGCCCTCGCCGATCACCTCGAGCCGGGTGCCGTGCCGGCGGACCTCGCGGACCTCGGCCAGGCCGGTGAGCACGCTGTCGTCCAGCGGTACGGACGGCCGGAAGCGGATCCGCTGCTCGGCCGAGACCCGGGCGACCAGCCCGGCGGGGGTGTCCAGGGCCACGACCGCGCCCGCGTCGATCAGGGCGACCCGGTCGCAGAGCCGCTCGGCCTCCTCCATGAAGTGGGTCACCAGCAGCACCGTGACCCCGCGGTCGCGGACGGACTCGACCAGCTCCCAGGTGTCCCGCCGGGCCTGCGGGTCCAGGCCGGTGGTGAGCTCGTCCAGGATCGCGACGGCCGGGTTGCCGATCAGGGCCAGGGCGATGGACAGGCGCTGCTTCTGCCCGCCGGAGAGCTTGCCGTAGCGGGTCGTCAGCTTGCTGCCGAGGCCGAGCTCGTCGGCGAGGCGGCGCCAGTCGGCGGGCTCGGGGTAGAACGCGGCGTACAGCTCCAGGGCCTCGCCCACGGTCATCTTCTCGGCGAGCCGGCTCTCCTGCAGCTGCACGCCGACCAGCCGGCGCAGCTCCGGGTCGCGGGGATCACGGTCCAGCACGGTGATCGTGCCGGCGTCCGGCGTACGCAGCCCGGCGATCGACTCGACGGTGGTGGTCTTGCCGGCACCGTTGGGGCCCAGGACGCCGAAGATCTCACCGCGCTCGACGGTGAACGACACGTCCCGGACCGCCACGGTGTCGCCGTAGCGTTTCTGCAGGTGGTCGACGGTGATGACTGTCATGAGCCCAGCGTCGCAGCGGACGCCGGGCGGCGGATCGACCAGCTCGCGAGTCCACCGGTCAACCGATCGGTGGACCCCGGGCTACACCGTCGCCTCGGCGCCCGTCTCGCTGGGCTTGCGGCCGGAGACCGCCGCGTAGACCGAGCCGACCTGCGCGGCGACCCGCTTCCACGAGTACGCCTGACGGGCCCGGTCCAGCGCCGCTGTCGCGTACGCGAACCGCCGCACCTTGTCGTTGACCAGCCGGCGCAGCGCGCCGCCCAGCGCCCGCGGGTCGCGGGCCGGGACCAGGTCGCCGGTGAGGCCGTCGACGACGGTCTCGTTGATGCCGCCGACCGAGGTGCCGATCACCGGCACGCCGCAGGCCATAGCCTCCAGCGGGGCCAGCTCGAACTGCTCCTGCCACGGCGCGGCGACCAGCAGGTCGGCCGAGCGGTACCAACGGGGCATGTCGGCGCTGGGCACGCCGCCGACCAGCCGCACCCGGTCGGCGACCTGGTAGTGCTCGGCCAGCGCACGCAGCTTCTTGGCCTGCGGATCGGTGGCGAGCTGGGCCGCGGACGGGCCGCCGACCACGACGTATTCGGCGCCGGGGAGGTAGCGCATGGCCTGGATGACGTCGCCGTAGCCCTTGCGCTCGACCAGTCGGCCGACGGACAGGATGCGGGGACGTTCCGGGTCGCGCTCGACCGTCGGGCCCTCCGGGGTGAACCGCTCGCTGTCGACGCCGGCGGGCACCACGGTCAGCTGGGTCCGCGGCACACCGATGCGCACGAGACCTCGTGCCTCGTTCTGGGTCTGGGCGACGACCCGGTCGACCGCCCGGCCCAGCGCGCGCTCGTAGCCGGCCCGGGTGGCTCCGCCGCCGGCCGGCCCGGCCTCACCGAGCTCGTGGAACGACTGGACGACCGGGATGCCGACCTGGCGGGCGGCGGTGACCGCGGCCAGGCCGCTGGTCCAGAAGTGGGCGTGGGCGACCTCGGGCAGCCAGTCGGTGTCGCGCCACTCGGTGCGCAGCCACTGGGCGAAATCGCCCATGTGGGACAGCAGCTGCTCGGGCGGCAGGGCCAGCGCGGGGCCGGCCGGCACGTGCACGACGTGCACGCCCTCGCTCATCTTCACGATGGCGGGCAGGTGCGGGTCGTCGCGACGGGTGTAGACCCGCACCTCATGGCCCTGCTCGGCCAGCGCGGCGGACAGCTCGGCTACGTGGCGCTGCTGGGCGCCGGTGGTGTCGCGGGTGGTCAGCGGGCTCGCGTGCTCGGAGATCATCGCGATACGCACGGGGTCCTCCTCCAACAGCTTGATTCCGGGAGAAAGACCGGAGTTGAGGCTGTGATACGCGGCGAGACATGCCCGTCACTCAAAAGCGTAAACATGCCAAGTGCGGGTACGTGTGCCTCGTGGCTATCGTCAAGCGTAACGTCCAGGCTTCCCCGGAGCGGGTCTTCGCCGTGCTGGCGGACGGGTGGACCTACAGCGACTGGGTTGTCGGCACGGTGCACATCAGAGACGTGGACGAGCACTGGCCCCAGGTGGGTGCCGAGCTGCACCACAAGGCCGGACCGTGGCCGCTGTCATTGCAGGACAGCTCGACGGTGCTGGCCATGGTGCCGGACCGGCTGCTGAAGCTGCGGGCAGGCCTCTGGCCGCTCGGCTCGGCCGTCGTGGAGATCGTGCTGGATCCGCTGGCCGAGGGCGGCACCCGGATCACCATGAAAGAGGACTTCGAGGCCGGGCCGCTGCTGTTCGTCCGCAACAAGCTCAACGACCTGGTGCTGCACCGGCGCAACATCGAGTCGCTGCGCCGGCTGAGCGACATTGTGCTGCGCTCGGCCAGCAAGGGGGCCGAGGCATGAGTCAGGTCGTGGTCATCGCCGGCGCGAGTGCCGGGGTCGGGCGGGCGGTCACCGCGGCGTACGCGGCCCGCGGCGCCAAGCTCGCCCTGATCGCCCGCGGCCGGGCCGGGCTCGAGGGCGCCTCGCTGGAGGCCCGCGCCGCCGGTGCCGCCGACGTACGGACGTTCCAGGTCGACGTGGCCGACGCCGAGGCGGTGCAGGAGGTCGCCGACGAGGTCGTGCGCGCCTGGGGCGGCATCGACGTCTGGGTCAACGACGCGATGGTCTCGGTCTTCGCCCCGGCCTGGGAGGTCACCCCGGCCGAGTACAAGCGGGTCACCGAGGTCAACTTTCTCGGCACGGTGCACGGCACGCTCGCGGCGCTGCGGCACATGCGCCCGGCCGGGCACGGTGCGATCGTGCAGATCGGCTCCGCGCTGGCCTACCGGGGCATCCCGCTGCAGGCGCCGTACTGCGCCACCAAGCACGCCATCCAGGGTTTCAACGACTCGCTGCGCGCCGAGCTGCTGCACGACGGCAACCGGGTGAAGCTGTCGATGGTCCAGCTGCCGGCGGTCAACACCCCGCAGTTCTCCTGGGTGCGGACCCGGCTGCCCCGGCACCCGCAGCCCGTGCCGCCGATCTACCAGCCGGAGGTGGTGGCCCGGGCGGTGCTCTGGGTGGCCGACCACGGCAAGCGCGAGATCAACGTCGGCGGCCCGACCCTGAAGACCCGGCTGGGCAACATCGTCGCGCCGGGTCTGCTCGACCGGTACCTGTCGCGCGACAAGCAGGGCTACGAGGGCCAGCAGACCGCCGACCCGATCGACCTGGCGACCTGGCAGGACAACGTCGACAAACCGGCCGACGAGGAACGCGACCACGGCGCCCACGGCGTCTTCGACGACCAGTCGCGGACCAGCTCGTTCGCCCTCTGGGCGGCGATGCACAAGCCGCTGGTCGCGGGCGTCGTCAGCGCGGGACTGGGTGCGGCCGCGGCGGCGCTGGTGCGCCGCCGCTGACCGTCAGCGGTAGATCGCTTTGTGGGCGGTGCTGATCGCGGCCTCGTAGAGCCGGCCGGTCAGCGCGCGGTCGCGGGCCAGCGCCGCCCGGGCCGCGTTCGCCCCCGGCGCCCCGTGCACGCCGCCGCCCGGGTGCGCCGAGGCACTGGCCAGGAACAGCCGGTCCACCGGGGTGTCCGGCCGGCCCAGCCCGGGGATCGGGCGCAGGAAGAGCTGCTGGAACGCGGCCGCCGTACCGCCGCCCAGGGCCCCGCCGACCAGTGACGGATCCTCCCGTTCCAGGTCGGCCGGGGAGAAGACGTTGCGCCCGACGACCAGCCGGCCGAAGCCGGGCGCCTGCGCCTCCAGCACGGCCTCCATGCGCTCGACGTGGGCGGCGATGTCCTCGGCGGCCCACTTCTTGCGGTGCGGCAGGTGGGTGTACGCCCACACCGACTCGGTGCCCTCCGGCGAGTGCGACGGGTCCGCGGTGGTCATCTGCCCCAGCAGCAGGAACGGGTCCGGCGGCATCTCGTCGACGGCCAGGTGGGCCGCGTACCGGGTCAGGCCGTTCAGGTCCGCACCCAGGTGCACCGTTCCCGAGCCGGCGGCGGCCGGGTTCTTCCAGGGGATCTTGCCGTTGACCGCCCAGTCGACCTTGACGGTGGCGCCGTCCCAGCGGAAGAACTCCAGGTCCTCCTGGAACCGCGAGGGCAGCCACCGCGAGCCGACCATGTCCAGGTACAGCGCCGGGGCCGGTACGTCGGCGAGCACGGCCCGGCGGGCGCGCCAGTTGCGGCCGTCCGCCGTGCGTACCCCCATCGCCTTGCCCCGCGCGACCAGGATGCGGGTCACCGGGGTGTCGTAGGTGATCCGCCCGCCGCGCGACTCCAGGCGCGCGACCAGCGCGGAGGTGATCTGCTGGGCGCCGCCGACCGGGACCGGCCAGCCGTACTCCTGGCCCAGCATGGCCAGCAGCCAGCCGTAGACGCCGCCGCCCGCGTCCTCCGGTGACAGGTCCGTGTGCAGGGCGCAGCCGGCCAGGGCGAGCTGGGCCCCCTCGCCCTCGAACAGCTCGGCGCCCAGCTGGCGGACGGACAGCACGAGCCGCCGGGCCAGCCGCAGCGCGCCGCCGACCTTGAGCTGGCGGGCCAGTTCCAGACCGGAACGCACCGGCGGGAACGGCGTGAAGAGCACGTCGAGCATCTGCTGGGAGACGTTCCGCCAGTCGTCGTACGCGTGCAGCCACCGCTCCCCGTCCCCGGGGGCGAACTGCTCCATCGAGGCCATGGTGGTCTCGACGTCGCGGTTGACGGTGGCCGCCCGGCCGTCCGGCAGCAGATGGGTCAGCACGTCAGGGGCGTTGGTCCAGCTCAGCCCGTGGTCGCCGAGCTCCAGCCCGCGCATCACCGGCGAGGCGTAGCCCAGCGGGTAGAACGAGCTGAACAGGTCGCTCAGGTAGCCCGGGGCTGTCACGTAGCCCGAGCGCACGGCACCGCCGGGATGCGGCGTGGCCTCCAGCACTTCGACACTCCAGCCGGCATCGGCCAGCAGGTTCGCGGCCACCAGCCCGTTGTGTCCCGCTCCGATGACTATCGCGTCCGCTCGTTCCACGTCACCCGCCGCCTCTCGTCGCGCTCGCCCTACCCGTTCGAGTTTGTCGCAAACAAGGCGCGGGTAGTGCTGTGTGTGCACGGCGTGACGGATGAGGAGCCCCACCATGACTGCCGCCACGGCCCGTACCGAGGCAACTCCGCTGCCCACACGCCTGCGCCAGTTGCGCTGGTCGACCTGGCGCGGGGTGTTGTGGCGCAGTGCCAACGGCTTCCTCGACGACGACTGCGGTGACCTGGCCGCCGCCCTGACCTACAACGCGGTGCTGGCCGTCTTCCCCGTCGGCATCGTCGTGGTCGCCCTGGTCAACCTGGTCACCGACGGCCGTACGGCGGTCAACTCGATCCTCGGCATCCTGGAGGACCTGGGAGCCGGCTCGATCGTCGCCGACCAGAGTCTCAGGAGCGTGCTGGACGCGATCATCGTGCAGCAGAGCTCCGCGAAGGTGCTGCTCGGCTTCGGTCTGCTCGGCGCCCTGTGGTCGGCGTCGAACTACGTCGGGGTCTTCACCCGCGCGTCGAACCGGATCTACGGGGTGCGCGAGGGACGGGCTTGGTGGAAGTTGCGCCCGCTGCAGATCGGCCTGAGCGCGATCGCCCTGGTCCTGATGGCCACGGTCGCGGCCGGCCTGGTGATCAGCGGTCCGCTGGTGGACGCGGTCGGCAACGCCCTGCACGCCGGCGAGGCGGCCAAGCTCACGTACTCGATCGGCCGCTGGCCCGTCCTGGTGCTGATCCTGATGCTGCTGCTCTCGCTGCTGTTCTGGATCGCGCCCAACGTCAAGCAGCCGCGCTTCCGCTGGCTGACGCTCGGCGGCGTGGTGGCGTTGCTGGCCTGGGCCGTCGCCACCTTCGGCTTCGGCCTGTACGTGGCGAACTTCGCCTCCTACGACAAGACGTACGGCAGCCTCGGCGCTGTCATCGCTTTCCTGGTCTGGCTCTACCTGTCCAACTCCGCCCTGATGCTCGGCGTCGAGATCAACGCCGAGGTGCAGCGCGGCCGTCAGCTCCAGGCCGGCAAGGAGGACCCGGACCCGCCGCTGCCGCCCCGTGAGGAACCCGACGACCCGGTTTAGCCGTCCCGAGGCCGGGCACGTTTCCTGGAGACGGGTCGCGAGAGCGACCCGGGCACCACAGCAAGGCGGGGCAACAAAACTGAAGGGGAATCACCGTGAGTACAGTCACCGAGTCCGTTGACGTCAACGTCCCGGTAACCACCGCGTACAACCAGTGGACCCAGTTCGAGGAGTTCCCTCGCTTCATGGGCGGCGTCGAGGAGATCAAGCAGCTCGACGCCACCACCACGCACTGGAAGACCAACATCGACGGGGTCAAGCGGGAGTTCGACGCCAAGATCACCGAGCAGCTGCCCGACGAGCGGGTGGCCTGGACCTCGATCGAAGGCTCCAAGCAGGCCGGCGTCGTGACCTTCCACCGGCTCAGCGACACCACCACCCGCGTCACCTGCCAGATGGACTTCGAGCCGCAGGGCGTGGCGGAGACGGCCGGCGACAAGCTCGGCTTCCTCGACCGCCAGGTCAAGGGCGACATGAAGCGCTTCAAGGAGTACATCGAGCAGCGCGGCACCGAGTCCGGCGCCTGGCGCGGCCAGGTGGACCGCCCGGGAGCATGATCGCGTGAAGAACGGAACGGCCGCCGGCTCACCGGCGGCCGTTTCGCCGTCCCGGACCCCGGGTACGCCACAGACATGACTGATCGCGAAGACGGCGTGTGGCGCGACGAGGAGAAGACCTCGGTGAAGGACCTCAGCGAGGCGATGGCCAGCTGGGACACCGACGGCCAGGGCGACCCGACGGACAACGACGCGGGCCTGGAACAGGCCTTCGGCCACGACGCCCAGGTGACGACGGAGAACGAGGCGGGCCAGACGGACCCGGACCGCGAATACCGCCCCAGCACCACCGGCCGCAGCGGACCACACTAGTTTCTGGCCGGTCGCCAGGGTTCAGCCCCAGACGGTGACGCTGCCTACCTCGGTTCCTACGTTCATCGTGTAGCGGTCCGGGGCTTCGGACCAGGTTGCCGGGGCCAGAACTGTGTTGGTCGGGGCTCGGGTCCGGCCCGCCCACGGGACGGCGACCAGGCCTGCGCCGCCTCGGAGGTGCAGGCGGAGCGGCGTACCCGGGGGCAGCGCGACCGCCACCTCGCCCACTCCGCCGGCCACGATGATCGGGACCGTGCCGCGGGGCGCCGGGAGGCGCATGCTGACCAGGCCGGTGCCGGAGCCGAGTTCCAGGCGGCGCAGCCGGCCGGCCGACAGGTCCAGGTGCTGCTCACCGGCCCCCGCCGGGAGCCGGATGTCCCAGCTCACCGCCCGGTTCAGCAGGATCTCCACGGTGTCCGGGCCGTCGGCGCCGGTCGGGCGCAGGCCCAGCCGGACCCGGCCGTGGGTGCCGGTGACCGCCGGCGCGAGGCCCGAATCGGCCGGGGTGCTGATCCGGTAGAGCAGGCCCGGCAGGTCCGCAAGGCGGACCTCGACCCGCGACGCGGAGTCCCGGACAATCAGAAACGCACCCGTACGGCCGTGCAACGCGCCCGCCAGCACGTGCTCCTGCGGGCCGTCCGCAGCCGGCATCTGCCGGGCGCCCAACGTCGTCACCGGAGCGCAACCGGCCCCGAAAAGGCCCACGATCATGGCGGCGAGCAGCGCGAACACGGGTCGCGAACCACCCGTGGACCGACGATGACGCTGCGCAGTAGGCACCATCGGACAACCCGAGATCGGCCGAAAGGGTGACGGTGAAGCACCCAAATCGGGCCACAATATCCGGATGCGTTCAGCCGGTTTTCTGTCCGAGCGTCAGCGCCGCCTCGCGTGGGTGGGTTTTCTGCTCGCCGCGTTCCAGGCCCCTGCCGCCGCCCAGCTCATCGACGACGCCTCCTGGCTCTTCGCCGTGGTGGTCGCTCTGCTCGTTGCCGCTGTGATCATCGCCGACGACACCCAGCGTCGCCGGCCTACGACGGAGTAGTCCCCGGACCTCTCCGCGTCACCACCCGGAGTCCCGAGCCCAGCGGGCTCGGGACCTTTCACGCGTGGTCCCGTCAGCGGGCCTCGTGGCCCTCGCGTCCCCGGGTGCGCCGGCGTTCCTTCAGCTCGGCCTCGTAGAGGTGACGGCGGCCGCCGGCCAGCTCGTCGCGGGCGTCCTTCTCGAGCGCACGGAACTCGGCGTAGTAGCCGTCATCGAATTCCTCGACGAGCTGGAACGTCCAGTGCCCCGGCACGACGTTGCGCCCGATCAGCTCCTGCGCGATCCGTTCCGCGAGCTTCGGCTGCCCGGCCTGCACCAAGAGCGAGACGGCTTCGTCGAGCTTGAAATCGGCCTCGCCGACCAGCTGGTGCAGCGAATACAGGTGCCCGCGCACCCGCTCGACCGTCTCGAGGGCCTCGCTGAGCTTGCCCAGCGCCTCCACCGTGACGTCGTCCACTCCGTCGGGCCGCCGGTGCTCGCTGTCCGGGCCGTCCACCATCCGTGCCTCCCTGGGCTCTAGGTCCGGTTCCAGGCTTTCCCCATCGGCGCGAGTTCAACCGAGCTGCACCGATCGGGGACACCGTTGGCTACCCCGCGATCCCTACCTTTGCATCTTATGAATGGCCTGTTCAGCGGCGCTGCCGCCCGTGCTGCCCTGCGTTCCGCCCACGCCTGCCTCGAGGAGCTGATGATCTCCGTCGGCGCCGACGGCCTCGATGCCGCGACGCAGTCCCCGGGACTGCTCGCCACCGTCGACCAGCACGCCGCGGGCATCCGCGACAGCCTGTCGTCGGACGTCCGCCCGCTGACGGCGGTCATCCTCGCCGCCTACGCGGAGGGTGTCCGCGACGCGGCGTTCAAGCACGGCTGGCGCCCGCCGGCCGGCCCGATCGACTGGACCGAGAACGACTGGGTGCTCAACCGCCTGCTGGCGGTCTGCTCGCTCGCCCGTACCCTGCCCTGATTTCTCGCTGACAGGCCACACCGACCATTCGGGGCCGGTACCGGATCATCCGGTGCCGGCCCCCTTTCGTGTCCGCCGTCAGGTGGCCGGCCCGTCGTCCCGGCGTACCCGGATGACCTGGGTCTTCTCGCCGTCCGCGGGGTTGCTCTGCTGGGGCAGCGCCTGGCGCAGCTCACTGCGCGAGATCGCGACCGTGCTGTCCGGATCGGCCTCTGTCCCGCTCGGCCGGGCGGTGACATCCGCCGTCGTCTCCGCGGCGTCGTCCGCCGAGCCCGAGGCGTCCCCGCTGTCGCCCGCTTCCGCCGGCGCTCCCCCGCCGGTCGTGTCGGCGGTCGCGTCCGGTCGGCCCGGGGCTGCGTCATCGGCGGTTTCCGGCTCAGACCCGCTATCCACCTGCGACGAGCCGGCCGCCGACGCCGAGACAGCTCCGGCAGCGTCCTGGCCCGGTTTTCCTCCCGCGCCCCGCGCATCATCCGAACGAGCATGAGTGTCGGCGCCGTCATCGGCGCTGGCGTCTTTCTCCGCCTGGCCACCCGCATGCGAAGCGGTATCGGTGCCGTCCTCCGGCCGGCCAGCTGCGTCCCGGCCGGCGTCGCGATGCAACCAGGTCGTCGTCTCAGCCGACTCCGCCGGCTCCGGGTCGTCGAAGCCGGGCACCACATGCGGCCGATCATCACTGCCCGGCCAAGGCCGCTGCATAGGAATGACCTGCGTCTTCTCCGCCGCCGCAGCAGCCGCCGCCCGCTCCCGCGCAGCCTCTTCAGCCGCCCGCGCAGCCTCCTCAGCCGCCCGAGCCGCAGCCTCAGCCGCCCGCGCCTCAGCTTCCGCAGCCTCAGCCCGCGCTGCCTCAGCCGCCGCGTCCTCCCGCTTGCGCCGCTCTGCTTCTTCGACCCGCGCCTGCTCAGCCAGCCGCGCCTGCTCAGCCGCCAACGCCGCCGCGCGCCGGGCCGCTTCTTCCTCGGCCGCCTTCTTCTCGGCCTCGGCCCGGGCCCGCTCGTCCGCGTAGCTGCGGGCGTGCTCCCGGATCGCCGCCGACTCCGCGCTCGCCCGCTCCAGCCAGACCTCCCAGCGCCGCTGCATCGGGCGGATCAGTCCGCCGCCGACACCGACGATGACCACCCCGGCCACGGTCGCCAGCACCGCGATCAGCACCGGCTGGGTCACCGCCGTGGCGATCTGCACCTGCTCCAGCGCCGCGATGACCCCCAGGGCCACGATCAGCCAGTACGCCACCTGCGCGAGCACCCGCCCGTACGCGAGACCGCCGAGCGCGCTGCCGATCAGGTCCCGGACCGCCCCGCCGATCGCCGCGGCCACCACGATGATCACGATGGCCACGAAGGCCCGGGGCAGCCAGCCGATCAGCGCGGTGAGCAGGTCGCTGACCGCGTTCGGGCCCCAGATACCGAAGGCCAGCTGGAGCGCGAAGAGCAGCACCGCGTAGAACGCGATCTTGGCGCAGAGGTCGCTGGGCTCCACCCGGCCGCCCAGTGCCTTGCCGATCGCGCCGCGTTCGACCGCCCGGTCGAAGCCGATCCGGCGCAGGGTCTTGACCACCACCGTGCGGACCAGCCGGGCCAGCACGTAGCCGATGAGCAGGATGGCGAGGAAGGCCAGCGCCGTCGGCACGAACAACAACACGGAACGCCACATGTCGCTCAACGCATCGCTCAGATCGGCGCCGCTCATCTGCTCTCCCTGGAAGGTGTCAGCGGCCGGTGTCGATGCGGCCTGCGCCGACCATAGGTCGCCGGACCCCGATCCGCACCGTCAGCGAGAGGTGAAGCTCAGGAGCAGGGGCTGCCGTCGATCGCGCAGGCGCCCGGCAGGGCGGACAGCAGACCGGCCACCTGGAACGAGAAGGTGACCGCGCCACCGGCGGGCACGGTCGGCTCCCCGGCCGGCGTGAACGTCACCGTCTCGCCGTCCTGTGCGACCGAGGCGCCGGTGGCGGTCACCGCGTTGCCGCCGGGCACGGTCAGGGTCACCCGCCAGCCGGTCACGTCGCGGGTGCCGGGGTTCTCGATGCGGACCGTTCCGGCGTACGCCAGAAGACCGTCCTCGGCCGGGTCCGCGACGTGGCTGATCGTCGCGAGCAGTGGCAGCGGCGGGGCCGGCGCGACGGCCGGCTGCGTCGCGGCCGGTTCCGTCGGCGCCACCGTGGCTGCCGGCGGCGGATTCCAGGGATCGGGCGCGCCGGGCAGTGTCACGGCGTCAGGCCGTGGACGGTCGGTCTCCGAGGTGCCGGAAGTGGTCGCCGCCGTGGTGGTGCTCGTCGAGGCGGGGCCGGTGGTGCGTGCGGCGACCGGTTGCGAGCCGGGCAGCGCGGGGTCGAGCGGCAGCAGCCCGTGGGTGGGCACGGTGGTCGGCGCGGTGCCCTGCGCCCGCGTGCGGGGTGCGTCAGCGGAGCCGTCGAGAGCGGCATAGCCCAGACCGGCGCCGGCCAGGATGGCGACGGCCGCGGCGGCGAGGATCGCGGTCCGAGTCCGGCGGCGCGGCTGCTGTCGAATGTGCGACACGATCGGCGCCGGGGTGGCCGGCGGCGGTGACGGAACGAGAGCAGCCGGCTCGGCCGGGTGCAACTCATAGACGTACGGCGGCACGGGATCGAATTGCTGCAGCTCAGCGACGTATCCCATGACGCCGCGGCTGGGCCGGGGCCGCGGGTTCTCGCTCACCGCGGGACTATAAGCGAGCCAAGATCGGAAGAGCCAAGCCCAATTTCCGTACGGCCGGACTACGCACCGTGAGATCACGCTCGATCGGGTCACGGACGGCACATGCCCCTCACCCAGGCGTACCGGGCATAATCGGACGTCCGTATGGTGCCCCCATCGTCCGAACGGCCGAGGCGGGCTACGCTCATCTCATGGTCGGCATGGGGAGCTCTCTCGCGATGACCACGCTGCCCGATCAGACCGGCGTGCCGCCGGAGCGCGCGATCGACTGCGCCGAGCTCGTCCGCCTGCACCCGTGGGCGGCGACCTCGCTGGGCCCGGCCGAGGCGTGGGATCCGATGGTGCGCGCGACGGTCGACATGTTGCTCGCCTCGCCGGTGCCGATGGTGCTCGCGTACGGCGACGACCACGTGCTGGTCTACAACGACGCGTACGCCGAAGTGCTCGGCGCCCGGCACCCGGCGGCGCTGGGCCGCCCGGCCGCCGACGTGTTCGGCGAGCTGTGGCACACCCCCGGCGTCGGCGGCGTCATCGCCGACGTCTACCGCACCGGCCAGCCGTTCCTCGAGGCCGAGACCCAGGTGGCGGTGGCCCGTGGCAGCGCCGGGCACGTCGAGCAGGCCTCGTTCACCCGCGGGCATTCGGTCATCCGCGACCAGCAGGGCGCTGTCGTCGGCGTGCTGACCGTGGCCGCCGAGACCACCCAGGTGACCCGCCGGCTGCAGAGCCTCGGTGACCTCACCGCCCGGCTGGCCTCGGCATTGACCATCGACGACGTCGCCCGGGTCGTCCTGGCGTACGCGATGACCTCGTTCGACGTCGACCACTGCGTCTTCGCCGTCGACGACGGCGCGGAGTTCCGCTATGTCCGGCGCATCCGCGGCGAGATGATGGACGAGGCGGACGAGCGCCTGCCCCCGCTGTGGAAGAGGTTCGCCGCCGGCCCCGACTCGCCGATGGTGACCGCCGCGCAGACCGGCCGTCCCACCTTCCAGGCCGACGGCGCCCCGCTGGCCAAGATCGCCAGCGACCGGCACGAACGCCGGATCCGCGCGCTGGCCGCGATGCCGCTGCGCACTCCCCTGCTGCGCGGCGCCCTGACCATGGGCTACCGCACCGCGCACACCTGGCTCCCGGCCGAGCGCGCCCTGCTCTATGCGGCCGCCGAGCTGGTGGCCCAGGCCGCCGAACGGGCCCGCCGCTTCGAGGCCCAGCACGGCACCGCCCAGCTGCTGCAACGCAGCATGCTCCCCGAGCACCTGCCGGAGCTGGACCGGTTCCGCATCGCGGCCCGCTACGACGTCGGCGTGGACGGCAACGCGGCCGGCGGCGACTTCTACGACGCGTTCGAGCTGTCCGACGGCCGCCTGGCGATGGTGCTGGGCGACGTGGCCGGCCACGACGTACGGGCCGCCGCCGTGATGGGCCAGGTCCGGGCCGCGCTGCGGGCACTCGCGCTGACCGACCCGGCCCCCGGCACCGTGCTCGCCGGGCTGGACAGGCTGGTCGGCTCGCTCGGCGCGGAGTCGCGCAACGAGGAGATCTTCGTGACCGTCGTGTACGGGGTCCTCGACCCCACCGACGGCACCATCACGCTGGCCAGCGCCGGCCACCCGCCGCCGGTGCTGCGCCGCGCGGGCGCGCCGGGCGGCCCGGCCGGCGCCGAGCTCGTCCAGGTGCCGCCGGGTGCGCCGCTCGGGCTGGGCGGCCGCTGGCGTACGACGGTGCTGCAGCTGGAGCCGGGCGACTCGATCCTGATGTTCAGCGACGGCGTGGTGGAGCGCCGGGACCGGCCACTGAGCGCGGGCCTCGCCGACCTGGTGGCCGCGGCAGCCGGGGCGACCAGCGGTGACCCGCGCAACCTGTGCTCGCTCGCGACGGCGGCCGTGTCCGGCAGCACCGATGACGACGTGGCGGTGCTGGCCGTCGAGCGGGCCGTGACGCTGAGCCGTTCGGCCACGATGCTGGTCCCGGCCGAGCCGACCGGCCCGAGCCGGGTCCGGCAGTGGATGTCGACCCGGCTGCGGGAGTGGTCGGTGCCGGAGCCGGTGATCGGCGCGGCCATCCTGTGCACCAGCGAGCTGACCACCAACGCGCTGCTGCACGCGGGCACCCCGGCCCAGGTGCACATCGACCTGAGTGCGGAGCGCCTGCTGGTGTCGGTGGCCGACACGGGTACGCGCGGCAGCGTGACCCGGGCCCGGACCGACGCCCTGAGCAGCCGGGGCCGGGGGCTGGGCCTGATCGAGGAGCTCAGCGACACCTGGGGCACGGACCCGACGGTGCGCGGCTCCACGGTCTGGTTCGAGATGCTGATCCCACCTCGCTGAGTTTGCGGGCGCCGCACGGGGTAAACGCCCAGGTATGACAGCGAAGCCGGGGGTCCTCTTCGACGTCGACGGCACCTTGGTCGACACCACGTACCTGCACACGGTGGCCTGGTGGGAGGCCCTGCGCCAGTTCGACCACGACGTACCGATGGCGGAGATCCACCGCGGCATCGGCATGGGCTCGGACAAGATCATCGACCACCTGCTCGGCACCGACCGGGACAAGGGCGCGGACGACGAGATGACCACCGCGCACGACATCCTCTACGGCGCCTGGTGGGAGCGCCTGCGCCCACTGCCCGGCGCCGGCGACCTGCTGCGCGCCTGCGCCGGCCGCGGCCTGGCCGTCGTCCTGGCCTCATCAGCCAAGGAAGCGGAACTGAACATCCTCCGCAAGGTCGTCGACGCCGAGGAGGCGATCACCGCGGCAACCTCGTCGTCGGACGCGAAGCAGAGCAAGCCGGCGCCGGACATCCTGGAGGCGGCGCTGGACCAGTCCGGGGTCGACCCCCGGCAGTCGGTCTTCGTCGGGGACGCGGTCTGGGACGTCAAAGCGGCGGCGAAGCTCGACATCCCGTGCATCGGCCTGGCCTGCGGTGGCACCAGCGCGGCGGAGCTGAAGGCGGCTGGTGCCGTAGCAACGTACAAGGACCCGGCGGAGCTGCTGCGCGATCTGGAGAACTCACCGATCGCCGAGCTGCCGAAGCAGGCATAGGCCGTAGGTCACGCCTTGTGCTCGGCGGTCCGCGGTCGGTCGCCCGCGAACAGCGAGAACAACGCCAACGCGACGGCCAGCCCGGCCGCCACCGAGATGACGAATCCCCGATCCATGCCTCGCGGCGCCAGCAGCACCCCGGCGATCAAGGCGACCACGGCCGCGGCAGCCATCGCGAGGCGGACGGTCCGCTGCGCCGTCCCGTTCGCGGTGCCACCGCTCGGGCGGACGCCTCCACCGGCCGAAACGTTGGTTTCCCCGCGCTGTAGGCGCCACACGGCCACGGCGATGACCGTGGCGCCTGCTGCGCCCGCGACACCGGTCACGATGAAGGGCACCGCCAGCCCGTAGAGGCCCGGCCCCGCGGTGCCGATACCGGACAGGGCGAGCATCGCGAACACCACGACCGCGATGCCGTGCTGGGCCACGCTGCGGCGCAGCCGCCGCCGTTCGGAATTCGTCATCGGGTTCGTTCTCCGCCCGCCGCTCCGGTCGGCTTCATCGTCCCACGCGGGCCCGCCTGCTCCGTCCGGCCAGGCCAGTCCGTGACCTGACAAATGGCCGAGCCCGGCCGCGACGCCGAACCGGACCGCGGCCGGCAGAGGGCCGACGCGAGGCAAGCCAGACAAGGGCAAGGGCGGTCGGAGCGCGGCAGACGGCCGGGCGGTCCGCCGCCGGCCAACGGTCAGGGCGGTCACAGCGCGGCGGTCGGCCGAAGCCATCCGCAGCCGACCAACAGCCACGGCGACCCGCGACCGACAAATGACCGGGCCGGTCCGCGGCCAGCGCAAGGATGGCCGAGCCCGGCGCCGGCGCAGCAACACCGGCCCCCACGCTAAGGCCGGCGCCAGTCGTTGCTGGTCAGGTGCGAGCCGGCCTGCGGCCCCATGTTCAGCATCCCGCCATCGACCGGCCACGAAGCCCCGGTCACGTACGTAGCGCCCGCCCCGGCCAGGAAAGCCACCACCGCCGCCACCTCCCGAGCGTCACCCGGCCGGCCCAGCGGCACCCCAGGCCGTTCGACCCCGGTCGGATCCACGTCCTCCTGACCAGTCATCGGAGTCGCGATCTCCCCCGGCGCCACGGAGTTCACCGTGATGCCGTGCTCCGCCAGCTCCAGAGCCAGAACGCGGGTCAGCAGGCCCAGACCACCTTTGGCCGCGCAGTACGCCCCCGCCCCGACCCGCGGCGCCGTCTCGTGCACGCTCGTGATGTTGATGATGCGACCGCCCCGGCCCGCCTCCACCATCCGGCGGCCGGCCCGTTGCGCGCACAGGAACGGCCCGTCGAGGTCGACGGCGAGCACCTGGCGCCATTCGTCCCAGCCGGTGTCCAGCAGCGGGGTGGTTGTGCCGGTGCCGGCGCAGTTGACCAGCACGCCGAGGCCGCCGAGCGCGTCGGCCAGCTCGTCGATGACGTCCGCCGCCTGGGGCAGCCGGGTGAGGTCGAGGTCGCGGATCTCGGCGCGGCGGCCGGCCTTGCGGACCTCGTCGGCGGTGCGCTGTGCCTGCTCGGCGTCGCGGTGGCTGGTGATGCCCACGTCGTAGCCGTCCGCGGCCAGGGCGACCGCCACCGCCCGGCCGATGCCGGACTCGGACCCGGTCACCACCGCCACCCGGGGATGGTTCACGTTTCTGCCAGTCATGGCGGCCGCTTACCCCGGCGCGGTGCCGACAATCACCCCCGCGACGGCATGTTTTGCCCACGCGACGGGCAGTGCAGAGCGGTGCAGCTGTCCGACCTTCTCTTCGCCCTGCTCGGTGTGGGCGCCCTGCTGGCCGGAATTCTGCCTCGGGTCCTCGAACGCCGTCCCCTGTCCATGCCGATCGTCTTCCTCGCCCTCGGGATGGTCGTCTTCGCCCTCCCGCTCGGGCTGCCGGCCGCCGATCCGCTCGCCCATCCGAAGCTCACCGAGCACCTCACCGAGGTGTGCGTCATCGTCGCCCTGATGGGTGCCGGCCTCAAGATCGACAG
This sequence comes from Actinoplanes sp. NPDC051405, assembly GCF_055586185.1. Lineage (NCBI taxonomy): Bacteria > Bacillati > Actinomycetota > Actinomycetes > Micromonosporales > Micromonosporaceae > Actinoplanes > Actinoplanes sp. NPDC051405. The sequence continues at coordinate 68,417 of NZ_JBVJIR010000021.1, forward strand.
GCCGCTGACCAGGCGCCGGTGGTCGTCGACGTGGCGGCTGCTGGCCGTCGCGATGCCGGTCACCATCGCGACGGTCGCGCTGTTCGGCTGGTGGTGGGCCGGGCTGGTGCCGGCCACCGCGCTGCTGCTCGGCGCGGCCCTGGCCCCGACCGACCCGGTGCTGGCCGCGGACGTCCAGGTCGGCGAGCCGACCGACGAGGAGGATTCCGAGGACGAGGTGCGGTTCGCGCTGACGTCGGAAGCGGGCCTCAACGACGGGCTGGCCTTCCCCTTCGTGTACGCGGCCATCGCGCTGGCCACCGTCGCCGTGACCGGGGAGAGCTGGTTCGGCGAGTGGGTCCTGAAGGACGTGCTCTACAAGATCGTCATCGGTGTCGCCGGTGGCCTGCTCATCGGCAGGTCATTGGGCCGGCTCTTCTTCCGGGCCCGCAACCGCAACCTGCGCCTGGCCCATCACGCCGAGGGCTTCCTGGCGCTGGCCGCGACGTTCCTGGCCTACGGACTCGTCGAGGTCGCCGGGGGCTACGGCTTCCTGGCCGTCTTCATCGCCGCCCGCGGGATCCGCTCGGCGCAACGGTCGCACGAGTACCACCAGGTGCTGCACGACTTCGCGGAGCAGATCGAGCGGCTGCTCACCGTACTCCTGCTCCTGCTCCTCGGGGGCGCCGTGGTCGGTGGCCTGCTCGGCTCGCTCACCTGGCCAGCCGCCCTGGCCGGGCTGGCTCTGATCTTCGTGGTCCGGCCGGTGGCCGGCTTCCTGTCGCTGCGCGGGGCGCCGGGGCACGCGGCCGAGCACGCGGTCATCGCGGCGTTCGGCATCCGCGGCATCGGCTCGTTCTACTATCTCGCGTACGCGATGACCCACGCCACGTTCCCCGACGTGGATGTCGTATGGGCGACAGTGGCCTTCGTCGTGGTCGTGAGCGTGGTGTTGCACGGCGTGGCGGTCACGCCCGTGATGCGGCTTCTGGACCGATACAACGAGCGGACCCGGACACCCGAGGAGCGCCACGCTCAGTAATCACCGTAACTATGAGTAATCTGCATGCCGTGAAGTCGTAGTTCTTTTAGGACATTGAACCCGGGCGTAGTGGCAGAGCGTATTCATAGCTGTAAGGTGATCGGCATCTCCCCCTGGGCCGAGATTCCACGATGGAACGACAGGAAAGGTGCGGCCGATGCGTATTCGGGGCTTTGCGCCGGCGACACCCTGCTGGGTCGAGCTGGCGAGTGCTGATCCCGCCCGCGCGGCGGACTTCTACGCCGGGCTGTTCGGCTGGGAACCCGCCGGCGACCGCTTCAAGCTCGGCGGCCGGGCCGCGGCCGGGCTGACCCGCGCCCGCGCCGACCGGCCCGCCGGCTGGCTCACCTACCTGACCGAGCACAATCTCGAAGCGTCGATCACCCGGGTCCGCGAGGCCGGGGGCCGCCTGGTCAGCGAGCCGATCGAGGCCCGCGGCGGACGCTCGGCACTGATCGCCGACCCGGCCGGCGCCCTGCTGGGCCTCTGGGAGAGCGCCGGCTTCACCGGTGCCCAGGTCGGCGGCGAGCCGGGCACGATGACCTTCCCGGAGCTGCTCACCGACGACGCGGAGGCCGCGGCCCGGTTCTACGGCCAGGCGTTCGGCTGGCTGCTGCGCGACGAGTACGGCAGCGACGGCACCCGCGGCGAGTGGATCACCACGGCCCACGACGCGATGGCCGGCCTGGCCCCGAGCCGTGGTGGCAGCTGGTGGCGCGCGGCGTTCCAGGTGGCCGACTGCTCGGCGACCATGCGGGCGTGCCGCGACCTCGGCGGCGATGTCATCTCCGGCCCGACCGACATGGGTTTCGGCAGCTATGCCGAGCTGCTGGACCCGTGGGGTGTGCCGTTCGCGGTGGCGGCCCCGGCGGCCCTGCCGGTGGAGCTCAGCATGTCGTTCACCCCCACGGCAGGCATGGAGTTGACATTCGGGGGGTAGTAGCACGCCTGTTCGAGATTTCGAGGAGGCAAGGCCATGGCGAATACCGACCAGGATCCGGCGTCGAACACGATCAAGGATCCGGCCGACTGGACCACCGGTGACGAACCGGCGACCGGCGCCCAGCAGTCGTACCTGCACACGTTGGCCTCGGAGGCCCACGAGGACGTGCCGGAGGACCTGACGAAGGCCGAGGCGTCCCAGCGCATCGACGAGCTCCAGGAGAAGACCGGCCGCGGCCAGTAGGCCACCGCCACCAGAAAGGCGTCGGGCAGTCCGCCCGGCGCCTTTTCTGCGCCCCGATTGTCAACCGAAGTTGACAACAGCGCCGTGTCAACGTAAGTTGACAGCATGACCGAAGCAACCGATCTCGCCGCCGCCGCCGGCAGCGCCGATCCTCGGGTCGGCCTGCGGGCGGTCGTGGCACTGCGCCGCCTCCTGGAGGGCCTCGAAAATCTCCAGGTGGCCAATGCGCGACGCAAGGGCTGGTCCTGGCAGGAGATCGCGGACGCCCTCGAGGTGACCCGCCAGGGCGTTCACAAGAAGCACGCCGGTCGCGTGCCCATGCAGGATCCACGGGAGGGCTGAGATGTTCGAGCAATTCACCCATGGCGCACGCGACGCCGTGATGCGGGCCCAGACGGAGGCCCGCGAGCTGCGGCAGAGCCCGATCGGCACCCAGCACGTGCTGATCGCCCTGCTCGCGGACGCCGCCGGCCCGATCGCCTCGGCCGGCGCGCTGACCACCAAGGGGGTCGACGCCCGTTTCGTCCGGGCCGAGGTCCAGCGCCGGGTGGGGCCCGGCCCCGAGCCGAGCGTCCCGGTGCGCGACACCGACGCGGAGGACGCGGCGGCTCTGAAGGCGATCGGCATCGACCTGGACGCGGTCCGCCGGGCGATCGAGGAGAACTTCGGCCCCGGCGCATTGCGGCTGCCACTGGCCACGGCTCCGAAGCGCCGCGGTCTGCTGCGCCGCGCCCGTCCGCGCACCCGCACCAGCGGGCACATCCCGTTCTCGCCGCGGAGCAAGAAGGTGCTCGAGCTCTCCCTGCGCGAGGCGCTCCGGCTCAAGCACAACTTCATCGCGCCGGAGCACATCATGCTGGGCATCCTGCGCGAGGGTCAGGGACTGGCGGTGCAGATCCTCGCCGGCGCCGGGGTGGACCAGGAACGACTCCGCGAGGAGGTCACCCGTTCCCTGAAGAATCAGGCGGCCTGAGCTCCCGGCCCGGGCCCGGGCCAGCGGGTGGGCGACGGCCAGACAGAACGGTACGGGGGGCAGGGCGGCGCAGGCCCGGATCGCATCGGCTCCGGTGCGTTCCCGGTGGTCGCCCTCCACCCGCCGGAGCAGCCGGCCGGCGATCCCCAGCCGCAGGAGAGCAGGGTGGACGTGGACGTGGCGCAGCCGCTCACCCGGCCACCCCGCAAGCTCCGCACACCGTTGGCCCGGTCATCGGCGGGTGTACCAGACGGTCGCGCGGGTGGGCTGGAACGGATCGACGGCGGTGAGGCCCACCGCGAGGCCCCGGTCGTTGATGTCGTTGCCCTGGCTGGTCTCCCGGCCGAGGGCATCGAGCTCCAGCGTCGCGTCCCGCCGCCAGACCACTCCCCTGGTGGCGCTGACCCCGGTCCGGGACCCGACCACGTCGCCACGCTCGTTGATCGCGCTGCCCCCGGTCTGCGCCTGCGTCCCGCCGGCCGCGTCCAGGTCGGTCATGACGCCGTTCTCCCAGCGGAACGCCCGCTCGGAGCTGGTCGCGCTCGCGGCGCTCCCGGTGATCTGGCCCCGGTTGTTGATGTCGTTGGCCCGCGAGTCGGCCCCGCCGAGCGTGCCGAGGTCGGTCATCCGGCCCTTGCGCCACCGGAAGGCGTGAATGTCGCCGGTGGCGGTGGTGGCGAAACCGACGACCTCACCCCGGTCGTTGAGGTCGGTCACGGTGACCCGGTCGCCGCCGAGCGTACCGAGGTCGGTGACCACCCCGCGGTCCCAGAAGTAGGCCCGGCTGGAGAAGGTCTCGCCGGAGACATGGTGCGCGGCGATCTGACCCCGCGCGTTCACTTTCATCGCGCTGGTGAAGCCGCTCGGGATGCCGGTGTCGGTCAGCACGCCGGCCCGCCAGTGGAACACGTGCTCGGAGCCGTCGGGCAGCGTGCTACGGCCGGCGACGTCACCGTTGGCACCGACCGAACGGGCGTTGCTGGTCGGCCCGCCGAGCGTGCCGAGGTCGATCATCCGGCCCTGCCGCCACCGGAACGCGTGCGTGGAGCCGTCCGGCAGGTCACTGTCACCCACCACGTCACCGGCGTCGTTGAGGTCGAACGCGCCGGTGAACGCGCCACCCAGCCCGCCGATGTCGGTGTAGCGGCCGCGCTGCCAGATGGTGCCGCTGAGGAAGAGCAGCACCTGGTCGCGGTTGTTCACCCGCCAGGCAAGGGTGGCCTCCCCGCCGGGCGGCACGATGTCGATGCCGGGCACCACGCGGCTGGGTGGGGCGGCGGTCGCCGGGACGGCCGTCGTCGCCAGCACCAGGCAGGCGACGGGCAGGATGGAGACCGTCAAACGGCGCACGATCGAACCGGTCATGACCCCACCTTCCGGTGACGCGCCACCGGCCCTACCGGCGGCCCGGACTGCCACCAGAGCACACATCCCATCCGCAGGCAACGAGATTGCGCCAACCCGACTCCGCCGGCCGTCACGCACAGTCCGGCACCGCTCCACTGTGGCCGGCCGGACTGGCGTATTTCTCCAGCACCCAGCGAGGCATCCGCGCCGGCGGCCGAGGTCCCCGACTGAAAGGGCGCCCACCTGGGTAGAGACACCCCGCTGGTCGTCTGGTCGACGCGCGGAGGAAACATGAACTATCGGGTCGAGTACAACGGCGAGGATCTCGAGCTCGCCACCCTGGACGCCGCGCTGGACAACGCGAAGCAGGCCATCGCCGCCGATATCGGGCCGGTCAGCGGGTGGACCGTCGAGCACGACGAGTCGATCAACGACTGGTTCGTCCAGGGGGTGATCAACGGTGAGGCGGTCGGAGCGACCGCGGTCGTGACCGGTCCCGAGCCGATGATGACCGCGCAGACCTACCCGCGGCACGCGCCGGCGCACAGCGACGATCTCGCCCGGCGGCGGGTGTTCACCGGCTCGACGCCGGCCGACGCGCTCGGCATGGCGGCGAACTGGCTGGCCGGCCGCCCGGAGGTCGTCGCCGTCGACGACCTGGGCTGGCGTCAGAAGCGCGACGGTTACGAGCTGCGGGTCTACTACCGCAGCTGACCCAGCCTGGCGTAGAGCAGGCGGTCGCGCCACGCGCCGCGGATCAGGAAGTGGTCGTGCAGATGGCCTTCGCGGGTCATGCCGATCTTCTCCAGCACCCGGACCGAGCCGGCGTTCTCCGGGTCGCAGGTCGCGGTGATCCGGTGCAGGCCGCCGCCGGTCAGGCCGAAGTCCAGGACCGCGCGCGCCGCCTCGGTCGCGTACCCCTGGCCCTGGGCCGCCGGGGCGATCAGATAGCCCATCGTGCCGCGCCGGTGCTCCGGGCTCTCGATGTGCAGCTCCGCCGAGCCGATGAGTGCCTGGTCCGCCCGGCGGACCACCGCGAACTTCCAGGTCCGGCGCGGCGTCTCGGTATCAGACGCCAAGGCGTACGTGAGGAAGACGCCGGTCTCCTCCGGCGTGTTCGGACCCCAGTCCATCCACCGCACGACCTGCGGGTCGCCGGCGATCACGTGCAGCGCCGCGTGGTCGTCGGCGCGGAACGGGCGCAGCAGCAGCCGCGCGGTGCTGAGCTCCATCGCGCGATTATCGCCCGGTGCCCGCGTTCAGCGCTGCGCGTAAGCCCTGGACCGGCCGTCCCGGCGGCTGGCTGAATGAGGTGATGACGCGCGCCGCCTACGACGAGATCGCCGACTGGTACGAGTCCGAGTTCATCCGCCCGCAGTCCGCAGAGGACGATCCGCTGGGCGTGCACGACGCGCTGCGCGAGCTGCTCGGCCCCGGCACGGGTCTCTGCCTGGAGATCGGCTGCGGCACGGGCGTGTACGCCGCGGCGGTCCGCCGGTTGGGCCGCACGCCCATCGGTGTGGATCTTTCCGCCGGGATGCTGCGGCACGCCGCCGGCCGGCTCCCGGTCGCGCGGGGCGACGCCACCCGGCTGCCGTTCGCCGACGCCTCGGTGCCCGCGGTCATCGCGATGATGGTGCACACCGACATGCCCGATTACCCGGCCGTGCTGCACGAGGCCCGCCGGGTGCTCGCGCCCGGCGGCGTCTTCGTGCACGTCGGCGTGCACCCGTGCTTCTGCGGCGCGTTCGCCGACCGCGCCGACCCGGCCGCCACCGTGATCCGCCCCGGCTACCGCGAGCGCGGCTACAGCCGGGACTCCTGGACCAGCCAGGGCGTGCGCGACAAGGTCGGCGCGATGCACTTCCCGCTGGCCGAGCTGCTCGGCGCGTTCGTCGCCGCCGGGCTGACCGCGGACGGGTTCGTCGAGGGCGGCGAGCCGACGCCGATCACCTTCTCAGTGCGGGCCCGCTGACCACTCGGCCAGCGCGGTCTCGCTGGTGACGTGGTCCAGCGCCAGGATCGCCGCGCCGTGCAGCGCGCCGTCGTCGCCGTGCACCGCGTCGACCACCGGCGGCGGTTGTCCACGATGGAACGCCATGAGCCCTTCCGTGTAGGCGGCGTCGAAGACGTCCGGGGCGGCCGCGCGCAGCGGAGCGGCGAGCCCGCCGAGCGTGACCATGTCCGGGTCGTGCACGTTGACCAGGCCGCCGATGCCCGCGCCGAGCGCGCCCGCGACGGCCGCCAGGGCCCGGCGGGTGGCCGGGTCGCGCGGTGAGCGGTCCAGGACCTGCCGGGCGAACCCGCGGGGATCGGCCGGGGCGGGCACGCCGAGGTGCCGGGCCAGGGCGCGGCCGTCGATCTCGAGATCCCAGCAGCCGCGCGCCCCGCACGGACAGGGCAAGGACCGTTTCCCGTACGGCTGATGGCCGTACTCACCCGCAGCACCGTGCGCACCGGTCGATGGTTGCCCGTCCACCGTGAAGGCCCCACCGATGCCGACCTCGACCATCAGGTGCAACGCCGCCCGCGCCCCCACCGCTGCCCCGGTGCGGGCCTCGGCGAGCCCGGCCAGCGTGGCGTCGTTGCCGGGCAGCAGCGGAACGGTGCCGCCGGCGGTGAGCGTGGTCAGGTCGACGTCCCGCCAGCCCAGCGTCGCGGACTGGGCGAGCCGGCCGTCGTGGATCGACCCGACGACGGCGAGGGCGATCGCGCGCAGCCGGTGCCCGTAGCGGTCCCGCACAGCGTCGATCACCCGGCGGATGTCCGCGAGCACGGTCTCCGGGTCCCGGCCGACGTGCCGGAAGCCGGTGACGTCACGCAGCTCCCCGTCGACGCCGGCCACCGCGTACCGCCAGTCGGCCATGCGGAGGTCGATCGCCAGCACGACCGGTCCGCCGGGGTGAGCGCCGAGCACGGTGGTCGGCCGGCCCCGGCCCTGCGGCGGCGCGGGCGTCTCGGCGAGCAGGCTCAGTGCCCGCATCCGGCCGGTGAGCTCGGTGGCCAGGCCGCTGGTGAGCTGCAGGTCATGGGCCAGGGCGGCGCGGGTGGACCCCGGATGCAGACGCAGCCAGGCGAGCACCTGGGACGCCGTGTGCCAGCGGGTCTCCTGGGCGCGGCGACGAACGGGACTTGCCATGACGGGGGTTCACCACCTTATGCTCGTACGACGAGGATAATGGAGGACGGCGTGGACCTGACCATCATCGAGGCGGTGCTCTTCGACATGGACGGCACCCTGGTCGATTCCGACGCGGCCGTCGAACGCGCCTGGCGGGTGTGGGCCGCGGAGTACGCCGTGGACCCGGCCGCCGTCCTGGCTGTCGCGCACGGCGCCCCGGCCGAACGTACGGTCCGGCTGGTCCGTCCGGACCTCACCGAAGCCGGCGTCGCCGAGGCCGCGGCCCGCCAGCTGACTTTGCAGTACGACGACCTGTCCGACGTCGTGGCCACACCCGGCGCACCCGAACTGCTGGCCGCGCTGCGCCTGCCGTGGGCCATCGTGACCAGCGCAGACGTCCGGCTGGCCAAGGCCCGGCTGGGCGCCGCCGGCATCGCGGCACCACTGCTGGTCACGGTCGAGGACGTACGGGTCGGCAAGCCGGACCCGGAGGGCTACCTGCGCGCCGCCGAGCTGCTGGGCGTCGCGCCGGAGCGCTGCCTGGTGGTCGAGGACGCGGAGGTCGGGGTGACGGCGGGCCGGGCCGCCGGTGCTCAGGTGGCCGCCCTCAAGGGCGTCGACGCCGACCTGCCCATCATCGATCTGCGCGCTCTCAACCGACTCCTGGTCGCCGCGGGCAAAGCGCACGCCTGACCAGGCCGCCGCCAGGAAGTGATCGCATGGACAGCAATGTCAGGCAGGCCGGCATCGCGCAGGCGGCGCTGGGCTACGCGATCACCGCCCTCGGCGCGTGTCTCGTGCTGCTGGCCGGCGACTTCGGCGTACCCCCGGAGGCGCTGGCCTGGCTGCCCGCCACCTTCGGCTTCGGCCTGCTCGCGATGGCCCCGGCCGGACCGCTGCTGTTGCGGAGCAGTCCGCCCCCGGCCCTGATCGGTGGCTCGCTGGCCGTGGCGGGCGGATCGACGCTGCTCGCGCTCGCACCCGTCCCGGGCGTGGCCGTCGCGGGAGCTCTGCTGCTGGGTGCCGGCGGGGCGGCGTTCGCCCTGGTCACCCCGGCGCTGCTGGCCGGGGCCCAGGCGGCGGTGCAGCTCACCAAGGTCAACGCCGCGTCCAGCACCGCGTCGGTCCTGGCCCCGGCGACGATCGGCGGTCTCAACGCCACCGGTGTGGTCAGCGGGCGGCTCGCGCTGCTGGCCGTCGTACCCCCGCTGCTTTTTCTGGCCGCGACCACCCGCCCGGCCGCGACCGGATCCGGGCCGCAACCGGGTGCCCGGCCCGCGGCCGGCGCGGTGTCGCGGCGCTGGGGCGTCGTGGTGCTGGCCGTGTCGGTGGAATTCTGCTTCACCATCTGGGCGGTGGCCCGGCTCGCCGCCGCCGGCCTGACGCCCGGAACCGCCGCCACGCTCGGCACGGCCTTCCCGGTCGGCATGGCGCTCGGCCGGCTGGCCGGTCCGGCCCTGATCCGCCGGATACCGGTGGTGCCGATCGGCGCCGCGGTCACCGCGGCGGGCGCGCTCGTGGTCGTCGTCGCCGGCGGCGCGGCCGCGATCACCGCGGGCCTGGTGGTGGCCGGTGCGGGCGTGGCCACCCGCTATCCGGTGGCCCTGGCCGGGCTGGTCGCGACACCCCGGTTGAGCGCCGCGCACGCCGCGTCCTTGGGCGCGCTCGCTTCGGGTACGGCGATTCTGGCGGCCCCGGCGGCGCTGGCCCGGCTCGCCGACCTGGTGGACCTGCGGCTCGCCTTCCTGATCACTCTCCCGCTGCTGGCCGCCCTGCTCCAGTTGCGCCGCCGGTGACGATCGCCACCGCGCCGCACCCCTGTTATTTCAGATTTGAAGGAGTATGGTTCTGGGCATGACCGAACCGCTCAGCGCCACCCAGCAGGCCGCCTGGCGCGCCTTCGTGGAGAGCAGCTGGGCGCTGCACAACCGCCTCGAGGACGACCTGCGGGCCGGCACCGGGTTGAGCATGGCGGACTACCACGTGCTGGTCGTGCTCTCCGAGGCGCCGGAGCACCGGCTCCGGATGGGTGAGCTGGCCGGCCGCCTGGTCTTCTCGCCCAGCCGGTGCACCTACCAGATCACCACCATGGTCAAGCGCGGCCTGGTCCGGAAGCAGAGCTGCTCCGACGACGGCCGCGGCCAGGAGGCCGTGCTGACCGACGCCGGAATGGCCGCGCTGACCGCCGCCGCGCCGCTGCATCTCGCCACCGTGCGGGAGACGTTCATCGACGACCTCGACGATGCCGAGCTCGCCACCATCACCCGCGTCTTCGGACGCCTGGGTCCCCGACTGCGCACGCAGCCGGTCGCAGTCTGAGGGAGAAGATCATGCCAGCGATCACCGTCGACGACGTCCTGGTCCTGCCGCGCCTGCCGCAGCTCGACCCGGCCACCACCAGCTACCGGCCGGTGCGCCGGCTGACCACCGCCCCGTCCGGCTTCGAGGGCGAGGGCTTCCCGGTCCGGCGCGCCTTCGCGGGCGTACCGGTGAACGAGCTCGACCCGTTCATCCACCTCGACCAGATGGGCGAGGTCGACTACGCGCCGGGCGAGCCCAAGGGCACCCCGTGGCACCCGCACCGCGGCTTCGAGACCGTCACCTACATGATCGACGGCACCATGGACCACCAGGACTCCCTCGGTGGCGGCGGCACGATCACCAACGGCGACACCCAGTGGATGACCGCGGGCGGCGGCATCCTGCACATCGAGGCCCCGCCGGAGAAGCTGGTCACCAGCGGCGGGCTGTTCCACGGCCTGCAGCTGTGGGTCAACCTGCCCCGCGCGGCCAAGATGATCGCCCCGAAGTACCAGGACATCCGCGGCCGCGAGTCGGCCCTGCTGACCACCCCGGACGGCGGCAGCCTGATCCGCGTGATCGCCGGCGAGGTTGCCGGGCACGCCGGCCCCGGCTCGACGTTCACCCCGATCAACCTGGCCCACGTCACGCTGCAGCCGGGCGCCCAGCTCGACCTGCCCTGGCAGCCGGACTACAACGCCCTGGTCTACGTGCTGGCCGGCCGCGGCACGGTCGGCGTGGAGCAGCGCCCGATCCAGATCGGCCAGCTGGCCTCCCACGGCGCCGGCGACTCGATCCGGGTGAACGCGGACAAGACCCAGGACTCGAACATCCCGGCGATGGAACTGTTCATCCTGGGCGGCCGGCCGATCCGCGAGCCGGTGGCGCACTACGGGCCGTTCGTGATGAACACCCGCGAGGAGCTCATGCAGGCGTTCGAGGACTACCAGAAGGGCCGCTTGGGAGTGATCCCGGCGGAGCGCCTGCCGCACACGAACTGACAGCGGGCGCTCGGCTCAGCGGGGCGGCGAGCAGAGACCCAGCCACTGCTCGGCGCCCCAGGCGTCGAACCGCTCGACCTCGGCGAACCCCAGCTTCGCGGCGAGCCGCATCGACGCGACGTTGGCGGTCTGGGTGGTGAGCACCACCGGTTCGCCGGGGAGCGCGGTGGCGAGCCAGCCGAGTGCCGCCGCGCACGCCTCGAAGGCGTAGCCGAAGCCCCAGGCCCGCGGCAGGAGCAGGTAGCCGAGATCGACCTTTCCCGCGGCTGCCGGGCGGCGGTGGCCGGTGGCTCTCCGGAGCAGCACCTGGCCTATCATCGCCCCGTCGAGATCAACGACGAAGCTGCCGGGCCACCGCTCGGGGGCCGGGGGTAGGTCGCGCTCAAGCTCGGCACGAGGCCGGGGGCCGCCGAGATAGGTGTGCACCTCGGATGAGGCCAGCAACTCGACGAAGGCCGTACGGTCCCGGGTCGCGGACTCCCTGAGCGTGAGCCTCTCGGTTCTGATCGGCTCGGGCGGCCAGGTGACGGGTCCCAGATCCTGCATTCCGCGCACGTTAACGGGTGGCCGCCAGTTCGCTCCTGGTTCGTGTCGGTCGCAACCGAAGCCGTCGTTGTCCCGGTCCAGGTCGTAGATGTCGGTGCCGATGGCCTTGACCACGCCGTCGACACGGGACGGTCCGTTGCCGCCGCTGTAGTGGGGGTCGCAGTCAACGGACTCCGGCGACGCCGCGATCTTCTGCGTCTCTTGAACCGTCCGCTTCTGCACTACGGGAGCCGCCCGGGCCCACAACCCTTGTGCTGGGATTCGCTGGCCCGTCAGCTTCTCAGCTTGTGAAGGACTCCTCCCCGAACCAGCCGACTCCGATGTGCTCCCGATGGTGCCTCGGCTGCTCGACCTCGTCGATCAACGCGATCGCCAGGTCGGCATAGGAGATCCGCGACCCGGCATCCGCGGGCAGCACCCGGTAGCCGCCGAGGCGCGGGCCGCCGTGGTCGAAGTCGCCGGCCGGGCTGACCACCACCCAGTCCCCCTCGAGAGCGGCGACCCCGGCCGCATGGGCAAGGTAGAAGTCACGCCACTCCTGCGGGTAGCCGTCGGTGTCCATCAACAAGGTGCCGTCGGCGGTGGGCAGCACGCCGGCCAGTCCGACCACGACGATCCGTCCCGCTCCGGCAGAGGACAAGGACTTCGCCGCTCGTACGAAGAAGTCCGGACCGCTCTGATAGACCGCGCTGATCACCGCGTCGGCGCCATCGGCATGGGCGGCGGCGTCCAGCACATCGCCCGCGACGACCCGCGCATCGGGCGGACCTTGATAGCGGGAAACGTCCCGCACGACCGCGGTCACGTCATGGCCACGGGCCAGGGCCTCGGCCACAGCGGTACGCCCGGCCCGGCCGCCCGCCCCGAAGATCGCGATTCTGCTCATGCCGGGACGCTATGCCGGCCACCGATATCCGCCCGGATACGAAGGTGCGCCGCGGTATCCCCCGGGATACCGGCCGGGCCGTTACCGTGGACGGATGCGTGCGCCGCTGGAGCCGGACATGTTCGATCCGGTCTGCCCGTCGACCCTCACCCCGATCCGTTTCGGGGACAAGTGGGCGGGCATGGTCCTCCGCTGTCTGGAGGGCGGGCCGCGACGCTTCTCGGAGCTACGGGTGCCGCTGCCCGGCGTCACCGCACGGACCCTCACCCGCTCGCTGCGCGGCCTCGAACGCGACGGTTTCGTCTGCCGCGCCGAGGGCCACGGCTACGCACTGACGCCGCTGGGCGTCAGCATGCTGGAGCCGATGAACGCCGCCTGCGCCTGGACCCGCGAGCACTGGGACGAACTCATCGATGCCCGCGAAGCCGGCCTCGGCCTGGCCGTCGACAGCCCGCGCTAGCAAGCGCACCGGCCCGGCCGCCGGCAACGCGGGTCGCAGCGCCGGTCAGTTGGGGAAGGACTTCGGGTCGACGTCGCTGGTCGAGGCGTTGCCGCCGACCACCGGGGTCAGGGTGATCGTCCAGATCGAGGCCGAGAACGACGTCGTGCTGAACTTGAACGTGTCGTCGAACTTGCTGAACGAGCAGTCCCGCGTGAAGCCCTTCTTGCCCTTGTCCCAGTCCTCGCCCGACGCCGTGTAGACGCGGTACGTGCCGTCGCGCACGCCCTTCGCCGTGAAGGTGGCGCCGCCGCGGACGTACACGGTCAGGACCGGCTTGGGCTTTTTGCCCTTGGCCGGCACCAGGCTGACCGTCGTGTCGTCCGCGCCGTTCTTGATCTTCAGGTGGCCGGAGCCGCCGGTGCTCGAACGGGTGATGAACGTGCCGTTCTTGAGGCGGCGCTTGCTCTCCTTGGGCGCCGCCGGCAGGAACGTGCCGAACTTGAACGCCGGGTCCGCGGCCGCCAGCTTCTTCGCGTCCTCGCGGATGCCGTCGGCCCAGCCCGACTGCAGGACCGTCGCCCACGGGGAGGCGGCCGGGCATTCCTGCTTGGCCGAGGCCGACTCGTCGACCATGTCGCCGAGGCTCTGCAGCTCCAGGGTCAGCTGGCCGTGCGCGGCCGCCGCGGCGGCGGGTGGCTGGACGGCGCGCAGCTTGTCGGCCTCGGCGCGGATCGTGGTCACGGCCGTCGGCGCCGCCTTGGCGAAGGCCGCGCTGTCGGCGGTGTTCAGCTTGCGGAAGCTTGTGCCGATCGCCGTGTCGGAGGCCGCCAGCACCTGGGCGTACTGCTCCGGGGCGAGCGGGGTGGTGGATCTGGGGGCGCTGCTGCCGGCGGTCGCGGCCACGCCGTTGCGGTTGCCGGCCTGCGGGCTGTCGTCGTCGTCCCCGCTGAAGACGCGGACGACGCCGCAGCAGCCCAGGGCGAGCAGCACCACGAGGCTGCCGCCGATCACCGCGTTGCGCTTGTTGTTACGCGGCGCGGCCTGCGGCGGCCCGGCAAAAGCCTGGGGCTGACCCGGGAAGGGCTGGGGCTGCCCAGGAAAAGGCTGGCCGGGGAACGGCTGGCCGGGATGAGGCTGGCCGGGGTAGGGCTGGCCGGGGTAGGGCTGGCCGGGGTAGGGCTGGCCGGGCGGCGGCGGGTAACCCGGCCCGGCCGCGGGAGCACCCGGGTAGGGCTGCGGCGGCGGGAACGGTGACGACACCCGGATGGTCACGGCGACGTTGCCGGCGGTCGGGCTCTGCACCCAGACGACCGCGCCGTCGACGGTGCCGGGGGGCACCACCACATTGAGCGGGCCGTGCGTCGGCGACCAGACGGTCCTGCTGGTCCCTGCTGCCGCCTCCGCCTGCGGGACCTCGATGACTGCGCTGCTGTACCCCGGATCCCCCGTCATGCCGACGAGTATGGGCCAGGCGCGCCAACCGGCGCTGCCCCATATCCGTCACATGCCACAACGGTTCGGTATCGGCAGCTCAGGACATCAGCAGCATCGCGCCCACGCCGGCGAGCACCAGCAGCAGCATGGCGATGAGCAGGCCGCGCTCGGAGGCGGCGGCCGCGTCGGCCGGGGTGGCGGTCGAGGTCAGGGGCTCAGTCGTCATGGAGTGTTTCCCATCTCACAGGGGGACGCGTGCTTCAGCGTGCGTTCGGCCGTCAAGGGGCCTACGGTGAGGGCGTCGTCGACCTCGGAAGGGCTGCCCCGTGCCACTGGAGGACTGGTTCCTGACCGCGGACGAGCGTGGCAACCCGGACTCAGACATACCCACCTGGTGCACGGGAAACACCGCCGAACCGCTTATCCACGGAAGAACGTATTTCGACCGGTTGGTGAACGAGGTGGAAGCGCTGCGTGAAGGCGACCACCTCTTCTTCACCGACTGGCGGGGTGACCCGGACGAGCGGATGCGCGACGACGGGCCGACCATCGCCGAGCTGTTCGCCGCGGCCGCCAAACGCGGCGTGGTGGTCAAGGGCCTGCTCTGGCGCTCGCACGTCGACAAGCTGGCGTACAGCGAGGAGGAGAACCGCAGCCTCGGTGACGACATCGCCGCCGCCGGCGGTGAGGTGCTGCTCGACCAGCGGGTACGCCGCGGCGGCTCGCACCACCAGAAGCTTGTGATCATCCGTCACCCGGACGAGCCGGAGCGTGACATCGCCTTCGCCGGTGGCATCGACCTGTGCCACAGCCGCCGCGACGACGCCGACCACCACGGTGACCCGCAGCCGATCGCGATGGCCTCCGCGTACGGCAAGAATCCGCCCTGGCACGACGTGCAGCTGGCCCTGCGCGGCCCGGTGGTCGGCGCCCTGGATCTCACCTTCCGCGAGCGCTGGACCGACAAGGTGCCGCTGGACCAGCACGGCCCGATCTCCACGATCGAGGACAAGCTGCGCGGCGCCGATCTGCACGCCGACAAGCTCCCGCCGCAGCCGCCGGACCCGCCGGAGTGCGGTCCGCACGACATCCAGGTCCTGCGCACCTATCCGGCGATGCGCCCGCCGTACGGCTTCGCCCGGCTGGGTGAGCAGAGCATCGCCCGGGGCTACACGAAAGCCATCAAACGGGCCCGCCGGCTGATCTACCTCGAGGACCAGTACCTGTGGTCCAAGGAGGTCGCCCAGCTCTTCGCGGACGCGCTCAACGACAACGAGAATCTGCACCTGGTCGCGGTCGTCCCCCGGCACCCGGACGTGGACGGCCGGTTCGCCCTGCCGCCCAACCAGGTCGGCCGCGAGGAGGCCATCGAGCTGTGCCGCAAGGCCGCCCCGGACCGGGTGCACGTCTTCGACGTGGAGAACCACGCGGGCACTCCGGTCTACGTGCACGCCAAGGTGTGTGTGGTCGACGACGTCTGGGCCAGCACGGGCAGCGACAATTTCAACCGTCGTTCGTGGACCCACGACAGTGAGCTGTCGTGCGCCGTGCTGGACAACACCCGCGACGAGCGGGTGCCGCTGGATCCGGCCGGCCAGGGTGAGGGCGCCCGCACATATGCGCGTGACCTGCGGCTCGCCCTCATGCGTGAGCACCTGGACCGCACCGACGACGAGGGGCTGATCGACCCGGACGACGCGGTGCGCACGATCAGCGCCGCCGCCGACGCGTTGCGGGACTGGCATGCGAACGGTGAGCGGGGCCCTCGTCCCCCGGGCCGGCTGGTGCCCCACGAGACCGAGCGCCTGCCGTGGTGGCAGCGGTTGTGGGCCGTCCCGGCGTACAGGCTCATCTATGACCCGGACGGACGGCCGTGGCGGGCCCGCCGGGCCGGCACCTGGTAGTGCCAGGCATACCCCCGGTGTAGCCGTGGACGGCTGGGAACGACCCCGCGGCGGTCATTACCGTGACGCTGTGTCAACAATCGAGACTCCCTGGCAAGCCCTCCGCAGCCGTCACTACCTGCTCACGTCGAGCCCGTGGCGCGCGATCCTCTACGGATTGACCACCCTGCCGCTCGCCGGTGTCGTCGGTGTCGGGCTCGGCACGCTGATCCTGCCCTGGCTGGCCGCCGGCCTGCGGTTCAACGACGGCCGGGTGATCGACGGCCCGCTGCTGTTCGTGATGGTCACCGCCCTGGCGATGTTCGCCGGGGCGGGACCGCTGGTCGCGATCCCGCTCGCCGCCGTCGAACGCGGCCGGCTGGCCCTGATCGACCAGCGGCCCGTGCAGTCGGCCCACCGGCCGTTGCGCACGGACCCGATCACCTGGCTGCGGGTCCGCTACACCGAGGCGGCCACCTGGCGGGAGGTCCTCTACGGCGCCTTCCTGGGCCTGATCGTCCCGGTCGTCTACGGCATGTACGCCTTCCTCGCCCTGATCGACTTCGCTTTCCTGGTGAGCCCGCTGTTCGCCGCGTCCGGCACGGACAGCTGGCAGTTCGGGGTGTTCACGGTCAGCACCCTCGGGCAGGCGATCCCGCTGGCGATCGTCGGGCTGCTGCTGATCCCGGTCCTGATCTACCTGCTCGGCCTGATCGCCGCCGGTCAGGCCGCGACGGCGCGGGCGCTGCTCGGCGACCGGGACGGCACGGCGTTGCGGGCGGTGGCGCAGTCGCGGGCCCGGCTGGTGGACGCGTTCGAGGCGGAGCGGCGGCGCATCGAGCGGGATCTGCACGACGGCGCCCAGCACCGGCTCACCAGCCTCACCCTGCAGCTCGGCATGGCCCGGCTGGACGTGCCCGCGGATTCGCCGGCCGCGGCGCCGCTGGCGCAGGCGCACGACGAGGCCAAGGAGCTGATGGTGGTGCTGCGGGAGCTGATCCACGGCATCCGGCCGCAGTCGCTGGCCGATCTGGGTCTGCCCGCCGCGCTGCGGGAGCTGACGGTCCGCTCGCCGCTGCCGGTGACGGTCACGGTCGCGGAGGGCCTGCAACGCCCGGCTCCGCACCTGGAGAGCACGGCCTACTTCGCGGCCTCGGAGGCCCTGGCCAACGTGGTGAAGCACGCCGCGGCGAGCCGCGCCGATGTGCTGCTCGCGCAGGCCGGCGACATGCTGGTCCTGGAGGTACGCGATGACGGGCACGGTGGCGCGGACCCGGCACACGGCACCGGGCTGACCGGGCTGGCGGACCGGGTGGCCGCCGTCGGTGGCCGCCTGCTGCTGGCCAGTCCCGCGGGTGGCCCTACCCTGATCCGGGTGGAGCTTCCGTGGCAGAGCTGATCCGGGTGGTGCTGGCCGAGGACGGTGTGCTGCTGCGCGAGGGCCTGGTCGGGGTGCTCTCCCGCTTCGGCTGCACGGTGGTGGCGGCGGTCGGTGACGGCCCCGGGCTGCTCGCGGCGGCCGCCGAGCACCGGCCCGACCTCGTGATCACCGACATCCGGATGCCACCCACCTTCACCGACGAGGGCCTGCGGGCGGCGGTCACCCTGCGCCGGGAGCAGCCGGGACTGGCGGTCGTCGTGCTGAGCCAGTACGTGCAGGAGGAGTACGCGGCCGCGCTGCTGGACACCGGCGACGGCCGCCGGGTCGGTTACCTGCTCAAGGACCGCATCGTCGACGTGCAGGAGTTCATGACCTCGCTGCACACGGTGGCCGGCGGTGGCACGGTGGTGGATCCCGAGGTCGTACGCCGGTTGCTGCGCCGGCCCAAGGACCCGCTGGCGGCGCTGTCCCCGCGCGAGCGGGAGGTGCTGGGGCTGGTCGCCGAGGGCCACTCGAACTCGGCGATCGCGGCCCGGCTGTTCGTGACCGAGGCGGCCGTCGGCAAGCACGTGGGCAGCATCCTGGCCAAGCTGGATCTGCCGCCGGCCGAGGACACCAACCGCCGGGTGCTGGCCGTCCTGGCCTATCTGCGCGCCTGATCCCCCGAAACGCTTGACCCTGACGCTACGTCAACCCTGGACCCTGGGTGCCATGAGCACCTCACCGATGAGCGAACCCGCGATCCAGCTGCGGGGCCTGGAGAAGTCGTACAAGGAGCTGCGCGTGCTGCGCGGCGTGGACCTCGACGTGGCGCGGGGCAGCATCTTCGCGCTGCTCGGCTCGAACGGGGCCGGCAAGACCACGGTGGTGCGGATCCTCTCCACCCTGCTCAAGGCCGACGCCGGCAGCGCGACCGTCAACGGATTCGACATCGCGACCCACGGCGGCGACGTCCGCGAGTCGATCAGCCTGACCGGGCAGTTCGCCGCGGTCGACGAGATCCTCACCGGCCGGGAGAACCTCGTCCTGGTCGCCCGGCTGCGGCACCTCAAGAATCCGGGGACGATCGCGGACGGCCTGCTGGCGCGGTTCTCGCTGACCGAGGCGGGCGCCCGGCGGGTGGGTACGTACTCCGGGGGCATGCGCCGCCGGCTGGACATCGCGATGAGCCTCATCGGGGACCCGCCGGTGGTCTTCCTCGACGAGCCCACCACCGGGCTCGACCCGCAGGCCCGCATCGAGGTGTGGCAGGCCGTCCGCGAGCTCGCCGAGGGTGGTACGACCGTGCTGCTCACGACCCAGTACCTCGACGAGGCCGAGCAGCTCGCCGACCGGATCGCGATCCTGCACGAGGGCCGGATCATCGTGAACGGCACCCTCGACGAGCTCAAGCGGCTGCTGCCACCGGCCAAGGTCGAGTACGTCGAGAAGCAGCCCACCCTCGAGGACGTCTTCCTCACCCTGGTCGGCACCACCACGAAGGGCGAACAGCGATGAACAGGCACTTCCTGGGCGACACCGCCGTCCTGCTGGGCCGATCACTGCGCCACATCGTGCGCAGCCCCGACACCATCATCACCACCGTGGTCACGCCGATCGCCATGCTGCTGCTGTTCGTCTACGTCCTCGGCGGCGCGATCCAGACCGGGACCCGGTCGTACGTGAACTACCTGCTGCCCGGCATCCTGATCATCACCATCTCCTCGGGCATCTCCTACACCGCGTACCGGCTGTTCCTGGACCTGCAGAGCGGCATCTTCGAGCGGTTCCAGTCCATGCCGATCGCCCGGGCGTCCGTGCTGTGGGCCCACGTCCTGACCTCACTGGTCGCCAACTCCATCTCGCTCGTGGTGGTCCTGCTGGTCGCCCTGGTGATGGGCTTCCGGTCGGGTACGGGCGTGCTGGGCTGGCTCGCGGCCGCCGGCATCCTCGTCCTGTTCACCCTGGCGCTGACCTGGCTCGCCGTGATCCCCGGTCTGACCGCGAGCTCCGTGGACGGCGCGAGCGGGTTCGCCTACCCGCTGATCTTCCTGCCGTTCATCAGCTCGGCCTTCGTGCCCACCGAGTCCATGCCGGGCCCGGTCCGCGCCTTCGCCGAGAACCAACCGGTGACCTCGATCGTCAACACGCTCCGGGCCCTGTTCACCGAGCAGCCGGTGGGCTCCGGGATCTGGACCGCTCTGGCCTGGTGCACCGGCATCCTGGTCGTGACCGTGGCCTTCGCGATGCGCACCTACCGCCGCCGGATCAGCTGAGCGAGGATCGGAGCATGCTCACGATCGGCCAGCTGGCGGCGTACGCCGGTGTCACGGTGCGGGCGGTGCGGCACTATCACCAGATCGGGCTGCTGCCCGAGCCGGAACGGGACGCGTCGGGCTACCGCCGGTACGGCGCCCCGGCAGTCGTGGCGCTCATCAAGATCCGCACTGTCGCGGACGCCGGCGTACCGCTGTCGCAGATCGGGCTGATGCTGCAGGCCGACGCCGACACCCTCGCCGAAACCGTCGAGAAGATCGACAACGACCTGCGCGAGGAGATCGAACGGCTGGAGCTCAGCCGCAAGCGGATCGCGCAGCTCGCCGCCGGCGACGCTCTGGTGCTCCCGCCGGAGGTCACCTGCTATCTCGACCGGCTCCGCGAGCTCGGGGTGTCGCCGCGGATACTGGCGGGTGAGCGGGACGGGTGGATCCTGCTCGCGGCCCGGTGGCCCGAGCACATGCCCGAGGTCATCGGGTACAAGTTCGCGGAGCTGGAGGACCCGCAGCTCGTCCGGCTCTACCGGGTCCTCTCGGAGGTCGGGGACAGCGACGCCGACGACGAGTCGCGCCTGGAGGAGGTTGCCGACCTCATGGCCGGCCTGCTCGAGCGGGCCTACGCCGCCGGCGAGCCCGACCTGGGCGAGGAATGGCAGGACGAGATGCCGTTCGACCTGATGAACAATCTCGCCGCCGAGGCCGATCCGCGGATGCCACGGATCGTGGAACTCATGCGCGAACGCGGCTGGGACGGCTGGACCCGGCTCAAGCGGGTGGACTAGGCGAGGTCAGGGCGCTCCGGGCGCAGCGACCAGGCCGCCGGGGCCCAGATCGGCGCCTGCGGGTCACCGGTCAGCTGGAAGGTGATCTGCCACGCCCGCATCGACGGCTGGCCCGCCGCCTCCCAGCGGTCGATGATCGCGACCGCCTGCTCGCCGTACTCGATCGCCTGGTCTCCCCCGGCCAGGACCGAGCCGTCCGGCAGGATCGCCGCGCCGCCGGTGCCCTGCTCGTCGAGCAGCACCACACCGCTGACGTCCCGGTCGGGCAGTGCCGCGTGGGTGGCCCGGCTGCTCCACACGCCGGCCGCGTACCAGAGGTCACGGTAGGCGTAGGAGCCCAGCGGCGGGTCCCAGCGCGGCGGCGCGAACGGCGCGAACGCGGTCAGCGCGCCGGTCGGCACCGGATGCGGATGGGAGCGCGGATGGGCCGCGGTCAGCGGGCCGGCGGCGCTCATGAACCCGGACGGACAGATCACCGTCGCGGTGACCGGGCCCTCCGCGGCGCCGTGAACCGCCAGCACCGGGTGCGTACCGGCGTGCTCGACGGGCACGACGATCGGGCCCGGCCGGGTCTGCGCCAGCCAGCGCGGTGATACCCCGGCGACCCCGACGGTCACGATCGCCCGGTCGAAGGTCTCGCCCGGCGCGCCCGCGTAGCCGTCACCGGTGAGCACCCGTACGCCCTCGACGCCGGCCGCGGCCAGCGCGGCCCGGGCCCGTTCCGCGACGTCGGCCTGCACGTCCACGCTGGTGACCCGGGCACCCAGCGCCGCCAGCAGCGCGGCGTTGTAGCCGGTGCCCGCGCCGATCTCCAGGATCCGGGCGCCGGGCTGCACCTCGAGGCCCTCCAGCATGATCGCCATCAGCGACGGCTGGCTGGACGAGCTGACCGCCACCCGGGCGTCGACCTTGGTGACCAGCACGTCGTCGCGGTAGACGGCGTCGCGGAAACCCGCCGTGCCGGGCCGGGCCCACGAGCCGTCGCGGCGCTGGAAGCCCTCGGCGACGAACAGCTCCCGCGGCACCGCGGCGAACGCGGCGGCCAGTTCGGGCGTCAGCGGGGCGCCGTTGCGACGGAGCTGCTCCACGAAGCGTCGCCGCAGGTCAGTCACCCCACCACCGTACGGCCGCGGCGGCCGCGGCGCTCAGTCGCGCCGGCACGTCGGCCCGGTGGTACGGCCACTCGGCGGGCTCGATCCGGTCCAGGAACTCCTGGTACAACGCGGCGGAGCGCAGCTCGGCGACCGGCCTGATCAGGTCGAGGACCCGCTCGGGGTCGGCGCCGGGCACGTCCGAGCGCCACCGCTGGGCCCACTGCTGCAGCACCTTGCCGGGCTCCTCCAGCCCCTCGCAGAGCCGCAGGATGTCGTACGCCGGATGGGCGACCGTGGAGTCACCCCAGTCGACGATCACCCGGGACTCGCCGTCGGCGCGCACGTTGCCCGGATGCAGATCGCCGTGCACCAGCGTGTCGGGCAGTCCGCAGGCCTCGATCGCGGCGATCCGCCCGGGCAGCGCGTCCAGCACCGCCGCCAGCCCGTCGATCTCGTCCAGGAACGGCTCGGCCACCCGGGCCAGCCGGTCGATGTCGAAGCGCCGGTCGGGCACGCCGGCCGCCAGCAGCTCGTCGACCCGGCCGGCGAAGTGCACCTGGGCCGGGTGCCAGTCGGCGGCGACGGCCGCGCGGAAGTCCTCGTCGGCGTCGTACCGGTCCTCACCGGGCACGTGGGCGAGCAGCATCCGGCCCGGGGCGCCGGCCGCCAGGACCGTGGGCACCAGCCCGGGCTCGAAGCCGGCCAGCAGCGCCAGCACGGCGGGCTCGTGCGCGAACATCCGCGGGACCTGCTTGAGCCAGGCCACCGGGGTGCCGGCGGCGTCGAAGTGCCAGATCATGGACAGGTTCCAGGTGCGCTGCTGCACGGGGGTCACATCGTCGCGGCCGAGCGCGGCCAGCGCCCAGGCCACCGAGGCAGCCGGGCCGCCGGGTACGGCGTACGGGGCGCGCAGCGGGTGCGGCGTCAGGTCGGCCTCGGCCGGCGCGAGCGGCACGCCGGGCGGCTCGAAGACCTGGGCCAGGCAGGTTACGTGGCCGCCGGGCTGGGCCGGGCGGTCGGCCGTGAGCAGGCGCAACACGTGCACGTCGAGGCCGTGCCGCTCCCGGGTGGCGGCGACCACGTCGGCGGCCTCGGGCCACCAGGGCAGCTCCATCTCGACCGGTGGCAGGGCGCCGAGCACGGCACCGGCGGCATCGACGAGGACAAGCGTCACGGTTCGGCCCACGCCAGGACGGTAGCGGCCGGGCCGGGTTCGGGCGACCGTGTTTCCGCCACCCCGCGCCGTTACCCGGGCGACATCTGGACCCGGCTACCGTGACGTCCGTGAACAACTCCCAGGTCGGTGCCACGCTCGTCTTCGACGTCACCGAGCCCGCCGAGATCGTCCTGCTGATCGCCGCCACGGACCCGGTGTCGGAGTCCCTGTCGCTGTCCAGCGACGGCCGCAGCGTGGAGGCGGTGGAGCTGCCCGGTCGCCAGCACTACGTACGGGCCCCCAAGGGCAGGCTGACCGTCAACTACGCGGCGGAGGTGGCCGTCTCCCGGCCGGTCCCGGTGGACGTCACCGAGCTGGACCGGATCGTCGCGTTGCGGCCGAGCCGGTACTGCCCGTCGGACAAGATGGCCGGCTTCGCGGGCACGCTGTTCAGTGGCCTGCCGGACGCCACCGCGACGGTCCGGGCGATCCGCGACTGGGTGCACGACCACCTCAGCTACGAGGCGGGCAGCAGCGGGCCGAGCACCGACGCCGCGGACACGCTGCTCGACGGCCGGGGCGTCTGCCGCGACTACGCCCACCTCGTCGCCACGCTGTGCCGGGCGATGAACGTGCCGGCCCGCGTGGCGGCGGTCTACGCGCCGGGGCTGTCCCCGATGGACTTCCACCTGGTGGTCGAGACCGCGCTGGACGGCCGGTGGCAGGTCTGGGACGCGACCGGGCTCGCGCCCCGGCAGAGCCTGATCCGCATCGCGACCGGCCGGGACGCGGCGGACACGGCGCTGGCGACCACCCTGTCCGGCCTGCTGACCATGCCGGAGCTGGTGATCACCGCGGTGGCCGGCGGCGACCTGCCGCAAGACGACCACACCGGCCTGGTCGAGCTGGCCTGAGGAGGACAGGGGCCCGCGAGCGGACGCCGGGCGGGCACGAGCCGCCGCCGAGCCTTACGTCACAGCCTCGAAGCGGGCGCGCAGGACGGCCCCGTCCGGGCGGCCGTGCAGGCGCAGCCGGGCCATCCCGCCGTCCGGGAAGATGTCCAGCCGCACGTGGGTGGCGACCGGGACCACCGACACCCCGAAGCGGTGCCGGGTGTCCGGGGACAGCCGCACCTGCGGCAGCAGGTCGAACCAGTCGGTCGGGTCGTCGAGCAGCCCGGTGCGGGCGTCGATGCCGCGCAGGGTGGCGCTGCCCGGGGCATTGCCCTTGAAGTGGCTGGTGTCCAGCTCGGCCAGCTCGATCACCGACGGCACGGCCAGCTGCACCAGCACCCAGTCGTTGCCGTCGTCGCGGCGGCGGGAGGTCTCCCAGCCGTCGCCCATGGACCGGGCCAGGCCCGGGTAGATCATGTTCTGCGGGTGGCCGTAGAACATGTTGCTGCACCCGGCGATGCGGGCGCCGTACTCGGCCGCGGCCACGTCGAAGACGCTCGGCAGCAGCCGCGGGTCGGGCACGACCTCGCCGTGCACCCGCAGCCGGGCCACCCCGCCGTCCGGGTAGATGTTCAGCCGGATGTGGGTGTAGCGCTGGCTGGAGTCGACCGGGAACAGGTTCTGGCTGTCCCCGACCAGCGGCGAGCGCGGCACCAGCGGCACCCAGTGCGCCTCGGCGAGCTGGATCGGATCGGGATAGCCCTCCAGCGCCGCGCCTTCGACCGACGCGTGCGGCGGGTAGTTGCCGGTGAAGAAGGCGGTGTCGATGTCGATGCCGTGCACGATGCCCGGCGCGCCGAGCCGGATGATCGCGGTGTCGTGCCCGGGCTCGCGCCGGCGCCGGGTCTCCCAGCCGTCGTACACCTGGCCCTTGTGCCCGAAGGTCTGCGGCGCGAACACCGGCCGGGCCGGCTCGACGAGATGGTCGGCGGCGGCGAAGAACTCGTCGTTGGCGAACACCACCCCGCCGCCGAAGGTGCGCGACGCCAGGTCGGGCAGCAGCGTGAACTCCTCCATCAGGAACCCTCCCGGGTCAGGAAGACGCCGCGGGGGGCGTCGCCGGTCACGGTTCGTCCGCGCAGCCAGGTCGTGCGGACCACCCCCGTCAGGACCTTGCCCGCGTACGGCGTGACGGGGTTGCGGTGGTGCAGCCGTACGGGATCGACGGTGAAGTCCGCGGCCGGGTCGAAGGCGACCAGGTCGGCGTCCGCGCCCACCGTGATCCGGCCCTTGCCGGTGAGCCCGACCAGGTCGGCGGGGCGCCGGGCCATCCAGCTCACCACGTCGGCCAGGGAGTGTCCCCGGGCACGGGCGGCGGTCCAGACGACCGGCAGGCCGAGCTGCACCGACGCGATGCCGCCCCACGCTGCCGCGAAGTCGCCGGTGTCCTGCCGCTTGAGCTCGGGGCTGCACGGCGAGTGGTCGCTGACCACGCAGGTGATCAGGCCGTCGGCGAGCGCGGCCCAGAGCCGGTCGGCGTTGGCGGCGTCGCGGATGGGCGGGCAGCACTTGAACTCCGTGGCGCCGGGCGGGATCTCGGCGGCGTCCAGGGTCAGGTAGTGCGGGCAGGTCTCGGCGGTGACCCGCAGGCCGTCCGCCTTGGCCTGGGCGATCAGCGGCAGGGCGCTCGCCGCGGACAGGTGCAGGATGTGCACGCGCCCGCCGGTGGCGCGGGCGGCCTCGATCGCGGTGGCGACGGCGGCGTGCTCGGCGTCCGGCGGCCGGGAGGCCAGGAAATCCGCGTACGCCGGGGAGGACAAAGCGGCGTGCAGGTGGTCGGGGTCCTCGGCGTGCACCACGAACTGGGCGTCGACCGCGCGCAGGGCCTCGCCGAGCTGGTCGGGGGTGAGCGGCGGGAACTCGGGCACGCCGGAGTCGGCCAGGAAGGCCTTGAAGCCGTACACCCCGGCGGCGTGCAGGGCGGGCAGCGCGCCGGTGTTGCCCGGGATCGCGCCGCCCCAGAAGCCGACGTCCACGTGGATCTGGCCGCGGGCGGCGGCCTGCTTGACCGCGAGGGCGTCGGCGTCGACGGTCGGCGGCAGGCTGTTGAGCGGCATGTCCACGATGGCGGTGACCCCGCCGGCGGCAGCGGCCCGGGTGGCGGTGGCGAAGCCCTCCCACTCGGTGCGGCCGGGCTCGTTGACGTGCACGTGGGTGTCGACCAGGCCGGGCAGCAGGGCGAGGTCACCCAGGTCGACATCCTCGGCGGTCTCCAGCACGGCGGCGTAGTCGTCCACGGCGACTATCCGGCCCCCGGCGACCGAGACCGCGGCGGGCTGCTCGCTGCCACCGACGACGGCACGACGGGACCGCACCACCAGATCGACCATGCGCCGAGCCTAGCCGCCAACTGTTGCCACACGGCTACGTCGGGTGAAGCCGAGCCACAAGATCACAATCGGGTGTCCGGTTCCCGACCGGGCGGATCATCGGGGCTGAGCGGAGCGCCGTCGGCCCGGTATAAAGATCGCGCAGCGGGCGCAGCCCCCGACGCATCACCCGAGGGGGACGTGGAGTGCCGACCGTGCCGACCCGCCGTATGACCTCCCGCAAGGTGGCCCTGACCGCCGCGTTCCTCGCCCTGGCCGCGGGCGGCACCGCCGCCTGCGACACCACCACCTACGACGACTCCGACGACTCGACCTACGTCTACGACGGCCACGACGCTGGCCCGGGGTCGGACGCGGTGGCGGACACCGGCGAGGTGGACGACGAGGACGAGTACTACGACGAGGAAGAGGAGGAGGACCAGGAGCCGGTCGACGAGGTGTTCTACTGCGCCGACGAGGACGGCGAGATCGTCGACGAGGACAACTGTGCCGACGCTGATGAGACCTCGTCGTTCTTCCTGTACCACTCCCCCTACTACGCCCGGGGTCTCCGGCCGGGCACGTACCTCGACGGCGGCGACTCCTTCTCGGCCGGCGACCGGGCGACCCGGCGCGCGTTCAAGCTGCCGCCCACCGGCAAGGTCGGCAACGGCACCGTCAAGACCAACGTCGTCGGTCGCGGCAGCACCGGCTCCGACCTCGCCGGCGGCACCTCGGGCGGCTGAGCGGTCCGCCGCTCAGAGCAGTGCGGTCAGCTCCTCCCGGGTGAAGCCCGCGTCGTCCAGCGCCCCGCAGTCCAGCCCGCGCAGCAGATAGCCGGCCAGCGCCCGGGCCGTGGCCGGCTCGTCGAGGATGCCGCCCGACTGCCGGTCCAGATACCGGCGCAGGCGGATCGAGGCCGCGTCGACGCCGTCGGCGAAGAAGGCGTAGGTGGCCGCGAAACGGGTCGGCAGCTGCGCCGGGTGCAGATCCCAGCCCTGGTAGAAGCCGCGTTCCAGGGAGCGGCGGACCAGGCGGTGGTGCAGCGCCCAGGCGTCGTGGACGGCCACGTCCGAGCCCATCGGGAGGATGTTCGTCGAGCCGTCGGAGAGCCGGACGCCGGTGCCGGCCGCCGCCGCCTGGATGACCGCCTTGGCGTAGTCGGCGACCGGGTGGTCCATCGCCTGGTACGCCGCCGCCACCCCGGCCGCCGCACTGTAGTCGTACGTGCCGTAGTGCAGGCCCGTGCACCGGCCGTCGGCCGCGGTGATGAGGCGGGCCACGGTCGCTGTGCCGTCCGCGCCGAGCACCGCCGACGGCAGCTCGATCTGGATCTCGAAGGTCAGCGTGCCGGCGGCCAGGCCGTACCCGCGCTCCAGCGTCTCGCACAGCACGACCATGGCGGTGACCTGGTCCGGGCCGCTCACCTTGGGCAGGGTCACCGTGAACGGCTCCTGGTGCAGCGACAGGAACAGATCCAGGGTGCGCATGCAGCGGTGCCGGGTGGCCGCCTCCAGCGACTTGATCCTGATCCCGACGAACGGCGGGCGCGGTCCCTCGGCCAGCACGGCCACGGCCGCCTTGACCGCCGCGTCCTCCTGGTCGTCGTCGCGGACGCCGTAGCCGTCCTCGAAGTCGATCCGCAGGTCCTCGATCGGCTCGGTGGCCAGCTTGGCCCGGACCCGGTCGGCCAGCGCGGCCGGGAACGGCAGCGGCGGGCAGTCGTCCAGCGCCGCCAGCGCCTGGGCGCCCCACTGCCGGAAGCCGCCGATCCGGTCGGCCGGGATGTACACCGTGTGCACCGGCTGCCGCCCGGTCCGCTCCCCCGGATACCGCGTGGCGAGGAACCTGTCGTGGGCGGCGAGCCGGTGGTCCAGGGCGGCGTAGTCGTCGTCGCTGAGCCGCATCGTCAGTCGATCGAGTCGTAGGCGGCCGTCGTCAGGAAGTCCGCGAAGTCGTCGGCGAGGGCCACCCGCTCGAAGAGCTTGCGCGCGTCGTCGAAGCGGCTGCCCGCCCAGGCCTGGTCGCCCAGCGCCGCGCGGATCTTGGCGAGCTCCTCGTCCTCGATCCGCCCGACCAGGTCGGCCGTGATCGTGGTGCCGTCGTCCAGGCGTACCCCGTTGTGGATCCACTGCCAGACCTGGGAGCGGGAGATCTCCGCGGTGGCCGCGTCCTCCATCAGGTTGTTGATCGCGACCGCGCCGTTGCCGCGCAGCCAGGCCTCCAGGTACTGCAGGGCGACCGAGACGTTGCCGCGCAGGCCCGCTTCCGTCACCGCACCGCCGGTGGCCGCCACGTCGAGCAGCTGCGCCGCCTCGACGCTGACGTCGTCACGCCGGCGGTCGAGCTGGTTGGGCCGGTCGCCGAGCACCCGGTCGAAGATCTCCTGGCAGACCGGCACCAGGTCGGGGTGGGCCACCCAGGAACCGTCGAAGCCGTCGGCGGCCTCGCGTTCCTTGTCCTCGCGGACCTTGGCCAGGGCGACCTCGTTGACCGCCGGGTCGCGGCGGCTGGGGATGAAGGCGGCCATGCCGCCCATCGCGAAGGCCCCGCGCCGGTGACAGGTCGAGACCAGAAGCTCCGTGTACGCCCGCATGAACGGCGCGGTCATGGTCACCGCGGCCCGGTCGGGCAACACCATCGCCGGGTTGTCCCGGAAGTACTTGATGATGCTGAACAGATAGTCCCAGCGGCCCGCATTGAGCCCCGAGATGTGCGGGCGCAGCGCGTACAGGATCTCGTCCATCTCGAACGCGGCCGGAATGGTCTCGATCAGCACGGTGGCCCGGATGGTGCCGACCGGGATGCCCAGCGCCTCCTGGGCGTAGGTGAACACGTCGTTCCAGAGCGCCGCCTCTTTGTGCGACTCCATCTTGGGCAGGTAGAAGTACGGCCCGCTGCCCCGGCTGAGCAGCTCGGCGGCGTTGTGGAAGAAGTAGAGCCCGAAGTCGACCAGCGCGCCGACGGCCGGCTCCCCGTCCACCGGCAGGTGCCGCTCGTCCAGGTGCCAGCCGCGCGGCCGCATCACGATGGTCGGGTACGGCCCGTCGCCCAGCTCGTAAGTCTTCTTGTCGGTCTCCAGCCGGATCGTGCGCCGGATCGCGTCGTGCAGGTTCTGCTGGCCGTCGACCACGTTCGACCAGTGCGGGGTGTTGGCGTCCTCCAGGTCGGCCAGCCACACCTTGGCGCCGGAGTTGAGGGCGTTGATGGTCATCTTGCGCTCGGTCGGCCCGGTGATCTCGACCCGCCGGTCGGTGAGGTCGGCCGGTGCGGCCGGCACCTGCCAGTCGCCCGCGCGCACGTCGGCCGTCTCGGCCAGGAACCCGAGGCTGCCACCGGCGGCGATCTCGGCGCGCCGGGCCGCGCGGGCGGCCAGCAACTCGTTGCGCCGCGGGCGGAACCGCCGGTTCAGGTCAGCTACGAACGCCACGGCCTCGTCGGACAGAATCTCGGTCACGGTCGGCGACTCCCCTCACTGCGATGGCTGGCTCGGAACGCACGCCTCTCCTCGTACCGTATCGGTCTGCGCGCCGGCCGCACGGAACTCGGTCCGGACATGGCAGTGGCCCCCGCGGGGAAACGGGGGCCACTGCTTTTCTCTATCTGGGGATGAGGGCGCCCCTGGGGATGGGGGGGCACCCGGTGGTGCCGACCTAGAAGTTGCCGAACGAGTCGCACTTGGCTTTCTGGACGATGCAGTTCTTGACCCGGCTGCCGAGCGCCTCGTCCTCCCAGGCGAAGAACGCGTCGCCGTGCATCGAGGAGGCGTTGCCCGACGACAGCTTGAAACCGGCCGTGCTGCCCGAGGTCGGGTAGCCGATCACGAAGGACAGCGACGGGATCGCCACCGGGAACTTGCCGCTCGCGCAGGTGCCGTCCGGGCCGGTCCCGCCGACGTGCGACTTGTGGTCCGGGCTGTCCAGGTGCACGCCGTCCCAGCAGTCCGGGAAGGTGAGCTGGAAGGTCAGCTCGGCGGTCTTGGCGCAGACCGGCCAGTTGCCGTCCGCGCTGCGGCCGACCTCGCCGCCGGCCCCGGCGCACCAGAACTGGCCGGGAGCGCCCTGCGGGGTGGCCACCTGCCGCTTGGCGTCGCCGACGATCATGCGGAAGCCCTGCGGGAAGGGCACGGTCCTGGTGGGGTCCTTGAGGCGCGAGCCGTAGTAGACGGTGACACCGTGCGGGTTGACGGCCTTGCCGTTCTCCTGCAGCTCGGGCACCCAGTACGCGGAACGGTCCTCGCCGGGCTTGCAGCTCGACCCGGCGTTGGCCAGCAGCGTCATGGTCGTGGTGTTCGCGTCGGTGCTGTTGTTGCCCAGGAACGTGTGCATGTGCGAGGCACCGGACATGCCCGGGAAGACGATCGGGTCGTCGGGCTTGGAGTGGCTGACCGTGCAGGAGGCGTTGAACTCGGGCACCCGTACGTTGCCGGCCGGCACGGCCTTGGGCTTCATCGCCTCGAACGCGGCCAGCTGCGCCTTCCACTTGGCCTGGTCCATGGTCACCCAGCCGTCACCGGAGGGCGTCCCGCCCGGGGCAGAGGTGGTGGGTGCGGAGGGTGCGGGTGCGGAGGACGTCGGCGTGGCGGGCGCAGCCGCTCCGAACGTGAACCAGTTGACGTTCACGAAGTCACCGGCCTGCGCGCTCTTGAGCACGGCGAAAACGGTCTGCTGCCCCGTGGGTACGGACTTCGCCGTCGCAGTGACCGTCGACCACTTCTGCCAGCCACCGGTCCGGGCGACCGGGAACGTCGCCAGCAGCGCGCCGGTCTGCGAGCCCAGGTGCAGCTCGATCGACCCGCCCGTGGCGTTGTCCGAGGCGATCCGGGCGGAAAGGCCGGCGCCGGTCACCGAGACGTTGTCGTAGCGCAGCCAGTCCCCGGCGGCGAGCCAGCCGACGTTCTTCCCGCCGTCGGCGTCGCCGGTGCCCTCGACCTGCGCGCCGGACTGGGCGGCGTACGCCTCGGCCTGCACCCGGCCCGGCACCACGGTCTCGGCGGCGCTCGCGTTGGCGATGTAGATACCACTACCGCCCAGCGCGGCGGCGACCGCGGCGGCCAGGGCGACGCGGGTGGTGCGCCGGCGCCGCTTGGCGACCTCGCCGGGCGCGACATGGGCTCCAGTTGTTCGCATAACCATTCCTTCGCTGCGGCCGTACCGGGGCGGTGAAAGCTATTCGCCAGGGAGTATGCACAGCTCAGGAGGCTTGTATCAAGGCGCGAAAGAAGATTTGAAAATTGCCCGACAATGGCCCGCAGGTCGCGGCGGTCTCGCTTCCCGATAACAATTAATCGAGGCGGCTTCCTTAAGTTTTCCTAAAATCCGTCGAGCAGCCGACGGTGGGCCCGGCGAGCGCGCAGCGTGAGCGCGCGGGCGTCGGCGTTGACCAGCCGGCCGCTCTCCACCACCGGGCGGCCGCCGACCAGGGCCAGCTCCACCGGCGCGGCGGGACCGAGGACCAGCGCCGCGACCTTGTCGTCGATGCCGTCGTGGCCGAGCCCGTCCAGGCGCCAGAGCACCAGGTCCGCGAGCTTACCCACCTCGATGGAACCGAGGTCGTCGGCCCGGCCGAGACAGCGGGCGCCGCCCATCGTGCCGAGCCGCAGCGACTCGCGGGCCGACAGCGAGGTCGGGCCGCCGCGCAGCCGGGCGACGTACAGCGCCTGGCGCAGCTCCTCACCCAGGTGCGCCGCCTCCTGCGAGGCTGAGCCGTCCACGCCGAGGCCCACCGGGGCGCCGGCGTCGAGCAGGTCCCGGACCCGGGCCAGGCCGGCCCCGAGGCGGGCGTTGGAGCTGGGGCAGTGCGCGACCCCGGTGCCGGTCGCGCCGAGCTTGGCCACGGCCGCGTCGTCCAGGTGTACGCCGTGCGCCAGCCACACGTCCTCGCCGAGCCAGCCGAGCTGTTCCGCGTACTCCACCGGGGAGCAGCCGAACCGGGAACGGCAGAACTGCTCCTCGTCGTCGGTCTCGGCGAGGTGGGTGTGCAGCCGGACGCCCTTACGCCGGGCCAGCGCGGCGGCCTCGCTCATCAGCTCACGGGTCACGGAGAACGGCGAGCAGGGCGAGACGCCGATCCGCAGCATCGACCCGGGCGACGGGTCGTGCCACCGGTCGATCGCCGCCTCGGTGGCCGCCAGCGCCGCGTCCGTCTCCTCGACCACGTTGTCCGGCGGCAGCCCGCCCGAGGAACGGCCCAGGTCCATCGAGCCGCGGGTCGGGTGGAACCGCAGCCCGATCTGCCGGGCGGCCTCGATCTCGGCGGCCAGCACGTCGCCGCCGTCGTGCGGGAAGACGTAGTGGTGATCCATGCTGGTCGTGCAGCCCGAAAGGGCCAGCCAGCCCAGGCCCGCGCCCGCGGCGGCACCGACCGCCTCGGCGTCGATGCGGCCCCAGATCGGGTAGAGCGTGGTGAGCCAGCCGAACAGGTTGTCATCCTGGGCCAGGCCCCGGGTGACCCACTGGTAGAGGTGGTGGTGGGTGTTCACCAGGCCGGGAGTGAGCAGGCAGCCGGTGCCGTCGACCCGGCGCGGCGAGCCGGCCACGGCACCCGGGCCACCCGCGCCGACCGCGGCGATCCGGCCGTCGTCGCCGACCACCACGTGGCCGTCGGTGTGCTCGGTGCCCTGCGCGTCGACCGTCGCGACGGTGACGTTCTCGATCACGATCACAGGTACCACTCCGCACTGGCCGGGGACACGTCGTCGCGGGTGACGGTGCCCTCGATGAGACCGTACGGGCGGTCGCCGGCCTGGAAGACCTCCTGCGGGTTGTCCAGCCCGAACGGCGACAGGTCCATCAGGTAGTGATGCTTGTTGGGCAGGGCGAGCCGGATCTCGGCGATCTCCGGCCGGCTCTCCAGCGCCCGCTGCCCCATCGCGTACAGGGTCTGCTGCAACGAGTAGCTGTAGGTGTCCACGAACGCCTCGACCAGCGCCTGCGTCGCCCCGGCGAACGAGTCGTCCCAGTCGGCGGCGTCGTCGCGGTGCCGCCAGCGGGCGTCGACCGCCGTGGCCAGGATGCGGTCGGTCGTCTCCGGCAGCGTCGTGTACTTGTCGCGGGGATACCCGTGGAACTCCGAGTCGGTCGTGTTCAGCAGGACCAGGTCCTTGAGGCCGGAGACCACCTGCGTGCCCTGCTCCGCGACGGTCACCACGGCGGTGCGGACGTGGTCGCCCGAGCGGCGGAACGAGTGCGGGCCGAGGCGCTCCCAGCCGTACGCCTCCAGCGTCACCTTGGCCGCGGAGACCTGCGGCTGCGTGGTCACGAAGTGCCGGGCCAGCAGCAGGCCGAACGCCTCGGGGGCGCCGACGCCGTGCTCGCGGGCGAACGCGTACACCGTGTTCTTCATCGTGTCGGTGGGCAGCACCCCGGCGTTGTCGCCGCTCAGGTGCGTCGCCGCGAGGTCGCCGGAGAGCGCGACGCTCACGTTGAGATCCACCAGGTCATGGCGGTCACCGCCGCGGCGCACGTGCACCAGGCGGGTCTCCGCCTTGCCGTACCGGTTGCGGCCCAACACGATCGCCACGGGTCAGCTCCCTCGGTAGGTGGTGTAGCCGTAGCGGCTCAGCAGCAGCGGCACGTGGTAGTGCCGGTCCGGGTCGTGCACGTGGAAGGCGACGGTGATCTCCGGGAAGAAGGCCTGACCACCGAGGTACGGCTCCACGTAGAACACCAGCCGGTAGCCGCCGGCCTGCCAGTCGTGCAGCGGGACCCGGTGACGCAGCCGGCCGTCGTCGTCGGTGCGGCCCTCGGCGATCAGCTTCCAGCCGTCGGAGTCGCGGCGCTCGAGGCGCACGTACACGTCGCGGGCCGGATCGCCGGTGACCGTGTCCAGGATGTGGGTGGAGATCCTGGCGTGCGACGTCGCCGCCGTGCCATCAGTCGAGGGCATCGAGCAGCCTCTCCAGTCGCAGCAGGGCGATCTTGCGCAGCTCGTCGGTGACGACGGCCCGCTCGGTCGCCTCGTCGTTGCCGATCCGCTCGCGTGCCGCCGCCAGGATCTCCTCCTGGGTCCGCCCGCTGGCAAAGATCAGGAACACGTGCCCGAACTTGTCCTCGTAGGCGTGGTTCGCCGCGGTCAGCGCGACCCTGGTCTCGTCGTCGCCGCTGCCCGCGGCCGTCGACTGCTCCCGCCGCGACCACGCGGCCTCCTTCGAGTCGCCCTGCGCCCGCTCGCCGATCCGCGGATGCGCCGACAGCCCCTGCAGGACCTCGGGCCAGCTCAGGCTGCGTGCGGCCGCATCGGCCGCGGCCATGACCGCTTCCTTCGACGGGTACGGCCGCAGCGCCGCGACCGCCCGGCCCCACGCGGGAGCGGCGCACACGGCGAGCAGCTCCGCCTCGAGCTTGCCGGCGGGCAGGGAGTTGAACGCCTCGACCCGGTCCATCCGTTCACCCCCTGTTGTGCCGACGGACAGTCAAGCAGGACACCCCGATCTTGCACCAGTATCCCCGCGCCCGGGGCGTTCCCGCGGCCGTGCGCGAGACTGGTCCGGTGCTGATCGCCGCGGAAGCCCTGCCCGACCTGCCCATCCGCGCGGTCCTCCCGGAGGTCACCGCCGCCCTGGCCGCGGCGGGCGCCGCAGTGCTGGTCGCGCCCCCGGGCACGGGCAAGACGACGCTGGTCCCGCTGGCCCTGGCCGGCGCCGCACCCACTGCCAAGGTGGTGGTGGCCGAGCCCCGCCGGGTCGCGGCCCGCGCCGCGGCCCGCCGGATGGCGGCCCTGCTCGGCGAGCAGGTGGGCGAGCGGGTGGGTTACACGGTGCGCGGTGACCGGCGGGTCTCGGCCCGGACCCGGGTCGAGGTCGTGACCACCGGTGTCCTGGTACGCCGTCTGCACCGCGACCCGGAACTGGCCGGCACGGCGGTGGTGATCCTCGACGAGTGCCACGAACGCCACCTGGACTCGGACCTGGCGCTGGCCTTCCTCATCGAGGTCCGCGCGGCCCTGCGCCCCGACCTGCACGTCCTGGCCACATCGGCGACCGCCGAGTCGCAGCGCCTGGCCGAGGTACTGGGCGACGCACCCGTCGTGCGGGCCGAGGCCGCGCTGTACCCCGTCGAGGTGCACTGGTCGCCGCCACCGCAACCGATCACCCCGCCGCACGGCCTGCGCGTGGACCCGAAGCTCCTCGACCACGTGGCCACGACGATCCGCCGCGCCCTGGCCGAGGGCGACGGCGACGTACTGGCGTTCCTGCCGGGCGCCCGCGAGATCGAGACGGTGGCGACCAGACTCCGCGGCATCGACGCCGACATCGTCCCCCTGCACGGCCGGCAGTCCGGCTCCACTCAGGACGCCGCGTTGCGCCCCAGCCCCGTACGCCGGGTCGTGCTGGCCACCGCGGTCGCGGAGAGCAGCCTGACGGTTCCCGGCGTACGCGCGGTGGTCGACGCCGGCCTGAGCCGCGTCCCCCGGATGGACCACAGCCGCGGCCTGGGCGCCCTGGTCACGGTGCCGGTCTCGCGCGCGTCGGCGACCCAGCGGGCCGGCCGGGCCGGCCGCGAGGCTCCCGGCCGGGTCTACCGATGCTGGTCCCAGGCCCAGCACGACCGCCTGCCGGCCCAGCCGGAACCGGAGATCGCCGCCGCCGACCTGACCGGATTCGCCCTGAACCTGGCCGAATGGGGCCACCCCGACGGCACCGGCCTGAACCTCCCGGACCCCCCACCCACCGGCGCGATGCAGGTGGCCACGGCCACCCTGCAAGCCCTGGGCGCCACCGACGCCGACGGCCGGATCACCCCCCGAGGCCGAACCCTGGCCGACGCGGGCCTGCACCCCCGCCTGGCCCGGGCCCTCCTGGACGGCGCCACCACCATCGGCCCCCGCCGAGCCGCCGAAGTGGTCGCCCTCCTGGACGCCGACCGGACAGCCGACGACCTGGCAGCAGCCTGGCGCCGAGCCCGCACCGATCGAGACCCGGCCTGGCGCACCGAGGTCCGCCGCCTGACCTCGGCAATCCCCTCGCCGGAAACCACCCACGGGGACGGCGGCCGGGAGTGGCTACCGGATGACCTGGCTGCGGGACTGATCGTCGGCCTGGCGTACCCGGAACGGGTGGCCAAAGTCCGCGAGCCCGGCGGCCGCGCGTACCTGATGGCCGGCGGAACCGCCGCCGACCTCACCGCCGGCAGCAGCCTGACCGGCACAACCTGGCTGGCCATCGCCGACGCGGACCGGGCCCCGGGCGCCCGCACCGCCCGCATCCACAGCGCCGCCCCCCTCGACGAAGCAACAGCCCGCGAGGCGGCCTCAACCCTGCTGGAATCCGGCACAGAAATCGGCTGGCTGAACGGCGACGTGGTGGCCCGCCGCACCGAACGCCTGGGCGCGATAACCCTGGTCGAACGCCGCATCGACAAGCCAGATCCGGCCCGCCTGCAGGCCGCCCTCCTCGACGGCCTCCGCCGCGAAGGCCTCACCCTGCTCACCTGGTCCCGAGCAGCCAAAGAGCTCCGCGACCGCCTGGCCTTCGCCCACACCGCCCTCGGCCCACCGTGGCCCGCCGTCGACGACGAATCCCTGCTGAAGAACCTGGAGGACTGGCTCCCCCTGGGCCAATCCCGCCGCCGCGCCGACCTGGCCAAGATCGACACAGCCGGAGCCCTCCGCCGCCTCCTCCCCTGGTCGATAGCAGGCCGCCTGGACGACATAGCCCCGGAACGACTCCCGGTCCCGAGCGGCTCAAACGTCAGAATCGACTACACAGACCCAGCAGCCCCGGTCCTGGCGGTAAAGGTCCAGGAAGCATTCGGCTGGCGGGAAGCCCCCCGCCTGGCCGACGGCCGCATCCCGATCCTGCTGCATCTGCTCTCCCCAGCCGGCCGCCCGGTAGCCGTAACCCGAGACCTCGCGTCCTTCTGGTCAACGGGCTACCCCCAGGTAAGAGCAGAACTCCGCGGCCGCTACCCCCGCCACCCCTGGCCGGAAGACCCGACAACAGCCCCACCGACCCGCCGCCTGAACCCCCGGACCCGCTAGGACGCCAGGTGAGGTGAGGAATGCGGGGAGGGCTGGGCCGGAATGGTCGCGGTGAGCAGGTGAACAGGCCCGGGCTGACCGAACAGATAACCCTGCCCGAGATGACACCCGAGAGCAGCAAGGGCATGAGCCCGAGCAGGCGTCTCGATCCCCTCGGCCACCACAGCGATCCCCAGCTCAGCGCAGATAGCCAGCACAGAACGGCACAGAGCCCCGGCCCGCTCCGGCGACACGTCCACATCGGTCAGGGTCGAGTCGAGCTTCACGATGTCCACCGGCAGTGAGTGCAACTGGGCCAGCGCGTTGTACCCGCTGCCGAAGTCGTCCAGGGCCACCCGTACGCCGCGCCGGCGCAGCCGCTCCGCGACCTCGATCGCGCGGGGCATGTCCGGGATGCGGCGGGTCTCGGTGATCTCCACGACCAGCCGGGACGGCCGCACGTTGTGCCGTTCCAGCGCCTGGGCGACCGCCTCCTCCAGCCCGTGCTGCCCCAGCCGGGCCGCCGAGACGTTGACGTGCACGTCGATCGGCCGGCCGTACGTGTTGGCCAGCCCCGCCGCGTCCGCGCAGGCCCGGTCCAGCACGAAGTCGTCGATCGCCGCGACCAGCCCGGTGCGTTCCGCGACCGTCACGAACACGTCCGGGTCGACCGGTCCGGCCACCGGGTCGGTCCAGCGGGCCAGCGCTTCCACCGCGACGATCGCGCCGTCGCTGAGCCGGACGATCGGCTGGTAGTAGACCTCGAAGCCGGCCGCCGCCGGGGCGCCGGACAGAGCCCGGGCCAGCAGGTGCGGCAGGTCCGCGTTCGGTCCGCCGTCCGCGCCGCCGGAGTAGCGGGCGAGGGCGTTCTTGCCGCGGCGTTTGCTGACGTACATCGCCGCGTCCGCGCGGCGCAGCAGCGTGTCCGCGGAGAGCTCCGGGTCGCCCGGCTCGGGCACGACCAGGCCCAGGCTGGCGCTGATGCCGACCGTGTGGCCGTCGATGACGAACGGTTCGCGCAGGGCCGCCAGGATGCGGTGGCCGGCCGGTTCGGCGTCGGCGGCGCGGTGGTCGAGCAGCACCGCGAACTCGTCGCCGCCGAGGCGGGCCACCAGGGCTCCGGGGCCGACCGCGGCGACCAGCCGGTCGCCGATCGCGCGCAGCAGCCGGTCGCCCATGGCGTGGCCGAAGCTGTCGTTGATGAGCTTGAAATCGTCCAGGTCGGCGAAGAGCAGCGCCACCGGTACGCCGCGGTGCCGGTACGCGTCCAGGGCCAGCACCAGCCGTTCGCGGAACAGCGCCCGGTTGGCCAGGCCGGTCAGCGAGTCGTGGTACGCCTGGTGGTGCAGTCGTTGCTGGCCTTCGGAGACGCGGGCGAGCAGCACCGTGTTGTCGACGATGGTGAACATCTGCCGGGCCACCACCAGCCCCAGGCCGAGCCAGCCGAGGTACGCCTCGTACGAGGTGAGCTGCCCGCCGGTCCCGGTGCGCACCGCGATGACCACGCCGGTGGCGACGACCGGCACGTACGGCAGCAGCAGGTGCAGCCATTCCGCCTCGGCCTGTTCGTCGAGGCTCGGGTCGGCCAGCCCGGGGTTGCTGATCGCCGCGAGGGCGAGCAGCGCCGGCCCGAGCAGGTAGCCGGCCGACTCGACCGGGGTGAGCACGCCGCTGCTGAGCTGGAGCAGCCGCAGCGTGTCGGAGACGCCCAGGGCCAGCATGGCCAGCGCGGTGAGCCGCAGCGGCACCCGCGCCGCCCGGGAGGCCGGCCGGGTGGCCAGCAGCAGCATGACCATGACCGCGATCAGCAGGTCCGCGACCGGGTACGCCGCCGCGAAGCCCACCACCCACGGGTTCTCCCCCACCTCGTGGAAGATCCGCCGGGGCACCGCCGACCAGACCAGGGCGAGCAGCGAGCCGGCGATCAGGACGCTGTCGATGACCAGCACGATCCGGTCCCGGCGCAGTGACGCCTGCACCGGCCGGGGCAGGGCCATCGAGCCGGCGACCAGGGCCAGGACCGTGAAGACCGGCAGGAGCAGGACGCCGATGTCGGTGACGTCGGCCGCGACGGCCCGGGTCGGCTCGAGCACGTCGCTGACGGTCCACCAGAGGCGGACGGCCGCGAAGCCGGCGAGGCCGGTGCCGAGCAGGATCCGCCAGCGGCGCCGGTGACCGGACCTGTCCCGCCCGGCGGCGAAGCAGACCACGGCGGCGAGCACCCCCGCCGCGCACTGGGCGGCGTCGGTGAAGAGTCGCTGGCCGGCTCCGGCGGGCACGGCGTACGCGCCGATCGCCGTGACGGCGGCGACGAGCGCCAGCGTCACGGCTGACTGTGCCGACAGCCGTCCCGTCGTCATCACCACCCGCAGCAGAGCCGCGGCTGGCCGTCCCGCGACCGGAGTAAGGTACCGCAGCCCCGGGCCGTTGCGGGAAGCCCGCGGTGCCCCGGGATCATGCCGCTCAGTCGACGGCGACCAGATCGGCGACGATCACCGTGATGTTGTCCGGGCCGCCGCCCTGCAGTGCAAGATCGAGCAGCCGTTCGGCGCAGCTCTGCGGGGCGTCGCAGGCGAGCATCTCGGCCTCGATCCGCTCGGCCGAGACCACGGTGGTGAGGCCGTCGCTGCACAGCAGCCAGCGGTCGCCCGGCTCGGGCTCGACGATCACGTACGACGGGCTGACCGGCTCGCCCTGCAGCGCCTGGGTGACGACCGCGCGGCGCGGGTGGCTGCCCGCCTCCTCCGGCCGGATCAGGCCCTGGTCGACCAGCATCTGCACGTACGTGTCGTCCTTGGTGAGCTGGTTGAGCCGGCCGTCGCGCAGCAGGTAGGCCCGGGAGTCGCCGACGTGGGCGAGGGCGGCCCGGTCGCCGGAGAAGATCACGGCGGTCAGCGTGGTGCCCATCCCCTGCAGGGCGGCGTCGGTGGCGACGGTCTCGGCGATCCGGCCGTTGGCCACCTCGAGCGCCTTGTGCAGCGCGTCCATCTGGCTGTCGTTGTCGATCGGCACGTCGAGGGAGGTCATCGCCTCGACGGCGAGGCGGCTCGCGACGTCGCCGGCGGCCATGCCGCCCATCCCGTCCGCGACGACGAGGAGCCGGTCACCGGCGTAGTAAGCGTCCTGGTT
This sequence comes from Actinoplanes sp. NPDC051405, assembly GCF_055586185.1. Taxonomy (NCBI): domain Bacteria; kingdom Bacillati; phylum Actinomycetota; class Actinomycetes; order Micromonosporales; family Micromonosporaceae; genus Actinoplanes; species Actinoplanes sp. NPDC051405. Next base: position 108,576 of record NZ_JBVJIR010000021.1, read on the forward strand.
GTTGCTCCGGACGTGGCCTCTATCGGTGACGGCCGCCCACCGCAGGTGCAAGGTCATGGCGTGCAGCCTGCCAGGTCCGGTCCAACCTGTCTGCACGTGGTCGGCGGCGCGTCGCGACAAGCCGTGCGTACCCGTGCAAATCCCGAGGTCATCGCGGTCGCAGCGGGCGGCCGAGGCAGCGCGGGTCGACGTCGGTGACCGGCCGGGTGGGTGCGACCCATTCGAGCGCGGACTCGTCGATCGGCCAGCCGCGTACCGTGATCCGGCTGTTCTGGGTCCGGATGGGCTCCGGGCACAGGGTCTTGGACCGCACGTCGGCGTTGGGGATGAACAGCACCTCGCCGCCGCGCCGCAGGATCGTGGTGGCGGTGTCGTCGACGGTGATCAGCTGGCCGCGGACGACCTCGACGGCGGCGCCCTCGGCCCCGATCTCCACGGCGCTGTTGGGCAACACCGGCGCGCGCAGGAAGACCACGCCGACCACGAACGGGGCGACGATCATCGCGCCCACGGCCGGCCAGTGCGTGGCGAGCCGGGCGGCGCGGGGCGGGAGCGGCCCGGTGAGCAGCCAGCCGAGCAGCGACGGGGCGATCAGCAGCGCGGCCGTGCCGTACTCGCCGGCGGCCAGCGACATCCGGATGCCCGGCCGGACCCAGAGCAGGATCAGCAGGCCGAGCACGATCGGGATCACCAGGGTGACCACGGTCAGCATCCGGCGCTCGCCGGGGTAGCGCTGCACCGCGGTCAGCGCCAGGATGACGGCCACCAGCATGAGCAGGGTGGGCAGCAGGCGCAGCTGCCAGGTGAAGCCGGCGAGCGCCACCGCGACCGCCACCACCCAGTCCGGCATGCGCAGGGCGGTGAGCGCCAGCAGCGAACGCCGGGCGGCCTCCTCCTGGTCCGGTGAGCTGATCAGCAGCAGGCCGCCGAGGGCCCGCAGCACCAGCACGACCGCCGGGACGGTCCAGATCAGCGTGATGATCAGCGCGCTGATCATGCCGAGCGGGCTGATGTACTGCACCAGCAGCAGCATCGTCGGCAGGTCCTGCCGGCTCAGGTACCAGAGCCGGAGCACGAGCAGCACCAGCGGGAACGCGGGCAGCGCGGTGAGCACCCAGTTGAGCTGGTTGCGGCGCACCCGGCGGACCGGACGGACGATCGGCGTCACGGTCACGGGACCACCTCCTCCCAGGGCAGCTCGCGGACCCGGGGCCGGGCGGTAACGGGCTGCCCGGGCCGGGACAGCGGCACGAGCTGATCGTCGGCCGCTTTGTTGGGGGCCGTCTCGGGCAGGATGTTGTTCTGGTACGCCTGCTCCCAGCGCGCGTCCTTCGGGTCTTTGAAGGACCGGTAGAGCGTGATGTTGACGAGGTCACGCAGGGCCGCGTTGGCACCGACGCTGACGCCCCACGCCTCGGTCTTGTCCAGGCCCAGGTCCCAGTGGTCGTACTTGTCCGGGTAGCGGGCCTTGAACCCGCCGAGGATGGCCGCGTCGGTGGTGACCGCGTCGACCTTCTCGATGTCCAGCAGTCGGAAGCACTCGGAGATCCGGTTCCGCCGCGTGATCCTGGCATCGGACTCGTCGGCGGTCTTCGCGCTGGTGGAGCTGGACAGCGAGCAGACGTCCTTGTCCTTGAACTCTTCCAGGCTGGCGACCGGGTCATGACCTTTGAGGGTGATCACCGACTGCTCGGTGTGCAGGTACGACTGCGTGAACATGACGTTGGGCTCGCGCTCACGCTCCTCGGTGATGCTGTAGCTGGCGATCACCATCTTGACCGGCACCGGCTTGCCGTCCAGGTCGGTGGCCTCCATCCGGGCCCGGTCCTCGCTCTCGATGCCGTAGAAGCGCACCTCGTCGCGGCGGAAACCCAGGTCCTCGGCGATCATGTACGCGATGTCGATGTCGAAGCCGCGCCAGACGCCGTCCACGGGGTTCCGCTCGGCGATGCCGGGCTGATCGTCCTTGACCGCGATGGGCAGCGTCTGCCACTCGTCGACGCCGGCGGTGCGGCGCAGGTCCTCGATCGAGGGCGGACCGATGTGGAAGAGCCGCACCCAGGAGAACGCCAGCACCAGGATGATGATCACGCCGACCGCGACCAGCCGCCACGGGGCCAGCGAGCCGCCCCAGGTGCGGACCAGCCGGTCGGGCCGGGCGAAAGCGGGCGGAAAATCGGTCTGGGTGAAGGTGCGCCGCAGACCGGTCATCGCCCGCTGCGCGCGGGCCGAGCGGGGGCGGCGCTGCACGGGCACCCGCCGGTGCACGACCACTTTGCGGACCTGCGCCCCGGCGTTCTCGTCGTCCATCGTCGACACTGCTCTCCCGTTCGGCGTACCGGAGCGACCATGGTGCCGGACCAATGTCACGGAAAGGGGTCGCGGTCACCGACACGACACCGGCCCCGTCCCGCGCCACCCGGCGGGATGGCATAGCGATCATGGGTTCGGGGTATGCGCGCGGCATGAGAATCGCTGCGACCCTGACGGCAGCCGCCGTCGCCGCGGCCGTGGCGGTGCGTGTCGCGCACTCCCGGGACCGCCGCTTCCTGCACCCCGACGGCCGTTCCTTCACCGGCGACCTGGAGGTCTGGGGGACGCTCGAGCCGACCGGCGCGGAGCTGTTCGACCGCCCGGGCCGGCACCCGGTCACCCTGCGGATCTCCAAGGGCATCGGCACCCGGCCGGGCCGCCCCGACATCCTGGGGGTCGCCCTACGGGTGCACGGGCCCGTCGCGGGACGGCGGCACGACCTGCTCTTCTCGACCGCCGGGAAGGGCCGGGTGCTGCGGCACGTGCCGGTGCCCCGGCGCGGCTTCGACACCGTGTACGGCTCGATCCTGCCGTACCGGACCGGCTCGGGGCGCACGTTCCACCTGGGTGTGCAGGCCGACCCGGACGCCGGCCCGCTCGGCCGTACCCTCGAATCGGTGGTCGCCGCGGCCCGGCACGACGGCGCGATCCTGCTGCTGGCGCTGGCCGACGGCAGCGCCGTCGAGGTCGTCGGCCGGTTGCGCTTCGGCGCGGAGCTGGCCGCCAAGCAGGACGCCGAGCTCGCGTTCGACCCGGTCCGCAACGTCCCGGCGGACCTGCATCCCGTCGGGCTGGTGCATGGCAGCCGCGCGCTGGCCTACCCGCTGAGCCAGCGCTGGCGGGGCGCCCGGACGGCGCGGCGGAACCCGGCGGCCGTGGCGAGGACGAACCTGCACCGCTGACCGCCGGGCCCGATGCTCAGCGGAAGGCGACCACCACGGCGGTCTCCGGCGGGAGCTCGGCGCGGTCGCGTTGCAGGACCACGCGCTGCTCGGTGGCCAGCAGCACGCTGCGCGGCACCGCCCGCAGGCTGATCGTCTGCGGCACCGGCGCCAGGTTCACAGCCACCGCGCAGTCCCCGCGGCGCATCACCACGTACTGGTCGCCGTGCCAGACCTCGACCTTGTCCAGGCGCGGGTCGGACAGGTCGGCGCGGCTGCGCCGCAGCGCGATCAGCTGCCGGTGCAGCTGGAGGATCTCGGCGTGGCCGGGCTTCTCCCGCTCGTCCCAGTTCAGCTTGGAGCGCTCGAACGTGGCCGGATCCTGCGGGTCGGGCACCTCGGCCTCGGCCCAGCCGTGCGAGGCGAACTCGCGGCGCCGGCCGTTCTGCACCGCCGCGGCCAGCTCCGGCTCCGGGTGGCTGGTGAAGAACTGCCACGGGTTGCCGGCCGCCCACTCCTCACCCATGAACAGCATCGGGGTGAACGGCGAGGTGAACAGCAGCGTGGCGCCGATCTTGAGCCGGCCCGGCGACAGGGTGGCGGAGAGCCGGTCGCCGATCGCCCGGTTGCCGATCTGGTCGTGGTTCTGCAGGTACGCGACGAACCGGTGCCCCGGGATCCGGGTGCGGTCGACCGGGCGGCCGTGCCGGCGGTGGCGGAAGCTGGACCACGTGCCGGCATGGAAGAAGGCACCGGTCAGCACGGTCTCCAGGCTCTCCAGCGAGCCGAAGTCGCCGTAGTAGCCCTGCCGCTCCCCGGTCAGCAGCGCGTGCAGCACGTGGTGCACGTCGTCGTCCCACTGGCCCTGCAGGCCGTAGCCGTTGGCCTCACGCGGGGTGATCAGCTTCGGGTCGTTGAGATCCGACTCGGCGATCAGCGACAGCGGCCGGTTGAGGTGGGTGGACAGGCTCTCCACCTCGATCGCCATCTGCTCCAGCAGGTGTACGGCATTGTGGTCGGCCAGCGCATGCACGGCGTCGAGCCGCAACCCGTCGACGTGGTAGTCCCGCAGCCAGCCGAGCACGTTGTCGATGATGTAGCGGCGGACCTCCTCCGACAGCGGGCCGTCGAGGTTGACCGAGTCGCCCCACGGGTTGCTGCCGGCGGCGCTGAGGTACGGCGCGAACATCGGGGCGTACGCGCCGCTGGGCCCGAAGTGGTTGTAGACCACGTCCAGCACCACGCCGATGCCCTTGCGGTGGGCGGCGTCGACGAAGCGCTTGAGCCCGTCCGGGCCGCCGTACGCCTCGTGCGGGGCGTACCAGCAGACGCCGTCGTAGCCCCAGTTGTACTCGCCGTTGAAGGAGTTGACCGGCAGCAGCTCGACCAGGTCGATGCCCAGCTCGACGAGGTGGTCGAGCCGCTCGATCGCCGCGTCGAAGGTGCCCTGCGGGGTGAACGTGCCGACGTGCAGCTCGTACAGGACCGAGCCGGGGAGCTGGCGGCCGGTCCAGGAGCCGTCGGTCCACGCGAAGGCCGAGTGGTCGTACACGCGGCTGGGGCCGTGCACGCCCTCAGGCTGCCACGCCGAGCGCGGATCGGGCAGCCCACCGTCGTGATCCGGCAGCACGTACGCGTAGTCGGTCCCCGGCCCGGCCTCGGGCACGTCGAGGCGCCACCAGCCGTCGTCGCCGCGTTCCATGTCACGGTCCGTTCCGTCGATCCGCAGCCGGACGGTCTTCTCGGGAACCCAGACTTCGAAGAGCGTCATTACTCTTTCACCAGCAGTGCGACGGGATAGGTGTGCAGCAGCTCGGCCACCGCCAGGCGGTTACCGCCGTAACTGGTATTCGTGAAGACTTCCGTCCAGGTGTGGCCGTCAAGTGTCAGCGTGGTGTCGTGCCAGCCGCCGTGGCGTGACAATCCGACCGGCAGCCGGGTCGCGACCGCCACCACCCCGCCACGGTCGAAGGCGAGCACGTGGTCGGACACCCGGCCCTCGGCGAAGACCGGCCGGTAGCCGGTGAACAGCTCCGGCCGCTGCCGGCGCAACCGCAGCGTGCGGCTGGTCACCAGCAGCTTCGCCGCGCCGGTCTCGTCGATCGGGGGCTGCCAGCCGTCATCGAGCCGGCCCAGCAGCTCACGGCGCAGGCCGAAGTCGACCGGCCGCCGGTTGTCCGGGTCGACCAGCGAGAAGTCCCACAGCTCGGTGCCCTGATAGGTGTCGGGCACGCCCGGCATGGCCAGCTGGACCAGCTTCTGGCCCAGCGAGTTGGACCAGCCCGGCGCGGTGATCGACGCGGCGAAGTCACCGATCTCGGCGTGCAGGGCCGGGTCGTCGTAGATCTTGTCGACCATCTCGCGCAGCGCGGTCTCGAACCGGTCGTCCGGGTGCTGCCAGGTGGTCGCGGCCGCGCCCTCCCGGGCGGCCTTGAGCGCGTACGCCTGCAGCCGCTCCCGCTCGATCGGCCAGGCACCGACCGCGGCCTGCCAGATCAGGTGGGCCAGGGCCGGATCGCTCAGCGGGGCCGCGCGCACCCAGCGGCGCACCACCTCGGTCCAGTCCCCGGGCAGCTCGCTGAGCACGGCGAGCCGGGCCCGGACGTCCTCGCTGCGCTTGGTGTCGTGGGTGGAGAGGGTGGTCATCGTCTCGGGCCAGCGGCGCTGCCGCTCGTCGGCGCACTCGTGGAACTCGTCCGGGTGCACGCCGAACTTGGCCGGGTCGTTGCCGACCTCGTTGCGGGCGGTGAACCGGGTCCAGCGGTAGAACGCGGTGTCCTCGACGCCCTTGGCCATGACCGCGCCGGTGTACTGCTGGAACCGCGCGGCCAGCTCGTCGTCGGCGCGCCGCAACCGGGCGGTGAGCTGGTCCAGGGCACGGGTCAGCGCGGGGCGCCGCCGGCCCGCCTCGGACCGCGCCTTGGCCAGGTGCCGGGTACCGAACGGCAGGTAGGACCGGTAGACCGGGAAGCAGGCGGCCAGCTCGGCCAGGGCGCGCGGGGCGGCCTCGATCTCCGGCACCAGCCGGCACATCCGGGCCAGCTCGGCGGCCAGCAGCGTGGTCGCGGCCTGCAGCTTGGTCTCGTGCACCAGGTCCTGCCAGCTGCGCTCGCCGCCGGTCAGGTGGTGATCGAGGGTGTCGAAGAACGCCTCCGTGCCCGGGTCGACGAAGACGCCGCAGATCTCGGAGAGCGCGTCGTAGCCCGTCGTGCCGGCCACCGGCCAGTCCGGGAGCTGCTCGCCGGGCTCGAGGATCTTCTCGACCGTGAGCCAGGCGTCCGGTGCGCGCTCGTGCAGCCGCCGCAGGTAATCGCCCGGGTCGCGCAGGCCGTCCGGGTGGTCGACCCGGATGCCCTGCACGGCGCCCTCGTCGTACCAGCGCAGGATCTCGCGGTGGGTGGCCTCGAACACCTCGGGGTCCTCGACCCGCAGGCCGGCCAGGTCCACGATGGCGAAGAACCGGCGGTAGTTCAGCTCCGAGTCCCCGCGGGTCCAGTTGACCAGCTCGTAGTGCTGCCGGTCGTGCACCTCGCGCGCGGTGCCCCCGCCGGTGCCGTCGGCGATCGGGTAGCGCTTGTCGTAGTAGTGCAGCTCGTCGCCCTCGACCTTCAGCTCGTCCAGCGCGGCCGGGTCGTCGGCCAGGACCGGCAGCAGCAGCCGGCCGCGGGACCAGTCGATGTCGTAGAACTTCGCGTACGCGGACTGCTCCCCGTGCTTGAGCACGTCCCACCACGTCGGGTTGGCGGACGGAACGCCCACACCCGCGTGGTTGGGCACGATGTCGATCACCAGGCCCAGGCCGGCGCCGTCCAGGGCGGCCTTGAGGGCCAACCGGCCCTCCTCGCCGCCGAGCGCGGGGTTGACCTGGCTGTGGTCGACGACGTCGTAGCCGTGCTCGGAGCCGGGCGTGGCAGTGAGCAGCGGCGCGGTGTAGAGGTGGCTGACGCCGAGATCGGCCAGATATTCGGCGAGCTCAGCAGTGGACTTCAGGGGGAATTCCGGGCGGACCTGGACGCGGTAGGTGCCAGAAGGAAGCAAGGTTTAAACCGTCCTGTCCAAGACGATGAGCGAGCGGTCCGGCACGAGGATGGAGGAGCCCGCCTCGACGACCGAGGGCCGGTCCGGCGACGGCTCGGCGGTCTCGATGACCTTCTCCCACTTCTCGCCGTACTCGGTGGGGGGCGTATGGAACTCGATGGGCGCGTCGTGGGCGTTGAAGAAGAGCAGGAAGGAGCTGTCCACGTGACGCTGGCCGTACTGGCCGCGCTCGCGGATGCCCTCACCGTTGACGAACAGCGCCACCGCGCGCCCGAAGTCGTTGCCCCAGTCGTCGCCGGCCATCGGCCGGCCGTCCGGGGTGAACCACTCCAGGTCGGGCAGCGGGTCGCCGCCGCCGCGCGCGGTCACCGGCAGGCCGGTGAAGAAGCGCCGGCGCTGGAAGACCTGATGGCGGTGCCGGAACGCGGTCAGCTTGCGGGTGAACTCCAGCAGCGTCTCGTCGGCGTTGTCCCAGTCGATCCAGCTGATCTCGTTGTCCTGGCAGTACGCGTTGTTGTTGCCCTGCTGGGTGCGGCCCAGTTCGTCGCCGTGCGAGATCATCGGCACGCCCTGGCTCAGCATCAGCGTGGCCAGGAAGTTGCGGCGCTGCTTGGCCCGCAGCTGCAGCACCTGCTTGTCGTCGGTCGGGCCCTCGGTGCCGCAGTTCCAGGACCGGTTGTGGCTCTCGCCGTCGCGGTTCTCCTCGTTGTTGGCCTCGTTGTGCTTGTCGTTGTACGAGACCAGGTCGTTGAGGGTGAAGCCGTCGTGCGCGGTCACGAAGTTGATCGAGTGGAACGGCTTGCGGCCGTCGTCCTGGTAGAGGTCGGCCGAGCCGGTGATGCGGCTGGCGAACTCGGCCAGGGTGGCCGGCTCGCCGCGCCAGAAGTCGCGCACGGTGTCGCGGTACTTGCCGTTCCATTCGGTCCAGTTCGGCGGGAAGTTGCCGACCTGGTAGCCGCCCGGGCCGACGTCCCACGGCTCGGCGATGAGCTTGACCTGCCCGACCACCGGGTCCTGCTGGACCACCTCGAAGAAGGTGGAGAGCCGGTCCACGTCGTAGAACTCGCGGGCCAGGGTGGAGGCGAGGTCGAAGCGGAAACCGTCGACGTGCATCTCGGTCACCCAGTAGCGCAGCGAGTCCATGATCAGCTGGAGGCTCTGCGGGCTGCGCACGTTGAGGCTGTTACCCGTACCCGTGTAGTCCATGTAGAAGTTGGGCTGATCGTCCACCAAACGGTAGTAGGTCCGGTTGTCGATGCCCTTGAGGCTCAGCGTCGGACCGAGGTGGTTGCCCTCCGCCGTGTGGTTGTAGACCACGTCGAGGATGACCTCCATCCCCGCCATGTGCAGCGCCTTGACCATGGCCCGGAACTCGCTGGTCTGCTGGCCGAGCGAGCCCATCGCCGAATAGCCGTGGTACGGCGCGAAGAACCCCAGCGTGTTGTAACCCCAGTAGTTGCGCAGCCCGAGGTCGGCCAGCCGGTTGTCGTGCACGAACTGGTGCACCGGCATCAGCTCGACAGCGGTCACCCCGAGCTGCTTGAGGTGCTCGATGATCGCCGGGTGGCCCAGGGCCGCGTACGTGCCGCGCATGTCCTTGGGCACCTCGGGGTGCCGCTCGGTCAGGCCCTTGACGTGCGTCTCGTAGATCACCGAGTGGTGATACGGGATGTCCGGCCGCCGGTCGTTGCCCCAGTCGAAGTACGGGTTGACCACGACACCCTTGGCCATGTGCGGCGCCGAGTCGAGATCCGACATCTCGTCCGGGTTGTCGAAGTCGTAGGCGTACAGCGAGGGGTGCCACGCGATGTCGGCGTCGACCGCCCGCGCGTACGGGTCCAGCAGCAGCTTGTGCGGGTTGCACCGCAGACCGCGCGACGGGTCGTACGGGCCGTACACCCGGTAGCCGTAGCGCTGGCCGGGCTCGACCCCGGGCAGATAGGCGTGCCAGACGAAGGCGTCCTGTTCGTGCAGCTGTACCTTCCGCTCGTTGCCCGACGGATCGAACAGGCACAGCTCCACTGCCTCGGCGACCTCGGAGAAGATCGCGAAGTTGGTGCCCGTGCCGTCGTACGTCGCGCCCAGTGGATACCGGTGACCCGGCCACACCTGCATGTGCTGCTCCCACCCTCGACCGTCGGTGCCCTGCGGCCGCGAGGCCTCACCGCTGGGCGGGCCGTGTCTTCCCCGCCCGGGCGACGCTCAATCCTGCGCGGCCGTGTCAGCGGTCATTCTCACCGATGGGCCTGCCGGCGTCCCGGCGACTGTCCGGTTACCCACTGAGACTTCCCCCTTTCGCTGAGTACATGCCACGAAATGGGTGGTTTAACGCGATCCACAATGAGCATTGAGGCGAGGTGCCACTGAGTGAGCTGTCCGCATGACGATGCCGATCATCCTCGGACCGCAGACCTGTGGTTCGCTCGCGGCGGACGGTGGTGCCGAGCACGAGTGGCTGGTCACCGACGGGCTGGGCGGCTTCGCCTCCGGCACCGCGTCCGGCCTGCGCACCCGCCGCTATCACGCGCTGCTGACGGTGGCCGATCCGGTGACCGCCGTACGCCGGGTCGGGCTGGTATCGCTCGACCTGACACTCACCCTGCCCTCCGGGGCGCACGTCCCGCTCCACACCCACGAGTGGCAGTCCGGCGCGATCGCCCCGCAGGGCTACCGCCTCCTGGAGACCTTCTCGCTCGTGGACGGGCTGCCGCGCTGGCGCTGGCGGGTCGGCGACATCGTGATCGAGCGGGAGCTCGCGATGGCTCACGGGTCACCGTCACTGGCCGTCGTGCACCGGGTGGTCAGTGCCCCGGAGCCGGTCGGGCTGGCCGTGGCCGCCATGTGCACGTGGCGCGACGCGCACGGCGAGCGCCACGCCGACGGACCGGCCCTGCGCACCACGCAGCTCGGTGACGGGGTGCTGGTCGAGGACGCGTACCGGCTGTCCGGGCCCGGCTGGCAGCCCGGCGGCGGGTGGCACCTGGGCGCGTACCACCGGGAAGAGGCCGGTCGCGGCCTGGCCGCGACCGAAGATCTCTGGCTCGCGGGCACCTTCGTCGACCGGGTCGCCCCCGGCGGCATCTCCGAGATCTCCGCCTGGGCCGGCCCGCCGGACCAGCGGCCACCGGCCGCGTCGGCCGTGATCGCGACCGCCCGCGAACGGGCCCACGGGCTCATCACCAAGGCCAAGGCGGACGGGTACGGGGCCAGCCTCGTCCTCGCCGCGGACCAGTTCGTGGTGCGCGCCACGGACGGGCCCGACGTGGTCGCGGGTTACCCGTGGTTCGGCAGCTACCTGGGCGACACCATGACCGGCTACGAGGGCCTGTTCCTCGACACGGGCCGCCCCGACGAGGGCCGCGAGCTGCTCATCGCCCGCACGAAGGCGGCGACCCGGGCCGCCCGCGAGCAGAGCGGCCCCTGGGAACCGCACGGCTCGCTGGACGCGCCGCTGTGGCTGGTGCACGCCGTCGACCGGCACGTCACCCGTACCGGTGACAGTGACCTCGCCGCCGAGCTGGCCGGACCGCTGAGCCGGCTGCTGCGCGGGCACCTCGGCGGCCGCGGCGCCCTCAGCGTCGACCCCGCCGACGAGCTGGTCCGGCTCGACGGTGACGCGCGCAGCTGGATGAACGCCTACACCGAGCACGGGCCGGTGACGCCGCGGATCGGCAAGCCGGTGGAGATCAACGCCCTCTGGGTGAACGCGCTGGCCGCCCTGGGCGACCTGCTCGAGGAGGCCGGACGCGACGCCGGCGAGCTGCGGGCCCGGCACGCCCGCGCCCGGGAGTCGTTCGCCACCCGCTACCGGGCGCCCGAGGGCTGGCTGTACGACGTGATCGACGGTCCCACCTCGGCGTACCCGCTGGGGGCCGGCGCCTTCGACGACGACCCGTCACTGCGGCCCAACCAGTTGCTGGCGTGGTCCCTGCCGCACGCGCCGCTGGCCGACCCGGCCGACCGGGAGCGGGACCGGGCCGCCGTACGCGCGGTCGGCGCCGCCCTGCTCACCCCGCTCGGCCTGCGCACCCTCGCACCCACCGAGTACGGCTACCAGGGCACCCACCGCGGCGGCCGCGACGAGCGGGACATCGCCTACCACCAGGGCACCGTCTGGCCGTGGCTGATCGGCCCGTACGCCGACGCCCGCGCCGCCACCGGACTGCCCACCGAAGGACTGCTGACCGGCCTGGAGGCGCACCTGCGCGACTGGGGCGTCGGCTCGTTGAGTGAGACCGCGGACGGCGACGCGCCGCACCGGGCCTCGGGATGCCCGTTCTCGGCGCGCGCGGTCGCCGAGGCGCTACGGACCAGGGGGTACGCACAGTGAGCCGGATCCTGATGCTGAGCTGGGAGTATCCGCCGCTGCTGGTGGGCGGGCTGGGACGGCACGTGCACGCGCTGGCGACCTCGCTGGTGACGGCCGGGCACGAGGTGACGGTGGTGACCCGGCACGCGCCGGGCGCGCTGCGCGAGGAGTACGCCGAAGGCGTGCACATCGTCCGCGCCCCGGACGACCCGCCGGAGTTCCCGGTCACCGACGGCAACCTGGTCGGCTGGACCACCGCGTTCAACCACACCCTGACCCGGGCCGCCCTGCGCGCCGCCCGGACCGGCCGCTACGACGTGGTGCACGCGCACGACTGGCTGGTCGCGCACGCCGCGGTCACCCTGCGCGAACACCTCGACGTGCCGCTGGTCGCCACCATCCACGCCACCGAGTCCGGCCGCCACCAGGGCTACCTGCCGCACGCGCACAACCGCACGATCGACGGCGTCGAACGCTGGCTGGCCCACGAGGCGTCCCGGGTGATCGTCTGCTCCCAGTACATGCGCCGCGAGGTGGCCCGGCTCTTCGCCGTGCCACCGGAACGCACCGACGTCGTGCACAACGGCGTGGACGTGCTGCGCTGGTCCGCCCGGCCCAGGGCGGTGGCCGCGGCCCGGCTGCGCTTCGCGGCTCCGGAGGCGCCGCTGATCTCGTTCGCCGGCCGGCTGGTCTACGAGAAGGGCGTGCAGCACCTGATCGCGGCGGTGCCGATGCTGCGCGAACGGCACCCGGGCCTGCGGGTCGTGGTGGCCGGCGACGGGCCGTACCGGCCGGAGCTGGAGGCCATGGCCGGGCCCGAGGTGACCTTCGCCGGCTTCCTCACCGGGCACAACCTGACCGCGCTGATGGGCGCCTCGGACTGCTACGTGGTGCCGAGCATCTACGAGCCGTTCGGCATGGTGGCGCTGGAGGCCGCGGCGGCCGGCACGCCGGTGGCGGTGTCGCAGACCGGCGGGCTGGCCGAGATCGTCGAGCACGGCGTGACCGGGGTGCGCTTCGCCCCGCAGGACCCGGCATCGCTGGCCGAATCGGTGGGATCCGTCCTGGCCGACCGCGACTACGCCCGCCGCCTGGCCCGGCGCGGCCGGTGCCGGGTCCGCGAGGACTTCGCGTGGCCGGCGATCGCGGCCGACACGGTGGCGGTCTACGCGGCGGCCGGCGCCGACGGCAAGGTCACCCGGGCGGCCGAGGACGTGCTGGCGACCTCTCGAAAATTGTCACAGGGGTACGGCACCATGCTTGCATGAGTGCACCGGCCATCGAGACCTCGGAGCTCGTCAAGACCTTCGGGGACAACCGCGCGGTCGACGGCGTCGACCTGACGGTGCCGGCCGGCACCGTCTACGGCCTGCTGGGCCCCAACGGAGCAGGCAAGACCACGGTGGTGCGCATGCTCGCCACCCTGCTGAGACCCGACGGCGGCAGCGCCCGGGTGTTCGGCAACGATGTCGTGTCCGAGGCTGACGCCGTCCGGGCCCGGGTCAGCCTCACCGGTCAGTACGCCTCGGTCGACGAGGACCTGACCGGCACGGAAAACCTCGTCCTGCTGGCCCGCCTCCTCGGTCACTCCCGGCCCCGGGCCCGCGAGCGCGCCGCGCAGCTGCTGGAGGCGTTCGGCCTGACCGACGCCGCCGACCGCCAGGTGAAGAAGTATTCCGGCGGCATGCGCCGCCGGCTGGACATCGGCGCGAGCATCCTCAACACGCCGGACCTGCTGTTCCTCGACGAGCCGACGACCGGCCTCGACCCGCGCAGCCGCAACCAGGTCTGGGACATCATCCGGGTGGTCGTCGCCAACGGCACCACGGTTCTGCTCACCACGCAATATCTCGACGAGGCCGACCGGCTGGCCGGCCGGATCGCGGTGATCGACCACGGCCGGGTCATCGCCGAGGGCACGCCGGGTGAGCTGAAGTCCTCGGTCGGCGCGGGCACGATCCACGTCCGGATCCGCGACGCCGCGCAGCGCGGTGCCGCCGAGCGCGTCCTGGCCACCACACTGGAGACGGCGGTCGAGCTGGACGCCGACCCGGTGGCCCTGACCGCGCGGGCGGAAGGCTCCGAGCAGGGCGCCGCCGAGCGCGCCGCCCGGGCGCTGGCCGCACTGGCCACCGCCGGCATCGTGGTCGACGACTTCGCCCTGGGCCAGCCCAGCCTCGACGAGGTGTTCCTGGCCCTCACCGACCGGCCGGCCGAGCAGCCGCAGGAGGTCACGGCATGAGCACCACGACCAGCACCCCGGAAGCGCCCACCGCCTACACCCCGTCCGCCGAAACCCTGGCGGCGGTGCTGACCCGGGGCGAACGCCCCCAGCGCCCGAGCGCCCTGTCGGCGTCCCTGACCTTCGGCTGGCGCGCGATCCTGAAGATCAAGCACGTCCCCGAGCAGCTCTTCGACGTGACCGCGTTCCCGATCATCATGACCCTGATGTTCACGTACCTGTTCGGCGGCGCGCTGGCCGGCTCCACGGGTGAATACCTGCAGTTCTTCCTCCCCGGCATCATGGTCACCAGCGTCGTGATGATCACCATGTACACCGGCGTGGGCCTGAACACCGACATCGAGAAAGGCGTCTTCGACCGCTTCCGCACCCTGCCGGTCTGGCGCCCGGCGGCCCTGGTCGGCATGATCTTCGGCGACGTCCTCCGCTACATCCTGGCGGCCCTGGTCATCATGTCCGTCGGCCTGGCCCTGGGCTTCCGCCCCGAGGGCGGCGTAATGGGAGTGGCCGCGGCGATCGGCCTGCTGGTCGTCTTCTCGTTCGCCTTCTCCTGGGTCTGGACCATGTTCGGCCTCCTGCTGCGCTCCGAGAAGTCGGTGATGGGCGTGAGCATGCTGGTCCTGATGCCCCTGACCTTCCTGAGCAACGTCTTCGTCGACCCGCGCACGATGCCGGGCTGGCTGCAGGCCTTCGTCGAGGTGAACCCGATCAGCCACCTGGTGACAGCCGTCCGCTCCATGATGTCCGGCGCCTGGGACATGAGCGAGCTCACCTGGACCCTCCTCGCCAGCGCGGCCTTCGTGCTGGTGTTCGGCACCCTGACGATGCGCCTCTACAACCGCCGCTGAGGGTCTCCGGGCTTTCTCGGGTTGTTCCCGGGCTGACCGGCTCCAGCGGCGGGCCGGCCAGTCGGGGTTACTCCCGCCGCGATCGCTGCTGGAAACGGAACTGGGCTGCGTGGGCGGCAGCGGCTGGGCAACGGGCCTCAGCCGGCGCGGCACGGCCGGGCGTTGGCGGGGGCCAGACAAGGCCACGCATGCCCGGCCGGTTGGGCCGGGCCGGGCTAGCGCGTCGGGCCGGGCCGGGCCAGCGGGCCGGGCCGGGCCGGGCCGGGCCAGCGGGTCGGGTTAGCGGGCCGGGCCGGGCCAGCGGGTAGGGCCGGGCCAGCGGGCCGGGCCGGGCCAGCGGGTCGGGCCGGGCCAGCGGGTCGGGCCAGCGGGTAGGGCCGGGCCAGCGGGCCGGGCCCGGCCGGGCCAGCGGGTCGGGTTAGCGGGCCGGGCCGGGCCAGCGGGTAGGGCCGGGCCAGCGGGTAGGGCCGGGCCAGCGGGTAGGGCCGGGCCAGCGGGTAGGGCCGGGCCAGCGGGTAGGGCCGGGCCGGGCCATCCGGATCGGGCCGGGCCATCCGGGCCGGGCCATCCGGGCCGGGCCATCCGGCCGGGCCATCCGGATCGGGCCGGGGTAGCGCCCGGGCCAGGCCAGCGGGTCGGGCCAGCGCGTCGGACCAGGCCGGGCCATCGGGTCGGGCCGGGCCGTCCGGGCCGGGCCGGGCCGTCCGGGTCGGACCGGGCCATCGGGTCGGACCGGGCCAGTCCAGCGTCAGGCCAGGCCGGGCCCGCGCGCCGGGCCGGGCCCACGCGCCAGGCCGGGCCCACGCGCCAGGCCGGGCCCACGCGCCAGGCCGGGCCCACGCGCCAGGCCGGGCCCACGCGCCAGGCCGGGCCCACGCGCCAGGCCGGG
>NZ_JBVJIR010000021.1:124192-188239 GCF_055586185.1 Actinoplanes sp. NPDC051405
GGGGCCAGCGCGCCAGGCCGGGCCAGCGCGCCGGGCCGGGCCGGGTCGACGCTGTCGAGTCTGCGCGTGGCCGGACGTGCTGCGCGGGCCGCATTGGATCAGCGCGCGCCAGGTTTAGGCGTGCCGCATCCGCACCGGACCAGACCGTGCCTGCGCCGGGCCGACCCGGCCACGCCCGCATCGGCCCACCGGTCCCGCGCGCGGCCGCACCGGGCCAGACCGTGCGGCCCAGACTGTCCCGCCGGGCTGAACCGGAACGGCCAGACCGGGCCTTGCCGGGCGAGGCGACGCCGCACCCGGCCGAGCCGACCCGGCCATGCGACACCGCGCCATGCCACGCCAGACTGCGGCGCGTCAAGCCGGCCAAGCCGCGCCTGACCAGCCCGGGCCGGCCAGGCCGGGCCAAGCAGCGCCTGACCAGCCCAGGCCGGCCAGGCCGGGCCAAGCAGCGCCTGGCCGGCCCGAGCCGGGCTCGGTCCGGCCAGCGCGGGCAAGCTTCCGCGACCATCCACCGCCGCCCCCATCCGACGCCGGCCAGCTGAAGCGCCGCCTTCACCGACCGCGCCCGTTCGCGGATCGCATTGCCGGCTCCGACGCCCATGCGGCGACCGCAACCGCGCGGTCAGACGGTGAAGGAGTGCACGTAGGCGAGACCCGCCTTCATCGACACCCGCATCGGTTCAGCAGTTCGCAGAGTCTGGCTCAGGACGCTGCCACCCTGAAGCGCGGTCAGCAGGGCCATCGACAGCTCATCAAGGTCAGCCTCCGGCCGCAGCTCACCCCGTTCGCGCATCGCTCGCAGGCCGTCGTGCAGCAGGGACTGCCAGCGCTGGAAGGCGTTGCACAGGTCTTCGCGGGTCGCTTCGTCGGTCGGGCCCAGCTCCCCCGCCAGCGACGTCAGCGTGCATTCGCCCCGGCCGCTGTTGTGCTCCTGGTGTTCGATCGCGGCATCGGCCCACGCCTGCAGCGCGTCGAAACTGTCCAGGGCGCCCATGACCGGCCGGCCGGGGATCAGCGGCGCCTCGGCCTGGCGGGTGATGACCGCCCTGATCAACGCCTGCTTGCTGTCGAAGTAGTGGTAGAGCTGCGAGCCGCTGATGCCGGCCGCCTTCCGCACGTCCTCTGTGCTCGTGCCGGCCACGCCGTGCCGGGCGATGAGCTCCGTCGCCGCCTCGAGGATGCGTTCCCTGGTCGCCTGCCCTTTGCGGGTCAAAGTCACACGCTCAGCCTAGCGGACTGGGTTGCGCAACCCAAAAAGGCGGCGTAGGAATGGGTTCAACAACCCAGAAATGGAGTCGACGTGTCTGAACTTGTGGGAAAGACAGCCTTGGTGACCGGGGCCACGGCGGGTATCGGCCGGGCCGTCGCGGTGCGGCTCGCGGAGAACGGGGCCGAGGTCGTGGTGCACGGCCGGGACGCGCAGCGCGGGGCTGAGCTGGTGTCAGCCATCGCCGAGCGGGGCGGCCTGGCGCGGTTCGTCGCCGCCGATCTCTCCGCCGCCGGGGACGTCGAGCGGCTGGCGGCCGAGGCCGGGGAAGTCGACATCCTGGTCAACAACGCCGGGGTGTACGAGTTCACCTCCACCCCCGCCACCAGCGCGGACAGCTTCGACCGGCACCTGGCGATCAACACCCGGGCGCCGTTCCAGCTGGTGGGGGCGTTGGTCCCGGGCATGATCAAGCGAGGGCACGGAGCCATCGTCAACATCAGCTCGACCGCCGCCACCTCGGTCGCGCCGGTCGGGGCGGCCTACGGGGCGTCGAAGGCCGCGCTGGAGACGTTGACCCGCTACTGGGCCACCGAGTTCGGCGGCGCCGGCATCAGGGTCAACGGCATCGCCTCCGGGCCGGTGCGCACCCCGGGCACGGCACCGCTGCTGTCCGCCTACCCGGACGCGATGGATCAGGTGACCGCGCGCGGCCGGATCGGCGACCCCGAGGAGATCGCGGATGTCGTGCTGTTCCTGGTCGGGCCGTTCAGCAGCTACGTCAACGGGACTGTGGTGGCTGTCCACGGTGGAGAGCGCAGCCTGCTGCCCAGCTGACGACCATCAGGCCGTCTGGCTCAGCACATCGTTGAAGATCTTCTGAACGACCGTCTTCTTCTCCGGCGGGGCGAACGCTCCCACCCCCACCTGCCACGCCCCGCCGGAGGTCGTGAAGAAGTGGCTCATGTCGAGGGTGTACCGCCCCTTGGCATCCGTCGGCGTCTCCACGTACCAGGTGCTCTCGTCGTAGGCCCGGCCCTTCGCACCCGGGTCGAACCACTCCGTGGTGAGCCGGTCCCGCTCCGCCGGACCGCAGGGCGCCGGGCACGGCCGCAGCATGATCTGCAGCCGTTGTCCGCTTCCCGGGTTCCCCTCGTCGATGCACACCCGGGCCTGCGCGTCCGGGATGCTGATGCGGCCGGCCACGCACCCCCAGGTGCCGGGCGTGCGGAACGCGAAAGGCCACCCGTTGAACGCCATCGTGTACGTGTCGTCCCCGGCGGCGTAGGCCGGACCGACCAGCTTGCGGACCGGTGCCGACCGCAGGGTGGGCTTGCTCGACGGGACCGCCTCCGTCGCGCCCGGAGCAGGTTCCGTCGGCCGGGCCGGGATCGGCGAAACGGCGGTGGGCCGCGCCACCGGGGTGTCGGATTCCGCGTTGTCGAGCAGCGCCGCCACACCGAGGCCGCCGCACACGCACAGCAGCAGGACCAGCGGCACCACCACGAGCGCGATCGCCGCCGGCAGGCCTCGGTACTTCTGCGGCGCCGGTCCGATCGCGCCGTCGAGCAGGGCGATCGCCGGTGCGCGGTACTCCACCTCGGCCACCTGGCCGGGATGGACCGGCACCACCGTGTCGGCGGTGCCGATCCGCGACGGCAGCAGATACGGCACGTGCATGTGGACGTGGTGCTGACCGGGCGGCACCGGCACGACGGTTCGCCCCCAGCGGGCGGGGACCGGCTGACCGTTGATCGCCAGGTACGGCTTGAACAGGCCCAGCATGAAGGTCAGCCACGAGTAGCGGGCCGTCACGGCAATGGCGGTCGAGCCCTGGTATCCAGGAGGCGGCGCGCCCCACGAGGGCTGCGGCGGGTCGTACACGGCGGTCCTTTCCGATCAAGGACTGCGAAGCATACGGCTGCGGTCAGCCGGTCCGGCCGCGGGAGTAGACCGACAGATTCGTGTACGCCGCCGCGTACAACGGTGCGTCCACGCCCAGCCGCTCCGCGTGGGCGACCAGGTCTCCCACGATCGCGTCGGCTTCAACCGGCCGGCCCGCCTGCATGTCGCGGTACATCGACGAGGTTGTCGGGACCTTGCGGGCATTGGTGATGCTGCCGCGCAGGAACGTCAGTGCCTGCTCGCGCGGCGGGTGGCCCGCCGCCGTCACGATGGCGACCGCCTCGGCGATCACCCGGTCGGTGAAGGCCGGGCCGCCCGGCGCCGCCAGCACCTCGCCCACCGGGCTGCGCATCAGCGTCGTCACCACCCCGAGGCTGGCCAGGAACAGCCACTTCTCCCACATCTGCTGGGTGATCGTCGTCGTGCCCTCGGAGTCGAACTCCGCCCCCGACAACGCTTCGGTCACCGCCGCCAGGCGTGGGTCCGGGCCGCCGTCCAGCGGGCCGTACGCGAGCCGCTGCAACCCGGTGAGCTGCACCACGTCGCCCTCGTCGGTCAGCGTGCCGGCGATCATGCACACGCCGCCGTACACGTGGCCGGGTCCGAACGCCGCGGTCAGCGCGTCGATGTGCCGCATGCCGTTGAGCAGTGGGACGATCACCGTCTCCGGTCCCACCGCCGGTTTCAGATCGTTCAGGGCCCCGTCCAGGCCGTAGCTCTTCACGGCGAGCACGATCAGGTCGTAGGGGCCGTCGATCTCCCCCGCCGTGACCGTCCTGACCGGGATGGTGCTGTCCCCGGCCGGCGAGTGGATCCGCAGCCCGCGCCCGGCCAGCGCGGCCGCGCGGGCCGGGCGGACCAGGAACGTGACGTCCCGGCCCGCCTCGGCCAGCCGGCCGCCGAAGTAGCCCCCGGTGGCGCCGGCGCCCACGAACAGGGTGCGCATCAGGCGCCTAGCAGGTCATCGACGAAGCACCACTTCCAGTTCTCGCCCGGCTCGTAGGAGCGCATCACCGGGTGGCCATCCATTTCGTAGTGGGCGGACATGTGCCGGCGCGGCGACGAGTCGCAGCAGGCCACGTAGCCGCAGTCCAGGCAGAGGCGCAGGTGCACCCAGTCGTGGTGGCCGTCGGCCACGCACTCGGGGCAACCGCCCTCGTACGGCGCCTGCGGTGTCGGTTCCCCGGCTTCCTTCAGGTGCTGGCAGGTCAATCGTCACTCCGGTTCAGCTGGGACTCTTCCAGGTCGAGGTCGCGCTGGGCGCGGGTGAGCACCTCCTCGGAGATGCGCCCCTCGTTGCGGGCGATCTTGAAGACATGGCGCTCAGCGGTAATCATCTCCCGACGCAGCCGACCGTACGCCGCCGACGGGGTCTCCTGCGTCTGATTGCCCAGCCGTTCCCAGGCGCTGTTGGCCCGGCTGTCGGTCAGCGCCCGCAGCCGGTCGACGACGGACCGCGGTGCGCCGTCGGCCGCGGCCTCCAGCCGTTCCAGCGCCGCGCGGCTCGCCGCGTGCTGCACAGCCGCCTCGGCCAGGGCATCCTCGGCGCTGGTGTCCTCCTTGACGCCGAGGCGCCGGGCCAGCACCGGCAGGGTGGGACCCTGGATCAGCAGGGTGAGCACGATGATCGCGAAGGCCACGAAGACGAACAGCTCGCGTGGGTAGTCGGCGTTGGGCACGTCCTTGTTGAGCGGCAGAGTCAGCGCCGCGGCCAGGGTGACCACGCCGCGCATGCCGGCCCAGGCGATCACCGTGGGCACGCTCGGCGGCGGGCGTTCCTCCCGGGCCCGGACCCGGGGGATCAGCCGCGCCAGGTACGTGGCCGGATACATCCAGGCGAACCGGACCAGCACCAGGGTGACGAACACCGCGGCGGTGACCGTCACCGTGGTGGCCAGGTCGCGTTCGATCCGGCTGATCAGGTCGCGGATCTGCAGACCGACCAGCAGGAAGACCACCCCTTCGAGCAGGAACGTGATCAGCCGCCAGACCGCGTCCATCTGCAGCCGGGAGGTCGCCGACAGCAGGTACGGGATCCGGTGCCCCAGGTAGAGCCCGGCCACGACGACCGCCACGATGCTGGAGGTGTGCAGCCGCTCGGCCACGATCACCACGACGAACGGGGTGAGCAGCGACACCGCGTCGTCGAGCAGCGAGTCCTCGATCCGCTTGTGCAGCCAGGCGGCGCCCATCGCGGCCGCGAAGCCGATCAGCACCCCGCCGCCCGCCTTCAGCGCGACCTCGCCGGCGATCTCCCAGAAGCCGACGGCCGAGCCGAGCAGTGCGCCGACCGAGATCCGTACGAGCACCAGCGCCGACGCGTCGTTGAGCAGGCTCTCGCCCTCGAGGATGGTGACCACCCGGCGGGGCAGGCCGATGCGGCGGGCGATCGCCGTCGCCGAGACCGCGTCGGGCGGCGCCACCACCGCCCCGAGCGCGATGCACGCGGACAGCGGCACCTCGGGCAGCAGCGCGTGCACGACGAAGCCGACGACGAACGCGGTCAGCACGACCAGCCCGACCGCGAGCAGCAGGATCGGGCGCAGGGCGCGGCGGAAGGCGACCACGTTGGTCTGCAGCGCGGCGACGTAGAGCAGGGGCGGCAGGATGCCGATCAGCACCAGCTCCGGCTCGATCTCCACCTCCGGCAGGCCGGGGACGAAGGACAGGCCGAGGCCCGCCACCAGCAGGACCAGGGGCGCGATGAAGCCGAGCCGCCGGGCGAGCGCCGCGCCGAGCACGGAGATCGCCACGAGCACGACCGTGTCGACGATGGGTTCCATGCCCGGAAGCTTAGAGAAGTCCGCCCGCGACGCCCTGTGGCGCCTCCCACGCTCCTCGACCCTGGTCCTGGTCGCCGGGCCTAGGAAGAATGAGCCGTTCTACTCACGCCGCGGACCCCGGCACTGCTGAAGGCTGGCGCCCATGACGACGACCGTTCCCCGCGTGGGTATCACCGCCGTGGCCAGCTGCCTGCCCGAGCAGCGGATGACGACCGACGAACTGCAGGAGAGGGTGGGCGGCGGCCTGCCGTTGCCGGCCGGGATGTTCGCACAGGCCACCGGCATCACCACCCGCCGGGTCGCCGCCGACGGCGAGTACGCCTCCGACCTGGCCGTGGCCGCCGGCCGGCAGGTTCTCGAACAGGCCGGCCTGGACGCGCTGGACGTGGACCTGCTGCTGTTCGCCTCGGCGACCCGGGACATGGTCGAGCCGGCGACCGCGCACGTCGTGCAGGCGGCGCTGGGTGGCCGGGCGCACGCCCTGGACGTGACCAACGCCTGCAACAGCTTCCTCAACGGCATCGACCTGGCCCGTTCGATGATCCTGGCCGGGCGGGCCCGCCGGGCGCTGGTGGTGACCGGCGAGACCCCGACCCGCGCGATGCGACCCCGGCTGGACGGCATGCGCCAGGCCCGGCAGGCGTTCGCGGGTTACACCTTCGGCGACGCCGGGGCGGCGGTGCTGGTCGAGCCGGTGGCCACCGGCGGCATCCTGGACGTGGACGCCGAGACGCACTCGCAGCACTGGGCGGTCGGCGGCATCTTCGGCGGCGGCTCGCGGCATCCGCGCGGTGACGAGCACACCTACTTCACCGGCGACGGGCACAAGCTGCGCGGCGTCTTCGAGAAGATCGGCCTCGGCCTGGTCGAACGCGTCCACCACCGCACCGGCCTGGGCTGGGACGACTACGCCCGGGTGCTGGTGCACCAGGTGACGCTGCCCTACCTTCAGCGGTTCGTGGAGGTGGCCGGCGTGCCGGTGGACAAGCTCGAGGTGACCGTGCCGGAGCTGGGCAACATGGCCAGCGCCACGCTGGGCGTCCAGCTCGACCGGGTGCGTCCCGCGCTGCGCACCGGCGACAAGGTGCTGCTGGTCGGGCTGGGTGGCGGCGTGAGCCTGATGACCATGATCTGGGAGGTGTCGTGACCGCGCTGTGGGTGATCGTCCCGGCGTACAACGAGGCCGGGCGGATCGGTCAGACCCTGGCGGCGCTGGCCGCGCAGACCGACACCGGCTTCGAGCTGCTGGTGGTGGACAACGGCTCGACCGACGACACGGCGGCCATCGCGCGCGCTTTCGTCGCGCCGTTCCCCGTGCATGTGCTCGTGGAGCCGGAGAAGGGCGTCGGCTGCGCGGTCGACACCGGTTTCCGGCACGCGATCGCGGCCGGGGCCACCATGCTCGCCCGTACGGATGCGGACTGCCTGCCCCGGCCCGGCTGGCTGGCGGCGGCCCGGGCCGGGCTGACCGGCGGCGCCGGGCTGATGTGCGGGCGGATCACCGCGCGCCGCGACGAGCACGGCCCGGCCGGGCGGGCGCTCTTCCGGCTGCTGGTGGCGCTCGCGGCGGCCTTCGGGCGGCTGCGGCCGGCGCACCGCGCGGACGGCTACCGGGCGCCCTACCGGATGCACGCGGGCAACAACATGGCCATCACCGCGACGCTCTACGAGGCCTGCGGCGGCATGCCGCGGCGCCCGTCCCCCACCGACCGCACCTTCCTCAACCGGGTCCGCCGCAGCACCACGGCGATCCGGCACAGCCGCACGATGGTGGTGGAGAATTCCACCCGCCGGCTGGCCGCGTACGGGATCGTCGGCACCGCCAAGTGGTATCTCGACCGCGGCAGCGGCGCGCTCACGGCGGATCCCCGCTGATGCTCGGCGAGCTCATCGCGGGCCTGCGTGACGACGACACCCGGCCGGCCGTGCTCGGCGCGCGGCGCACCGGACAGCCCGTGGTCCGGGCCACCCGCGCCGACCTGTCCCGGCTGACCAGCGGGTACGCCGCCGCCCTGCACGCGCGCGGGCTGGTGGCCGGGGACACCGTCGGCATCGCCGTGCGCCCGGGGCCACAGTCCTTGGCGGTGCTGCTGGCGGCGTACCACCTGGGTCTGCGGATCGCGGTGCTGGACCCGACCGCCGGCCCGGAGGTGCTGCTGTCCCGGCTGCGGCTGGCCGCGCCGCGGCTGGTGCTGGCCGACGCGGCCGCGCAGGCGGTCGCCGGCTGGGCCGCTCCCCTGGCCCGCCGGGCCCACCTGGCCCTGCCCGAACTGGCCGCGCTGGCGCCCACGGTCACCGTCGGGCGGCGGCTACCCGGCACCGCACCCGGCCTGGCCCCGGCGAGCGGACCGGCCCCGGCGGGCTTCGACGGCGACGGCGACGCGGTGGTGGTCTTCACCTCGGGCACGACCAACCGGCCGCGCGCGGTCGTGCACACCCGCGCGAGCGTTTCCGCGGGCATGCGGGCGGTCCGCGACCTGGTCCTTCCCGTGCCCGGCCGGCCGGTGCTGGGTGGCACCTTCTTCGTGCTGGTCCCGTCGCTGGCCGGCGGCGCGCCCGTGGCGTTGCCGGCGCACCGGCCGAAGACATTGGCGCGACAGCTCGCGCGGCTCGCGCCGCAGGCCACCTATCTGACGCCGCCGCGGCTACGGGCTGCTCTGGCGGCCGGCGCCCGGTTCACCGGGCGGGTCTACAGCGGATCGGCGCCGGTCAGCGCCGGGCTGCTGGCCGCGGTCCGGCGGGCGGGCGCGGAGCAGGCCTGGGGCGTGTACGCCCTCACCGAGGTCTTCCCGGCCGCCGCGGTGGAGAGCGCCACCAAAGCCGCCTTCACCGGGCCGGGTGATCTCGTGGGTGAGCTGCTCCCGGGGGTACGCGCCCGGGTCGACGACGACGGTCAGCTGCTGCTCGCCGGGGCCAACGCGGCGGACCGCTGTCTCGGCGAGCCGTCGCAGCAGTGGGTGGCGACCGGGGACATCGGCCGGCTCGACGGCCGCACGGTGGTGCTCGGCGGCCGGTGCAAGGACATGATCCTGCGCGGCGCCGAGAACATCTATCCCGGCCTGTACGAGCCCGCGCTGCACGTCCCCGGCGTCGAGCTGGCCGTGATCGTGGGCGTACCGGCCGGCGACGGCGACGAACGGGTCGTGGCCGTGGTGCAGCCCGCGGCCGGTGCCGCGCCGGAGGCCGTCCGGGCCGCTTTGCGAGAGCCGCTGGCCCGGATGGGTTCGGCCCGGCCGGACGCGGTCGTGCTCGCCGAGGTGCCGCTGGCCGGGCGGTCCCGTAAGCCCGACCGCGCGGCGGCGGCCCGGCTGGCGGCCG
This sequence comes from Actinoplanes sp. NPDC051405, assembly GCF_055586185.1. Classification (NCBI taxonomy): domain Bacteria; kingdom Bacillati; phylum Actinomycetota; class Actinomycetes; order Micromonosporales; family Micromonosporaceae; genus Actinoplanes; species Actinoplanes sp. NPDC051405. The sequence goes on from NZ_JBVJIR010000021.1 coordinate 133,406, forward strand.
GCGCATGAGGGACCTCGCGGTGATCGTGCCGGCGTACAACGAGGCCGTGCTGCTGCCGGGGTTGCTGGCGGCGCTGGCCGCCCAGTCCGATCAGGACTTCACCCTGGTCGTGGTGGACAACGGCTCGACCGACGGCACGGCCGCGATCGCCGCGGCCCATCCCGGTGACGTGGTGGTCCTGCACGAGCCCGAGCCGGGTGCGGGCACGGCCGCCGACACCGGTTTCCGGCATGCCATCGCCGGTGGTGCGAACCGGCTGCTGCGCACCGACGCCGACTGTCTGCCGGCCCGGGAGTGGGTGGCGACCGCCCGGCTGCTGCTCGACGAGGCCGACCTGGTGTGCGGGCGCAGTGTGCCGCGCCGCGACGAGGGGCCGAGCCTCGCCGAACGGCACCTCTATCCCGCCGTCGTCCGGCTGGCCGCCCGATACGGCCGGTGGCGGCACCGCTCCCCGGCCTACCGGTGCCCGTTCGTGCTGGTGCACGGGCACAACGTGGCGATCACCGCGGAGCTCTACGAGCGTTGCGGCGGCACCCCGCGGGAGGCCCTCGGCGACGGCGCGGAGGACGTGACGATGCTCAACCGGGCCCGTCGGCACAGTGCGCGGGTGGTGCGGGCCGAACAGCTCGTCGTCGAGTCGAGCCTGCGCCGGCTGCGGGCGTGGGGTGCCCGCCGCACCCTGCTGTGGCACTGGGACCGGCGGTACCGGCCCGCCCCGGCCGCGGTGCACGTGCGATGAGGGCTCGTTCCCGGGACCGGCTGGTCTACCTCGGCAGCCATCCGATGCTGTTCGCGCTGCTCGCCGCGGGACGGCTGCGGCCGGTGCTGCGGCTCGGCGGCACGCTGCTGATCAACGACGCCGAGGCGTACACGGCCGGGCTGACCCGGATCCCGCTGGACCGTACCGCCGAGGGCACGACCGGCGGGGCCGCGGGCCGGCTCACCGGTGGTGACCTGCTGTTCGACCAGCACGGCGACGATCACCGGCAGGCCCGGCGGGGCACGGCCGACGCGCTGGGAGCGGCCGCGGTGGCCCGGCTGCGCCCGATCTGGACGGAGGTGCTCGACCGCGGGCTCAAGCCGCTGACGGACGGCGAGACCGTTGATCTCGTACCGGTGGTCACGGAACTGGCCGGCACGACCGCGGCGGCGCTGCTCGGCCTGGAGGTGGACGGCCCCGCGCTGGCCGCGGCGGCCCGCGAGGCGGCGGCGACGGCAGCCCGCTCGCACCTGCCGGGTCCGGGTCGGCGCCGGGCTCTGACCCGGGCCCGGGCGGCGACCGACCGGCTGTCCGCGCTGGTCGCGCCGGGCGGCGGGCCCGAGGCCGGCCTGGCCGTGATGCTGGCGGTGGCCGCGGTCAACACGACGGTCGCCGCACTGCCGCGGGCCGCGGCCTGGGCCGCGGACGCCGACCTCTGGGGGTACGCCGGCAGCCCCGCCCTGGCCTCCGAGCTGCTGCGGGTCACCGCTCCGACCCCGTTGCTGCCCCGCGTCGCCGCCGCGCCCGGTCGCCTGCCGACGACCTCCGGTGGCTGCCCGGTCCACGCCGGCGACCGGATGCTGCTCATCGCCCGGCACGCCGTCGGCGCCCACCACCTCGACCCCGACCCGGGCTCGCCCGCCCCGGCGCACATCGCCCAGCTCGTCTTCGGCGTCGGCCCGCACGCCTGCCCCGGCGCCCGGCTGGCCCGCACCCAGCTCACCGACCTGCTCCAGGCGCTGGCCCCGCTGCGCCCGGTGGTGGTCCGGGCCCGGCCCGATCGGCGCGCGGCGCTGCCGGGCTGGCGTTCCTTGACGGTACGGGCGACATGCGGCTAGCTGTCACCGGCGCGTCCGGCTTCTGTGGCGCAGCCGTCGCCCGCCTCGCCGCGGCCCACGGGCACGACGTGCTCTGCCTGGGCCGCCGCCCCGGTCCGGTGGGTCGCCACGTTCCCTGGGATGCCGCCCGGGAACTGCCCGACGTGACCGGCGCCGACGCCGTGGTCCACCTGGCCGCCGCCGTCGGTGATCCCCGGCCGGGGCGCCGGACCGAGGCGGCGTTCCGGGCCGTGAACGTGGACGGGACCGCGCGGCTGCTGCGAGCGGCGGACGGCCGTCCCGTGGTCTGGGTGAGCAGCGCCAGTGTCTACCGCCCGGGCCCGTACCGGACGCCCGTGTCCGAGGATCATCCCGTCGACGGGCACCGGGGTGTGTACGGGCGGACCAAGGCAGCCGGGGAACGACTCGCCCTGGCCGCCGGCGCGGTGGTACTGCGCCCACGGGCGGTCTACGGCGACGGCGACCGGCATCTGGTGCCACGGCTGCGCCGGGTGGTGCGCGGGGGCCGCGCGTGGCTGCCGGGGCCGGACGTGGCGATGAGCCTCACCGCGGTGGAGAACCTGGCGGCTGCGTGCCTGGCGGCGGTGGAGTGGCCCGGCGGCGTCTACAACATCGCCGACGAGCGGCCGTACCGGCGCGACGAGGTTTTCGCCCGGGCCCTGCGCGTGCCGGTGCGGCACGTGCCGGCCGGGCCGGTCCGGGCGCTGGCCGCGGTGTCACCGACCCTGACCCGCTACGCCGTCGATCAGCTCACCGACGGGATGGTCCTGGAGCTGGGCCGGGCCCGGGCGCTGGGCTACCGCCCGGAGCGCACGCTGGCCGACTACTTGGTGTAGACGGCGACCCTACTTGAGTAGACGGCGACGCTACTTGGTGTAGACCACCGACGAGCGGAAGACCGTCGCGGCGTGGGTGCCGTCGCCACTGCGGCGGGTCACCACCGCGTCGACCGTGAAGACATAGCCGGTCCTGCGGTCGAGGCCGGACACCGTGGCGCTCAGGAAGCCGCACGGGTTGCCCGGCTTGACCCTCACGAAGCCGATGTCACGCTGCGTGCCGAGTACCAGGTCCTGGCTGATCCCGGTGACCCGGAACTCGACGATGTTGTAGCCGCCGACGTTGTACCAGTTCACCGTGGCCGAGGTGGGGCCGGTCGTGACGGCCAGCGCGTTGATCTTGTTGAAGTGCGGGGTGTCCCGGGCACAGGTGGCCGACGGGGTGGGCCGCACCACCGGGGGCAACGGCAGGAAGCCGCTGGTGGTCGCGGTCGGGGCCGGCGAGACGCCGCTGCTCGGCCGCGGGGTCGGCGTGGCGCTGCCCTGGGCCACGACGAGCCACTGGTCACTGCCGGTCACCTCGGAGGTGATGTCCGTGCCACCGCTCTTCGTGGCGCTGGGCGCGGTGAACAGGCTGCAACCGGTGAGCACCAGCGGGGTCACCAACAGCAGGAGCCACCGCTTGCGCAACGGCAAGCGGCCCCCGGAGTTCGTGTCCCTGTCCTTCACAGGAGCACTCATCGACCACGTTCACGCCGACTTTAGGAACGGCGGTAGAGCTCCGTGGTGCGCTGGGCCAGGTCCTTGGTCGCGGCGGAGTTCGCCCAGGTGCCGAGCACGACAGCCGCGCCCGGGATGACCTTGGCGGCCATCCGCCGGGCCGCCCGGACACCGGCCATCTGGGCCAGCTTGACGCCGAGCTTGACCATCACCCCGGACAGCGGCTGGCCGGAACTGGTCGCGAAGAGCCGGCTGGCGCGTTCCCGGCCCGCCGCCACTCCGAGCGCCAGCCGGGCGGCCTCGGCGGCCTTGTGCACCCGTTGCAGCACCAACAGGTCGGTGGCGCGGTCCTGACCCGTCGGGTCGACGCCGTACGCGGCGGCCATGTGCAGCACCATCCGCGCCTGCGTCCAGGCCAGCACGCCCACGTCGACGACCGCGCCGGGCAGGCCGGTGGCACCGGAGACGGCACCGGAGAGCCGCGCGTGGTTGGTGAACCGCCGGACCACTTGCTGGGCCAGCTCGTCCGGGGTGAGGCCGGGCTGTTCCGAGCGGGCCCGCTCGGCCCAGCGCTGTGCCTCGGGGCCGAGCCGGCGGACCGCCTCGAGGGCGAGGTGCTCCGGGGCGTACTGCGGGTCGGCCTTCATCCGGGCCCACAGCGTCCCGGGTGGGCCGGCCGGGTCCGGGCCCTGGTCAGAGGCGTTCGGCGGCGTCGGGAGGGCGGGTACGGCGGGATCGGTCACCAGAGCACTCCGAGGGGTCGAGAGCGGGATCTCGTTCCATTGTGCCGTGCAGCTGCACGTGCACGGCAACGGTTGGCCGGATCCCACGCTGTGCATCCGTCCGGTGACGCTCGCCGCCCCTGGTTTTGGCTCATCCCGTCCACCGGGCGACCGATGAGGGCTGCGCAGGCACGCATTCGCGGCGGAAGGACGACGCACGCATGACGACGGGCGAGGAACGGCAGGTGGAACGGCTGCGGCCGACGCCGATGCTGATCACGGCTGTCGCCGTACTGGTCGTGTCGATCGGCGTCTTCGTGGCGAACTTCGCCGCGCAGCGCAGCCAGGTGGTGTGGGGCTGGATGCCCGCCATGATCGGTACCGCGATCGCGGGCTGGGCCTGCTGGCGTACCGCCTTCACCCCCGGGCTGGACCGGGTGACCCGGCGCGTGTGGCGCTCGCTGGCGGTGGTCTGCGTCCTGATCGTGCTGGGCGTGGCCGGCGATGCCCGCTACACCGTGCTGAACCCCGGCCGGCTGGACCAGCAGCACGACGTGCCGACTTCGATCTGCTACGCGCTGGCCATGCTGGTGCTGCTCTGGGCCCTGCTGCGGCTGCCGATGGCCAAGCGGGAGAGCAAGGACCGGATCATGGTCCGCTTCCTGCTCGACGCCGCGACGATCAGCATCACGGTCGGCATCTTCTCCTGGTACATGCTGCTCCAGGTGGTCAACGCCTGGGACGCCGAGGGGCCGGCCGCCGTGCCGGTGATCATGCTGATGGCCCTGGGCCTGGTCGGCTCGCTGGCCTTCGTCAAGGTCGCGCTCAGCGGTTTCGGTGGCGTGGACCGGATCGCCCTGCGGCTGCTCGCGGCCGCCGCGGCGGTCGGCGCCGTCGGCGGCGGGCTGTTCCCGCTGCTGTTCGACCTGCACCCGGGCCTGAGCGGATCGCAGATGTTCGTGCCGGCGACGCTGCTGTTCGTGGCGTTCGCCGCCGACCGGCAGCGCCGGGCCGCCGGGGTCCCGCAGCCCGAGCGCCGCCGCCGGCCTTTCAGCGTGGTGCCCTACCTGGCCGTCGCGGCCACCGACGCTCTCCTGCTGACCGTCAGCAGCCAGGCCGGCGGTGCCGTGCTCATCGTCGCGCTGGCCGCGGTGCTGCTGACCGCGCTGGTCGTGCTGCGCCAGGTCAACGCGCTGTCCGAGAACGGCCGGCTGCTCGGCCGGGTGGACGCCAACCTGGTCGAGCTCAACGGCTACCAGCGCCGGCTCACCCACCGCGCCACCCACGACGCCCTCACCGACCTGGCCAACCGCACGTTGTTCGAGCAGCAGACCCGCGCGGCGCTGGCCGACACCGAGGCCGGGGCGAGCGACACCCTCAGCCTGGCCCTGATCGACCTCGACGACTTCAAGGCGATCAACGACCGGCTCGGTCACGCCGTCGGCGACGCTCTGCTGGTCGTCGTCGCCCAGCGGCTGCGCGAAGCGGTCCGCGAGGACGACGTGGTGGCCCGCCTCGGCGGCGACGAGTTCGGGCTGCTGCTGCGCGGGCTGCGCCTGGCCGAGGCGACCGAGGTGCTGGACCGCATCGCCGAGTCGCTGACCCGCCCGGTGCACGCGCTCGGCTACGACCTGCTGGTCAAGGCCAGCATCGGGCTCGCCGAGGTGTGGCCGGAGGCCAGCCCGCAGGAGCTGCTGCGCCGCGCCGACCTGGCGATGTACGCCGCCAAGGAGCGCGGCAAGGGCCGGCACGCGGTCTACGACGCCCGCCTCGAGCAGGACCAGGCGGCCGACGCCCAGCTCGGCGCCGAACTGCGTCAGGCGCTGGACAACGGCGACTTCACGCTGGTCTACCAGCCGATCGTCTCGCTGCCCGACGGCGAGTGGACGTCACTGGAGACGCTGATCCGCTGGAAGCACCCCGAGCGCGGCTTCGTCGGCCCGGACGTGTTCATCCCGATCGCCGAGCGCACCGGCCTGATCGTGCCGCTGGGCGACTGGATCCTGCGGACCGCGCTGCGCCAGGCCGCCGAGTGGCAGGACGTCTTCGGATCGGGCGCGCCCGGAGAGATCGGCGTCAACGTGTCGGCCCGGCAGCTGCGGGAACCGGGTTTCGCCGCGGACGTACGGGCGGCGCTCGCGGACAGCGGCTTCGACCCGGAGAAGCTGGTCGTCGAGGTCACCGAGACCGCGGTCTTCGACGGCGGCGTGGCCCTGGACACGTTGCAGAGCCTGGTCACGCTCGGGGTCAAGGTGGCGCTGGACGACTTCGGCACCGGGCACTCGTCGCTCGGGCTGCTGCGTACCTGCCCGGCCGACACACTCAAGGTCGACAAGTCCTTCGTGGACGGCATCGGCGGGCGCTCGGAGGAGGCGGTGATCGCCACCGCCATGATCCAGATCACCAACGGGCTGCACCTGCAGGCCATCGCCGAGGGCGTGGAGACGGCCGAGCAGGCGGAGACGCTGTACCGGCTCGGCTACCGCTTCGCGCAGGGCTACCACTTCTCCCGCCCGCTGTCCCCGCAGCAGGTCACCGACCACCTCGAGGCCGCCCGGGTGCTCGCCGTCTGAGCCATTCACACCACCACCGGGCTGCGCCGTTCCAGCAGCACCACGTCCCGCCAGCGGCCGTGGTGCCGGCCGACCCGCTCCCGGGTGCCGATCACCCGGAACCCGGTACGCCGGTGCAGCGCCAGGCTGGCCTCGTTCTCCGGGAAGATGCCGGACTGGATGGTCCAGATGCCGGCCGCCTCCGTCGAGGTGAACAACCGCTGCAACAGCGCCCGTCCCACACCCCGGCCCTGGGCCGCGGCGTCGACGTAGACGCTGTGCTCGACAACTCCCGCGTACACCGGGCGGGGTGAGACCCTGGTGACAGCGACCCAGCCCAGGACGGTGCCGCCGGCCTCGGCGACCCAGCGATGATCCGCCAGCCGGCCCGCGTCGAAGGCGGCCCAGTCCGGCGCCGTCGTCTCGAAGCTGGCGTCGCCGCCGTCGAGCGCCGCCTGGTAGATCGCCAGCACGGCCGCCGCGTCACCGGGCACCATCGGCCGTAGGGAAAGATCAGACATGCACCGATCCTCGCGCGCGGGAGCAGGAATGAACACGCGCGGCCCGGTGTTCCCACCACATGGCCCGCCCCCGCGGGCGCATCTCGAGGAGGTCCGCAGCGTGCTCGACCCACAAGGGCTCTACGAGTTGGCCGACGACCTGCCCGACCTGGACGAGCCGGTGCTCGTGCAGGCGCTGACCGGGTTCGTCGACGCCGGGAGCGCGATCCAGCTCTCCCGCGAACATCTGCTGGAGCACCTGGACACCCAGGTCCTGGCGACCTTCGACATCGACCAGTTGCTCGACTACCGGTCCCGCCGGCCCTCCATGATCTTCGTCGAGGACCACTGGGAGAGCTACGAGGAGCCGAGCCTGGCCCTGCACCTCGTACGCGACCAGCTGGGCACCCCGTTCCTGCTGCTCGCCGGGCCCGAGCCGGACCTGCAGTGGGAACGCTTCATCGCCGCCGTGACCGGCCTCATCGAGCGCTTCGGGGTCAACCTGACCGTCGGCCTCAACGCCATCCCGATGGCCGTGCCGCACACCCGCCCGGTGAGCGTCACCGCGCACGCCACCGACCAGCGCCTGCTCGGCGACCGCGAGTCCTGGTTGCAGCGCGTCCAGGTCCCGGCGAGCGTCGGCAACCTGCTGGAGTTCCGGCTGGGCGAGTCCGGGCACGACGCCATGGGGTACGCCGCCCACGTGCCGCACTACCTGGCCCAGACCACGTACCCGGCCGCCGCCGAGCTGCTGCTGGACTCCGTCTCCCGGACCACCGGGCTGGCCCTGCCCACCGGCCGGCTCCGCGAGGCCGCCCTGGTCGTCCGCCAGGAGGTCGACAAGCAGGTCGCCGACGACGAGCAGGCCAGCCGGCTGGTGCTGTCGCTGGAGGAGCAGTACGACGCGTTCCTGCGCGGACGGCAGGGCAACCTGCTGGCCGAGTCGAGCGGGCCGCTGCCGACCGCCGAGGAGCTCGGCGCCGAGCTCGAGCGCTTCCTGGCCGAGCAGAGCCGCGACAACGACCAGGGCTGAGCCCGCACCGGCTTCCCCAATCCCACCCCGGCCCGCCCGAACTGTCTGATGATGTGAGGTGCATCGAACGGCGACGGGCAGGCATGGGGGTTTCGTGGTGGCACCATTTCTCACGCGGCGGTCGGACGGACCGGCGCTGCGCCCGGTCCCTCGTGACGTCGAGAGCCTCGAGAAGCTGATCACGGATCTCGAGCGGGCCCAGGATCTGGCGTCGACCTGGCGGATCACGGTGGATAGCACGGTCCAGTCGCACAACTTCAGCTACGGCGCGGTCTGGCTGCCCGACGGCAAGGGCAACGTCCACATCGAGTACGAGACCGGCCCGATCACCCGCGAGCTGCAGTCCGCCGTGCCCTCCGGGCCGGTACCGGCCGACGTCGGCCTGGTCGGCAAGGCCTGGCGCACGAAGCAGTTCGTGTACCTGGGCTCGATGGCCGAGTGCGCCGACTGCCTGCGCTGCCAGGCGGCGAGCCGGGCCGGCATGGCCGCCGCGGTGGTGATCCCTGTCATGCACCGCAATCAGCAGGTCGCGGTGCTGGAGTACTACTCGGCCGAGCCGCTCTACATCGACGGGCCGCGCAGCGAGAAGTGGGCGTCGATCGCCCGGATCGCCGAGCAGGCCCGGTTCACCGCCGTCGCCGCCGCCGAGCTGCGCCAGATCGCCGACGACCAATTCGCGGTGACCAACGTGGTCACCGCCCTGGGCGAGGCGACCGACTCATCGTCGGCCCTGCGGATCGCGCTGGACTCGGTGCGCACGTCGTTCGGCTGGGCGTACGGGTCGTACTGGCAGGTCGACGACGAGCAGCACGTGCTGCGCTTCCAGGTCGAGTCCGGCTCGGCCGGCGACGAGTTCCGCAAGGTGACCCTGGCCGCGACCTTCGCCGAGGGCGTCGGCCTGTCCGGCCGGGCCTGGCGCGCCAAGGACCTGGTCTTCGTCCGCGACATCGGCGAGCTCACCGACTGCGTCCGGGCGCCGGCCGCGCAGCGCGCCGGGGTGCGCTCGGGGGTCTGCTTCCCGATCGTGAGCCACGGCCGCATCATCGGCACGATGGACTTCTTCACCAGCGAGTTCATCGACCTGTCGGAGTCCCGGGCGTCCGCCCTGCGCAACGTGGCGCAGCTGGTGTCGCAGCGGCTCGACATCGTGCGAGCGGCGGAGGCGGCCCAGGAGAGCGCCCGGGCCCTGCTGGACACCGTCTCGCGGCTGCGCGCGGCCAGCGACGACGCCACCCGGGTGGCCCAGGACGCGGTCAACCGCGCGTCGGACATGACCCACGAGGTCGAGGCCCTGGGGAACGCCTCCACGGCCATCGGCGATGTCATCAAGATCATTTCTTCGATCGCCGACCAGACCAATCTGCTCGCTCTCAACGCGACGATCGAGGCCGCCCGGGCCGGTGAGGTCGGCCGCGGCTTCGCGGTGGTGGCCGGTGAGGTCAAGGACCTGGCCCGGGAGACCGCCGAGGCCACCCAGCGGGTCGCCGAGCAGATCACCGGGATCCAGAACAGCGCCCGTACGGTGTCCGCCGGCATCCTGACCACCAGCGACACGATCGGGCAGATGGACGCGGTCCAGGCCCGGATGAACGAGGTCCTCGAGGAGCAGGCCCGGATGGCCGGCGCCATCCGGACCTAGTCCTGCTGTCCTAGTTCTTCAGGGGCAGCCAGTCCAGCACGGTCTGGATCTCGGCGTCCCAGTAACCCCACTCGTGCGCGCCCGGCCCGAACGCGGCGTCGAGGTCGACGCCGTGTTCGCGGCAGGCCGCCACGAAGCGCTCGTTGGCGGCGCGCAGATGGTCCTCGGTGCCGCACCGCAGCATGAGCCGGGGCAGTTCCCGGCGGTCAGCGGTGGCGACCAGGTGCAGCAGGTCGTCATCGGTGCCGGCCAGCGGGCGGTCGAAGACCCGGCCGAGCAGCTCCACGATGTGCGGGCGGTCGTCGTGCTGCTGCATGCCGGCCACGTCGAGAGCACCGGAGAGGCTGGCCGCGGCGGCGAAGCGTTGCGGCTCGCGCAGGGCCCACTTCAGCGCGCCGTAGCCGCCCATCGACAGGCCGGCCACGAACGTGTCCTCGCGGCGGGTCGAGACCCGGAAGAACGACGACACCACCGCCGGCAGCTCCTCGGAAAGGAACGTGAAGAACCGGGACCCGTGCGTCTCGTCGGCGTAGAAGCTGCGGTGCACCTGGGGCATGACCACGGCCAGGCCGCGGGCGGCGGCGTACCGCTCGATCGAGGTGTAGCGGGTCCAGGCGGTGTCGTCGTCGGTCAGTCCGTGCAGCAGATAGAGCACCGGCGGCGGCGCGTCGGTGTCGTGACCGGTGATGCCGATCTGGGTGCTCGCCCGCTCGGGCAGCACGACGGTCATCGAGGTGCCGAGCGCGAGAGTCTCGGACGAGAAGTCAACACGGAGCAGGGCCATCGCTTCAGTATGTCGTGATTACGGAACGCACCCGCACGGTCACCGCAGCGCTTGGGGAATGTCGTACCCGTCGATTAGTATGTGTGTACTAAAACAAGCGCTGAGCTGCGGGGAGATCACCTTGACGACGCCCGTTTCGACCAGTTCCACCACTCTGATCCCGCCCTACGCGACGATGCTCGGTTTCACCCGCTACGTCGCCCGCACCGGGCCGGCGAAGGCCACCTTCGTCGGCGGACTGCGCCGCCAGCGCGAGCGGCGCACGGGCTTCAACCCGCACGGCCAGCTCGTCAAGGCCCTCAAGGCCGACATCGCGTTCCGCACCGGCGGCAGCTACCTCAACGGGGTCGTCGACCTCGTCAAGCCGCGGTGGAAGCCGCTCTATGAGGCGGTCAGCGCCGGGGCGACGACCTACCTGCACTCCCTGGGCGACCCGGAGGGCGTCGGCCTCGCGCAGACCCGCGACGCGCTCGCCTCGGTCGGCCCGCTGGCGGTCAAGATCAACCCCCACTTCGGCCTGCGGTACGAGGACGGCCGGCGCGAGGCTGTCCGGCTGCACTTCGACGAGCAGCCACCCACCCCGGAGGCCGTCACCGCGACCCTGCACCTGATGGCCCGCCACATGGACCAGATCCTGCCCAACGCCGAGCCGGTGCTGGTCGACCTGCGCCGCGGCACCACCCACCGGATCGACCCGGGAGCCCGCCCGGGCGACGTGGAGAGCTGGCTGGCCGGGGAGGCGGCCGCGTTCACCGCCATGTGGGCCGCGACCGCCGCCTGACCGATCGGCCGCCCGACCCGCCCGAACGGTCCGTATTTCTCCAGGTTTCGGCGCGGGAACTTCTTAGGAGCAGCCCGGTTGCGACGATGTCTCCGGTGTAGGTGAACGGCGACACGTCGGGGGGCGTTCGGACATGCGGGTTGTGACGCGAGCAGCAGGCACCATCGCGCTGACGGTGCTTGGAGCCGCGGCGGGGGCGCTCTTCCAGACGGCGCCCGCCGCCGCGGCCACCCCGGCCATGCCGAGCCTGGTCGCCTACGTCCGCGCCGGCGACGTGTGGGTGAGCAAGGGCGCGACGGAGACGAAGCTGACCACCGGCGGCGGCTGGTCGCGGCCGCGCTTCTCCCCCAACGGCCGCTCGATCGCTCTGCTCAAGGCCGGTCAGCTGTGGACCATGAAGGCCGACGGCACCGGCCAGCGCCGGCTGACCACCCGCGCGGCCTCCGGCCCGTCCTGGTCCCCGGACAGCACCAGCATCGCGTTCGCCTCGCTGTCCTGCTCCGGCGGCCCGGGCGTCTACCAGATCTCGGCGACCACGGCCGGGGCCACGCCCACGGTGGTCTTCCCGGCGTACTGCCGCGACGAGCCGCTGCCGGCCGAGCCCGCCCCCGCCGCGAAGGCCGGGACGCCGAGCGCGCTCCACGACCGGCTCCGCACCGACGACGCGGTGGCCTGGTCCCCCGACGGCACCCGGGTCGCCTTCCGCGGCGGCGACTGCGAGTCGACGTACGACGCCTGCCTGACGGTGGGCACGGTGGCGACCGGCGGCGAGAAGACCGTCGCGGCGTACGGCGGCGGCAGCCTGCAGACCTCGGGCTTCGCGGTGATCCCGAGCTGGCGCGCCGACGGGGCGAAGCTGGCCTGGACGGCGTACCAGCAGGGCGAGACGGCCGCGGAGAACCAGCCGCTGCACGTCGTGGAATACGACACGGCAACCGGGGCGAAGCGCACGGTGGGGGCCAGCCAGGACCGCGAGCTGGCGTACGTGGACGCGAACCGCGGGGTGGCCACGGGCACGTACCGCAATGGTTCGTGGGTCATGATGGTCAACCTGGCCACGGGGGCGCGGACTCCGTTCCACCAGGGCTCCCAGCCGAGTGTCCAGCCGGTGAGGTGATCGCGGGGTAGCGAGGACGGCCGGCCCGGCGCCGGCCGTTCTGTCGTTCCCGGCTGTTCTGTCGTTCCCGGCCTCCCGCAGGCGGTTCTCGGTCGCTCGGGTGCCGGCCTCGGCCTTCCGGTCCCGTTCGGCTTTCCGGTCCACCCGGCCTTCCGGTCCCACCTGGCCTTCCGGTCCCACCTGGCCTTCCGGTCCCACCTAGCCTTCCGGTCCCACCTGGCCTTCCGGTTCCACCCGGCCTTCCGGCCCCATCGGGCGTCCCGGTCCCGCTCGGCCTTCCGGTACCACCCGACCTTCGTTCCCACGGCGTTCCGGTCCCACCCGGCGTCCCGGTCGCGCTCGGGCGTCCCGGTCCCACCCGGCATCCCGGTCCCGCTCGGCGTCCCGGTCGCGCTCGGGCGTCCCGGTCCCACCCGGCATCCCGGTCCCGCTCGGCGTCCCGGTCCCGCCCGGCGTCCCGGTCCCGCCCGGCGTCCCGGTCCCGCCCGGCGTCCCGATCCCACCCGGCGTCCCGATCCCACCCGGCGTCCCGGTCCCACCCGGCGTCCCGATCCCACCCGGCGTCCCGATCCCACCCGGCATCCCGGTCCCACCCGGCATCCCGATCCCACCCGGCATCCCGGCCTGCTCACGGCGGCGGATGACAGGCGGCCGGCGCTGCGTATCGTGGACGGCCTGATGAGTGAGACGACAGAGCGCCCGATCCGGACGTTTCATCCCCGGCGTGGCCGGATGGGCAGCCGGCACGCGGACGCCATGACCGACATCTGGCCGGCGTACGGGCTCACGATCGTCGATGGTGACCGCACTCCCCTCGACCTCGCGGAGTTGTTCGGCCGCGATGCGCCCAAGGTGCTGGAGATCGGTTTCGGCATGGGCGACACGACAGCGGCGATGGCGGCGGCCGACCCGGGCCGGGACTACCTCGCGGTGGAGGTGCACACGCCGGGCATCGGCAACCTGCTCGCGCTGATCGGCGAACGCGGCCTCACCAACGTGCGGGTCGCGCACGGCGATGCGATGGAGCTGGCCCGCAAGGTACCGGCGGGCAGCCTGGACGCGGTGCACGCGTTCTTCCCCGACCCGTGGCCCAAGGCCCGGCACCACAAACGCCGCCTTATCCAGCCGGCGAACGTCGCGCTGCTGCGGGAGCGGCTCCGACCCGGCGGCACGCTGCACTGCGCGACCGACTGGGCCCACTACGCGGAGGCAATGGCCGAGACTCTGGACGCCGATCCGGGCCTGGCCAACGCTCACGAGGGATTCGCGCCGCGGCCGGCGCACCGTCCCGAGACGAAGTTCGAACGGCGCGGGGTCAGCTCCGGGCGGGAGATCTTCGACCTCATCTACCGCCGGACCTGACACCGCGCGTGGTCGCATCCACTCGACATTCTCTAGCGGTTTGCCGGTTTTATGGCTTCTTGGCCCGTAGCCTGAGATGCGGAGGTCCAAGCATGCCGCGAAGTGATCTTGGCCTCGAGCGTCCCGCCGCACCGGTGGCGCCGAGCGCCCGGCCTGCCGGAACGACTGCGGCGGCGACCACGCCGGCCAGCACCGAACCGGACGGGCGCACGCAGCCCGGCACCACGCCGGCCGCGAACAGCCCGGCGCCCGCCACCCCCGGACCCACCGAACAACCCGAGCCGGCGGAGCCCGCCCCCACCCGGCCGGCTGAGCCCGCCGCGACCCGGTCAGCGGCCCCCAACGCCTCAACCACGCATCGCCCAGCGGCACAGCCCACGGCTGTGCCGCCCGCCACCTCGCAAACCGCGACTGCGCAGCCCACGACGGCACAACCCGCGAACGGGCAGCCCGCCAACGGACAACATACGACGGCGCAGCCCACGACCGCGGAGCCCGCGAACGGGCAGCCCACGACGCTACGGCCGACAACCACGCCCACGTCCCCCGCGCAGACAGCAACCGCGACCGCCGTCCCGCTCAATGGCATTCACCGGGCCGAACGCCGGGACGCATCCCCGGGCGACGGTGGCCGGCAGTCGTGGCCGGACATCTTCTCCGCTCAAGACGACGGAATCAACAGCGCCGCCGGTGAGCAGCTCGCCGCCCTCATCGCCCGCGCCGCGCACGCGCCCACCGGGCTTGTGCACTTCGTCGACGGTGAGGCGTTGCGGATCTACGGCAGCTACGGCTTGCGGATGCACTGGGAGGACATCGGCGGCACCCCGCTGCGGGACAGTCTCGCCGGGCTGGTCGTCGCCGACGGCCGGCCCTTGGTGATCACCGACTTCGCCACCGATCCGCGGATTCCGGCCAATTCTCCGATCCGGCTGCGGGGGCTCAGCGGCGCCTATCTCGGGCAGCCGATCCGGGACGCCTCCGGGGCCGTACTCGGGATCTGTTGCGCGCTCGACACCCAGCCGCATGAGTGGTCCGCCGATGATGTCGCCGCCGTCGGTGACGCCGCACGGCTCGGGACCTTGCTCATCACCGAGCAGCAGGGGCGCCAGGAGGTCGATCGGCAGCGGCGGTTCCTCGACGCCGTGCTGGACAACCTGCACGACGGGGTCACCGCCTGCGACGCCGATGGGCGGGTTGTGCTGGTCAATGCCCGGATGCAGCGGCTCTGGGGCGGCGCGCGGATGCCCGCCGATCTCTCCGACGACACCGCCGGCGCCGGGCTGAGTGACGGGGACGGGCGGCCCATCGCTCCCGGTGACGTCGCTCTGTTCCGGGCGCTTCACGGTGAGCGGCTCCGCAACGAGGAGCTGGTGCTGCAGGGGCGTGGGGGGCGTACCCGCTACTACCTGATCGACGCGCAGCCGATTCTCGGGCCGGACGGGGAGACCGTCGGGGCTGTGCAGGCCGTTCAGGACGTCACCCGCCAGCGGCGGGCCGAACGGTTCCGGACCTGTGAGCTTGCCGTGGTCACCGCCCTCGCCGCCGCGCCGACGATCGAGGCCGCCGGGCCTCGGGTGCTGGAGGCTGTGGTCGGCACGCTCGGCTGGACCCATGCCGAGTTGTGGCTGGTCGACGAGGCCGCCGGCGTGGTGCGGTCCGCCGCCAGCTGGAACTCGCCCAGCTGGCAGTCCGACATCGAGGTGCCGGCCGAGCTGCCGTACGGCACCGGGTTGCCCGGCCGCGCCTGGCAGGCCGGCAAGCCGCTGTGGATCCGCGACGTCGGCCGGCCGCAGAGCCTGATCTCGCCGGAGACGGCCGAGAGCTCGCGGCTGCACACCGCGCTGGCCATCCCGGTGCGCAACGGGCTCGAGCCGCTGGGTGTGCTGACCGCTTTCGCCGACACCATCGAGGATCCCGAGGACGAGCTGGTCGCGCTCATGTCCGGGATCTCCGCGCAGATCGCCCAGTTCATCGAGAAGCGGCTGGTCGAGGATCTGCAGCGGCAGCTCATCCGGACCAAGAACGAGTATCTCGCGCTGATCGGTCACGAGCTGCGGACGCCGCTGACCTCGATCGCCGCCTACACCGAGCTGCTGCGGGACGCCGACGCCGAGACGCTCGTGGCCGAGGGTCCCCGGCTGCTGGAGGTCATCGACCGCAACGCCACCCAGCTGCGGCACATCATCAACGAGCTGCTGGAGCTCTCCGCGCTCGACACCGGGCACGCCGCGGTGCAGCTCAGCCCGATCAACCTGGCCGAGGTCGTCCGGGACTCGGTGCGGGCCGCCCGGGACGCCATCACCGACGAGCCGGTGTCGATCGTCGACGAGCTGCCCGACGAGCTGGTGCTGCCCGGTGACCGGCACCGGCTGCGCCAGGTCGTCGACAACCTGCTCGGCAACGCCGTGAAGTACAGCCCCGACGGCGGGCGGATCGCGGTGCGGTTGCGGACCACCGGGCGGGCCGCCGAGCTGTCGATCTCGGACACCGGGATCGGCGTCTCGCAGGAGGAGCGCGAGAAGATGTTCACCGGCCTGTACCGCACGAGCCGGGCCCGGGACCGGGCCATCCCCGGCACCGGGCTGGGGCTGACGCTCAGCCGCGCGGTCGTGCAGCGCCACCACGGCACCATCGAGCTGAGCGAGCACGAAGGACCCGGTACCACGGTGTGCGTGCGGCTGCCGCTGGACGCTCGTTGACAACTCCTTGACACATGTGACCCTGGTCACCGAGCGGCCGCCGGGCGAGGATGACCACCATGACGAGGTGGACACCAGATCCGACGTTCTATCCCTCCCCGCGTGATGCCGCCGGAGCACCGGCCGAACAGCTGGCTTACATCGCCGCCTTCGACCGCTCGGCCGAGCAGCCGGACGCCATCGCTGTCGTGGACACCGACCCGGCCTCCGCCACGTACGGCACGGTCGTCGGCTGGACCGAGCTGCCGCACACCGGCGACGAGTTGCACCACTTCGGGTGGAACGCGTGCAGCAGCGCCCTGTGCCCCACCGCGCCGCACCCGCACGTCGAGCGGCGCTACCTGATCGTGCCCGGGCTGCGTTCGTCGCGGATCTACGTGCTGGACACCAAGGACGACCCGCGCAACCCCGTACTGGTCAAGGAGATCCCGGCCGAGGAGCTGGCCGGCAAGGCCGGCTACTCCCGGCCGCACACCATCCACTGCGGTCCGGACGGCATCTACGTCTCCGCGCTCGGCGGCGGCTCGTCCGACGGACCGGGCGGCATCGCGGTGCTGGACCACACGACCTTCGAGGTACGCGGCGCGTGGGAGAGCGACCGCGGTGACCAGTACCTGGCGTACGACTTCTGGTGGCATCTGACCCGCGACGTGCTGGTCTCCTCCGAGTGGGGTACGCCGTCCATGATCGAGGACGGTCTGGTCCCGGAGCTGCTGCTGGGCCGCAAGTACGGCCACCGCCTGCACTTCTGGGACCTGGCCAAGCGTTCCCTGGTGCAGACGGTCGACCTCGGCGACCAGTACCAGATGACGCTGGAGCTGCGTCCCGCCCACGACCCGCGCAAGGAGTACGGCTTCCTCGGCGTCGTCACCAGCGTCGAGGACCTGTCCGCCTCGGTCTGGGTGTGGCACCGGGAAATGGGTCGGTCTTCAGACCGGTCAAGGGCGGCGGCGGGGTGGTCGGATGGGCAGTTCGCGGTCACCAAGGTCATCGACGTGGCCGCCGAGCCCGCCGACGCCGACGCCCTGCCGCCGGCGCTGCAGCCGTTCGGTGCGGTCCCGCCGCTGATCACCGACATCGACCTGTCGGTGGACGACCGCTTCCTCTACGTCTCCTGCTGGGGCACCGGCGAGCTGAAGCAGTTCGACGTCAGCGACCCGTTCCACCCGGTGCAGACCGGCTCGGTCCGGCTCGGCGGCGTCGTCGGCCGGGTGGCGCACCCGTCGTTCCCGGACGAGCGGCTGGCCGGCGGCCCGCAGATGGTCGAGGTCTCCCGCGACGGCAGCCGGGTCTACGTCACGAACTCGCTGTACGGCTCGTGGGACGACCAGTTCTACCCGGACGGCGTGGGCGCGTGGCTGGCCAAGATCGACGTGGACACCGAGCGCGGCGGGATGACCCTGGACCCGAACTTCTTCCCGCACGGCGACGAGTTCCGCGGCCGTCGGGTGCATCAGGTACGGCTGCAGGGTGGCGACGCCTCGTCCGACTCGTACTGCTTCCCGTGACCGGTGGCCAGCTCGCGGTGCTGGCGGCGCTGGGCGCCTTCCACGGGCTGAACCCGGCCATGGGCTGGCTCTTCGCGGTGGCCCGGGGCATGCAGGAACGCAGCCGGGCCGTGCTGCTGCGCTCGGTGCCGCCGATCGCCGCCGGGCACCTGGCCTCGGTGGCGATCGTCGCGGCGGTGGTGTCAGCGACCGAGTCGGTGGTGGCCGGCAACGTGGTGGCCATCGTCGGCGGGGTCGTGCTGGTCGGCTTCGGCCTGTGGCGGCTGCTCTCGGCCCGGCACTTCCGGTGGGCCGGGATGCGGCTGTCCGCGGCGCAGCTGGCCGGCTGGTCGTTCCTGATGTCCTCGGCGCACGGCGCCGGGCTGATGCTGCTGCCGGTGCTGGCCACGACGACGGCGACGGCGCAGCCGGCCGGGCATGCCGGGCATCTCGCCGCGGCGGCTCCGGCCGGTCTGGCCGGCACGCCCGCCGCGGCCCTCGACGGGCTGCTGGCGGCGGGCGTGCACACGGTGGCGATGTTCGCGGTGCTGGCGACCTGCGCCGTGCTGGTCTACGAGTTCGTCGGCCTGAGCGTGCTGCGCCGGGCCTGGTTCAACGTGGACAAGCTGTGGGCCGCGGTGATGGTCGCGGCCGGCGCGCTGACGATCGCCCTGACGGCGTGAAGCCTGTCCCGCCGCGGTGGCGGGACAGGCCATCAGATCAGCGCCGGGGATGCACCACGCCCGCGGCACCACCGCCGCGCCGGGCCGGCTCGGCGCTGGCGATCAGCTTGCCGCCGCGGCCGAACTCGATCGCGGTGGCCGCGCCCAGCTCCGCCACGGGCGGCTGGAACGCGTGCCCGAGCCGGCCCAGGGCGTCGCCGTACTGCGCGATGAACGCCGGTTCGGCCTGGACGGCGGCGGTGTTGCGCTGCGACGCCCGCGGTGCGGCCATCGCCTCGGGCAGGGTCATACCCAGGTCGATCCGGTTGACCAGCACCTGCAGCACGGTCGTGATGATGGTGGCGCCGCCGGGCGAGCCGAGGGCCAGGAACGGCCGGCCGTCCTTGAGCACGATCGTCGGCGACATGGAGCTGCGGGGACGCTTGTTCGGGCCGGGCAGGTTGGGGTCGGGCGCGCTGCCCTGCGTACCGGTGAAGTTGAAGTCGGTCAGCTCGTTGTTGAGCAGGAAGCCGCGGCCCGGCACGACCATGGCGTTGCCGCCGGTCTGCTCGATCGTCAGGGTGTATTCCACGACGTTGCCCCAGCGGTCGGCGACGGTGAGGTTGGTCGTGCTCTGCCCGTCCTCGACCTTGCCGCCGACGCGCGCCGGCGTGCAGCCCGAGGCGGTGATGTCACCCGGCGGCACCGGCTTGGGCAGGGCCGTCGCGGGGTTGATCTGGCAGGCCCGCTGGGCCGCCCACCGGTCGCTGATCAGGCGGTCCAGCACGGGCTGCGGCGTGTAGGCGCCCACGTAGCGGTTGCGGTCCGCGAAGGACAGCGCGGAAGCCTCGAGGTACTGGTGCAGGGCCTGGGTCCTGGAGACCTCGGAGAGGTCGGTCCGCTCCAGGATGTTCAGCGCCTCGCCGACCGCCGTGCCACCGCTGGACGGGGTGGACATGCCGTAGACGGTCAGGCCGCGGTAGTCGGACCTCGTCGGGGCCGGGAACCGCAGCCGGTAGTTGGCCAGGTCGGACAGGCGCAGGTCGCCGGGGCGGATCGGGTACGCCCAGGGGGCGGCGGGGTCGTCGGCGACCGGCGGGTTCTGCACGGTGCGCACGATGTCGGCGGCGACCGGGCCGCGGTAGAAGACGCCGGTGCCGCGCCGGGCGATCAGCCGGTAGGTGTCGGCCAGGTCGGGGTTGCGCTGCACGGAACCGACCGCGGGCGGGGCGCCGCCGGGCAGGTACAGCTCGCGGGTGGAGTCGAACTGGGCGAAGGGCGCCGCGTTGTCGGCGATCTGCTGCCGGAAGGTGGCGTCGACGGCGAAGCCCCGGTCGGCGACCTTGGCGGCGGGCTGCAGCAGGCTGCCCAGGGAGCGGGTGCCCCACTTGCCGGTCGCGGCCTCCCAGGTGGCCAGGGTGCCGGGGGTGCCGACGGAGAGACCGCTGACCCGGGCCTCGGCGAAGTCGTAGGGCAGGCCGTCGGCCGGATCGACGAAGATGTCCTCGGTCATCGTGGCCGGCCCGGACTCGCGGCCGTCGATGGTGTGCACCTTGCGGTGTTTCGCGTCGTAATAGACGAAGAAGCCGCCACCGCCGATACCGGCGGAGAACGGCTCGGTCACCCCGAGGGTCGCGGCGGCGGCCACGGCCGCGTCGACCGCGTTACCGCCGCGGCGCAGCACGTCGAGGCCGACGGCGGTCGCGGTGGGGTCGACGGTGGAGACCGCGCCGCCGTAGCCGGTGGCGGTCGGGCCCAGGGGTGGCGCACCGCCGTGGGCGGAGGCCGCGGCGGGCACGAGGGCGACGGTGGTCGCGGTGAGCGTGGCCGTCATGGCCAGCGCGGTCGAGAACCGCATCATGCCTCCGGGAACGGTGAGAACAGAGTGGACAGACTCCTGCCTACCGCGACTGGGAGGTGCGCACAACCCGGGACACGCTCGTCACCGAGCGTCAGGTCATTCCGTAGCCGTGAACGGCGGGATCCGGCGGCGGACATCCTCGACCGTCGCCGGGCCCGGCTGCCAGGCCGACACCCAGGCGCCCTCGGTGGACCTCGGGATGATGCCCTGCTCCAGGAAGGCATAGCGGCCGCCCAGCACCCGCCGGGTGGCTTCGACGTCCAGGGAGTCGGTGTTCTCCCAGAGCGCGGCGAAGAGTGCCTCCACCCGCAGCCGGGACTGCTGGCAGAACAGGTCGGCCAGTTCGTGACCCGCCGCACGATGCTCCCGTTCGGCGCGGGCCCGGACGCACACCGCCGACATGGCGAACAGCTCGGCACCGATGTCGACGACGCGGCCGAGGAAGGCCTGCTTGTGTTCCAGCCCGCCCTGCCAGCGGGACATGCCGTAGAACGTCGACCGGGCGAGCTTGCGCGAGGTCCGCTCGACGTAGCGCAGGTGCCGGGCGAGCGGGCCGAACTCGGCGTACCCCGTCGGCACCTGGCCGCGGCCGACTGCCAGGCTCGGCAGCCACCGCGCGTAGAAGGCCCCGGCCCGGGCCCCGGCGCGGGCCTTGCGGCCCATCCCGGCCTCCGGGTCGATGATGTCGCCGGCCACCGTGAGGTGCGCGTCGACCGCCTCCCGGGCGATGAGCAGGTGCATGATCTCGGTGGAGCCCTCGAAGATGCGGTTGATCCGCAGGTCTCGCAGGACCTGCTCGGCCTCGGCCGCGCGTTCACCGCGGGCGGCCTGCGAGGCGGCCGTCTCGTAGCCGCGGCCGCCGCGGATCTGGATCAGCTCGTCGGCGACCAGCCAGGCCGTCTCGCTGGCGAAGAGCTTGATCAGCGCGGCTTCGATCCGGATGTCGTTGCGGTCGTCGTCGGCCAGGATGCAGCACAGGTCCAGGGTGGATTCCATCGCGTACGTGGTCGCGGCGATGAAGGCCATCTTCTTGGCGACGGCCTCGTGCTGCGACACCGGCCGGCCCCACTGCACCCGCTCGGCCGACCACTCCCGCGCGACGGCGAGCGACCACTTCGACGCGCCGACACACATCGCCGGCAGCGACAGCCGGCCGGTGTTGAGCGTGGTCAGCGCGATCTTGAGGCCCTTGCCGAGGCCACCGATCACGTTCTCCTGCGGCACGAACACGTCGTGGAATCGGGTCACGCTGTTTTCCAGGCCACGCAGGCCGAGGAACTCGTTGCGCCGTTCCACCGTGATGCCGGGTGCGTCGCCCTCCACCACGAAGGCGGTGATGCCCTTGCCGGGCACCCGGGCCATCACGACCAGCAGGGTCGCCACGGTGCCGTTGGTGGCCCACAGCTTCACGCCGTTGAGCCGGTAGCCGCCCTCGACGGGCTCGGCGACGGTGCCCAGGCGGGCCGGGTCGGACCCGACGTCGGGCTCGGTGAGCAGGAACGCGGACACCTCGCCGGCGGCCAGCCGGGGCAGGAACGCCTTCTTCTGCTCCGGGGTGCCGAAGGTCTTGAGCGGTTGCGGCACGCCGATCGACTGGTGGGCCGACAGCAGCGCACCGACGGCCGGGCTGGCCGAGCCGATCAGGGTCAGCGCCCGGCAGTAGTGCAGGTTGGACAGGCCGAGACCGCCGTACTCCTTGTCGATCTTCATGCCGAACGCGCCGAGCGCGGCCAGGCCGTGGAAGACCTCGTCGGGGATGCGGGCCTCGCGTTCGATGCGGGCGCCGTCGACCTCCGCGACCAGGTACGCCTCCAGCTTGGCGAGGAACTCCTCTGCGTCGGGACGAGGCTCCGCCGCGGGCCAGGGATCGATGAGGTCGAGCCGCAACCGCCCGAGGAACAGCTCCTTGCCGAAGCTGGGCTTGCGCCATTCGGACTGGCGGGCCTCCTCGGCCACCTTGCGCGCCTGCTTCTCGGTGACGTCGGCCGGTTCGGTCACGGTCTACCCCCTTGACCCGGGTACGGCTGCTCGTAGCAGCCACGCTACCCAGCGGGGTTACCGCAAGGTAGCCCTCGACCGATGTCGATCAACGACACCCGGCGCTCAGGAGTCGGCGAGGATGTCCGTCTCGAGCTGGTCGACGATCGGGTTCAGCATGTCGTTGAGCTCACGGACCAGCACGGCGACAGCCCGGCGCGCGCTCTGCTCGACCTCGGCGTCCGGGCCTTCCGGGGCCGGCGGCAGGTCGTCGAGCCGGACGGGCGCCTGCACCAGCAGCGAGGCGCGCAGGTGCGGGCTGCGGGTCAGGTCCTGCTCGGACGGGCCGACGTACTGACCGACAGGTCCTGCTCGGACGGGCCGACGTACTGACCGAACAGCTGAGGCCAGTCGCGCCAGCCGCGGTCCCGGTCCCACTGGCGGCTCCAGGTGAGCTGGGCCGGCCACGGCGACACCAGCGTGACGTCGCAGATCAGGCTGCCGTCCCAGGCGCTGCGCGAACACGCCGCCGATACGATCCGGGGATGCCGGCGGACGTAACCGGGCTCCAGGCCGGTGGCCAGCCGCCACGCCACCACGGCGAAGGTGACCGGCGCGAAGTCGCCCCACGCGGGGGCGAACTCGTCGATGCGGCTGCGCACCTCGCCGGCATAGCGGCTCGGTCCGCCGGTCGCATGCTCACGGTCGAACTGCTCGTCGATCCAGAACGCCTGCTGCACGGTCACCAGCCTACGAGTCCCGTGGATCATGCGGGGGCCGAGTGGGCCGCCCAGGTCTCGAACATGGTCGCGTACCGGCCGCCCGCGGCCAGCAGCTCGTCGTGGCTGCCCGTCTCCACGATGCGGTGCTCGTCCACCACGATGATCCGGTCCGCCCGCATGGCCGTCGACAGCCGGTGCGCCACCAGGATCGCCGTACGCCCGTCCAGCAGGCGGTCCAGCGCCGCCTCGACCCGCAGCTCGCTGCGCAGGTCCAGGCTCGAGGTGGCCTCGTCCAGCACCACCACCCGGGGCTCGGCCAGGAACGCCCGGGCCAGGGCCAGCAGCTGGCGCTCGCCCGAGGACACCGACTGGCCGCGCTCGTGCAGCGGGGTCGCGAGGCCCTCCGGCGAGCGTTCCACCAGGTCCCGCAGGCCGACCGCGTCGACCGCCGCCCACACCTCGGCGTCGGTGGCCGCCGGGCGGGCGAAAGCGATGTTGTCGCGCAGCGTCCCGGCGAACAGGAACGGCTCCTGCGGGACCACGCCGATCTGCCGGCGCAGCGAGGCCAGGGTGACCTCGCGCAGGTCGTGACCGTCGATCCGGATGCTGCCGGCGGTCGGGTCGTAGAGGCGGGTGACCAGCTTGGCCAGCGTCGACTTGCCCGCGCCGGTCGGGCCCACGCAGGCCACCGTCTCGCCCGGGTGGATCACCAGCTCCACGCCGGCCAGCACCGGGCGGTCCGGGAGGTAGCCGAACGTGACGCCGGCGAAGACGATCTCCCCGCGTACCGGTGGAAGCTCTGTCGCATGCGGATGCTGGACCACCGACGGCCGCGCGCCGAGCAGGGTGTTGATCTTTCCGATCGCCGCCCGGCCCTGCTGGTACTGGGTGTAGAGCTGGACCAGTTGCTGCACCGGCTGGAAGAAGGCGTTCAGGTAGAGCACGAAGGCGGTCAGCTCGCCGATGGTCAGGGTGCCGCGCAGCACCATGCGGCCGCCGATCAGCAGCAGCGCCGCCATCCCGAGCAGGCCGATCACCGACGTGCCGGGGCCGTAGATCGCGTTGATCCGGCCGGTGAAGTCGTTGGCGTCGCGGTAGCCGCCGACCACCTCCCGGTGCGCCACGATGTTGCGGTCCTGCCGGTTGTGCGCGGTGACCACCCGGACGCCGTTGAGGCTCTCCGACAGGTCGGCGAACATCGCGGCGATCGCGTCCCGCTGGCGGTTGTAGCCCCGGTCGGCCGCCCGGCGGAACCACAGCGAGGCGATCAGCAGCGGTGGCACGACCAGCATGAGCGTGATGACGGCCAGCCCGGCGTGGTAGTGGAACAGCACCCCGGTGACCACGACCATGGTGAGCGCCTGGATGACGAACTGGGCGAAGCCGTCGGCCAGCAGGGACTGCAGCGACTCCACGTCGGAGGTCATCCGGGTCATGGTGACGCCGGCCTTCTCCCGGGTGTAGTAGTCCAGCGACATCCGCTGCAGGTGGGCGAAGATGCGGATCCGCAGGTCGCGGGTGGCCGAAGCGGCGAGCCGGCCGCTCTGCCGCATCCGGACGGCGGTGGCCAGCCCGGTGGCCAGCACCGCCGCGACGAAGGCGACCGTGGCCCCGACCAGCACGGGCAGATTCTTGGCCGCGATGCCGTGGTCGATGCCGACCTGCACCAGGTACGGCCCGGCCTGCAGCAACAGGGTCTCGACCAGGATCGCCAGCAGCGCCGCCACCAGCAGGCCGGGCCGCCCGATGACCAGCCGGGGCAGGGTGACCCGGGCACCGCTGTCGGCCACCGGGTCGAACGGGACCCGCGGGTCGCCGTGCTCCGGCTCGCTCGCCTCCAGCTTCGCGACGCCCTCGGCCACGTCGGCCGGGATGCCGGCGAACGGCAAGCCGTTGCCCTTGCGCCCGGCCATCCCCATCGAGGGCCGCCCACCACTGCTGAACCCGCCGAAGCCACCACCGAAAATGCTCATGCGGCCACCGCCGAGGCGAGGACCCGCGCGTACTGCGGCTCGGTCGCCAGCAGCGACTCGTGGGTGCCGTCGGCGACCACCCGGCCGCCCGCCATCAGCACCACCCGGTCGGCCAGGCTGATCGTGGAGAGCCGGTGCGCCACGATGATCGTGGTCCGCCCGCGCATGAGGTCGCGCAGCGAGGAGTGGATGCGCTGCTCGACCGTCACGTCGATGGCACTGGTGGCGTCGTCGAGCACCAGCACCGGCGGGTTCACCAGCAGGGCCCGGGCGATGGCGACGCGCTGACGCTGGCCGCCGGAGAGCGTGTAGCCGCGTTCGCCGACCACCGTGTCGTACCCCTCGGGCAACTCCCGGATGAAGTCGTCCGCCCCGGCCGCCACCGCCGCCGCGACCACGGACTCGCGGTCGGCCCCGGGGCGGCCGTACGCGATGTTGTCGTGCAGCGACAGCGAGAACAGGAACGGCTCGTCGGGCACGATGCCCACCTGGTCACGCAGCCGGGCCAGGCGCAGGCTGCGCACGTCGTGCCCGTCCACGGTGATCCGGCCGCCGGTCACGTCGTAGAACCGGGCGAGCAGCCGGCCCAGGGTGGACTTGCCGGAGCCGGTGGCCCCGACGACGGCCACCGTCTCCCCGGCCCGGATGCGCAGGTCCAGGCCGTCGAGGGCCAGGGTGCCGTTCGGGTACGCGAACCGCACGTCGGAGAAGCACACGTCGCCCCGCAGCGCCACGTCCACCGGCTCGGGCGGGTCCACCACCTCGCTGGGCGTGTCCAGGATCTCGTAGATGCGCGCGGCCGAGGCCGAGGCCCGCTGACCCATCATGATCATCATGCCGAGCATCCGGAACGGCGGCTGGAGCATCAGCACGTACGAGTTGAAGGCCACGATCGTGCCGACCGTGGTCTCCCCGTCGATCACCATGATGCCGCCGACCAGCAGCACCAGCGCCAGCCCCAGCCGGGGCAGGTTGTCCAGCACGGGATTCCACCGGCTGCGGATCCGGGCGTCCTGCAGGTACGCCCAGCGGATCCGGTCCGCCGCCTCGGCCAGCGAGCGCAGCTGACGCCCCTCGGCGGCGAACGCCTTGACGATCCGCACGCCCTGGATGTTCTCGTCGACGACGGTGGCCAGCCGGGCCAGCCGGGCCTGGATGAGCCAGGACACCGGGAAGATCGCCTTGCGCATGCCGACGCCGAGGAAGCCGATGACCGGCATGGTGGCCATCGCCACGATGGCCAGCGGCACGTTGATCGACAGCATCAGCACGAAGGCCACCACCGCGATCAGGCACTGCACCAGAATCGACGGGCCGAAGGACAGGTACATCTGCACGGCACGGATGTCGGAGCCGGACCGCGACATCAGCTCACCGGACTGGACCCGGTCGAAGAAGCCGAACGGCATCCGGGCCAGGTGCGCGTAGACGATGTTGCGCAGGTCGTACTCAAGCTCGTACGCGGTGCGCAGCAGGTAGAGCCGGGCGGCGTAGTTGATCAGGCCCTGGGTCAGCGCCAGGGCGACGATCCACCAGACGTAGGTGGGCAGGTCGGCGGTGCGTTCGACGATCGCCCGGTCGATGCCGAGCCGGACCAGGTTCGGGATCTGCACCTGCACGACGAGCCCGGCGAACGACAGCACGAGCGAGGTGATCAGCAGCGCGCGGTGGGCCCGGACCAGGGGCAGCGCGCGACGCAGCCAGGATTTGCGCTGGTCGGGATCGATAGCGGCGCGGGGCGCGCGGCGGCTCAACAGTGAGCCGGGGCGACGGCGGAAGAATGGGACACGGCGCCTCCTCCGGGATACTTAGCCAGGCTAAGGATACCCCGGGCCGGTGACCAGGCGAGTATCGCGGGTTCCGTGCTGAGTATTGATCTCCGTCGCTCGGAGTGATTGAGTGGCTCGCGTATCGCGCAGGTGACATTGGTCACTGGTCATTCCATCATGCATGCCCCGGAGGGGTTCTATGACGGCGAATCGGTACGGGCCACCAACCTGGCCCCCTCCCCCTACCTATCCGCCCTATCAGGATGTCGCGCCGCCGGCCGCGGACCGGCGCCCCGGGCCGCAGCACGGCACCGGCGAGTGGCGCACCATCCGTGAGCGCAGTGCGATCCGCCGGCCCGCCCGCGTGCGGCGGGAGGACGCCAGCCCCTGGAACTGGCTGCTGCTCGTACCGATAGTCCTGCCGTTGATCCCGGGTCTTTACAACCGCATCGAGCCGACCCTGTTCGGGATCCCGTTCTTCTACTGGGGTCAGCTGTCCTTCGCCTTCCTCGCCAGCGCGGTCCTCACCTTCCTCCACCTGAAAGTGCGGTGACGGGGACCGGTGTCCGACAAACAGGTCATGCAGCTCACGATCTTCCTGGCAGTCTTCGGCGCGGTGACGATGCTGGGCTTCGCCGCGGCGCGCTGGCGGCGACCTGACTCGATCCACAGCCTTGAAGAGTGGGGCCTCGGCGGCCGCGCGTTCGGCAACTGGGTGACGTTCTTCCTGCTCAGCGGGGACGTCTACACGGCCTACACGTTCGTCGCGGTGCCCACCCTGGTGTACGGCGTCGGCGCGGCCGGCTTCTTCCCGGTGCCGTTCCTGGTCATCGTCTACCCGATGCTGTTCGTGGTGCTGGCGCGCTTCTGGTCGGTCTGCCACGTGCACGGCTTCGTCACCCCGGCGGAGTTCGTCCGCGCCCGTTTCGGTTCGCGCGGTCTCGGCACCATCGTGGCCGTCCTCGGCATCGTCGCGACGATGCCCTACATCGCCCTGCAGCTGATCGGCATGGAGGCCGTGTTCGAGGTGATGGGCCTGCCCAAGGGCTGGCCGCTCACCGTGGCGTTCGCGGTGCTGGCGCTCTACACGTTCAACGCCGGGCTGCGCGGGCCGGCGCTGGTGTCCATCATCAAGGACGCGCTGGTCCTGTGGACGGTGCTGGCGGTGATCATCATCGTGTCGATGACCCCGGGCCAGTGGGACGTGGTGTTCCGCATCGCCCAGGACAAGTACGCGGCCAGCCCGCGCACCGACGACGGCCTGCTGCTCGCCTCGCAGAGCCAGCTCAACTACGTGACCCTGGCGCTGGGCTCGGCGGTCGCGCTCTTCCTCTACCCGCACACGCTCACCGGCGTGCTCGCGGCCCGCAACCGCGGCACGCTGCGCCGCAACCTGGCGGCTCTGCCGCTCTACACCCTGACCCTCGGGGTGCTCATGCTGATCGGTTTCGCCGCGGTCTTCGACGGTACGACGGCAGTGGGCGGCAACGGCAACACCGTGGTCCCCCAGTGGTTCGCGGAGAACACCCCGCCCTGGACGGCCGGGCTGGCCTTCGCCGCCATCGGCGTGGGCGCCATGGTCCCGGCGGCGATCATGTCGATCGCCGCGGCGAACCTGTTCACCAGAGACCTCTACCGCCAGTACATCCGCCCGCACGCCTCGGCCCGGGAGGAGACGTACGTCAGCAAGACCGTGTCGCTGACCGTGAAGTTCGGCGCCCTGCTGGTCATCCTGCTGCTCAACACGCAGTTCGCCATCGATCTGCAGCTGATCGGCGGTGTCCTGATCATGCAGACCCTGCCGGCGGTGGCCCTGGGCCTCTACACGAACTGGTTCCACCGCTGGGCCCTGGCCGGCGGGATCGGTGCCGGCCTGGCGGTCGGCCTGCTGATGCTCTACCAGGTGCCCAAGTACGCCGGCGACGGCCGCACGGTGGTGCGCGAGCATCTCGGCGGATCGGCCTGGCCGCTGAGCAACCTGGGCATCGACAGCGACGCCTCGATCTACGTCGGAATCGTCGCCCTGGCGGTGAACCTGCTGGTGGCGGCGCTGCTCACCCCGGTGCTCCGCGGCGCGGGCGCCGCCGACGGCCGCGACCACACCCGGGAGCACGACTACGTCGCGGACGAGGGCGACCCGACGGTACGCAGAATGGTGGAGATCCTGGACGGCGAGCCGGTCCCCGACGAACCCGAGAAACCGGGCTCTTTGTTCACGCCGGTGCCCCGCCGTCCCCGCGACGAGGGGGTCAGAACCCGGTGATCCCGCCGTCCCGGGGCCGCCGCGGCGCGATGCCGCCCACGCCCGCCGCCTTCGGCTCCACTCCAGGACACCCGGTCCCGGCGGCGGGCGGCCGGACGGTCAGCAGGTAGCGGTCCACCGCCCCGCCCACACAGTCGCTGCGGCCGTAGACGGTGTGTCCCCAGCCCTCGTAGGTCAGCAGGGACGCCTTCGGGCCGAGCTGCGCGGCGACGTGCTGGGCCCAGGCGTACGGGGTGGCCGGGTCGTGCCGCGCGTTGACCAGCAGCACCGGGCCGGTCCGGGCCGGGGACAGCGCCCGCTGCGGGTTGTCGGTGCCGTCGGTACGGCCCAGGCAGCCGTAGACCGACGTGAGCGCGAGCGGTGAGAACGGCATCTGCGGCGACTTCGCGGCGATCCGGTCGAGGCGGGCGCGCAGGTCGGCGTACCCGGCCACCGGCATCGACCAGTCGTCGCAGAACACCGCGTGGAAGTTGTGCTCGCTGACGTCGACGGCGGCGGCGGCCCGGCCCAGCTTGGTGCCCGCGCCGCCGGTCGCCTCCTTGATGAAGACGCCGAGCGAGTGCCACTGCGGGTCGTACATCGAGCTGAACGCGACCCCGACCAGCTCGTGCAGGGTCAGCTTGTACGCCGTGTCGTTCGGATCCCGCAGCGTGCCGCGCCGCGCTGAGGCGAGCAGCCCGGCCCAGAGCTTGCGGACGTCGCGGCCGTGCACCGCGCACTCGGTGCTGCGCGCGCACCAGGCCACGAACTCGTCGAACGAGTCCTGGGCGGTGAGCGCCTCGCCGCCCAGGAAGCCGTCGGTGTCGACGGTGTGGTCCATGACGCTGTCCAGCACCATCGCGCGGACCCGCTGCGGGTAGCGCTCGGCGTACTGCTGGCCGAGCAGGGTGCCGTACGAGGCCCCGTAGAAGCTGATCCGCTCCTCGCCCAGCGCGGCCCGCACCGCCTCCAGATCCCGCACCACGCTCAGGGTGTCGACGTGACCGTAGAGCGGCCCGGTGCGCCGGGCGCAGTCGGCGGCGAGCCGGCGGTTGTAGGCGACGAACGCGTTGTACGCCTTGGCACTCTCGATCGCCGGCGGCGGGGCAGCGGTCAGCACGGTCGTCGTGCACACGATCGGATGGCTGCGCGAGATCCCGCGCGGGTCGAAGCCCACGATGTCGAAGCGCCGTCGCAGCTCGGGGCTGAAGAACGTGCTGTCGAGGGTGAAGTCGACGCCCGAACCGCCGGGGCCGCCGGGGTTGACCACCAGCGTGCCGATCCGCTGCTTCGGGTCGGCGGCCGGGCGGCGGGCCAGCGCGATCGCCACGGACGGCCCGTACGGCTGCGCCCAGTCGACCGGTACGGCGAGGGTGGCGCATTGGGCGGTCTTGTCCTCCTCGCAGGGCTGCCACTTCGGCGCTCCCCCGCGTGCCGCGTACGCGGGAGCCGCCGCCGAGGTCACCGCGGCCAGGACAGTGAGGAACGCGGCCAGGATCGGCCGTGTCTTTGCTCGCACCGGTTGTCTCTCCGCCCTGCCCGGCAGGCGCGCCGCGCGCCTCCTGTCTAGAGCAAGCGCGCGGCGCGATCTGCGGTTCTGGCGGTTTACCTCCGAAAGAGGATTACCTCTTCAGGTGACGCAGGGCCCGGCGGACCAGGTCCACGCGCTTGTCCTCGGGCAGCCCCTCCAGGCCGAAGCCCAGGTAGACGCTGTCCGCGGTGGTCACGGCGGCACCGGAGTCGAAGGCGAGCTGGCTGCGCGCCCAGTCGGTGCTGTTGCGGCCGGAGCCGGGCGGCGGCCCGGCGACGGTCCAGCCGCCGAGGTCCGCCTCGAACGAGGTCTGCTGCGCGACCGCGCCGCCGACCTCGACCCGCACGTCGTCCAGGAAGACGCCCAGGCCCTGGGTGCCCCAGTCCGACATGTAGGAGATCGAGAGCTCGACCTGCTTGCCCGCGTAGGCGCCCAGGTCGGCGTCGAACTGCTTCCAGCCGGAGCTGGTGCCGGTCGCCGCGTTCCAGGTGCCGGTGGTGCCGGTCGGCGTGCAGCCCTCGCCCTGGTAATGGGTCAGGAACGGGTGGATCGTCTCGATGCCGGACTGGCAGCTGTCCCCGGTCTCGGTGGTGGTCAGCCCACCCGCGTCCGGCAGCGTGGTCCAGTCGTCGGTGCCCACCACGTGCGCCTCGACGAACATGAAGTCCCAGTTCGCCTCGGTGTCGAAGGACGTCTGGAACTTCAGCCGCGCGGCCGTGGCCGCCGTCAGGTCGACGGTCTTGGTGAGCCGCTTGTACGAGACGTCCGACTGCCCGCTCCACAGGTACCAGTCACCGTCGTACGGGTCGTACGGCGCCGCGCCGGGCAACTGCCAGTCGATCGGCGCCCGCGAGTTGCCGAACTGCGGGAACTGCTTCGGCGGCAGGAAACTGGACGTGGTCAGGAAGGAGCCGGTGTGGTCACCGGCCGGGGTGGCACTGAAGCCCTTGAAGGCTCCCTCGGTGCCGACCAGCGGGTACGGCGTGCCCTCCGCGCTGGTGCCGCCGTCGCTGACGTAGGAGTACGCCCCGAGCCAGTACTGCTCGAAGTCGTTGCCCAGCGGCAGACACGTCGGGTCGTTCGCCGCCAGGCACTCCGCCGGACCGTTCGGCTGGTACACGTAGGCACCGTTGGCCGCCTGCGCGAAGCCGGCGTACTTGCCGCTGAACAGCAGCTTGCCACCCTCGTTCAGGTAGTCACGCACGGCCAGCTCGGTCTCCAGGGCCGAGCGGGCCACGGTGCCGGCCGGCTGGCCGGGCGCCCGCGGGATGATGTCGTCGCCGGTCTCCCACAGCACGGTCCGGTAGTGCGAGAGCACACCGAGCGGGTGCGGGGCCTGACGACCGTTGGCGTCGATGTCGTAGACGTCGGCCGAGCGGCCGGCGCGCTTGAGGGCCGCCACGTGCGCGGCGGCGTAGCGGGCAGTGGTGGCACCGTCGGTGTTGGCCGGCGAGACCCCGGTGACATCCTCGGCGGCGAGCACCAGCACGTCACCGCCGATCTTGTCGGCCACGGTGTAGGTGAAGCTCGCCGACTTGACGGTCCTGCGGCCGTTGCGGGCGGTGAACCAGACCTGCACCTTGTCCTTGGCGCGGGCCTTGGTGACTGTGCCCCGGCGCTCGGCGAAGTACTTGTCGACGCCGTCGCCGTAGCGCTCGCCGCCACCCCACTCCCGGGTCCGGTCGGTGCGCTCACGCCCGCCGTTGACCCGGTAGTGCAGGGTGACGTCGCGCAGGGCCCGGCGGGCGGTCACGGCGACCTGCTGGCGCGAGCCGTACGAGGTGCTGAACGCGTCGACGGTCAGGTCGGCGGTGCTGCGCCCGACGGTCGAGACCGGGTTGTCCGGGTCGACGGCCGACTGGCCGACCGACAGCGCGAACGGCAGGTTCTTGCGGAACTCGTCCTCGATCAGCTTCTCGTCGTCCGGGAAGTTGAAGCCGCTCTCGCAGTCCTCGGCCTTCCACTGGTCGTCGGGGTAGAGGTTGGAGATCGTCTCGCAGGTGCTCATCTCCGGGGTGAAGCCGAGCGCACCGGTGCGCACCTGGGCGTGGAAATCGGTGTCGCCGTTGGTGGTGTAGAGCTCGGCCGAGATGTCCGGGTCGTAGCCGGGCACGGCCGGGTGCGCGTCGTCGCCGGCCAGGGCGATCTGGATCTGGTCGTCCGGGCTGGGCGTGCTGACCTGCCAGCCGATGCCGTAGAGCAGCAGCTCGGCGGCCGAGTGGTAGTTCACCAGGAACTCGAAGCCGACCCGCTTGAAGAGCGCGTCGAGCGCCTTGGTCTCGGGCTCGGAGTTGGGGCTCGGGCCGCGGTAGGTCTCGCTGGCCGGGTCGGGCGACGAGCCCTCGTTGTCGTAACCCCACTTCTCCGCGAAGTTGCGGTTGAGGTCGACACCGTCGCCCGCGGTGATCTCACCGTCGCCGTTGTTGTCGCGCAGGTTCTTGCGCCACAGCCGGTGGCCCTCGGTGAAGGTGAAGTCGTAACCGTCCGGGTTCACCACCGGCAGGAACCAGACCTCGGTGGTGTTGAGCAGCCTGGTCAGCGCCGGGTCGGTGCCGTAGCCGTCGATGACGTGGTGCATCAGCCGCCGGGTCATCTCCGGGGTGATCCACTCGCGGGCGTGCTGCGCGCCGAGATAGATCGTCGCGGGGCGGCGCCCGTCGGGCACGAACCGCGCGTCGCGGGTCACCTTCACGGCCTGGATGGGTACGCCGCGGACCGTCTTGCCGACGGTGACCAGCTTGGCCAGGCGCGGGTTGCGGGCGGCGGTGTCGGCGAGCTCCTCGCGGAGGCCACCGGGGGCGTTGTACTGCCGGAAGACGGTCGGCGCGGCGGCGGCCTGCTTGCGCATCGCCGTGGACTTGCGCTTCTCGGCCAGCGGCACGCCCGCGGCGATCAGGGACTCGGCCTGGCGGCGGCCGAGGATGGGCTGGACGGTGACTTTGCCGTCGGCGGCGGCGGTCACGGCGCTCTCGTCGTGGTCGATGCCGACCGCCCGAAGGCGCTGGAGCTGTGCTGCGTCAAGGGTGCCGACGTACACCGCGAGATCGTCCTCGGCTGGTACGGCGGCGGCCGGCGCGATCCCGGACAGGGCCGCGGCGGCCACTGTCAGAAGAGATAACGCGCAGGCGGTAGCCCGGCGGGCTGGGGTCATGGTGTGAGCCTCCATGGGTGGGAAGGTCGTGTGTGGACCCTCCCGGCCATCCGCCGAGGCTGTCAAGGATGTGCATACCTGTATCGGTGAAGAAATGGTAACGGTCCGTACCCGTTCAGGTTTCTCTCAGCCAGGCGAGGCACGGTGGGTGCCATGTCAACCGCCGATCGGTCGAGGATGCGCTGGCAAGTGGCTGTTACCGCTGCTGGCGCGGCCCTGCTGGCCGCTTGCTCCGCCGAGGAGCCGGCTGCCGCTCCCGCGCCCCGCGCGAGCGCGCCGGCTGCCACCGCGCCCGCCTCGGCCGCCCCGTCCACGGACCGCGGCACCCCCGATCTGAGCGCCCCGGAGACCGTGGCGACCGGGC
This sequence comes from Actinoplanes sp. NPDC051405, assembly GCF_055586185.1. NCBI lineage: Bacteria > Bacillati > Actinomycetota > Actinomycetes > Micromonosporales > Micromonosporaceae > Actinoplanes > Actinoplanes sp. NPDC051405. The sequence goes on from NZ_JBVJIR010000021.1 coordinate 167,648, forward strand.
TCGAGGTGCCGTGGGGAATGGCCTTCCTGCCCGACGGCAGCGCGCTGGTGGCGGAGCGGGACAGCGGGCGTGTGCTGCGGGTGCGGACCGGTGGCGGAAAGCCGGAGCAGGTCTTCACGGTGCCGGGAGTCGCGGCCGACGGCGAGGGCGGGCTGCTCGGCCTGGCGGTCGCCGCCGACTACGCCCGGACCCGGTGGGTCTACGCCTACCACACCGCGGCGGACGACAACCGGATCGTGCGGTTCAAGCTCGGCGGCGGCACCCCGGAAGTGATCTTCGACGGGATCGGCAAGGCCGGCATCCACAACGGCGGCCGGATCGCCTTCGGCCCGGACAAGATGCTCTACGCGGGCACCGGGGACGCCGGGGACGGCAGCGCCTCGCAGGACGCCGGCGACACCAACGGCAAGATCCTGCGGCTGACCCCGGAGGGCCGGCCCGCGCCGGGCAACCCTGAGGCCGGCTCGCCGGTCTGGAGCCTGGGGCACCGCAACGTGCAGGGCCTCGCCTGGGCGGCGGACGGCACGATGTACGGCATCGAGTTCGGCCAGAACCGCCTCGACGAGGTCAACAAGATCGAGCCCGGCGGCAACTACGGCTGGCCCGAGGTCGAGGGCAAGGGTGGCGACGGGGACTACGTCGACCCGGTCGTCACGTGGAGCACCGATGAGGCCTCCCCGTCCGGGGCGGCGATCGCCGGCGACACCCTGTACGTCGCCGCGCTGCGGGGGCAGCGGTTGTGGACCGTGCCGCTCGACGGCGGCGAGCCGAAGGCCGAGTTCTCCGGGCGGTACGGACGGCTACGTACGGTAGCCGTCGCGCCGGACGGTGCCCTCTGGCTCACCACCTCGAACACGGACGGCCGAGGCGACGTACAGGATGGCGACGACCGGATCCTGCGCTTCCGCGCCCGGTGACGGCTCGGGCGGCGGAGCGCAGGCGTCACGTCCGATTGTTGGGCGGAAGCAGCGGCAAATTGGAGATCGCCGCCGCGTACTGGGCGATCTGCCGGTAGTTCGGCACGACGCCGACACTACGCAGCTGATCCTGAATGGCCTGGGCAACGTCATCCTCGGACTTGCCGCGATGCGTCTGCATGACCTTGTTGACGGCATAGTCAACACGAAGCTGCATCTGCCAGCCGACGGGCCGTTGTCCTGCACCGCCGGCGAAGCTCACTGAGGCGAGGGGTTCCATGACCTGAGTATCGGAAGCACCCCCGGTGGATCGGAAGGGTCGGGGTAGGGGTGCAACCGTCTTGCACCCGGGCCGCACCGGCTTCTCCATCAATCAGGCGGCCCGGGTTGCCATTCAGTCACCCACGGGCTTCCGGGGCCCCGCGTCGGCGTCCGGATCCGCCTTGGCCGCGGGCACCTGGGTCGGCCGCAACCGCAGCCAGAGCAGGAAGAACGCACCCAGCGCCAGCATCGCCAGCCCCATCCAGAGGTTGATCCGGACGCCCTGCGCCTTGTCGATCTCCGACGGGCTGTCGAAGATCCCCAGCAGCGTGACGATCAGGCCGTACACCACGAACAACCCGCCGATCACCCGCCGCACGTCGAACAGCCGGGCCGCGGCGGACACCTTCTCCGCCTCCGCGGTCTGGGCCAGCAGCTCATCATCGGGACCGTTGGTCTCCTCGGACATCTCAACTCCTCTCGCGGCTCGCGCCGGTCACCAGACGGGGATGTACAGCAGGAACGCCAGCGCGACAGCGATGCCACCGAGCAGCACGGGGTTGCGCCACCAGACCTTGTCGCCCGCGATGATCACCTCGCCGGAGGTAGACGGTCCGGCCAGGCCGTAGACCAGGCCACGCAGCTGGTTCTCGGGCTTGGACTCGGTCACCATGGTGACCGCGACGGCGGTCACCACCGCCGTGGCGAAGGCCAGGCCCGCGCCCCAGAAGCTCTCCTCCAGGTCGGAGTTGAACTTGACCACGTCCGCCAGGTACAGCAGGTACAGGGTGAGCGACGACAGCGTGCCCAGCGTCAGCGACCAGAAGCCGGCCCAGGCGGTCATCCGCTTCCAGAACATCCCGACGATGAAGGTGGCGAACAGCGGGGCGTTGAAGATCGAGAACAACGCCTGGATGTAGTTCATGATGTTGCTGAAGCCGGCCGCGATGAACGCGGTGCCGATGCCGACGACGATGCCGCCGACCGTGGCGAGCCGGCCGATCCGCAGGTAGTAGTCGTCGGAACGGTTCTTGCGGATGTAGGTCTGCCACAGGTCGTAGGTGAAGACGGTGTTGAACCCGCTGACGTTGGCGGCCATGCCGGCCATGAACGAGGCGATCAGGCCGGTCACCGCGATCCCGAGCACGCCGTTGGGCAGCAGGTCGCGCATGAGCAGCGGGATGGCGTTGTTGTAGACCAGGTCACCCTCGTCGGCGCCGAGCCCCTTGACCGTGATGATGGCGATCAGGCCGGGGATGACCGTGACCGCCGGGATCAACAGCTTCGGGAACGCGCCGATGATCGGGGTGCGCCGGGCGGCGCTCATGTCCTTGGCCGACAGGGCCCGCTGCACCTCGGCGAAGTTCGTCGTCCAGTAGCCGAACGAGAGCACGAAGCCCAGGCCGAAGACGATGCCGATCCAGTTCGCGCCCAGCGGGTTGTCCGTGCTCACCGTGCCCTGCCAGGTGTGCAGGGCGGCGTCGCCGAGCTTGCTCTCGCGGACCGAGTCGAACAGGCCGTCGATGCCGCCGACCTTGACCAGGCCCACGACGGTGATCGGGATGAGCCCGGCCAGGATGACGAAGAACTGCAGCACCTCGTTGTAGATCGCCGAGGAGAGCCCGCCGATGCCGATGTAGAGCAGCACGATGGCCGCACCGATCACGATCGACACCCAGAGCGGCCAGCCGAGCAGCGCGTCGAGCACCAGCGCCAGCGCGTACAGGTTGACGCCGGCGATCAGCACCTGGGCGATCGCGAAGGTGACCGCGTTGACCAGGTGGGTGGGCCGGTTGAAGCGCAGCCGGAGGAACTCCGGGACGCTGCGGACCTTGGAACCGTAGTAGAACGGCATCATCACGATGCCCAGGAAGACCATCGCCGGTACGGCGCCGATCCAGTAGTAGTGCAGGGTCATCAGGCCGTACTGGGCGCCGTTGGCGGCCATGCCGATGATCTCGAGCGCGCCGAGGTTGGCCGAGACGAACGCCAGGCCGGTGACCCAGGCGGGCATCGATCGGCCGGACAGGAAGAAGTCGGCGCTGGTCTTGATCGCTCTTCGGGCGGCGAAACCCACGCCCAGGACGGTCGCGAAATAGATCGCGAGGATCAGGTAGTCGAAAACGTCGAGATCGAGCCGTAGCCCCTCAGCCGCGAGCGTCTCCACGGGCACCTCCTGTGCAGTCCAGGCCGCGATACCCGTCATGAAGATCCTTCACACCTGCTTGTTTCATCCAGGTAAATCGGCGGTCCGGCTTCACCCGGCACCCCTCGTGCGATCGAATGGCATGGATGTCCATCGTTCCCGGAAGGACCGCCATGCCCGTTGCCGCACCCCGAGCTCTGCTCGTCGCACTTGTCGTGCTCGCCGGTCTGCTCAGCGTGCCCGCGCCCGCCTCGGCCGCCCCGCCCTTCGTGCGCGGCGGCGAGACAGTGCCCGTCTACGACTACGCCGACGCGATCCGCGAGAGCGTGTGGGTCCAGACCCCCACCGACGCCGACCGGGACGGCGTGCCCGACCGGGTCGCGGTCGACCTGGTCCGCCCGCGCACGGCCGCCGGCGTCAAGGTGCCGATCATCATGGACGCCTCGCCGTACTACGCCTGCTGCGGCCGCGGCAACGAGGGCGAGCTCAAGCAGTACGACGCCCAGGGCGTGATCAGCAAGGCACCGCTGTTCTACGACAACTACTTCGTGCCCCGCGGGTACGCGTTCGCCGCCGTCGACCTCAGCGGCACCAGCCGCTCGACGGGCTGCGAGGACGTCGGCGGCCCGGCCGAGGTGGCCGGGGCCCGCGCGGCGATCGACTGGCTCAACGGGCGGGCCCGGGGCTTCACCGCCGACGGCACACCGGTCTCGGCCCGCTCCTGGAGCACCGGCAAGGTCGGCATGATCGGCAAGTCCTGGGACGGCTCGGTGGCCAACGGCGTCGCCGCCACCGGGGTCCGGGGGCTGGAGACCATCGTCGGAATCTCGGCCATCTCCAGCTGGTACGACTACATGCGCTACAACGGCTCCCTGCGTTCCTCGGGCTACCCGAACTACCTGCAGTCCGTGGTCAGCGACCGGCTCACCGAGTGCGCGGCGGTGACCTCCTCGCTGGCCACCGACAGCGCCGACGACACCGGTGACTACAACGCGTTCTGGCGCGCCCGCGACTACCGCCCGGCCGCCGGCCGTGTCCGGGCAAGCGTCTTCGTGGTGCACGGCCTCAACGACCTGAACGTGACCACGCCGCAGTTCGCCGCCTGGTGGCAGGAACTGGCCGAGCAGGGCGTGCCGCGCAAGATCTGGCTGCACCGCACCGGGCACGTGGACCCGTTCGACGTACGCCGCGCGGAGTGGGTCGGCACGCTGCACCAGTGGTTCGACTACTGGCTGCAGGGCCTGCGCAACGGCGTCATGGCCCAGCCGCGGGCCACGATCGAGACCGCGCCCGGCGTCTTCACCGCGGCCCGTGACTGGCCGCTGCCCGGCACCCGCGAGGTCAGTGTGCCGCTGGGGTCGTCGGTGGCCTCGTACACCGACGCGTCGCTGACCGAGGACGTGGCCGTGGCCTCGCCGTCGGAGGAGGTGGCGGGGCGGCTCGCCGTGCTCTACGGGCCGCTGCGCGCGCCGCTGCGCATCTCCGGGTCGCCGTCCGTACGGTTGCGGATCCGCGTCGACCGCCCGACGACCCAGCTCACCGCCCGGCTGGTCGACTACGGCACCGCCACCCGGGTCGACTACGGCAGTGGTGACGGTGTGCGGACCCTGGCCACGGAGTCGTGCTGGGGAGCGTCGACGGCGGCCGACGACGCCTGCTACCGCGACGTGGCCGAGCGGGTGGTGACCTCCGACCACGAGGTGCTGACCCGCGGCTGGCTGGACGCGGCGCACCACGTGTCGCTGCGCTTCACCACGCCGCTGCGGGCGGACCGCTGGTACACCGTGGCGGTCCCGCTCAGCGCCTACGACGTGACGGTCGCGGCCGGGCACACCCTGGGCCTGGTCCTGACCCAGAGCGACCCGGAGTTCACCGAGGCACCGGACACCGGCGCCACCGTACGGGTCGACCTGGCCGCCAGCCGCCTGATCCTGCCGGTCACCGGCCGCGCCACGCTCACCCCGGCCCCGGCCGGGGCGACGGTCACCACCGCACCGGCAACCCCGGCGGAACGCCGGGCTCCGGCCGACCGCCGGCAGCTGCCGCAGTAGCCGCGCATCGGGCCCGGCGTATCCCGCCGGGCCCGATCGGCAGTAATAAATATTATTCTGGATCTCATTAACGCGCGTGAAATATGGTCATCCTTCGACGCGAAGGAGATCCGATGCGCCTACGGCGACTGTCCTCCACTGTGCTCGGTGCGGCGCTGGCCGCCACCACATTGGCCACTTCGGCGGCCGCCGCGGAGCCGCTGTCCTGGTCCGTGAGCGGCCCGGGAGCCGCGGTGAACGCGCGGCTCGCCCTCGACGAGGCCGGCCGGCTCAGTTTCGGGGTCGACCGGGCCGGCACGGCCGTGCTGTCCCCGGCACCGATCGGCATCGTCACCACCGCGGCCGACCTCAGCGCGGGGTTGACCTTCGTGTCGCGCGGCAACCGCACGGTACGCGAGCGGTACACCAAGACCACCGGCAAACAGCTCGCCCGCGACGTCACGCTCACCGAGTCGACGTTCGCCTTCACCGGCGCCGGCGGGGCCCGCCTGGACCTCGTGGTGCGGGTGTCGGCCGAGGGCGCCGCCTACCGGTACGTGCTGCCGGCCGGTGGCACGATCACCGGGGAGACGTCGTCGTTCTCGATGCCGGCCGACGCGCCCGCGTGGCTGCTGCCGTACTCCCCCAACTACGAGAACGAACGGGTGCAGACCACCGCGGCGCCGCCGCCACCGGTGACTACGGTTTCCCGTCGCTGTTCCGGGTCGGGAGCAACTACGCCCTCATCACCGAGTCCGACGTGGACGGACGCTACTCCGGCGCCCGGCTGACCCACAGCGCCGGCTCAGGCGCGTACACGATCAAGCTCGCCGACCCGCAGATCGTGGCGACCGGCCGGCTGGCCACCCCCTGGCGTACGGCGATCGTCGGCGACCTGGCCACCGTCACCGGCTCGATGCTGGTCGACGACCTGGCCCCGCCGGCGAAGCTCACCGACACCTCCTGGGTGCGGCCCGGCACCACCGCCTGGTCCTGGCTGTCGGAGCACAGCAGCCCGGGCGACCCGGCGCGGCAACGGCAGTACATCGACTTCGCCGCCCGCAACGGCTGGCCCTACGTGCTCATCGACGAGGGCTGGAGTGCCGACTGGGTGCCCGGCGTGGTCCGCTACGCCCGGGCCCGCGGGGTCGACGTGCTGCTCTGGTTCCACTGGACCGCGCTGGACACCGCGCAGGAGCGGGACACCATGCTGCCGCTGCTCAAGTCGTGGGGAGTGGCCGGGGTCAAGGTCGACTTCATGGACTCGGACAGCCAGGCCCGCTTCCGGTGGTACGACGAGATCCTGGCCGCCACCGCCGCCCACAAGCTGATGGTCAACTTCCACGGCGCCACCGTCCCGCGGGGGGTGCAGCGCACGTGGCCGCACGTCATGACGCTGGAGGGGATCCGCGGCGCCGAGCAGTTCCGGACCCGGGCCGCCACCAACACGATGTTCCCGTTCACCCGCAACGTGGTCGGCGGCATGGACTACACGCCGGTGACCTGGGTGGTGGCCGACCGGGACACCACCGACGCGCACGAGGTGGCCCTCGCGGTGGTCTACGAGTCCGGCTGGCAGCACCCGGCCGACAAGCCCGAGACGTACGAGTCGCACCCCGAGGCGCTGCGGACGCTGAGCCAGCTGCCGACCGTGTGGGACGAGACCAAGCTGCTCGCCGGGGCCCCCGGCCAGGAGGCCGTCATCGCCCGGCGGCACGACGACCGCTGGTACGTCGGCGGCATCTCCGCGGTGGCCGCCAAGACGTTCAGCACCCCGCTCGGATTCCTCGGCAGCGGGCGCTACCTGGCCGAGACACTGCGCGACGGCGACGGCGGACTGGTGCGGGAGAGCCGGATCGTGCGCCGCGGAGACACGCTCACCGTGCCGGAGCGCACCAACGGCGGATTCGTCACCGTGCTGTGCGCGTACACCGGGTCGGCGACGTGCGACCGGCCCGTACGGCGGGTGCCGGCCACCACGCTGACTGTCGACCCGGCGAGCGCGGATGTCCGTCCGGAGGGGACGCTGTCGGTGTCGGCGACGTTCACGCTGCCCGCCGGTGGGCCGATCACCGGGGTGACGCTGGCGCCCGTACCGCCGGCGGGCTGGACCGTCTCCGGCGCGGTCGTCCGCGACGCCACCATGCGCGGCGGCGACATCCTGCGCGGCACCTGGCGGCTCACCGCACCGGCCGGCGTCACCACCGGCTTCACCGACCTGCCGGTCGCGGCCGACTTCACCTTCCCCGCCGATCCGGGCTCGCCCGACGCCCCGGGAAGCCGCCGGCCGGTGCACGTCGAGCAGGCGGTCCGGGTCCTGGTGCCGCCGGCCGACCCGGCCGGCGCCCCGGCGGTCAGCGACCTGCCGTTCCTGAGCGAGAGCAACGGGTACGGGCCGGTCGAGCGCGACCGGTCCAACGGGGAGGCCGACCGCGGTGACGGCCGCCCGCTGACCATCCGCGGCACCGTGTACGCCAAGGGGCTCGGCATGCACGCCCCCGGCGAGATCACGGTCTGGCTGGGTGGCGCCTGCACCGGCTTCACCGCGGTGGCCGGCATCGACGACGAGGTGACCCAGTCCGGCTCGGTGGACTTCCAGGTGCTCGGCGACGCGCGGCCGCTGGCGTCGACCGGGATCCGGCGCAGTGCCGACCCGGCCGCCGCGCTCAGCGTCGACGTCACCGGCGTGCGGATCCTGACCCTGCGGGCGACCGACGGCGGGGACGGCCGCAACTTCGACCATGCGGACTGGGCCGACGCCCGGCTCAGCTGCGCACCGAGCGCCGGTCGATAAGGGCGGCGAGGCCGTCGAGGATGCGGTCCAGGCCGAAGGTGAACGCCTGGTTCTGGCCGCCCTCGACGGCCGTCTCCCGCATGGCCGCGACCAGCTGCGGGAAACGCGCGCCGTGCCGGGTCATGACCTCGCTCATCGCCGCGTTCATCCCGTCCTCGTCGAGCCGGGCGGCGGACTGCTGGGCCAGCATCCGGGCGTGCCCGGCCAGCACCGCGACGGCGTCCAGCCGTTCCGCCCCGGTGAGCCCGGACCCGCTGCCCAGGGCGGCCAGGGCGCACTCCATCCAGCCGAGCTCGCGCGGGCCGAGCGGACGCCGTCCGACCGTGGCGTCGACCGACCACGGGTGCCGCAGATAGGCCGCGAAGAGCCGCTCCGACCACTCGGTGAGCGCAACGCGCCAGGAGCCGGCCGGCAACTCCGGCGGCTCCCCGATCGCGCGCTCGATCATGAGTGCCACCAGCTCCGCCTTGCCCGGCAGGTAGCGGTAGAGCGACATCTTGGTCTTGCCGAGCTCGGCGGCGACGCGCTGCATGGAAACGGCGGCCAGGCCCTCCGCGTCGGCGACCGCGATCGCGACGTCCGTGATGCTCTCCAGGGTCAGCGCCGGCTTGGGCCCGCGCGTGGGCTGGGCCCGCCCGTCCCACAGGAACTCCACTGACATCGGACAACCCTCTTGCGCTCCGGCGACAACTGTCTCTACCGTACACAGAAATAACTGATACCTACGGACACAGTTTGGAGCCACCATGATCGGCACAGTCCTGATCTCGGGCGCGAGCATCGCCGGGCCCGCCCTGGCCTACTGGCTGGGCCGCCACGGTTTCCGGCCGACGATCGTCGAGATCGCCCCGGCCCTGCGCACAGGCGGCAACGCCGTCGACTTCCGCGGTCCGGTCCACCTGGGCCTGCTGGAACGCATGGGCGTGCTGGACGCCCTGCGCGAGGTGCAGACCGGGGGCACCGCGATGCGCTTCGTGGACGCGGACGGGCGGCGGACCATGGAGATGCCCGCCGACTTCGCCGGTGGCGACATCGAGATCCTGCGCGGCGACCTGTCCCGGATCTTCTGCGCGGCCGCCGGCGAGCACACCGAGTACCTCTTCGGCGACAGCATCGCGGCCCTCGACGAGACCCCGGGCGGCGTCGACGTCACCTTCGCCTCCGGCCGGCAGCGCACCTTCGACCTGGTCATCGGGGCCGACGGGGTGCACTCCAACGTCCGCCGGCTGACCTTCGGCCCGGAACGGCAGTACGTCAGCCACCTCGGCTACTACGTCGCCGGCTGGCCGATGCCGAACCACCTCGGCCTGGGCCGCGACACCCTCGGCCACAACACCCCCGGACGGCTGGCCTCGATCGGCGGCGACCACCGGGACCCGGCGCAGGCCGGCGCGTTCGTCGTCTTCGCGTCGCCCGAGCTTAGCTACGACCGGTACGACCTCGACGCGCAGAAGCAGCTGGTGTGCGAGCGCTTCGCGGACCTCGGCTGGGAGGTGCCGCGCATGCTGGCCGCCCTGGACACCGCCGACGACCTCTACTTCGACCAGATCTGCCGGGTGGACATCGAGCCCTGGTCGCGGGGACGGATCGCCCTGGTCGGCGACGCCGCGTGCGGGGCCACCATCGGCGGCATGGGCAACGGTACGGCGCTGGTGGCGGCGTACACGCTGGCCGGCGAACTGGCCGCGGCGGACGGCGACCACACCGTGGCGTTCCCGCGCTACCAGGCCCGGATCAGCCGCTTCGCCAAGCGCGCGCAGAAGGGCGGTGCGGGCGCGGGCCGGTTCCTGGCCCCGAAGACGGCGCACGGCCTGGCGATCCGCAACTGGCTGCACAATCGGGCGTGGTTCATGACGATGACGTACAAGATCGCCGGCGACCGCAGCAGCGGCATCGACCTGCCCACCTACCCCGAAGCGGGGTCCCGGGCCGGCCGCACGGGCCGGCCCGGAGAACCGCTCAGCGGAGCTTCTCGACCGCCTCGACCGTGAGCTCGTCCAGACCGTCGATGACCAGGCTCGCCAGCGCCAGCGCGTCGGCCGCGGGCGGATAGACCCCGTGCGGCACCGCGATGACCGCGAGCCCCGCCGCGGCCGCCGATCGCAGGCCGTTGCTGGAGTCCTCGACCGCCGCGCAGACCTCCGGGGTCAGACCCAGCTGCTCGACCGCGGCCAGGTAGACGTCCGGCGCCGGCTTGCCGCGGGGCACCTCCTCGGTGGACAGCGTCACCCGGAACGTGCCGGCCAGCCCGGCCGTCTCGAGGACCTGGTCGATGAGGATCCGGGCGGACGAACTGGCCAGGGCCACGGGAAAGCGTTCCGCGAGCCGCCGGACCGCGTCGACCGAGCCGGGGATCAGCGGCAGCGCCGACCTGTACCGCTCGGCCATCCGGGCGAGCACGTCCGCGGCGACCTGCTCCGGGGTGCGGGGCACGCCCACCTCGGCGCTCAGGTGCGTGGACCACTCGCCGGTGCTCATCCCCATCATCCGGGTCTGGGTGTCGGCGAGGAACTCGCGCCCGTGCTCGGCGACGTAGCCGCGGCGCACCTCCTCCCAGACCTCCTCGGTGTCGATGATGACGCCGTCGAGGTCGAAGACCACCGCCTGCACCGTCACAGCGCCTCGATCGCGGGCATGACCTCGGAGCGCAGCGTCTCGATCTTGCGCAGATCGGAGACGCCGGCGATCATGCCGTGCCCGACCGTGAAACCGAGGCCGGCGTAGCGGGTCAGGTCGGCGATCACCTCCGCGACGCGCTCGCCCTTCTCCCCCGGGTCGAGGTTGAGCAACACCGTCTTCTCGATGGTGTCGTAGTCGCGGCCCTCGTTGGCGCAGTGCTGCCGCAGCACGTCGAGCTTGTGCTCGACCTCCGGAACGCCGAAGAGGTTGCACGAGTCGGCGTACTTGGCGACGAAGCGCAGCGTCTTCTTCTCGCCGCTCCCACCGATCAGGATCGGCGGGTGCGGCTTCGACAGCGGGAGCGGGGAGTTGAGCAGGCGGCCGAGCTGGTAGTGCTTGCCCTCGTACGGCGCCTCGTCACCGTGGAACATCCGCAGGCAGATCTGCAGGGCCTCCTCGAGGCGCTCGAAGCGTTCCGCGGTGGGCGGGAAGAACAGGCCCAGGCCTCGGGACTCCTCCTCGTTCCAGGCGGCGCCGATGCCGAGCATGGCCCGGCCGCCGGAGAGCACGTCGAGGGTGGTGACAGCCTTGGCCAGCAGGCCGGGGTCGCGGTAGACGACGCCGGTCACCAGGGTGAGCAGCTTGGCCCGGCGGGTGTGCGCGGCCAGGAAGCCGAGCGCGGTGTACGCCTCCAGCATCTCGTGCTCGGGAGTGCCGAAGATCTGCCACAGGTGGTCCATGACGCTGATCCGGTCGAAGCCGGCCTCGTCGGCCGCGGTGGCCACGTCGGCCAGCACCGGCCCCAGCCTCGCCGCGCCGTCGGGCCAGGTGAAATCGGCGATGTGCAGACCCAGTTTCACTGAGAATTTCCTCTCCACGCTCGGGTGGCCGGCCGGCCCTGGAGACGGCGGCCCCACCCGAACCCTATCCCGCACATCCATCACCGTACGGATTCCTCCGCGCCCGGAATGCCGTTTATGGGGGTGTCGAAATCCCACCTTTCGTCACGCAGCGCAGTGGGCGATCTGTCACGGTTCTCCGTTGCTTAACCGGTAAAGGGGCACCGGAGCTGCATATTCGTGACTGTCCGCGGCCGGCCCCACCGTCACCCCCGCGACCAGTTGACGCACCGTAATCGATTGGTAAGTTGTTGCCCGGTCCCCCCGATGACCTCCGTACCGCACCCGCCGAGGAGCCACCGCCATGCCTCCCGCGCCGCGACAGCCGGCGAACCACGCCTCGTGGTCGTCGCCAACCGTGACCGTCGTGATCCCCGCCCTCAACGAAGAGCACAACCTGCCGCTGATCCTGGAGAACCTGCCGCCGGTGGACGAGGTCGTCGTCGTCGACGGCCGGTCCCGCGACGACACCGTGGCGGTCGCCCGCGAGGTGCGCCCCGACGTGGTCGTGGTCCGCCAGACCCGCTCGGGCAAGGGCAACGCGCTGGTCTGCGGGTTCGCCGCGAGCACCGGCGACATCGTGGTCACGCTCAACGCGGACGGCTCGGCCGACCCGCAGGAGATCCCCCGCTTCGTGGACGCCCTGTTGTCGGGCGCCGAGGCGGCCCACGGCTCGCGGCTGCGCCCGGGCGGCGACCACCGCGACGCCGGCGCCGCCGAACGTTTCGGGCACGCGGTGCTGTGCCGGGTCGTCAACCTCTTCTTCGGCACCCGCTTCACCGACCTCAGCTGCGCCTACAACGCCTACTGGCGCGAGCTGCTGCCGGCGCTGGAGCTGCCGGCCCCGGACGCGCGCGGGCCCAAGCGCGGCCGGTTGGCCTGGGGTGAGGGGCCGGAGATCGACACCCTGACCACGCTGCGGATGGCGACCCAGGGCCTGCGGGTGGTGGAGGTCGCCACGGTCGGCTATCCCCGCATCCACGGCGACGACCGGCCCCGCCGCGTCCTGCCGGCGGCGCTGCGCGCACTGCGGACCGCGTGGAGCGAGTACGTCCGCCGGTGGCGGATCGGCCGCCGCCCGGCCCCGCAGCGTTACGACGCCTCCCGGGCGACGCGCTTCGAGGCACCCCGCTTCGAGACACCTCGGGAGGCGCGGTTCGGGACACCTCGGGAGTCCCGCTTCGAGACATCCGCGGGGTCCCGCTACGAATTGCCGGCGGCCCGGCAGAGCCCCTACGCGGACGAGCCGACCGGGCGGCACGCAGCCCGGCACTCGGTGCCCCCGCCCGGCCGGGACCGCGACATCCAGGAACGTGACATCCGGAACCGTGACAGCCGGGAGGGCCGGGGACGCGACGGCCGGCGGTCAGTGCGGCGGCGCGGCGGCGAGCCCGGCCGCCCGGACCTCACCGTGATCCAGGGCGAGGGCCGGGACGAGCGCTGGGACGGCCCGGCGCACCTGCGGGCGGTGCCGGGCGAGAACTACCGCGGGTATTAGCCCTGGGCGACGCGGTCGCGCAGGCGGGGCAGGATCTGCTCGCCGTACACCCGCAGGAAGCGGTCCTGGTCCGGGCCCGGCGCGTGGAAGACCAGGTGCTTGAAACCCATGTCGAGATACTCGGCGACCTTCGCCGCGTGCTCGTCCGGCTCCGACGAGACGATCCAGCGGGTGACCGTACGGTCCACCGACAGCGCGTCGGCCCGTCGCTGCATCTCGATCGGGTCCTCCACGCCGGTCTTCTCCTCCGGCGACAGCGCCAGCGCACCCCAGTAGGCGGTGTCGTTGCGGGCCTGCTCGAGATCGGGGTCGAAGGAGACCTTGACCTCGATCATCAGGTCGACGTCGTCGAGTGACCTGCTCGCCTTCTCGGCGCCCTCGCGGACGGCCGGCAGCAGCGTGTCGGTGTAGAGCTCGCTGCCCTTGCCGCTGGTGGTGATGAACCCGTCGGCGATGCGCCCGGCGAGCCGGGTCGCGGCCGGGCCGGAGGCGCCGATGTAGATCGGCACCGGCTGCTCCGGCTTGTCGTAGATGGTGGCCAGCTCGGTGCGGTAGAAGGTGCCCTCGAAGGTCACCCGGTCCTCGGTCCAGAGCCGGCGGATCAGGGTGACCGCCTCCTTGAGGCGGGCGAAGCGCTCCTTGCCGTCCGGCCACTGCAGGCCGAGCGGCACCTCGTTGAGCGACTCCCCCGAGCCCACGCCGAGGATGACCCGGCCGGGCGCCAGGCAGCCGAGGGTGGCGAACGCCTGGGCGACCACCGCCGGGTGGTAGCGGAACGTCGGGGTGAGCACGCTGGTGCCGAGCAGGACCCGCTCGGTGCTGGTGGCCAGCGCGCCGAGCCAGGGCAGCGCGGCGGGGGCGTGCCCGCCGTCGTGCCGCCACGGCTGCAGGTGGTCGCTGACGAACACCGAGTCGAAACCCTGCTGCTCGGCCTGGATGCCGTAGCGGAGCAGCTCGCGCGGGGCGAACTGCTCCGCCGATGCCTTGTAGCCGAACCGAATCATGATCCGACCCTATCCCGCGGTGCTACCCGGCGGCCTTGTACGCCTTGCCCGCCTCGGTCGGGGTGGAGGCGTCCTTGTAGAGACCGAAGTCGACGCTGTCACCCACCGCGGGCAGCCCGAACCAGGCGTACCGCTCGACGAAGGAACGCTTCTCCATGCCGGTCGTGGTGCCCTTGATGAAGGCCGCCTCCTGGGCGCCCGTCGGGTACTTCGGGGAGCCGGTGAAGTTCATCAGGCCGTACTCGGTGACCCAGATCGGCAGGTCGTAGCGGGCGTGCACGGCGTCGACGTAGCCGAGGAACTGCCCGACCGCGGCGTCGCTGAAGTCCGAGCCGTACCAGTGCACAGTGATGAAGTCGACGCGGAGATTTTTTTCCTTCGCGCCCTTCATGAACCGGTCCAGCCAGCCGCCGGCGGTGTCCCCGCCGTAGGCGACGGCCGGGCTGCCCAGCCGCAGGCCGGTCTCCTGCAGCTTGGGCCAGGCGGTGAGGGCGTCCTCGACGCTCATGTTCGCCTGCCCGCCCATGTCCGGCTCGTTGAAGCCGAGGAGCACGTCACCCTCGCGCTTCGCCTTGGCCAGGGTCGCGGCCGTCACGTTGGCCTTGCCCCAGATCATCGGCACGAACTCGACGTCGGCCGGCCCCGGCATGGAGTCGTTGTCGGGTGACCAGTTGTAGTACCAGCCCGCGCCGACGTCGTCGAGCGCACCCTTGATGCCGTCGAACTGCCAGGTGCCGACGCCTTTCTTGGCCGAGGTGGCGGTGGCCGGCACCGGCGCGACGGGCGCCTTGGTCTTCTTCTTCGTCGGCGATGGCTTGGCCGACGGCGACACCGAGGTGGCGCTGGGCGTGGGCGCGGCCGGCAGGGACAGCCGCGGCGTGGGCGCGGCGGTGGAGATCACGGCCGCGTTGGCGACCGGCTTGTCGGCGTTGGAGTACACGACCACGGCCGCACCGCCACCGGCCACCGTGCCGGTCGCCAGCATCGCGGTGAGCACCCGCCGGCCGACGCCGACGCTGCCCTTCACGGCGATCTTGGCGGCCAGCGCCTTGCCCGAGACCACGTGGGCGACGTGCGAACCGGCCTGCGCGCCACCGAAGGCGGACAGGGCACCGCCACTGAGCGTGTGCGGCAGCGGCACCAGGGCCATGCCGACCAGCAGCCGTTCCGCCGCCACCAGGCCCGACCAGGCCGGTGAGCACTGCCGGCAGTCACGGGTGTGACGGGCGATGCGCTTGCGCCACAGAGCGCCGGGCCGGCCGTCCCACTCGGCGGTGACCAGCGCCAGGTCCGCGCACGGCGGATTGGCGGCCAGCGCGCGCACGACCACCCGGGCCGTCTCCAGCTGGCCCTTCATCCGCTGGATCCGTACCGCGGCGTGCTGGCGGGTCACCTCGGTCGCGGCGACGATCTCGTCCCGGGTCAGCTCGCCGGAGGCCTCCAGCCACCACAGCGAGAGCAGCTCCCGGTTGTCATCGTCGAGCCAGCGGGTGGCCTCGGCGGTCTCCCGGCGCTGCCCGGCCAGCTCCAGCCGGGTGATCGCCAGGTCGGTGAAATCGGCTCCCGGGTCGCGGACGTCGTCGGGCAACAGGGTGTCCGGCGCCGACCGGCGCACCCGGTAGCGCTCCCGCACCTGACGCACGGTGATGGCCACCAGCCAGGACCGGAACGCCTCGGGTTCGCGCAGGTCACCGAGGTTGCGCAGGACGCGCAGCATGGTGTCCTGCACGACGTCGTCGACGTCGGCGTGCCCGTCCAGGGCCCGGCCGACGATCGTGTAGACCAGCGGCAGGTACCCGGCGACCAGGCGGTCGACCGCGGCCGGGTCGCCGGCGCGGGCGGCGACCACCGTCGCGGTGTCCGGTTGAAACGCCATCAGAGTCCTGACCTCTTCCCGTGGAGCCTCGATCATTGCGCGCGGCGGCCGTTTCGCCGACCACGGGAAGGGAGACCGCCCGAACGGCCTGCGATAACAAGAACTTCGGACGGCCGGTTCCGGACCGGCGGGAAGCCGGATCGCGCGTACCGGGATTAGCCGGGCCGTCCGGCGGGAACATCACTGTCAGCGGACCGGGCAGGTGCCGGGTCGACAACGGGGGGAGGAGTCGCATGCGTATCTCGGTACGGCTCAACCTGCCGCGTGAGGTCGACAGCGTTCCCGCGGTGCGCCGGCTGCTGCGGTGTGCCCTGTCGGCGTTCCACGTCGACCGTCAGGACGGCGACGATCTGGAGCTGGCCCTGACCGAGGCGTGCGCCAACGTGGTCAAGCACGCCACCGGCGCGGACGGCATCGAGGTCTGCCTGGACGTGGCCGAGGACCGCTGCGCGATCGACGTCGCCGACAACGGCGCCGGCTTCGACGCGAGCGCGGTCGATGACCCCGGTCCGAACAGCGAGCGCGGCCGGGGCCTGTTCCTGATCAAGGCACTCAGCGACAACGTCCGGATGCAGTCGACCCCGCGCAGCGGCAGCCTCATCCACTTCGAGAAGTCCTTCGCACTGGCCGGGGGTGCGGGCGCGCACTGAGCGACCCGCCGTACCGCCGTACCCCTGATCCGCCGTACCCCTGATCTGTCGGGCCCGCTGCCCGCTGCCCGCCGCCGGGCCGCTTCGCCGTGCCCCTATCATCCTTGCCGTACAGCAAATATTGCTGTCCGGTCGCTGTCCCGCGCCCCGAGGAGAAAGAGGTCAGCCCTTGTCCGACCGTCCGACGCTCGTCGGAGCGCTGCTGCGCGCGGCGCCGCCCGACCGGCTGCCCGAGGTCGTGGCGGACCACCTGCGCCGGCACTACGCGGCCGGCCGGGTCGAGGTGCTGCTCGGCGACCTGACCCTGACCGGCCTGTGGCCGCTGCTCGAGCCCGGTGGACCGCCCGGCAACGCCCTGGCCGTGCGCTGTTTCGGCAGCCAGCGTCCGCTGGTCGACATCGCCGCGGACGCCAACCGCGCCTACCTGCCGCTGACCGTCTGGGGCGAACGCCTCGGCGTGCTCGTCGTGCAGACCACCCTGCCCTCGGGCACCGGTCTGACCGGCGACCTGTCGGCGGTCGCCGACGAGCTCGCCGTCGCCCTGCGGGCCGCCGACGCGGTCACCGACCGCTACCGCCGGGTGATCCGCCGGGAACGCCTGACCATGGCGGCCGAGCTGCAATGGGAGCTGCTGCCGGGCCGCTCGCTGGGCGACGAACGCTTTCTGGTCGCCGGGCAGCTGGAGCCCGCGTACGCCGTCTTCGGCGACCACTTCGACTGGACGCTGGCCGGCGACCGGCTCACCATCACTGTGCTCAACGGCGCCGGCGACGGCCTCGACGCCGCGGTGCTCACCACCGTCGCGGTCAACGCCATGCGCAACGCCCGCCGCTCCGGCGCCGACATCGTCGAACAGGCCGAACTGGCCGGCGACGCCATCCACGCCCGGTACGGCGGCGCCGCTCACGCCGCCACCCTGCTGCTGGAGATCGACCTCATCGGCGGGCACGTGGCCGCGGTGGACGCGGGCTCACCCCGCGCGGTCATCGCCCGCGAGCGGGACATCCAGCCGGTGATCCTGGAGCAGCAGCTGCCGCTGGGCATGTTCGGCGAGACCCGGTACGAGATCCAGCGGTTCCGGCTCGAACCGGCCGACCGGCTGCTCGTGGTCAGCGACGGGGTGCACGCCGCCACGCCGGGCGGACGGGCCCCGTACGGGGAAAGCGCCCTGCTGACCGCGCTGCGCCGGACGCGCCTGCAGCCCGCCACCGAGGCAGTGGGTACGGTTATGCGGGGCCTGCGCGAATATCACGCGGGCGCCGATCCGGACGACGACGCGGTCACCGTCTGCCTCGACTGGCGGCGATGACCGACGTGGTCCAGGCTGGGAGAGGCCATGACCTGGTAGGCCGAAATGCCCCGACTTTGAGCACACAGAGGACCGGCATGGATCGCGTCACGGACGTCGCAGCGGCGATGGAGTCGACGGTGGAGTCTCTGCTGGGGGTCCTGGAGAGCGCCCGGCTCGCGCAGTCGCCGGCCGTACCCCCGGCGCAGCTGCGCGTACTCACGATCATCTCGCGCGGCCCGCACACGAACATGAGCCGCCTCGCCGAGGCGCTCGACGTGGTGCCGTCCTCGGCGAGCCGGCTGTGCGACCGGCTGGAGGCCACCGGTCTGCTGCGCCGGGTGCCGGATCCCCGCGACCGCCGCGAGGTCCGGCTGCTGCTCACCCCGACCGCCCAGCGCCTGCTGGAGGACCTGCGCGAACGCCGCCGGTCCGCCCTGGCCGAGGTGCTCGAACGGATGAGCCCGACCAGCCGGCAGGAGCTGGTCCGGGCGATGGCGGCGTTCGACGCGGCGGCCGGCCCGGCCACGGCCACGGGCGACGAGGACGGCCTGCGCTCGGCGTGAGGTAGCGTCCTCGCGTGCGTATCGGCATCGTGATCCTTCCCGACGAACGCTGGTCCGTGGCCGGCCGGCGCTGGCGCCTGGCCGAGGAGTACGGCTTCGACCACGCCTGGACCTACGACCATCTGGGCTGGCGCGACCTCGTCGACGGCCCCTGGTTCGACGCAGTGCCGACCCTGACGGCGGCGGCCATGGTGACCCGCCGGATCCGCCTCGGCACCTTCGTGGCCTCGCCCAACTTCCGCCACCCGGTGCACTTCACCCGCGAGATCACCGCCCTGGACGACATCTCCCAGGGCCGGCTGCTGCTCGGCGTGGGCGCGGGCGGCACCGGCTTCGACTCGGCGGTGCTGGGCGCGGCCGAGCTGACCCCGAAGGAACGGGTGGACCGCTTCGCCGAGTTCCTCGAGCTGCTCACCCGGCTGCTGGAGAACGACAAGGCCGACTTCACGGGTACGTACTACAGCGCGGTGGACGCCCGCAGCATCCCCGGCCCGGTCCAGCAGCCCCGCCCACCGCTCGTGGTGGCGGCGAACGGCCCCCGCGCCCTGCGCCTGGCGGCCCGCTACGGCGACGGCTGGGTGACCACCGGAGCGCAGGCGGTGGACGACGAGGCGGCATGGTGGCGGTCGGTGGCGGAGGTCAGCGCCAGGTTCACCGAGGCGGCAGGCGACCGTACGGTGGACAGGTATCTCAACCTCGACTCGTCGCCGGTGCTGTCGCTGAGCAGCGTCGAAGCGTTCACGGACGCGGTGGGGCGGGCGGCGGAGCTGGGCTTCACCGATGTGTTGACGCACTGGCCCCGCAAGTCGAGCTGGTACGCGGGCGACGAACGCATCCTGGAAGCGGTGGCGCCGATGCTGCCGAAACTCCGTACCGCCTGAACCGGACTCACCGCAATCTTTCCGGTCCCGGCTATCCCGGGGCGGCTATTCGCCTTACTGTCACCAGTCGCGTACGCAATGCCACCGTTAGAGATCACCTGCCGGGCGACCATTGGCGTGGCGCCTATGCCTTTAAGGCCAGTACTCGTGGGCCGGCACGCACTTACCTTTAGCGGTGGCGAGACCGGCGCCGCCCTTGCCCTGGGGCAAACGTGCGGTCCGGCGGCAGACGTTTCGCCACGAGCGCGTCGATAGCCCGCAGAGCGGTTTGGCGGCAGTCGGACGACAGCGGGCAGTTTCGGGCGAGCCTCAGTCACCGCCGTTGCCGGAGACCTGGGCGACCGGTTACCGGACCGGCAGCGGGATGGTCGGTGGATCGGGCGGCATCGCTGCGGCGGCGGCCGCAAGGGGCATTACTCGTGGCGGTGGGCCGGGATCCACCGGCATCGGGTGAACGCCGTTTCCTCGCGGACGGGCCATTCCGGTTGTGGGAGCTGCCGGTGATCGGCGACGGCTGAGAGGCCATTGACCGGCGCCTTTGCTGGTGCGGCCGGGCTATCCAGCGGGCCGGGCCGGGTTTTTCCTCCGGTCCGCGGACCGGAGTTCGCATCAGGCCGCGGGCCGGGCTTTCCACCGGTCCGCCCGGCCACAGCTTCCCACCGGGCCACCGGCCGGGCCTTCCACCGAGCCACCAGCCCGGTGTGTCCCACCAGGCCGCCGGCCAAGACATCCACCGGTCACCGGCTGGACTCCACACCGGTCCACCGGCCGGGCTCCCCGACCAGGCCGCCGCCGGGCTCAACACCGGGCCGCCAGCCCGCTTTCCACCACGCCCCAGCCTGGTTGCCATCACGCCGCAGCCTGGTTGTCATCAGGCCGCCCGCCCCTGCTACCGGCCGCGCTTTGTGGTGCGGTCCTGGTCGGCCATGGCGTATCGCTGACCGCATCCGGGCGAAAGGGCCTTCACCCAGTCACCTCCTGGGCGCGGACGGAGGGACAGGGCCGCGCATGGCCGTACCTGAGCATGCGCCGGGGGGGGGGGGGGGGGGGGGGGGGGGGGGGGGGGAAAAAAAAAAAAAAAAAAAACAAAAAAAAAAAAAAAACAACACCAAGCACAAGAAACACCAAAGGGCCCCAAGAAAAATGGAGGAGGGGGGGAAGAG
>NZ_JBVJIR010000022.1:0-183342 GCF_055586185.1 Actinoplanes sp. NPDC051405
GGAGGGGGAGTTCCTTCCTTTGCCGCACCCCCCTGCTTTCTCCCCCCCCCCCTCCCCCCCCCCCCCCCCCCCCTCCCCCCCCCCCCCCCCCCCCCCCACGCGGGTGCTTCTGATTCGCGGGGCCTGTGCGAAAAACGCTTGAACCGGTTCAACTTCGCCGGGGCCGTCAAGGGGTAGCGTGTGGCCTTGACGACCGAGGCCGGCGAGGAGACTGCTGATGTCCGAAACGCACCGGCCCGCCGCCGCCGAGGCCTTCGCCCGGCTCGGCCGGATCAAGCTCGGCGAGACCGACCTCGACGGCGTGCTGAAGACCGTCGCGGAGCTGGCCCGGGCCACCGTTCCGGGCGCCGACGCGGTCTCCGTGACCCTCGTACGCGCCACCGGCCCGGCCACCGCCGCCTTCACCGCCGAGCTCGCCCTGGCCTTGGACGAGGCGCAGTACCGGCGGGGACACGGCCCGTGCCTGGATGCCGCGGCCTCCCTGCAGACCCTGGCCACCCCGCACACCGAGAGCGAGAGCCGCTGGCCCGACTGGGCCGCCCGGGCCCGGAACGCCGGTGTGCGCAGCGCGCTGGCCGTGGGTCTGCCCGTGGAGGAGGGGGTCACGGGGGCGATCAACGTCTTCTCCACCGCGCCGGACGCCTTCGACGACGAGGCCGTCGCGCTCGCGCAGACCTTCGCCGCGTACGCCGCCGCGGCTTTGGCCAACGCCCACGTCTACGACGTGCAGGTGACCCTGGCCGAGCAGATGCAGGTGGCGATGGAGAGCCGGGCCGTCATCGAGCAGGCCAAGGGCATCATCATGGGCGAGCGGCGGTGCACCCCGGAGGAGGCGATCCAGATCCTCATCGGCGTCTCGCAGCAGGGCAACCGCAAGGTCCGCGACATCGCGGCGGCGCTGGTCGCCCGGGCCGGCCGGCCCTCCTGAGACGCACCGGTGGCGGAGCCCCGGCCACCGCCGTAGAGTCCGGCCCGATGATCGAGAAACGCCTGACCAAGTCCACGTTGGTGACTGTCTCGCACGCCATCGAGCAGGCGGCCCTGGCCGTGGCCGAGGACGGGCCCATGGTGGTCATCGCGCTGTTCCAGCGGCTGCCGTACTTCGAACGCGAACGCCAGGTGTACGAGCGGATCGCGAAGCTGGCGGCCGTCGCGGTGGTCGGCGTCGTCGCCACCCGCCCGCCGGAGCTGCCGGCCGGGCCGTACCCGGTGCTGCTGCACGAGTCCGAGGACCTGGCTCGCGAATGGACCGTCGCGGTGCTGACGCCGCGCTTCGGCGCCGTGCTGGTCGCTCATGACCGCGAAGAGGTCGATCCCGCAGCCGCCACCCTGGAAGCCGGCCGGGTGTTCGACGGCGACTGGCGCTTCCGGCGCGACGACGCCCTGCACGAGGTGCTGCGCCTGCGCGAGGCGCTGGCGGACCGCCTGCCCGCGGCCGCGCGCGCGGCGATCGACGACGTCGTGCAGCGGGTCCGGCACCTGCCGGCGACGCCGGGCGAGGGCCGGGCCGACGCGGCGGTACGGCTGCTGGCCGAACGCACCGACCGCGACCGCGCCACGATCCAGAAACTGCGCGCCCCCGCGGCCGGGGCCACGCCGGGCGGCCGGCACCAGGCGGCGCTGACCGACGAGGCCGGGGTACGCCGATGGTCAGGAGCCGACGGGGTGACCGCCTCGGGCACGCTGCCGGTGGCGCTGCTCGGCGTCCGCCCGGCCCCGGTGCGGGTGCTGCCCGAGCAGACCGGGCGCCGCACGCTGGCGTTGCGCAACGAGGGCCTGATCGCGGTCCTGGCCGCGGTGCTGCGCCCGGCCGACCGGATCACCCGCCTGGACGAGGACAGCTTCCTGCTGGTCATGCCGGCGCTGCCGTACGACGACGCGGTGAAACTGGCCTACCGGGTCGGCACCGAGCTGGCCGCGGCGGGTGAGCGCAACCCGTTCCTGCCGCCGACGGCCACCGTGGTGGTGGCGGTGACCCGCGACCGCCCGTTGCCGCTGGACGCCATCCGGGACGGCCTGACCTGGGCGGTGGGCGAGGGCATTCCCGTGGCCGCCCTGCCGTCGCGGTGAGCCCACCCGGTGCTCAGCCGGCGCGGGACAGGGCGAAGGCGGTCAGGAAGCCGAGCAGGGTGATCAGGCCGATGGCCAGGTGGGTCTTCTCGAAGGCCTCGGGGATCATCGTGTCGGCGATCATGGTGAGGATGGCGCCGGCCGCGAGCGCGGTGATGGCGGCCAGGATGCTCGGAGCCACGCCGCCCAGCAGG
The DNA here is from genome assembly GCF_055586185.1 of Actinoplanes sp. NPDC051405. Taxonomy (NCBI): domain Bacteria; kingdom Bacillati; phylum Actinomycetota; class Actinomycetes; order Micromonosporales; family Micromonosporaceae; genus Actinoplanes; species Actinoplanes sp. NPDC051405. The sequence goes on from NZ_JBVJIR010000022.1 coordinate 2,265, forward strand.
GTGTAACCGGCCAGCGCGGCGAGACCGCTGATCACCGCGATCCCGCCCCACAGCCCGAAGACGTACGCGGGCGAGCGGCCGGCGCGACGCATCCCGGCCGCGCTGGACAGGCCCTCGGGCACGTTGCTGATGAACACCGCCGCCACGGTGGCCACGCTCACCGCGCCGCCGCCGAGCAGGCTGGTGCCGATGACGATCGATTCCGGTACGCCGTCGAGCAGGGCGCCGAGGGCCAGCGCCGTACCGGATCCGCCCTGGTCCTGCTCGGAGGGCTGCTGATCGCCGGAGCGTTTGCGGTGCCGGGCCCCGCGCCGGGCCAGCAGGACGTTCGCCCCGGTGTAGAGCACGGCGCCGGCGATCGCGCCCAGCGCGGTCGGCAGCAGCCCGCCGCTCGCGTAGGCCTCGGCGACCAGCTCGAACGACACGGCCGACAGCAGCACCCCGGCGCCGAAGGCCATGATCGAGGCGATGATCTTCTGCGGGATCCGCGCCAGATAGCCGACCGCGGCGCCGACGAGCAGCGCCGAGCCCGCCAGCAGTCCCCACCCACCCGCTTGCAACCATCCCGGCATCGCCGCACTGTTTCCGCGACGATGATCTTCAAACGCCGCGGGTCAGAACGCCAGCACGACCCCGGCGACCAGGCTGCCCGCGAGCACCGCGCCACCGGCCGCCAGCATCGTCGTGGTCAGGCGGCGGTGCACGACGCCGGAGCCGGACTGCGGCCGGTTCAGGACCAGCCAGGTGGCGGTGGCCAGGATGAGCAGCCCCGCTATCTCGAGGACAATCATCGGGTCAGTCTGTGCCGGTTCCGGGGGCGGTGTCCGGCGTTTCCTCGTGAACGGTCGGTGAATCCCTCGCGAGGGCTCCGGCGACGAGGGCCAGGGCGTGGTCGCGGCCCGGGCAGCGGCGCGGACCGGCGCCGAAAGCCGGTCCCCCGGCCAGACCGACCAGCACGACCTCCCCCGCCCGCACCGTCACACCGCCGGCCGTGGTCGCCACCAGGGCCTGGCGCCGGGTGGCCCGGACCGGCGGATCGTCCTGCAGCACCTCGTCGACCGGCCGGTGCCGGGCCCGCTCGATCAGCGTGGCGGTCGCGTCGCACGCCTGGGTCAGCACGCCGATCAGGGCCGCGGTCGCTTCGGTGTACCCGCCGCCGAGGATCGTCACCAGCCGGTCGACCGCCGCGTCGGCCCGGCTCTCGTCGCCGGTGCCCGGCTGGTAGGCCTGCGCCACCTCGCGGACCAGGTCCGTGACCGGCTCGGCGATGCCCAGGGCCCGGGCCAGCACGGTCACCGGGTGCCCGCCGCCGGTGCGCAGCGTCGAGGGAGGCACGGCGTCGAGAACCGCGACGGCCAGAGCCCGCCGGTGGTCGTGGGCCGGGCCCGAGCTGAAGCGGCCGACCGCGGCCCGCAGCCAGGCGATGCCGCTCGCGCCGGGCGGCACGGGCGGCACCACGAAGCGAGGGTCGGTCAGGACGGCGAGGGCGGCCTCGCGGCCGTTGATCTGCTGCACGGCGAAACGGTACGGCCGCAACGGTTCGGTGCCGGCCGAAGTGTGGCGCCAGTGTGGCGCCGGTCAGCCGGTCGGTCCCGGTACGGCGACCGGCTCCCGTACCGGCGCGGCGACGGTGGTGACCTGGTCCCGGCCCTGTTCCTTGGCGCGGTAGAGCGCCCGGTCGGCCGCCTCGAGCAGATGCTGGACCGTGCCGTCCGGTGAGCTGGCCACCCCGATCGAGGCGGTCAGCGCGATGACGGCGTCCCCCACGACGATCGGTGTCTCGCGCAGCCGGCGGCGCACCCGCTCGGCGAGCCGCTCGGCCTCCGCCCCGTCGGTGTCGGTCAGCAGCAGCACGAACTCCTCGCCGCCGTAGCGGGCCACCACGTCGCTGGCCCGGGCCGTCGTGGTGATGCGGGCCGCCGCCTCCTGCAGGACCGCGTCACCGGCCAGGTGGCCGTGGGTGTCGTTGACCAGCTTGAAGTGGTCCAGGTCGACGACCATCAGGCTGACCGGGCGGCCGGCGGGCGCGCCGCGCAGCCGGTCGACGATCGTCATCAGGTGGCGGCGGTTGTAGAGGCCGGTGAGACCGTCGGTCACGGCCAGCCGCTGCTGCTCGGTCACGGCCAGGGCGAGCTGCTCGGCGAGACCGGCCCGGTCGGCCGCGAACAGGTACTGGCGCAGCATGACCGTGAGGAACAGGACGGCGACGACGATCAGGGTGAGATCACCGACCGCACCGGCGCTCACCTTGTCGAACGCGACCAGCGCCGAGGTGGCGGTGACCGAGATGAGGATCGGCATGAGCGGCATGCCCCGGTCGAAGGACCGTGGCTCGGCGGGCGGTTCCGGGCGCCGTACGGCGACCACAGCGGCCAGGAAGCACAGCGCCGCCGCGATCTCGAAGCCGACGTCCACCCAGCTGCCGCTGTCGTAGTCGCTGAAGGTGGCGAGGTAGGTGTAGACGATGTCGCTGACCGCGTTGACGGCCCCGGCGGCGCCGACGAGCCGCACCGTCATCGGCACCGACTTGTGCCCGGCCAGGCCGACGATGCCCAGGCAGGCCAGCAGCACCACGTCCAGCAGCGGGTACGCGACGTTGACCGCGTCGGCGAACGCCATCCCCTCCGAGAGCTGCGGCCTGATCAGCATCTGCCAGCCCAGCGCACCCAGGCTCACGATGATCAGCATGCTGTCCAGCAGGCCGCGCAGGTGCCGCAGCCGGGTCGCCCCGCCGAAGCCGACCAGGACCGCCACCACCATGAGCGTCGAGGAGAGCAGGTAGCCGATGTCGGCCACCGACGGTGCGGGCGGCCCGTCGGGGGTCAGATAGTCGTAGCCGGCCCAGACGCTCTCGCCCGCGAGCTGCGCCGCGAACGCCACGGTGAGCACCTGCCACAGGGTGCGGTGCCGCCCCCGTTCCCGGCGGACCGCCACCCCGGCGACGAGCACCCCGGCGATCAGCGGCACGAGGTAGAGGATGTCGCCGACGAACATCGCCGCCCGCGGCGAGTCCTGGCTGAGCGCGGTCAGCACGGTGTAGAGGACGAGCCAGGCCACGGTCGCGGCGACCGTGGCGCGCAGCAGCCGGTCAGGCGCACCGCCGCTCGTGCCGACTCCTGGGCGTACCTGCCCAGAGCTCATTCCGCTCACCGTTTCCCGTGCCGCGAACCCGGACCTTCTCCGGCACCTCATCGGTCACGCGCGGGCCGAGCTGAGCGGATGAGCCGCACGCCACGTGCGTCGCGTGGTACCGCCACCCGTTAGCTGGACAAGCGCCCCGCGACATTGACGATCGCCGTCGCGTACGGGTAATCAGGAACGATGTCTCGACCGACCCTGACCGACGACCTCGCCCGATACGTGCTGCCGCCCGTACAGTTCGACGGCCTGAGCCTGCAGGCGCTGGACCCGCCGGCCATCGCGCGATTCTGGGGCGCGGTGCTCGGCGCGCCGGTGCGCGAGGATGGCCCCGCGGCGTTCCGCATCGACCCCGGGCCCGGCCGGCCCCGCAACGAGATCGTCCGGGTGCGCCAGGTGCGGCGGCTCGCGACCGAGCAGAGCCGCGTGCACCTGGACGTCCGGCTGTCCGGCGCGGACGTCGACCACATCGTCGCGGCGGGCGGCCGGCTGCTGCGCCGGCCGGGCACCGACCCCTGGTACGTGCTGGCCGACCCGGAGGGCAACGAGTTCTGCGCCTTCCCGGCGGTCGACGACCGGCCCCCGGGCATCTTCGAGCTCGTCGTGAAGTGCCGCGACGCCCGGGCCCAGGCGCGCTGGTGGGGTGCGGTGCTGGGCGGCGAGGTGGTGGCCGAGGGCGAGGCCGCCGTGGTCCGGGCCGCCCCCGACTTTCCCTGGGACTTCTTCGTCTTCGATCCGGTGCCGGAGGCCCGCGACGGCGCGAACCGGCTGCACTGGCACGTGGTGCTGCGTGACCGCGACCCGGACGACCTGCTGGCGCTGGGCGCGGGCGTGGTGCGGGCCCCGGACGACGAGAGCGGCCACTGGGTGCTGACCGATCCGGAGGGCAACGCGTTCTGCGCCGTACCGGAGAGCTCCTGACGCGGCCCGGGCCCGCCGGCGCGGCGGGCCCGGTCGCGTGCCGTCAGGCCTTGGCCGAGCCGTCCATCTGCTCACGCAGGCTGCGCGGCCGCATGTCGGTCCAGACCTCGTCGACGTAGCCGGAACACTCGTCGCGGGTGCCCTCCTTGCCGACCCGCTGCCAGCCCGCCGGTACGTCCAGCCCCACCGGCCACAGCGAGTACTGCTCCTCGTCGTTGCGCAGCACCTCGTAGCGTTCGTGCTCGTCCATCTCTGTCCCCTCTTTCTCGCTCGGATCGATCTACCCGGCCACCGGGACCCGGGGCCGGGGAAACTCGCGCAGTACCTTGCTGGCGGTGACCGAGACGGTCACCGCCGCGATGCCCGCCGCGCAGACGAGCACCGCCGTGGTGCCGGGCACCACCGCCGTCAGCAGCCCGCCCAGCACCGGCCCGGCCGCACCGGCCACCCCGGTGAGCAGGGCGAGCACGCCGCTGAGCCGGCCCCGCAGCTCGTCCGGGGTGCTGATCAGCTGCTGCGTCACGATGGTGGTGTTCGCGGTCGGGACCAGCAGGGCCATGCCCGCGAAGATCGCTCCGATCAGGTAGCCGCCGTGCACCAGCGCGGTCACCGGGGTGAGCACGGCCAGGACCCAGAAGACCGAGGCGATGGACACGTACGGGCTGAGCACCCGTTGCAGGTAGGGGGCGGCGAGGGCGCCCACCACCCCACCGGCGCCCAGCATCGCGGCCATGACGCCGATCTCGCCGGGCGGCGTGCCGCGGCGCTGGGCGAGCACGATGACCACCAGGTAGAAGGCGCTGAAGAACAGGTTGAGCAGCGCCGCGTACAGGGTGGTGATCCGGATGGTCCGGTGCTGCCACGCCCAGCGCAGCCCGGCCACGATCTCGGGGCCCAGGTTGCGCACCGGCGCCGGCGGCGTGTCCCGGGGCGGCACCCGCAGGAAGGCCAGGGCCACGAACGACACCAGGTGGGTGGCGGCGTCCACCACGAACGGCAGGACCCGGGCCGCGGCGAACAGAAATCCCCCGGCGGCGGTGCCGGCGAGCTGCCCGAGCGAGGTACGGGCCCCGTTCGACGCGACCGCCGCGGACAGCTGGTCCTCCGGCACCACGGCGGCCAGGGTCGCGTCCTCGGCCGGTTCGAACAGCGCCGTGCAGCCACCCAGCACCGCCGCCACCACCACCATGTGGGCCACCGTGGCCACGTCCAGCAGCAGCGCCGCCACCAGGCTGCCGACCGCCACCGCCTGCGCCGCCTCGCAGGCCAGCAGCACCCGTTTGCGGTTCCACCGGTCCGCCAGGGCCCCGGCGGGCAACCCGGCGACGAGCTGCGCGGTGGCGATCGTCCCCAGCACCAGCCCGGACGCGGCGGTCGAGCCGGTCACCGCCAGCACCAGCAGCGGGAACGCGATCGCGGTGGCGTTGTGGCCGAACTCGGCGCAGGCCTGGCTCAGCCACAACAGCCGGTAGTCGCGGTTGCGGGACAGCGGGACGGTCATCCCCGCCCCTGCCGGCAGTCGTGCGCGATGGCCCGCAACGCCGTGGCGAAGGCCTCGGCCGCCGCTTGCACCGCAGCGGGGTCGTGCCGGCCGGGCTGGAAGTACCAGGAGAACTCCAGCTCGCCGCCGTGCACCGAACCCACCACCTCGAGGGCCCGCGCGGTGCGGTCGCGGGGATCGTGGTCCTGCCCGGGTGCCGGGTGCGACGCCTGGTAGAGCGTCGTCCCGGTCTCCTGGGAGCGGGCGTCCCACTGCCCGAGGTAGTTGAAGACCACCTCGGGGTCCTGGCGCTCGCCGCCGAGCAGTTCCCGGGACCGCTCGTCGCCGAGGTAGCGCAGGGCGCCGTAGCCCAGCCCGTTACCCGGCACCGCCCGCAACTGCTTGCGGATCGACTTGATCAGCGTGCGCCACTGCGGCTCGGTGCCGGCGCCGACCTCCAGCGCGACCGGGTACATCGTGGTGAACCAGCCGACCGTACGGGACAGGTCCACACCGTCCAGGATGTCCTCGCGGCCGTGGCCCTCCAGCTGGACGCGTACCCGGTCCTGGCCGCTCCACCGGGACAGCGCCCAGGCGAGCGCGGCCAGCAGCACGTCGTTGATCCGCGTCCGGTAGCTGCCCGGGGCGACCCGCAGCAGGGCGTCCGTGTCGTCGGCGCTCAGCGCCACGGACACCGTCCGCATCGGCGCGGCCGATGTCTCCGCCGGCGCCTCCCGCGGCGGCGCCTCGGCATCGGCACCGGCCGCCCAGTAGTCCACCTCACCGTCGAACGCTCCGGCGGCGACGTGCGCGGTCAGGCGCTGCGCCCATTCCTGTACGGAGGTCGTCCGGGCGCCCAGGTCCACCGGTCCACCCCGGGTGAGCTGGCCGTACGCGGTCTCCAGGTCGTCGAGCAGGATCCGCCAGGACACCCCGTCCACGACCAGGTGGTGCACGACCAGCAGCAGGTACGGCCGCCGCCCGTCCCCGCGGTCGAACAGCACAGCCCGCAGCAGCCCACCCCGGTGCAGGTCGAACGAGGCGTGCACGTCCTCGGCGACCTTCTCCAGCGCCGCCTGCTGCTCGTCGTCGCCGGCCGCCGGCAGCAGATGCCGGCGCAGCACCCCGGCGTCGTCCGGTGGCGCGATCTCCTGGCGCCACCCGGCGGGACCCCGGGTGAACACCGACCGCAGGGCGTCGTGCTGGGTGACCAGGGCGGTCAGGGCCGCGCCCAGCGCCGCCTCGTCCACCTCGGCCGGCAGTTCCAGCATCACCGCCTGGTTGAAGTGGTGCGGGTTGGCGGTGTGGGTGTCGAAGAACCAGCGCTGGATCGGCGTCAGCGACACCTCGCCCACGACCGGTGCCCGCCCGGCGTCGCCGGCACCGACCACGGTGACCGCCTCGGCCAGCGCCGCGATGTCCTGGTGCAGGAACAGGTCCTTGGTGGTCAGGTGCAGGCCGGTCTGCCGGGCCCGGGAGACCACCTGGATGCTCAGGATGGAGTCGCCGCCCACGTCGAAGAAATTGTCGTGCACGCCGACGCGGTCCAGGCCCAGCACGTCACCCCAGATCCCGGCCAGCGCCCGCTCGGTGTCGGTGCGCGGGGCCAGATACCCGGCCCCCGGTTCGGGAGCCGCCGGGTCCGGGGCGGGCAGGGCACGCTTGTCGAGCTTGCCGTTGGCGGTCACCGGCAGCGCCGGCAGCGCCAGGAACGCGGCCGGGACCAGGTAGTCGGGCAGGCTCCGGCCGAGGAACTCACGCAGCTCCACGGTTCCGGGCGCCGAGTCCCCGGCCGGCGGCACCACGTACGCGACCAGGCGCTTGCTGCCCGGCCGGTCCTCGCGCGCGATCACCACGGCCTGAGCGACCGCGGGATGTGCGGTGAGCGCGGCCTCCACCTCCCCCGGTTCGATCCGGAACCCGCGGATCTTGACCTGGTCGTCGGCCCGGCCGAGGAACTCCAGCTCCCCGGTGGTGGTCCAGCGGGCCAGGTCACCGGTGCGGTACATCCGGCTGCCGGCGGCACCGAACGGATCGGCGAGGAAACGTTCGGCGGTCAGGCCGGGCCGGTGCAGGTAGCCGCGGGCCAGGCCGGCCCCGGCGACGTACAGCTCACCGGCGACGCCCACGGGCACGGGTTGGAGGGCGGCGTCGAGCACGTACACCCGGGTGTTGCGGATCGGCCGGCCGATCGGCGGCACGCCGCCCGGGGCCAGCGGTCCGGTCCAGGAGGTGACCACCGTGGACTCGGTCGGGCCGTACGCGTTGATCATGCGCCGGCCCGGCGCCCAGCGTGCGACCAGCTCCGGACCGCAGGCGTCGCCGCCGACGATCAGCGTGCCGAGGTCCGGCAGCCCGGCCTCGCCGACGGTGGCCAGCGCGGCCGGCGGGATCAGCGCGTGCGTCACCCGGCGCCCGGCCAGCACCTCCCGCAGCTGCTCGCCGACCAGGGGACCCGGCGGCGGCACCACCAGGGCGGCCCCCGCGGGCAGCGCCATGCACAGCTCCAGCACCGAGGCGTCGAAGCTGGGCGAGGCGAACTGCAGCACCCGGTCACCGGGCCGGACCGCGAAGTGCTCGATCTCCGCCGCCGAGAAACTCGCCACCCCGGCGTGGGTGACGCTGACCCCCTTGGGACGGCCGGTGGACCCGGAGGTGTAGATGACGTAGGCCGGATGGGCCGGGTCCAGCCGCGCGCGGCGGTCCGCGGCGGTCACCCGAGCCGTGGGCTGACCGGCGAGCGCGGCGCCGACCGCCGGGTCGTCGAGCACGATCAGGACCGGTCCCTCCGGCAGGCTCGCCGCCAGGTCCGCGCGGGTCACCGTGAGCACCGGACGGGCGTCCTCGAGCATGAAGGCGATCCGGTCGCCCGGATAGGCCGGGTCCACCGGCAGGTACGCGGCCCCGGCCCGGCCCGCCGCCAGCTGGGCCACCACGATCTCCGGTGACCGGGGCAGCACCAGCGCGACGATCGATTCCGGTCCGGCGCCGCGCTCGATCAGCAGCCGGGCCAGCCGGTTGACCCGGTCGTCCAGCTCGGCGTAGCTGATCTCCCCGTCGTCGTGCAGCACGGCCGGGGCCTGCGGCGTCCGGGCCACCTGCGCGGCGAACAGCTGGTCGAGAGTGGCCGGCGGCACCGGCCGGGCGGTGTCGTTGAGCCCGGTCAGCAGGTGCTGCCGTTCCGCTTCGCTCAGCATGGGCAGCCGGGCGACCGGGCGGTCCGGATCGGCGGCGATCGCCTCGAACAGGGCCGTCAGGTGGCCGGCCATCCGCGCGACAGTGGCGGCGTCGAACAGGTCGGTGTTGTAGGTCAGGGCCACGTCGAGGCCGGCAGGCGACTCCTCGAACTCCACGGTCAGGTCGAAACCGGCCGCGGTCATCGGCAGCTCGACCGGCTCGGTGCGCAGCCCCGGCAGCTCCGGCGCCTCCCCCGGCAGGTTCTGCAGCACCACCATGACCTGGAACAGCGGCGTCCGGCTGGTGTCGCGGGCCGGGCGCAGCTCGTCGACGAGCCGCTCGAACGGCACGTCCTGGTGGGCGAGCGCGCCGAGCACGGTCTGCCGGACCCGGCCGAGCAGATCGGCGAACGAACCGTTGCCGTCGACCAGGGTGCGCAGCACCACCGTGTTGACGAAGAAGCCGACGAGGCTCTCCAGCTCGGCCCGGTCCCGGCCGGAGGTGACCGTGCCGACGGCCACGTCGTCCTGCCCGGACCAGCGGCTGAGCAGCAGCTGGCAGGCGGCCACCAGGGTGGTGAACAGCGTGCCGCCGTGCTGCCGGCCGAGCCCGGTCAGCCGCGCGGCGAGGGCCGGCGGCACCCGGAACTCGTGGACCGCGCCGTGCTGGGTGTGCACGGGTGGGCGGGGCCGGTCGTACGGCAGTTCCAGCGTCGGGACGCCGGAGAGGGTCTCCCGCCAGTAGCCGAGCTGTTCGTCCAGCAACGGCCCGGTGAGCCGTTCGCGTTGCCAGGCGGCGAAGTCGGCGTACTGCACCGGCAACTCCGGCAGGCGCGCGGGCCGGGCGGCGTACAGCTCCGCCAGCTCGGTCATGATCACCCCGGTCGACCAGCCGTCGGTGACGATGTGGTGCAGCACGAGCAGCAGGACGTGCTCGTCGTCGGCGAGGCGGATCAGGACCGCCCGCAGCAGCGGCCCGGCGGCCAGATCGAACGGGCGGCCGGTGTGGGCGGCGAGCACCTCGCCGAGCCGGGCCGGGTCGCCGAGCTGCTGCTCCTCCAGCGGCACCGGTCCCGGCGGCTGGATCACCTGCTCGGCGACTCCGTCCGCGCCGGCCCGGAAGGTGGTGCGCAGCGACTCGTGCCGGGCCACGAGGGCGTCCAGCGCACTGCGGAGGGCGTCGGTGCGCAGAGTTCCGGTCAGGCGTACCGCGGTCGGGGTCACGTACTCGGTGGAGCTGGGGTCGAACTCGTGCAGGAACCACAGCCGCTGCTGGGCGAACGAGAGCGGCAGCGCCCGGTCCCGGGGCAGCGGCGTGATGCCGGCGGTGTCGGGCGTACCGGCCGGCACGGTGAGCGCGGCGGCCAGCCCGGCGACGGTGGGGTGGTCGAAGACGGCGCGCGGTGACAGCTGCACGCCGAAGGCCTCGCGCAGCCGGGAGGTGAGGCCGATGCTGAGGATCGAGTCGCCACCCAGGGCGAAGAAGTCGTCCTCGGCGCCGACCTCGGCCACGCCGAGGATCTCGGACCAGGCCGCGGCGACCACCCGTTCAGCCTCGGTGCGCGGCGCGACATGCCCGGGCGCCACCAAGCCGTCCTCGCCGGGCGCGGGCAGAGCCCGGCGGTCCAGCTTGCCGCTCGCGGTCAGCGGCAGTCGGTCGAGGGTGACGAACACCGCGGGAACCATGTGCTCCGGCAGGTCCCGCCGCAGGAACGTCCGCAGCTCGGCGGTGTCCGGCACGGTCGCATCCGGTCCGGGGACCAGATAGCCGACCAGACGTGGTCCACCGGGCCGGTCCTCGCGGGCGAGCACGGCGACGTCCCGGACCGCCGGGTGGGCACCGAGCGCCGCCTCGATCTCGCCGAGCTCGATCCGCTGGCCGCGGATCTTCACCTGGTGATCCGTGCGGCCCAGGTACTCGAGCAAGCCGTCGGCGGTCCAGCGGGCCACGTCGCCGGTGCGGTACATCCGGCTCCCGGCGGCGCCGTACGGGTCGGCCGGGAAGCGTTCGGCGGTCAGGCCGGGCCGATGCAGGTAGCCGCGGGCCAGTTGCACCCCGGCGAGGTAGAGCTCCCCGGGTACGCCGGGCGGCACCGGGCGCAGCCGGCGGTCGAGGACGTACGTGCGGGTGTTCCAGACCGGGCGGCCGATCGGCACCGGAGACGCGTCCCAGCCGGGCGGACAGGCGAAGGAGGTCACGTCGACCGAGGCCTCGGTGGGGCCGTACAGGTTGTGCAGGCCGGCCGCCAGCACCCGCTGGTACGCGGTGACGAGGTCACCGGGAAGCGCCTCGCCGCTGCAGATCACCCTGCGCAGCCCGGTGCAGCCCGCGGCGGCCGGCTCGGCCACGAAGGCCCGCAGCATCGACGGTACGAAGTGGACGGTCGTCACCCGGTGCCGCTGAATGACGTCCGCGAGGTAGGCCGGGTCACGGTGCCCGTCCGGCCGCGCCACCACCAGGGTGGCGCCGACGGTCAGCGGCCAGAAGAACTCCCAGACCGACACGTCGAAGCCGGCCGGGGTCTTCTGCAGGACCACGTCGTCGGCGGCCAGGCCGTACTCATGCTGCATCCACTGCAGCCGGTTGACGATGCCCTGGTGCGGTACCGCCACCCCCTTGGGCCGGCCCGTCGAACCGGAGGTGTAGATGACGTAGGCGGGGTTGCCGTCAGCCACCTCAGGCAGCGGTCCGGCGGCCGGCGCGGGCAGGCCGGCACCGGCGCGCACAGTCTCGAGCCGGTCCAGCACCAGCACCGGCCGGGCGTCGCTCAGCATGAACGCCACCCGCTCGGCGGGCAGGTCCGCCTCGATCGGCAGGTACGCGGCCCCGGCGTACAGCACGGCCACCAGCGCCACCACCAACTCGGCCGAGCGCGGCAGCGCGACGGCCACGCACGTCTCCGGGCCCGCGCCGGCCGCCACGAGCCGCGCCGCCAGCTCTCGGGCCCGGGCGTCCAGATCGGCGTAGCTGAGCTCGTCGTCCTCGAACACCACCGCCCGCGCCCGCGGGGTCCGCACGGCCTGCTCCTGGAGCAGCCCGGTCAGCGTGCCGGCCGGCGTCGGCCGGTCCGTGGCGTTGAAGGAAACCAGGACCTGCTCGCACTCGGCGTCGGACAGCCACGGCAGCCGGTCCGGCGTGCGGTGCGGGTCCGCCGCGATCCCGTCGAGCAGGGTACGCAGCCGCCCGGCGAGCGTCGCCACCGTGCCCGCGTCGAACAGCGCGGGATCGTAGGCGAGCTCGAAGCGCAGCCGGTCGTCAAGGTACGCGGTCAGGCAGAGGGCGAACGTCGTGGTGTCGATCCCCTCGACCTCACCGACCCGCAGCCCCGGCCCCTCCCCCGCGGCATCGATCGGGTAGTTCTCGAAGGCCACCATGCTCGCGAACAGTCCGGCGCCGCCGGGCGGGAGGTCGCTGCACGCGCGCAGGTCGGCCAGCGAGGCGAAGTCGTAGCGCCGGGCCTCGCTCTGCTCGATCTGCAGGGCCCGCAGCCAGCCGGCGAGGTCTGCGTCGTCGCTGATGAGCGCGCGGGTGGGCAGGGTGTTGATGAACATGCCGATCATCGACTCCACCCCGGCGAGCTCGGCGGGCCGCCCGGAGACCGTGGTGCCGAACAACACGTCCCGTTCGCCGCTGTAGTGCGACAGCAGCAGCGCCCAGGCGCCCTGCACGACGGTGTTCACGGTCAGGCCGTTCGCGCGGGCGGTGGCGTGCAGCAGCGCCGACTCCTGCGGGCTCAGTTCGAGCCGCAGCGACTGCGAGGACTCGGTGCGGTGGGTGTCGACGGGCGCGCGGTCATACGGCAGCGGGGTCGGTGCCTCAACGCCGGCGAGCACGCCACGCCAGTAGCGCTGTGATTCGGCGCCGTCCTGCGCGGCGAGCCAGGACAGGTAGTCGCGGAACGGGCGCCGCGGGCTCAGCTGCGGTGCGCGGCCGGACGTGATCGCGGCGTACTGCTCGCAGACCTCGGCGAAGACCGCGGCGGTGCTCCAGCCGTCCAGCATGATGTGGTGCGAGCTCCAACTGAGCAGCACCTCGTCCGGGCCGAGCCGCACGATCGCCAGCCGCAGCAGCGGCGCCCGGGTCAGATCCAGTTCAGTGGCGCGGTCCTCCGCCGACAGTCGTTCGAGTTCGGCGTCGCGTTCCTGCGCGGACCGGGAGCTCAGGTCAAGGTGAACAACGGGCACGGTCGCCCGGCGCCGCACCACCTGCACGGGCCGGGACAGCCCTTCCCAGGCCACGGCGCTGCGCAGCACCGGCGTCCGGTCGATGACCCGCTGCCAGGCCTCGGCCAGCGCGGCCGGGTCGCTCACCCCGGACAGCCGGACCCGTACCTGGTCCACGTAGGCACCGGAACCGGCGTCGACCAGGCTGTGGAACAGCATGCCGGCCTGCAGCGGGGTCAGCGGGTAGATGTCCTCGACGTCGCGGCCGTCGCCGGCCAGCCGGTCGACCGCGGCCTGGTCCAGGGCGGCGAGCGGGAAGTCCGACGGGCTGCGCCCACCGGCGCCGGGCCAGGCGCAGTGCGCCACGATGTCGCGCAGCGCCGCCACCATGGCGTCGGCCAGCCGGCGTACGGTGGCCTCGTCGTGCACCTCGTGCGAGTAGGTCCAGTCGAGTTGCAGGCAACCGTCGGTGACCGCGCCGGTGATCTCGATCAGGTAGCCGCGGTTGCTCTCCGGCGCGACGTCCTGCCCGGCACCCGGGTGCCAGGCCCGGTAGAGCCCGTCCGGCTCGGCGTCGACGTCCCACTGACCGTGGTAGTTGAAGCAGATCTGCGGCATCGGCAGCCCGCGCAGCGCCGCCCCCGGACCGTCGGCCCGGCTCAGGTAACGCAGCGCGCCGAAGCTGAGACCTCGGTGCGGCACCGCGCGCAGCTGTTCCTTGACGCCGGTGAGCACTCCCGCCCAGTCGCCGGCCGGCACGTTCAGCGAGACCGGGAACTCGGCGGTGAACCAGCCGACCGTGCGGGAGGTGTCGGCGTCGTCGAACAGCTCCTCGCGGCCGTGGCCCTCCAGGGCGAGCAGCACGCGCTCCCGGCCGGTCCACTCGGCGAGCACCCGGCCCAGGGCACTGAGCAGCACGTCGTTGGCCTGGGTGCGATACACCGGGGGTACCTGGTGCAGCAGCGCGTCGGTGTCGGCCGGGGACAGCCGGACGGTCACGTTGCGGGCCGTGGCCGTGGTGTTGGGGCCCTGGCGGTCGACCGGCAGCTCGGCCGTGGCCTCGCGGACCGCCCGGGTCCAGTACGGCAGGGCGTCGTCGAGCCCACCGGCGGCGACGAGTGCGGCGAGCCGCTGCGCCCAGCCGGTGTAGGCGGTGCCGACCGGGGGCAGCTCGACCGGTCTGCCGGCGGCTGCCTGCCGGTACGCCGTCTGCAGATCGTCCAGCAGGATCCGCCAGGACACCCCGTCGATGACGAGGTGATGCACGACGAGCAGCAGCCGCGGTGCGCGGCCGTGGCCCTGGTCCTGGCTCTGACCCTGGCCCTGGCCCTGGCCGTGGCCGTGGCCCTGGCCGTTCGATCCGTTCTCGTGTTCGGCCGAGGCGGACGTGTCCGGCCCGAACGTGAACACCACGGCGCGCAGCATCGGGCCGTGGGCGATGTCGAGGCCGCGCTGGGCGTCGAGCGCGTGGCGGTCCACCGCCGCCGGTAGTTCCTCCGCGCTGAGCGCGGACAGATCGTGGACGTCCAGGGGCACGCCGATCGCCTCGGCCGACTGCTGGGACCAGCCCTCGGGTCCGTGGTGCAACCGCATCCGCAGCGCCTCGTGGTGGGTGACCACCGCGTGCAGCGCCACCGCGAGGGCGGCCCGGTCGACGTCGGCGGGCAGGTCCATCAGCATCGACATGGCGAAGTGGCCGCGGTGGACCGGCTCGTGGTCGAGGAACCAGTGCTGGATCGGGGTCAGCGGCGCCGGCCCGGCGACGGCGGGTGCCGCCTCGGGCGCCGTCGCGGTGCCGGCCACCAGCGCCAGCTCGGCGATGTTCTGGTGCAGGAAGATGTCCTTGGAGCTGACCCGCAGCCCGGCCTGCCGGGCCCGGGACACCACCTGGATGCTCAGGATGGAGTCGCCGCCGAGGGTGAAGAAGTTGTCCGTGACACCGACCCGGTCCGCGCCCAGCACACCGGCCCAGATCTCGGCGAGCTGCCGCTCGATCTCGGAGCGCGGGGCGACGTACTCGCGGTCCTCCCCGGCCGGCAGGGCCGGCGCCGGCAGCGCCCGCCGGTCGACCTTGCCGCTCGCGGTGACCGGCAACCGGTCCAGCAGCACGAACACCGAGGGGACCAGGTAGTCGGGCAGCGACTGCTTGAGCCAGGAGCGCAGCACGGTGCTGCCCGGGTCCCGGCCGTCGTCGGTGACCAGGTACGCGACCAGCCGCTGGTGACCAGCCGGGTCCGCATGGGCGACCACCACCGCTTCCTTGACGCCGGGCCGGGCCAGCAGCGCCGCCTCGACCTCGCCGGGCTCCACCCGGAAGCCGCGGATCTTGACCTGATCGTCGGCCCGGCCGAGGAACTCCACCGTCCCGTCGGCCGTCCACCGGGCCCGGTCGCCGGTGCGGTACATCCGCTCCCCCGCCGGGCCGTACGGGTCGGCGAGGAACTGCCCCGCTGTGCGGCCCGGCCGGTGCAGGTAGCCGCGGGCCACCTGGGCACCGGCGAGGTACAACTCGCCGGGTACGCCCGCCGGCACCGGGGACAGCCGCTCATCGAGCACGTACGCACGCATGTTGGGCAGCGGACGACCCAGGACCGGCCGCACCGACCCGGTGACCGGCGCAGCGAGCGCGTCCACTGTGCACTCGGTGGGACCGTACATGTTGTAGGCGGCGACATCGGGCGTGTGGCTCAGCTCCTGCCAGAGTCCGTCACCGAGGGCCTCGCCGCCGAGCAGCAGGGTGCCCGGCCGGTGCCGATCGGTGGTCAGCAGGCCCGCGGCGAGCAGGTGCCGGGCGTACGACGGGGTGACGTCGACCAGGTCGATCCGGTGATCGGCGACGTAACCGGCGAAGGCGTCCGCGTCGAGGCGGACGGCGTCCTCGATGACGTGCACCTCGTGGCCGCCCGCGAGCAGCAGCAGTTCCTCCAGTGAGGCGTCGAAGGTGAAGGAAGCCGCGAGTGCTGCCCGCAGCGGCCGATCCCCGTGCCGCTGCGCGAAGCCGGCGAGGAACCCGGCGCGGTGGTGGGCGAGCAGGTTGGTCAGTTGCCGGTGCTCCACCGCGACACCTTTGGGTCGGCCTGAGGAGCCTGAGGTGTAGATGACGTACGCGGTGGTACCCGGAAGCGGCGGCACCGGCATTGCGGTATCCCCGTCCACGTCGGACGGGCTCAGCACGGCGAGGCCGGCCGGCAGACCAGCGGTATCCGGCGCGGCGAGCACCAGGACCGGATCCGCGTCGGTCAGCACGGCCGCCGTCCGGCCGGCCGGCTGCTCCGGATCGATCGGCAGATACGCGGCGCCCGCCCGCAGCACGGCGAGCAGGGCCACGACCAGCTCGGCGCTGCGCGGCAGGGCCACCGCCACGATCGACTCCGGACCACAGCCGCGGCTCAGGAGCACGTGAGCCAGCCGGTTCGCCTGCGCGTCGAGCTCGGCATAGGTCAGCGACACGGAACCGCACACCACGGCCGTCGCCTGCGGAACCCGGGCGGCCTGCGCCGCAACGAGCTCAGGGAACGTCGCGCGCGGCGCGTCCAGCACCGGACCGCGCTGGTACGCGAGGATCTCCTGCCGTTCGCCGCCGGTCAGCAGTGGCATCTCACCGAGCGGCCGGGCCGGGTCGTCGGCCAGCGCCCCCAGCAGCACGACCAGATGCCCGGCCATCCGCGCGATCGTGGCAGCGTCGAACAGGTCGGTGTTGTACTCGATGGCGCCGGCCAGCACCCCGTCGCGTTCCTCGAACTCGATGGCCAGGTCGTGGCTCGCCGTGACCACGGGCGGCGGCAGCTCGGCCACAGTGAGCCCGGGCAGCGCAGGCGGGTCGCCAGGAAGGTTCTGCAGCACGATCAGCACGTCGAACAGCGGGTTGCGGCTGGTGTCCCGAACCGGGCGCAGCTCGTCGACGAGCCGTTCGAACGGCACGTCCTGATGGGCGAAGGCGCCGCGTACGGTCTCCCGCGCCTGGGCCAGCAGCTCGGTGAACGGCTGCCGCGCGTCGAGCCGCGAGCGCAGCACGACAGTGTTGACGAAGAAACCGACGACCCGGTCGAGGCCGGGGTGTTCGCGCCCGGAGGTGACGGTGCCCAGAGTGATGTCGTCCTGTCCGGACCAGCGGCTCACCAGGAGCTGGCAGGCGGCGACCAGGGTGGTGAAGAGAGTGCAGTCGTGGGCTCCGCCGAGGCGGTGCAGCTGATCGGCAAGCTCGGGCGGGACGGTGAAGGCGTGCATGGCGCCGGCCGAGGTGCGGACTGCCGGGCGAGGACGGTCGGTGGGCAGCTCCAGCGGGGCGACGCCGGCGAGTTGGCCGCGCCAGTAGTCGAGCTGGGTCTCGGCGGTGGGGCCGGCGAGCTGGGCTCGTTGCCAGACGGCGAAGTCGGCGTACTGGAGGGTGAGGGCGGGGAGGGTGGCCTGTTCGCCTTGGAGGGCGGCTGCGTACAGAACGGCTAGCTCGTCGGTGAGGATGCCGCCTGACCAGCCGTCAGTGACGATGTGGTGCAGGGTCAGCAGGAGGATGTGATCGTCCGGGGCGGTGCGTACCAGGAGGGTGCGCAGGAGCGGGCCGGTGCGCAGGTCGAACGGGCGGCTCGCCTCGGCGGCCAGCACCTCGTGCAGCGCGGTCTCGGCGAGCGCGGACTCGCCCGGCGTGACCTCGGCCGGCGCGGACTCGCCCAGCGTCATCTGGGCCGGCGTGGTACCGGTCGACGCCGGCTCGGCCGGCGTAAGGAGGTCACGCAGCTTCGGCGTCACCTCATACGGCTCTCCGATCACCTGCACGCCGCGGCCGTCGACGGTGTCGAAGGTCGTGCGAAGCGACTCGTGCCGGGCCACCAGTGCGGTCAGCGCCGTGCTCAGGGCGTCCGTGTCCAGGGATCCGGTCAGGCGCAGCGTCAGCGGGGACACATACTCCGTGCCGCCGGGAGCGAACTGGTCCAGGAACCACAGCCGCTGCTGGGCGAACGACAGTGGCAGCGGCCCGCGCCGGTCCACCCGGGAGATGGTCCCGGTGTTCTCCGTGCCCGTGCCCGCGCCGATGTCCAGCAGCGCGGCGAGGCCGGCCAGCGTCGGTGCGGCGAACACCGCGCGCGGCGACACCCGGACACCGGAGGCCTCCCGCAGCCGCGAGGTGACCCGCATGCTGAGGATCGAGTCACCGCCGAGTTCGAAGAACGAGTCCGTGGCGCCGGCCCGCTCGACTCCGAGGACCTCGCACCAGATGCGGGCCACGAGCCGTTCGGCCGGGGTGCGGGGCGGGACGTGCTCGTTGCGCGTACCGGTGCCGAAGTCGGGCTCGGGCAGTGACCTGCGGTCGAGCTTGCCGCTGCTGGTCATCGGCAGTTCGGCGACGCCGATGAATGCCGCTGGGATCAAATAGTCGGGCAGGGTGCGGCTCAGGCGCGAGCGGAGCTCGTCGGCCGCGGGAAGCTGCGGCCTGCGGCTCTGCTCCCTCTCCCGCTGCGGGTGAGCCTGCCCGTGCGGGTACGGCTCCAGCTGCGACTGCGGCTGCGCGGTGCCGGTGGCGGTGGCGGTGGCGGTGGCGGTGGCGGTGGCGGGAGCCGAGGCGGCGACCAGGTAGGCGACCAGGCGCCGCGTGCCGGTGGCGGACTCGTGGGCGACGACCGCGGCCGCGGCGATCGCGGGATCCGCGAGCAGGGCCGCCTCGATCTCACCCGGTTCGATCCGGAAGCCGCGAATCTTGATCTGCTCGTCGGCACGCCCGAGATACTCCAGCAGCCCAGCACCGGTCCAGCGGACCAGGTCGCCGGTCCGATACATCCGGGCCCCAGCCGCACCGAACGGGTCGGCGACGAACCGCTGGGCAGTCAGCCCCGGCCGGTCCAGGTAGCCGCGAGCGACCTGGTCCCCCGCGATGTACAGCTCACCGGTAACCCCCGGCGGCACCGGCCGCAGGCCGCGGTCCAGAACGTACGCACGCTGGTTGCGCCCGGGCCGGCCGATGACGGGCCGGTCGGCGTCGCTGATACGGCACGACACCGAGTCGACGGCGCACTCCGTCGGCCCGTAGTAGTTGTAGCCGGTGACGTGACTGGCCGCGACGGCACGCCAGAGGTCGGGCTCGGCCGCCTCACCGCCGAGCATGACCACCCGCGGGAACGGCCGGGCGTCGTCGAGCAGCCCGGCCGGAACCAACTGCCGCGCGTACGAGGGAGTGACGTCGAGCAGATCAACGCGGTGCTCGGCGATGTAGCCGACGAGCGCATCCGGGTCGAGCCGGGTGTCGTCGTCGATCACGTGCAGCTGGTGGCCCGCGGCCAGGAACAGTAAGCCTTCCCACGACGTGTCGAAGGAGAACGTCGCCGTCAGCGCCACCGTCAGCGGCCGGCCGGCGGCTTGGCTCTCCGGCTCGATCAGCTCGGTGAGGTGGTCGTAGTACAGGGTGGTGAGCTGCCGGTGCTCGACCAGCACGCCTTTAGGTCGACCTGTTGAGCCTGAGGTGTAAATGAGGTAGGCGGAGTTCTCCTGATGCAGCGGACCTGTCCTGTCGCTGTCGCTCGGGCAGGTCTCGGGGCAGCGGGCGAGCTTGCGGGCAGTGGCCCGGGTGTCGAGCCTGAGCACGGGCAGGTCTGCGGCGTGCTGTCCGTCCGCGCACAGCACCACGGTGGCGCGGGCGTCGCGGCACAGCAGGTCCACCCGTTCGGCCGGCAGCGTGGGATCGACGGGCAGGTAGACGCCGCCGGCCTTGAGCACCGCGAGAATCGCCACCACGCTGTCGGCGCCGCGCGGCAGCGCGACGGCGACGACCCGCTCCGGGCCCACTCCGGCCCGGATCAGCAGGTGAGCGAGCCGGTTGGCCCGGGCGTCGAGCTCGGCGAAGGTCAGCCGGGTGCTCCGGAAGACCAGGGCGGTGGCGTCCGGGGTACGGCGGGCCTGCTCGGCGAAGACGGCCGGGAAGGTCGTGTCCGGTACGGCGAGACCGGTGGCGTTCCACTCGGTCAGCACCCGCCGCCGCTCTTCGGCGGTCACCCACTCCAACGTGGACACCGATTGCCGCGGATCGGTGGCGAACGCCCCGAGCAACAGTCGCAGCCGTTCCGCGAGACCCTGCGCGGTTGCGGCGTCGAACAGCCGCGGGTCGTACGCCAGCTCCAGCCGTAGCCCGTCGGCCAGGTACGCGCTCAGCGCCAGCGGGAAGTTGGTGGTGTCGCCGGCCCGCACCTCGCGCAGCCGCAGCTCCCCGGCGGCGACGGTGGCCTCGTCGTACGGGTAGTTCTCGAACACCACGACGCTGTCGAACAGATTGGTACCCGCGGGCACCTCGCTCCAGGCGCGCAGCTGCGACAGGGCGGCCCAGTCGAAGCGACGGGCCTCGCTCTGCGCCTGTTGCAGGCCGCGCAGCCACTCTCCCACCGGCTCGCCGTCCGGCACGGAGACCCGGGTCGGCACGGTGTTGATGAACATGCCGATCATCGACTCGACGTCCGGCAGCTCAGCCGGACGTCCGGAGACGGTCGTGCCGAAGACGACGTCGTTCTCGCCGCTGCACCGCGACAGCAGCAACGCCCAGGCGCCCTGCACGACAGTGTTGACGGTCAGCCCGTACTGCTGCGCGGCTTGACGCAGCGCGGCGGACTCCGGCTCGGCCAGGCGCAGCCGGATGGTCTCGGCGGATTCGGTGCGGTGCGCCTCGACCGGCTGGCGGTCGTAGGGCAGCGGGGTCGGCGCGCTCAGCCCGGCGAGGACTCCGCGCCAGTACCGCTCGGCCTGGCCGGTGTCCTGGCCGGCGAGCCAGGCAAGGTAGTCGCGGAACGGGCGGCGGTGCACCGGACGGGGTGCCCGGTCGCGGACGATGGCCGCGTACTGCTCGGCGACCTCGGTGAAGACCTGCCCGACGCTCCAGCCGTCGAGCAGCACGTGGTGCGAGGTCCACACGACGAGGACCTCGTCGTCGGCGGTGCGGGCGATGGCGAGCCGCATCAGCGGGGCGGCCGTCAGCTCCAGTCCGGCGGCCCGGTCCTCGGCCAGCAGGCTGCGCAGGGCGGCGGCGCGGGCGGCGGCGTCCAGGGTTCGCCAGTCGTGGTGTGTCACGGGCAGGGTGACCTCGCGGTGCACCACCTGCACCGGCTGGTCGACCCCTTCCCAGACCACAGCGGTACGCAGGGCCGGCGTCCGGTCGACAACGCGCTGCCAGGCGGTGGCCAGGGCAGCGGGGTCCGTGACGCCACCGAGCCGCAGCTGGGTCCGGTCGGCGTACACGCCGGAGTCCTCGTCGACCAGGCTGTGGAAGACCATGCCGGCCTGCAGCGGGGTCAGCGGGTAGACGTCCTCGACGTTGCGGCCGTCGCCGGCGACCCGGTCCACACCGGCCTGGTCCAGGCGGGCCAGCGGGAAGTCGGCGGGCGAACGGCCGCCGGCCCGGGGGTCGGCGCAGTGCGCGACGATCTCACGCAACGCGTCGAGCATGGCCTCGGCGAGCCGCCGTACGGTGTGCTCGTCGTGGACGTCGGCGCTGTAGAGCCAGCTCAGCCGCAGCTCCCCGTCCTCGACCAGCCCGGCGATGTCCAGCAGGTACGCCGGCGCCTGCCCGGGATCCAGCTCAGGTCCGACGCCGTCGTGCCGGGCCCGGACCAGTCCGGTGGCCTGGGCGGCGTCCCACCGGCCGTGGTAGTTGAAGCAAACCTGAGGTAGCGCACCTCCCCCTGATGCGGTGGCCGTGGGCGACAGGTAGCGCAGGGCCTCGTAGCTGAGTCCCCGGTGCGGCACCGCGCGCAGCTGTTCCTTGACGGCAAGCAGGGTCCGGCCCCAGTCCGGCGCCGCGGGCAGATCCAGCGTCACCGGGAACTGGGTCGTGAACCAGCCGACGGTCCGCGACAGATCGACGCCGTCGAGCAGCTCCTCACGGCCGTGGCCCTCGCAGGCGACCGCGACCCGGTCCCGGCCGGTCCAGTCGGCCAGCACCCGGCCCAGGGCGCTGAGCAGCACGTCGTTGACCTGGGTGCGGTAGAGCGGCGGCACCCGGTGCAGGAGCGCGTCGGTGTCGTCGCGGCCCAGCCGGACGGTCACCGCCCGCGTCGATTGCCCCGTGGCCGCGCCGTCGTGATCCCTGGGCAGTGCCACGGCCTCGCCGGTGCCCGCCCAGTACGCCCGCGCGTCGTCGAGGCCGCCGGCTGTGACGTGGGCGGCCAGCCGGTGTGCCCACTGGGTGAACGGAGTTGTCACCGGCTGCAACGCCACCGGTTGCGCCCCGGCCAGCTGCCGGTACGCCGTCTCCAGATCTTCCAGCACGATCCGCCAGGAGACCCCGTCCATGACGAGGTGGTGAGCCACCAGCAGCAGCCGCGGTGGCCGGCCGGAGCCGGACCGCGCCAGCACAGCGGCGAACATCCGCCCGGTCTCCAGGTCCAGAGCGGCGCGCAGCTCGGCGGCGGCCTCTTCCAGCGCGGCATCATCGGGCAGATCGCGCACGGCCAGCGCCACGGGGACAACGACAGGTTGCTGAACCGTACCTTCGGCTCCGGTGGTGAAGGTGAGCCGGAGCCCGTCGTGGTGACGCACGACCGCGTGCAGCGCCCGGCCCAGCACCTCCTCGTCCACGTCGGCGGCCAAGTCCAGCAGCATCGACATGGTGAAGTGCCGCAGCGGCCCGTACGTGCCGAAGAACCAGTGCTGGATCGGGGTGAGCGGGGCCGGGCCGGCGATGACCGGTGCCGCCTCGCCAGCCTCGGCGGCGCCCGTCACGAGGGCCAGCTCGGCGATGCTCTGGTGCAGGAAGACGTCACGTGAGGTCAGCCGCAGACCAGCCTGCCGGGCCCGGGACACCACCTGGATACTCAGGATCGAGTCTCCGCCCAGGGTGAAGAAGTTGTCCGTCACCCCGACCCGCTCGGCGCCCAGCACAGTGGCCCAGATTTCGGTGAGCTGCCGTTCGGTGGCAGTGCGGGGAGCCACGTGGTCGGCTTGATCGGTGGCCGGACCGCTCGGGGCGGGCAGGGCGCGGCGGTCCAGCTTGCCGGTGTGCGTGGTGGGCAGCCGGTCCAGCACGACGTACGCCGTGGGCACCATGTAGTCGGGCAGCTGCCGTCGAAGTTCGGTGCGCAGAGCGGTGCTGTCCGGCGCGTCCTGCGGGTTCGCGGGCACGACGTACGCGACCAGGCGGCGGTGCCCGGCGTCGTCGTCGCGGGCGATGACGGCCGCCTCGGCGACACCCGGGACGGCATGCAACACGGCTTCGATCTCGCCCGGCTCGATCCGGTAACCGCGCACCTTGACCTGCTCGTCGGCGCGCCCGAGATAGTCCAGCTGCCCGTAGGCGGTCCACCGCACCCGGTCACCGGTGCGGTACATCCGCCCGCCACCGGCGCCGAACGGGTCGGCCAGGAAACGCTCGGCGGTGAGCCCCGGGCGGTTCAGGTAGCCCCGGGCCACCTGCTCCCCGGCGAGATACAGCTCCCCCGCCACGCCGATCGGCACCGGCCGCAGGGAGGCATCGAGCACATACGCCCGCACGTTGCGCAGCGGGCGCCCGACCACCGGACGTGTCCCGGCACCGACCTCGCAGGACAGCGCGTCCACGGTGCACTCGGTCGGCCCGTAGAAGTTGTACGCCGTCGTGCCGGGCACCGCGCCCAGCTCCCGCCACAGCGACTCGCTCAGCGCCTCGCCACCCAGCATGAGCACGGCCGGCCGATGCGCGTCGTCGGCGAGCAGTCCGGCGGGCAGCAGCTGCTGCAGGTACGAGGGCGTCAGGTCGAGGAAGTCGATGCGGTGTGCGCGGATGTAGTCCACCAGGGCGCGCGGGTCGAGCCGGGTCTGTTCGTCGATGACGTGCAGCTCGTGCCCGTCCGCCATGAGCAGCGGACCTTCCCATGAAGTGTCGAAGGAGAACGCCGCGGTCAAGGCCGCCCGAAGTCGTCCGCCCGCGGCCGCCGTCAGGCCCTGGCGGTGATGGTGGAACAGGTTGACGAGCTGCCGGTGCTCAACCGTGACGCCCTTGGGCCGGCCGGTGGAGCCGGAGGTGTAGATGACGTAGGCGGCGTGCCGCGGACCCGCCCGGCCGAGCAGCTCGGCGTCAGCAAGGCGACTGTCGGCGAACCCGTCGAGTTCCGC
Source organism: Actinoplanes sp. NPDC051405 (assembly GCF_055586185.1). NCBI lineage: Bacteria > Bacillati > Actinomycetota > Actinomycetes > Micromonosporales > Micromonosporaceae > Actinoplanes > Actinoplanes sp. NPDC051405. Next base: position 26,205 of record NZ_JBVJIR010000022.1, read on the forward strand.
CCGGACAGCCGGGTCGTCCAGCGCCAGCCCGGCAGTCCCGGCCGGCAGCGAACTGCTTCCGGCCGTCAGGGTCAGCACCGGCGCGGCATCGTCCAGCACGAAGGCGATGCGGTCTGCTGGCAGGTCCGGATCGACGGGCAGGTACACGCCACCCGCCTTCAGCACGGCCAGCAACGCCACGATCATCTCGGCCGTACGGGGCAGGGCCAGCGCCACCACCCGTTCCGGCCCGGCACCGCGCCGCACGAGCAGCCGGGCGAGCCGGTTCGCCCGCGCGTCCAGCTCCCGGTACGTCAGTGTCGTGTCCCGGCACACCAGGGCGGTGGCATCCGGGGTGCGGCTCACCTGAGCCTCGAACAGTTCACCGAAGGTGCCGGCGGGGAAGTCGGCATCGGTGGCGTTCCACTGCCGCAGCACCTGATCGCGTTCGCCGGCGCTGAGCAGCTCCAGCTCGGCCAGGCGCCGCCCGGGCGCCGTGGTGACCGCGTCGAGCAGACCAAGCAGGTGCCGGGTCATCCGCTCGACGGTCACGGCGTCGAACAGGTCGGTGTTGTACTCCACGAACCCGGACAGAGCGCCGGAGCGCCGCTCGAACTCCACCGACAGGTCCACAGTGGCCGCTCGACGCGACAGCTCGATCTCCTCGACACGCAGGCCACTCAGCCGCGGGGCAGCGCGGCGTTCGTCGTGCAGCAGCACCATGACGTCGAACAGCGGGTTACGACTGGGATCGCGGGCCGCGCCGGCTGCCTCCACCAGCCGCTCGAACGCCACGTCGTCATGGGCGAACGCGTCCAGCGCAGTACCGCGCACCTCGGCCAGCAGGTCGGCGAAGGTCCCGCGCTCGTCCACCCGGGAACGCAGCACCACCGTGTTGACGAAGAAGCCCACGAGCCGTTCGAGTTCCGGCCGGTTACGCCCGGAGACGACCGTGCCCAGCGCGACGTCGTCCTGTCCGGCATAGCGAGAGAAGAGCAGGGTGCAGGCCGCGGTCAGGGCGGTGAACAGAGTGGTGTCGTTGGCGCGGGCCAGGTCGGCCAGCCGGTCAGCGACGGCGGCGGGCACGGCGAACCGGTGCACCGCACCGTGCGACGTGCGCACCGCGGGGCGCGGCCGATCGGTGGGCAACTCCAGCGGTTGCAGTCCGGCGAGCCGTCCGGCCCAGTAGTCGGCGTGCCTGCGAGCCTCCTCACCGGTGGCGCGGCGGCGCTGCCAGACGGCGAAGTCGGCGTACCGCAGGGCCGGCTCAGGCAGCTCACCTGAGGTGCCGTGGTGAGCGGCCTCGTAGAGGGCGGCCAGGTCCTCGGTCAGCACGCCCATCGACCAGCCGTCGGTGACGATGTGGTGGGCGGCCAGCAGCAGCACGTGCTCCTGCTCCCCAAGGCGGAACACCGTGACCCGGAACAGCGGACCGGTCCGCAGGTCGAACGGCACCGAGTACGACTCGTACAGCACCTGTTCCAGGTCGGCTCCGGAGGCCAGGTCGACCAGCGGGACGTAAAGGTCCGGCACCGGGTGCACGACCTGAACCGCCGCGCCGTCGATGTCGTCGAAGGTGGTCCGCAGCGATTCGTGCCGGGTGGCCAGTGCCCGTACCGCCGTGGTCAGCGCGGCCAGGTCGAGCGGGCCGCTGAGGCGCATCGCGAACGCGCTGTTGTACTCGGCCTCGCCGGGCTGGAAGCGGTCCAGGAACCAGAGCCGCTGCTGCGAGAACGACAGTGGCAGCGGCTCGCCCCGCGGGGCGGGCGGGATCGGGTCGGCGACCGTCGTGGCGGGCGCCGATCCGGCCAGTCGCTGGCGGAGGAGCTGCTGCAGGTGCGCGGGCAGGGCGGCCGTACGGCTCTGCTGCGGGGACGGCAAGAGGTGCTCCTTCATCGGGGTTCGTCGGTGCCGGCGCCGGACGCGAGGCTCTCCAGCTCGCGGAGGATCCGGTCCTCCACGAGCTCGGCCAGGGCAGCCACGGTGCGGGCGCTGAGGATGTCGCGAGGGCTCAGGGGCAGCCCGAAGGCGGTGCCGGTGCGGGAGGCGACGAGCATGCCGCGGATCGAGTCGCCGCCCAGGTCGAAGAAGCTGTCGTGCACACCGACCCGGTCGGTGCCGAGCACCTCGGACCAGATCCCGGCGATGACACCTTCGGCGTCGGTGCGGGGAGCCACGGGCTCAGCGCCGGTCGTGTCGGAGCGGTCCGGGGTGGGCAGCGCCGCGCGGTCGAGCTTGCCGTTGGGACTCAACGGAAGCCGGTCCAGGACGACGAAGGCCGACGGAATCATGTGCTGCGGCAGATCGGCGGCGAGCCGGTCGCGCAGATCGGCCGGTTCCGGCCCAGGACCGGGCATGGGTACGACGTACGCGATCAAGCGGTCATCGCGGGCCAGGACCACCGCCTGGGTCACGCCGGGCAGCCGGCGCAATGCGGCCTCGATCTCACCCGGCTCGATCCGGAAGCCGCGAATCTTGACCTGGTCGTCGGTGCGGCCGAGGAAGCCCAGCGTGCCGTCCGGATGCCAGCGGGCCAGGTCGCCGGTGCGGTACATCCGGCTGCCGGGGCCGCCGTGCGGGTCGGCGACGAAACGCTGCGCGGTCAGGCCGGGCCGGTTCAGGTAGCCCCGAGCCAGCTGCACCCCGGCCAGGTAGAGCTCGCCGGGCACGCCCGGTGGCACGGGTCGCAGGTCGCGGTCGAGGACGTAGGTGCGGGTGTTCCACACCGGCCGCCCGATCGGAACAGCCGCGGACCGGGACTGCGGTGGACACGGGAAATACGTGACGTCGACGGACGCCTCCGTGGGGCCGTACAGGTTGTGCAGGCCGACCGGCAGCAGTGCGTGGAATGCGGCGGCGACATCGGCCGGCAGGGCCTCGCCGCTGCAGATCACCCGGAGCAATCCGGTGCAGCCCGCGGCCGTGGGCTCGGCCACAAAAGCCCGCAACATCGACGGTACGAAGTGGACGGTCGTCACCCGTGCCTCACGAATGAGGGCGGCGAGGTAGGCCGGGTCCTTGTGACCCTCCGGCCTGGCCACGACCAGGTGTGCGCCGACGATCAGCGGCCAGAAGAACTCCCAGACCGACACGTCGAAACTGGCCGGCGTCTTCTGCAGGACCACGTCATCGGGGCCGAGGTTGTACTCGTGTTGCATCCACAGCAACCGGTTGACGATGCCCTCGTGCGGCACGGCCACACCCTTGGGTCGCCCGGTTGAGCCGGAGGTGAAGATGACGTAGGCCGGGCCGGCCGGACTGAGCGGCGCGAGCCGGTCGGCGTCGTCCGGGGTGCGCTCGGGACCCGAGGCGTCGCTGACATCCTGCCGTCGGTCGAGCACCAGCACCGGACGGGCGTCGTCGAGCATCATCGCGATCCGGGCGGCGGGCAGCTCCGGATCGACCGGCAGGTACGCGGCCCCGGACTTGAGCACCGCCACCAGGGCCACGACCAGCTCCAGCGAGCGGGGCAACGCCACCGCCACGCACCGTTCCGGCCCCGCACCGGAGGCGATCAGCCGATGCGCGAGCCGGTTGGACCAGCGGTCGAGGTCGGCGTACGACAGCGTCTCCCCGCCGAAGGTGACCGCCGGCGCCTGCGGGGTCCGTGCCGCCTGCGCCGTCAGCAGGTCCGACAGCGTGGCGGCGGGGACCGGATGGGCGGTGTCGTTCCACCTGGTGAGCACCAGGTCCCGCTCCGCGGCGGTCAGCATCGGCAGCTGTCCGGCCGGCCGGTGCGGGTCCTCGGCAACGGCGGTCAACAGCTCCCGCAGATGTTCCAGCAGTCGCCGCGCGGTGTCCTCGTCGAAACACGCCGGGTCGTAGCCGAGCGCCAGCGACAGCCGCGGTCCGGGATAGGCCAGCAGGCTGAGCGGGAAGCTGGTGGTCTCGACGGCGTCCAGCTCCCGCAGCCGCAGCCCGTGGGCCCGCGCGGCGTCGTCGTCGATCGGGTAGTTCTCGAACACCACGATGCTGTCGAAGAGTCCGGTCCCGGCGGGCACGTCGCTGAGCGCACGGAGCCGGGCGAGCGGAAGGTGCTCGAATTGCCGCGCCTCGATCTGCGCGGCCTGCAACGACTGCAACCAGGGCAGGGTGCCGGCGTCCGGGTCGACGTCGACACGAACCGGCAGGGTGTTGATGAACAGACCGGTGATGGCGTCAGCGCCGCGCAGGCCGGCCGGGCGGCCGGACACCGTCGCGCCGAAGCAGACGTCACGCTGTCCGCTGTGCCGGGACAGCAGCAACGCCCAGGCGCCCTGGATCAGCGTGTTGAGGGTCAACCGGTTGCTGCGGGCCACGTCGTGCAGCTGCTGCGACTCCTGCTCGTCGAGCGTGATGGCGTACCGCTGAGCCGAGCGGGCCCCGGTCCCCGGCACCGGTTCCCTGTCGTACGGCAGAGGCGTAGGCGCACTCAAGCCCGACAGCACCTGCCTCCAGTGAACCTCCGCCAGATCATCCTGCTGTTCGCCCAGCCAGGCGACGTAGTCACGGAACGGCCGCCGGGCCGGCAGCGCGGGCGTGATGCCCCGGCGGAGTGCGGCGTGACAGGCGAAGACGTCGGACAGCACCTGGAAGATGCTCCAGCCGTCCAACAGCAGGTGGTGGAAGGTCCAGACGACCCGCACCTCGGTCGCGGAGAGCCGGGCCAGCACGAGGCGCAGCAACGGCGCCCGGGTCAGATCGAGGCCCTCGGTGCGGTCCTGGTCGAGGAGTGAACGCAGGTGCTCGCGGCGGTCCGTGTCGCCGTACCCGGTCCAGTCGAGGTGGGTGACCGGGACGCGTACGCCGCGGTGCACGATCTGCACCGGCTCGCCGAGCTCGTCCCACGCCACCGCGGTGCGCAGCACCGGGGTGCGGTCCACCACCTGCTGCCAGGCCTGAGCGAGCAGCCCGGGATCCTCGACCCCGTCGAGCACGAAGGTGGTCTGCTGGAAGTAGACGCCGTGCGCGCCCGGCTCCAGGCCGTGGAACGCCATGCCGGCCTGCATCGCGGTCAGCGGGTAGATGTCCTCGACGTCGGTGCCGGGCCCGGCCAGGCGGTCCACCGCGGCCTGGTCGAGGCGGGCAAGCGGGAAGTCCGACGGGGTACGGCCCCCGGCGCCCGCCTCGGCGCAGTGGCTGACGATCGCGCGCAGGGCGGCACACATGCGCTCGGCCAGCGCGGCGACGGTCGGCGGCTCGTGCCGGTTGCGCCCGTACGACCAGGTCAGCTCGAGGCAGCCGGCAGTGACCCGGCCGACGACCTCCAGCAGGTGCGGCCGGGCGGCGGCCGGGTCGTCGTCCAGATCGAGCGCAGCGGCCACGCCCTGGACCAGGCCGTCGGCACCCGCCGGGAAGTCAAGCTGGCCGAGGTAGTTGAAGCTGACCTGCGGTGCCGAACCGACGAGTCGCTCGTCGCGGTCGAGGTAGCGCAGCGCCCCGAAACCGATGCCCCGCCGGGGAACGGCCCGAAGTTGTTCCTTCACCGCCTTCAACGCGCTGCCCCAGCCATCCGCGACCGGCACCTCGAGGACGACCGGGTAGACGGTCGTGAACCAGCCGACGGTGCGGGAAAGGTCGACGCCGTCGAGGATCTCCTCGCGCCCGTGGCCCTCCAGATCCACAACAACCCGCGGGCGGCCGGTCCACTCGGCGAGCGTGGCGCCGAGCGCGGTCAGCAGCACGTCGTTGACCTGCGTCCGGTACGCCGCCGGCACGTCCTGCAGCAGGGCCGTGGTTTCGGCCTGGTCCAGCCGCACGGTCACCGACCGGCTGTCCGCCACGGTGTCCGGCCCGCTGCGCTCCACTGGCAGAGCCGGCTCACAAGCTCCGACAGCCGCCCAGTGCTCCCGCTCGCCGGCAAAGCCACCGTTGGCGGTGTAGTCCGTCAGGCGGCTGGCCCACTCCAGCACCGAGGTGGTGCGCTCGGCCAGCCGTACCGGCTCCCCCGCTGCCGCCTGCCGGTACGCCAGCCCCAGGTCCTCGGCCAGCACCCGCCACGACACGGCGTCGACGACGAGGTGGTGCACCGCGAGCACCAGCACCGGCACGCCGGCGTCGACCAGCGTGGCCCGCAGCATCGGTCCGCCGTCGAGGTCGATCGGTCCGTGGGCCCGCCGCGCCTCCTCCAGCAGCGCCTCAGGCGTCGCTGCGGAGGACAACCGCCGCCTGATCAGGCTCACCTCAACCGGAGGTCCGATCTCCATCCGGTGACCGTCCCCGGTCGCCGGGAACCGCGCCCGCAGCGCGTCATGCTGACCGAGCAAGGCGGTCAGCGCGGTCCGCAGCGCCCGCTCATCCACGCCGGGCGTCAATTCGAGAGCGAGCCATTGGTCGAAGCGGTTTGCGCCGGTGCCCCGGGTCTCCAGAAGCCAGCGCTGGATCGGGGTGAGCGGGGAACTGCCGGTGACCGGCCCGGTGTCGCTGGTGGCTGGACCGGCCACAGTGACGACCGAGGCCAGCGCCGCGATGCTCGGGTGCCGGAACAGCTCGCGGGAAGTGAACTGCAATCCGGCCGCCCGGGCCCGGGACACCACCTGGATGCTCAGGATGGAGTCGCCACCAAGTGCGAAGAAGTCGTCCTCGACACCGACGCGCGGCACGCCCAGCACGTCGGCCCAGATGGCCGCGAGGGTCCGCTCGGTATCGGTGCGAGGTACCACGTACCGGTCCGGGGCGGCGGTGAGGTCGGGGGCGGGGAGGGCGCGGCGGTCGAGTTTGCCGTTCGGGTCGACCGGGAGCGCGTCCAGGAAGACGAACGCGGCGGGGACCATGTGGCCGGGCAGCTCGGCTGCGAGTGCGGCCCGCAGCGGTGCCGGGTCGTGGTGTCCGCCGGTGGGCGGCACTACGTAGGCGACCAGGCGGCGGGTGCCGGGCGGGTCTTCGCGGACTACGACGGCTGCGCGATCGACGGCGGGCTGCCGGGTCAGCGCGGCGGCTACCTCGCCGAGTTCGATACGGAACCCGCGGATCTTCACCTGGTCATCGGCGCGGCCGAGGAACTCCAGCTCGCCGCTGGGGGCCCAGCGCACAATGTCACCGGTGCGGTACATCCGAGCGCCGGGCATGCTAGCCGGGCCTAGCGCGCCAGATGGGCCCAGCGCGCCGGGCGGGGTGGACGCGCCGCCGGGCTTCGACGCGCGGGGCTGGTCGGACACGGCGAACGGATCTGCGACGAAGCGTTGCGCGGTAAGACCCGGCCGGTGCAGATAGCCGCGGGCGAGGCCGGTCCCAGCGATGTACAACTCGCCGGGCACGCCATCCGGCACCGGCCGCAACGCGCCGTCCAGCACATACACCCGGGTGTTGGCGATAGGCCGGCCGATCGGCGGCACCCGGCCCGGGACCAGCGGCCCGCTCCAGGTAGCCACAACCGTGGACTCCGTCGGGCCATACGAGTTGATCATGCGGCGACCCGGCGCCCAGCGCGCGACCAGGTCAGCGCCGCAAGCGTCGCCGCCCACGATGAGGCATCGAAAGTCGGGCAGGCGCGCGTCGTCCGGCACGGTCGCCAGCGCCGCGGGTGGGATCAGCGCGTGGGTGACCCGCGAATCGGCCAGCACCTCCGCGAGCCGGTCACCGAGCAGCGGACCTTCCGGGGGAACCACAAGAGCGGCGCCGGCCGGCAGTGCCATGCACAGCTCCAACACGGAGGCATCGAAGCTGGGCGACGCGAACTGCAGGATGCGATCGCCCCGACGTACCTGATAGTGCTCGATCTCGGCGGCCGAGAAGCTCGCCAGGCCCGCGTGCGGAACCACGACACCTTTCGGCCGGCCGGTGGAACCGGAGGTGAAGATGACGTAGGCAGGGTGAGCCGCAAGCAGCGGACCTGAACGTTCGGAAGCGGCGAGGTCTTCGCCGGGGAGCTCCGCGACGGCCGCCACGACCGCCGGGTCGTCCAGCACGAGCGTGGTCCCGCCGGGCACGGGCAGGTCCGGGGCGAGGGCGGCCAGCGTCAGCACCAGCACCGGAGCCGCGTCGTCCAGCATCATCGTGATCCGCGACGCGGGATAGGCCGGATCGACCGGCAGGAACGCGGCACCGGCCTGAGCGACCGCCAGCTGGGCCACCACGATGTCCACCGACCGAGGCAGCGCCAGGGCCACAATCTGTTCCGGACCTGCGCCGCGCTGGATCAGCAGCCGGGCGAGCCGGTTGACCTGAGCCCGAAGCTGGGCGTAGGTGACCGGACCGTGCCGGTCGAGCAGCGCGGGCAGGTCGGGAGTGCGGGCTGCCTGACGAATGAAGAGCTGTGCCAGAGTGGCCGGCTCGGTGGCCCGAGCCGTGTCGTTGCGGGCAACCAGTACTTCGTGTCGTTCGGCGGCGGAGAGTAAGTCGACGGATCCCAGAGGCGCGGCCGGATCGGTGGTGACCGCGTCGAGGAGCCGGACGAGGTGATCTGTGAGTCGCCGGACACGGTCCACAGTGAACTGCGTCGCGTCGTACTCCACTGCCAGGCCGAGGGTGTCGCCGCGCGGAACGAACTCGAAGACCAGGTCGAACCGGGCAGCAGGGCGAGGCAGGTCGTACTCGTCGAACCGCAGCCCGCCGGCCTCCCTGGCCCGCAGCAGCTCCTGCTGCAACACGACGACAGCCCGTACCAGCGGGACACCACGCGGCCGGAGCTCCTCGACGAGCCGATCGAACGGCACGTCGTGGGTGAACGCGTCGAGCACCGTCTCCCGCACATCGGCCACCCGCTCGGCGAAGCTCTGCCGCCGATCCACACTGCCGCGCAGGACCAGCGTGTTGACCAGGAAGCCGACCAGCCGTTCGAGGTCGGGATGGTCCCGCCCGGAGGCAACCGTGCCGAGCACGATGTCACGCTGGTCGCTGTAGCGGGCGAGCAACGCCTGTACCGCGGCGACGAGTGTCATGTAGACCGTCGCGCCGTGTCGCCGGCCCAGCCGGTCCAGGCGACGGACCAGCGCGGCCGGCAGTAGCGTCCGGTGCAGGCCACCTGGCCTGCCGACATCGGCGGACCCGGGCGCGTCGGTGGGCAGCTGCAGCGGGTCGATCCCCGCCAGCCGCTCACGCCAGTACGCCAGGCGGTCCTCGACCACTGCCCCGGTGAACCGAGCGCGCTCCCAGGCCGAGAAATCGGCGTACTGCACCGCCGGCGTGGGCAGCTGAGCCGGAATCCCGCGGACGCCGGCGTCGTAGAGCTCCGCGAGCTCGTCGGTGAGCACCCGCACCGACGAGCCATCGGTGACGATGTGGTGCTGGGCGAGCAGGAGCACGTGCTCGTCCGGCCCACAGCCCACCAGGGTGGCTCGTGTCAGCGGCCCGGCGCCCAGGCCGAACGGGCGCCTCAGCTCCTCGGCGAGCAGCTCGTCCAGCGCACCAGCGCCCAGCTCGACAACGCGGAGGGGCAGCTCGCCGCTTTCGGCGATGACCTGCATCGGCTCCCCGCTGACGACGGTGAAGGTGGTCCGCAACGACTCGTGTCTCTCCACCAGCGCAGCCAGCGCAGCGCGCAGGACGCCCAGGTCGAGCGGCCCACGCAACCGCAACCCGACGCCCGTGTGGTACTCGCCCGACCCGGCGTCGAGCTGCTCGTGTGCCCAGAGCCGCCGCTGGTACGTCGACATCGGCACCGGCCCGGATCGATCCACCCTGGTGATGACCTGAGCCACCTCAGGCGCACCTGAAGTGACGGCGGCCGCGGTGTCAGCGACGGTACGGGCGTCGAACGCAGTCCGGGCCGGCAGCCGCACACCCAGCGTCTCCCGCAGCCGAGACAACGCCCGCACAGCCAGGATGGAGTCACCACCCAGCGCAAAGAAGTCGTCGTGACGTCCCACGTGCGGCAAGCCGAGGACGTCGGCCCAGATGGTGGCGACCGCGCGCTCCGCGTCGGTGCGAGGCGGCTCATGCCCCGAGCTTTCGAACTGTGGCGCGGGCAGCGCCCGATGGTCGAGCTTCCCGTTGCTGCTGACCGGAAGGGCGGCGAGCGTGACAAAGGCGGCGGGCACCATGTGTGCGGGTAACGCCGCTGCCACGTGCTCCCGCAACTCCGCCTGGTCGACACCCTCGGAGCCGGCCGGCACCACGTACGCGACCAGCTGCTTGACGCCCGGCCGGTCCTCGCGGGCAACAACCGCCGCGCGCCCCACGGATAGGTGCCGGCCCAGCACCGCCGCGATCTCTCCCGGCTCGATCCGGAAGCCCCGGATCTTCACCTGGTCGTCGGCCCGGCCGAGGTACTCGAGCTGCCCGTCCGCCGCCCGGCGAACCACGTCCCCGGTGCGGTACATCCGCGCGCCCGGGACGCCGAACGGGTCGGCCAGGAACCGCTGAGCGGTCAGGCCGGGCCGGTGCAGGTAACCGCGAGCCAGCCCAGGCCCGGCTACGTAGAGCTCGCCGGCCACCCCGGCCGGCACCGGACGCAGCCGCGCGTCCAGGACGTACGTGGCCGTGTTGGGCAGCGGCCGGCCGATGGGCGGATTGCCACCCGGAGTCAGCGCGTCGGTCCAGGTCGCCACGACGGTGACCTCCGTCGGACCGTACGCGTTGATCATCCGGCGGCCCCCGGCCCACCGCTCGACCAGCTCGGCACCGCACGCCTCCCCGCCCACCAGCAGCGTGCCCAGCTCCGGCAGCTCGGTGCCCGCAGGCACGGTGGCCAGAGCCGCCGGCGGGATCAGCGCGTGCGTCACCCGCTGCCCAGCCAGCACCTCGGCGAGCGGCTCACCCACGGTGGCGCCCGCCGGAGGTACGACCAGAGCCGCCCCGGACGGCAGGGCCAGTCCCAGCTCCAGAACGGACGCGTCGAAACTGGGCGACGAGAACTGCAGCACCCGGTCACCGGGCCCGGCACCGAGATGCTCCGCCTCGGCCATCGCGAAATCCACGAACGCGGCGTGGGTGACGACCACACCCTTGGGTACGCCGGTGGATCCTGAGGTGAAGATGACGTACGCGGGATGCTCCGGCGTCAGCGGCGCGCGCCGGTCCGCGTCAGTAACCGCCGTGCCGGGCAGGGCGGCCAACTGCGCCCGGACGCCAGGATCGTCCAGCACGACCAGATCCGCACCGACGGGTTCCGAACTCGCGGAAGGGCTGCGGGCGCCCGCAGGCGACGCATGTACAGGAGCCGGAACGTCTTCCCGCGTAACCGTGACGACCGGCCGAGCATCACCCAGCATGAAAGCGATCCGCTGCGCCGGATACGCCGGATCAACCGGCAGAAACGCCGCCCCGGCCTTGGCCACAGCCAGCTGAGCCACCACAATGTCCACCGACCGCGGCAACACCAACGCCACCACGGTCTCCGGCCCAGCGCCCCGAGCGATCAGCAACCGCGCCAACCGATTGGCCCGCGCGTCAAGCTCGGCATAGCTCAGTACCAATCCGCCCGAGAGTACGGCCGGCATCCCCGGCATCCGGTGAACCTGAGCCTCAACCAGCGCCGCCCAGGTAACCGCGGGAATCTCCCGAACACCGCCCGCACCGGCGGCCACCACGTCCTGTCGTTCCGCCACCCCGAGAAGGTCCAGCTCCGCCACCGCAAGACCAGGCTGTTCCGCGAAAGCCGCCAGCACTCGACTCAGATGACCCGCCATCCGCTGCACGACATCCGCCGCCAGCCGGTCGGTCCGGTACTCCAGCGAGATGCCGACCGCTTCCCCGGGACCCGGCACGGCCCGCAGAATCAGCGAGGTCGCCACGGCAGGCCGGGCATACGAACCATCCGTGACCACCACCCGAGCCAGCTCCGGGTCGAGACCCAGCCCCTCAAAGGGCACAGCAACCCGCCGGGCAGCCTGGACGAGCCCGCCAAGGACGGCGGCGTGATCCCGCTCCGGCCGCAACACCACCAGGCCCGACCCTCCGCCGGGAGCACTGACAACGGCGATGTCCTCACCGGGGGCGTAGCGGGTCAAGACCACGTACATCGCGGCAGCGCAGAGGTCCGACAAAGACGCCCCGGCGGACGGGTCGCTGATCGACCCGGCCGGTACCGCACATCGCACCTGCGCCCAGGTCCCCGGACCGGCATCACCGCGACGGTGCCCCGGCAGCCGCGGCGGAACCAGGCCGGCGCACTGCTGCCTCCAGTAGCTCAGCTGCCCGGCCTCCGCGGTCTCCGGCGGTTTCCCACCCACCCTCGGCTTCGGAGTCTGCTCGGCTGAATACACCGGTGCCGCGCGATGTTTCGTCAACGTCGATGAGCCTTTCGGGTCACGATGGGCGGAGCTCGGGACACGTGCGCAGCGGTCCCGCGGCGCACGGCAATTGCGGAGGGAATCCGCTAGACCAGCGCCTCGATTCGGCGGCCGCCGAGGCGCCCACCGACCTGGATACCGTTCACCACGCGCGTACGGTGATCTCGCACAAAGCGTCCGCCCAGCGTCCACCGGCCGGTGGACGCATCCTCCAGATGGAATGTCAAGTCGGCCCGGACGACAATGTTTTCGGCGGGTTCGCCGTCGATGCTCAGCCGGAGCCCGAAAGGCCCTCCGGCGATTACCCGATACTCCAGGTCGCCATTGAGATATTTGCCCGCGCATTCCGCCGGCGCGGTGCCGGGAAACAGCACCTCGGCCGCCGGTAGTGCATCGTCCACCGCGATGCCGGCGCGGCGCAGTTCCGCACTCAGGTCGGCCCACATGGCGTGCCCCGAGCCGGCGTTGCAGGTCAGCGCGACGATCTGGCCGCCGTCAGCGTCGATGCGCCAGAAGCAGCCGGTGCCGTCGGCGTTGCCGTCGTGGCCGGACCACTCGTGCGGGGCCACGCCGAACGCCGCGAGGCCGAGCCCCCAGCCCCGGGCCAGCCCGAACGGGACCGCCCCGGGCACGACGCCCCGCATCCGCGCCGCGTGGCCGGCCGGCAGCACGGCCGGTACGCCGTCGTCCACGTGCAGCCGGCCGAGGGCGACCAGGTCGGCCGCGCTCAGCGCGAGCGCGCCGGCCGCCGCCTCGGCCTCGGGCAGGGACTGCCGGACCGGCCGGACCCGCCCGGTGCGGCCGTGCACGGAGTGACCGATCGCCACCGTACGGCGCGAACCCGCGGCACCGATCAGCGTGGGGGTGATGCCCAACGGCTCGAGCACGATGGAGGAGACGGCATCTCGCCAGCTCATGCCGGTGACGACGGTGATCAGCCGGCCGAGCAGCACGTAGCCGACGTTGGAGTAGGAGAAGCCCGCCCCGGGCGGCAGCACCATCAGCTCGGGACGGCAGGCGCCGGCCAGATAGCGCGGCACGGACAGCCCGGCCGCGTCCTCGGCGGCCGGCCCGCACGGCAGCCCGGCGGTGTGGCTGAGCAGCTGGCGCACGGTGATCCGGGCCGCCGCCCCGGTCAGGTCCGGCACCAGCCGGCCGACCGGCTCGTCCAGCTCCAGGTCCCCGTCCGCCACCAGGGCCAGCACTGTGGTCGCGGTGACGGCCTTGGTCACCGACCCCACCGGGAAGGCGGTGTGCCGGGTGACCCGCCGGCTGGTGCCGTACTCGTCCTCGCCGTATTCCGCGGTGACCGTCGCGCCGCCCTGATGAATCGCCAGTTGCGCCCCGGGCACCCCGTGGCGCCGGGCGCAGTCGATCAGAATATCGGAAGCCACTCGCTCGTCGAGAGCGGATCGCAATGCCACACCGATCATCGGGAAACCTCATTCCCGCGGGCCGGCACAGATCCGGTAATGGGCGCCGAACGCCTTCGCGACAGGCGAGAACGCACGTGTCCGTCCTTTCGTCGACAACAAATTCACTTTCCGCGTGCAACTTGCACGCCCGGTGGCCCGCATCGCGGGCCACCGGAGCAACGACCGGGCGAACTATTCGACCGTCCGGCTAATCGCTTGGCGGCCCTGGTACCCGGCGGCACGGTGCCCAATCCGGAATTCGGTCGTATTCAGCCGGCAAATGTGTCGCCAATCCATCAGGTGACGCACTGATCAACGACACAGCGAATCAGTCGCACACCGGGTCCGGTTGCCTTGCACGCGGCACGGTATTGACCTTCTTCGGATCACCGCCGCGCCGGCAGCCGCCGACCCGGACATCGTTGACAGTCGATTGGTACCTGGCTGACCTCGCCAGGAAAGCCCTTACCAGGGCCGGGTGTCCCACCGCGTTCCCGGGCAGCACGCGGCGGCAGTTCCCGCGCGTCGCAGCGCCTTGGCGCTGACCTCGACGACTTCACCCTCACCTCCGGAGGTTCCCCGTGCATGCCCGCAGCACCGCCGCGCTCGCGGCCGTCGTCGCCCTGGCCGCCATCGGCGTCACCCTCGGCCCATCGGCCGCGGCGACCGCCGCCGCCCCGGCTCCCCCTGTTCGTGGTCACCACCGGCAACGACAGCAACGCCGGCGACCAGGCCCACCCGTTGCGCACCATCCAGCGGGCCGTCGATCTGGCCCAGCCCGGCACCGTCATCTCCGTGCGCGGCGGCACCTACGCCCTGACCACCAACATCCAGATCACCCGCGGCGGCACCGCGAGCCTGCCGATCACGCTGACCCGGTACGGCACCGAGCGCGTCGTCATCGACGGCGAAGCCCTGCCCAACACGCCCGCCCCGGTCGGCGGCAGCGTCCCCCGGGCTCCCAGCACCTCCCGGCTCACCGCGAACCTGTCCGTCCGCAACGGCACCGCGGTGACGCTGGGCCGCTCGACCGGCAGCGGCAACTCGTGGAACCTGAGCTTGGTCCCGGCGCCGGCCGGCACCGACAGCTCGGTGATCACCGGACCGCGGACGGCCACTGGCGCGATCGCTACCTCGTCCTTCCTGCGCCCGGCCACCGGAGCCGATCTGGGCGCCCGGATCTGAGGCCGGCGGCGCCTCGTTCCGTCGCGTCGAGCGGCGGGACGAGGCGCCGCTCAGAGACGGACGTCGGCGGGGCCGTCGGTCATCGGCAGACCGGCGGCCAGCCACGCCTCCACCCCGCCGATCAGATCCGTGGCCCGGCGCAGGCCCACCGCCTGCAGACCGGCCGCGGCCAGGCTGGAGCTGTAACCCTGCCGGCAGACCACGACGACGTGCCGGTCGTACCCGGTCGCCTCGGGGATCCGGTCGGGTGACGCCGGGTCCAGGCGCCATTCCAGCACCGTACGGTCGATCACCAGCGCACCGGGCAGCTCGCCCTGCACCCGGCGCTGGCTCTCGGTGCGGGTGTCGATGAGCAGCGCGCCGGCGGCGACCGCCGCGAGGGTCTGTTGCGGGTCCAGCCGGCGCAGGCCGGCCCGGGCCCGGGTCAGCAGGGCGTCCACTCCCCGCGTCTCGATGATCGTCATCCTTCGATCATTCCCGCGACCGCGGTACGGCGCACGACGGGCAGGACTTTCAACTGTTCGGTTGACTGGCGGGCCGGCGCGGTCTACGGTCCTTTCAACCGATGAGTTGAAACTTGGGCGACGACACAGAAAGCCAGGGGCCGTGACCACAGACACGCTGACCCGGGTGTTCGCCGCCCTCGCCGATCCGACCCGCCGCGACATGGTGGCCCGGCTCGCCGAGGGTGACGCGACCGTGAGCCAGCTGGCCGTGCCGTACCGGATGACGCTGCAGGCGGTCTACAAGCACCTGCGCGTGCTCGAGGACGCCGGGCTGGTCAGCCGGCCGCGCGGGCCGCAGCCGCGGCCGGTGCGGCTCGAGGCCGCGGTCTTCGACCTGATGGACGCCTGGATCGAGCGCTACCGGACCCGCGCCGAGCAGCGTTACCGCCGCCTCGACGCCGTGCTGACGGCGATGAAAGGAGACGACCATGACCACGATCTCGGAGACATCGATCGAGGCCGACCCGAAGGTGCCGGTGATCCGGCTGAGTCGTGACTTCGAAGCCACACCTGAACAACTCTTCCGCGCGCACACCGACCCCGTGCTGTTCGCCCGGTGGGTGGGCCCCGACGGCATGACCACCCGGATCGAGCACTGGGACGCCACCAGCGGCGGCAGCTGGCGCTACGTCTCGGTGCGCGACGGCACGGAGTACGCCTTTCACGGCTGCTTCCATGAGGTTCGGGTGGACCGCATCGTGCAGACCTTCACCTACGACGGCGAGCCGGACGGGGTGTCGCTGGGGACGATGTGGTTCGAGGATCTGGGCGGCGGCCGCACGCGGCTGCGCACCCAGTCGCTGGTCGACAGCTTCGAGGCCCGCGACGCGTGGCTGCGCAGCGGCATGGAGGTCGGGCTCAATCAGGGTTACGCGAAGCTGGAAAGGATGATCCACGATGGCGCTGTCTGAGATCCCCGCCGAGCGGCACCGGCAGATCGCCGGGCTCTTCACCGACCGCGTCCGCGGCACCCGGTCCTGGGACGTGCCGGCCCCGGTGGAAGGCTGGACCGCCCGCGACGTCGTGCGGCACCTGACCGACTGGTTCCCCGGCTTCCTCGCCGCCGGCGCCGGCATCGACCTGCCCCGCGGCCCGTCGGTGGACGACGACCCGGTCCGCGCGTGGCAGGTGCACTGCGACGGCGTGCAGGCGGTGCTCGACGATCCGGCGACGGCGCACCGGGAGCTCAGCAACCCGCACCTCGGCAAGCTGCCGCTGGCCAACGCGATCGACCAGTTCTACACCTCGGACGTGTTCATGCACACCTGGGATCTGTCCCGGGCCACCGGTCAGGACGACCGGCTGGACCCGGCCTTCTGCGCCGGCCTGCTCGCCGGGATGGAGCAGATGGAAGAGGTCCTGCGCTCGTCCGGCCAGTACGGCGCCCGGGTCGAGGTGCCCGACGACGCGGACGTCCAGACCCGGCTGGTGGGCTTCATCGGCCGCGACCCGTCGTGGCGGAGCGGGGTGACCCAGCCCTAGAGGTCACGCGTGTCGGCCGGGGCCATCAACCGCAACGCGTTGGGGTCCAGGCCGATCCGCAGCGGGGTCCGGCCGGACGGCTCGCCGTCGACCTCGACGCGGGCCGGGCGGTCGGTCTCCACCCACAGTTCGCCGACCGCCAGGAACGGCTCCTCGTCGAGCGTGCGCCGGTGACCGGTCGCCGCGTTGCGCGCCGTCTCCCGCAGCAGGCCCCACCGCCCGCGGCCACCGACCGGATACGCCACCAGCAGCCGGTCGTCGGCGTGCGCGTCCGCCGTGATCGGCCGCCCGGCGTGGAAACCGCCGTTGGCCACGTAGAGCTGGTGCGTCACGAACGTGTGCTCACGCCCGCCGGCGCGCACGACGATCCGCAATGGACGGTGCCGGGCCAGCAACCCCAGAGCCGTGATCGGGTACGCCGTCCGGCCGATCACCCGCTTCAGCAGCCGGGGCGCCGACAGCATCAGGTCGGCCGACAGTCCCACGCCGACGTGGTTGGTGAACGCGGTCGCCCCGGCCAGCCCCAGGTCGACGTCGATGACCTTGCCGTCGGTCAGCGTCGCCACGGCCTCGTCGAGGGACAGCGGCACACCGACCGTGCGGGCGAAGTTGTTGGTGGTGCCCAGCGGCAGCAGACCCAGGGCGATGTCACGGTGGGCGAGCAGCCGGGCCGCCGTACTGATGGTGCCGTCGCCGCCGCCGGCGACGAGCAGATCCGGGCCGCGATCGATGACCGCGGCGAGCGTCGCCTCCAGCTCCCGGGGCCGGTCCACCGGGTACGCGTCCAGCAGCGTGAAGCCGGCCGCCAGCAGCCGGGTCCGGGCGGCGTCGTACAACCGCATGCCCTGCCGGGAGTGCGCGTTGACGACGAGCGCCGCCCGCCGGTCCCGCTTGACTGCTTCGGTGAGCTCCTGCTTGGTCCGCATCGGCTCAGTTTCCCGTACGGGTCCACAGCGATGTTGTCTGGGTTTTCCGCCGCGGGTGAGCTCAGGAGGGGTGCACCGCCGAGGTCCCCGCTTCCACCGAGTACGACGCGCTGGTGCTCACCGGCGTACGCCGTACCTCGATGGTCTCGACCGTGCGCACGTCGGTGCGCCAGGCGCGCCGCCCGACCTGGCACCGCAGATAGCCGCGCCGGGAACCGTCGAAGTACCGCACGTGCGGGTTCAGGGTGGGATTGACCGCCTTGAGCGGGGCGTCATACGCCGCAGGGAATTCTGAGCTGATTGAGGTCGCCGTGAACTCGGCGGCGACCGGCGGCTGCTCGGGGCGGTCGAAGTCCGTGCGCAGCTCGCTGAACCAGGTGGAGTGGATGTCGCCGGCCAGCACGACGGGATTGGCGATCCGGGCCTGCGCGAGATGCCGCAGCAGCCGCTCGCGCTGCGGCGCGTAACCATCCCACTGGTCCAGGTTGGCCACCAGCGGCGGCACCGGCCCGCCCGGGTTGGGGAACCTGATCCGGCTCATCATCACCTGCTGCGCGATGACGTTCCACCGGGCCGGCGAGTGGTCGAGCCCCGAACGCAGCCAGCGTTCCTGCGCCTCGCCGGTGAGCGTGCCGGTGGTGTTGGCCGTGCCGGCCGCCGCGAGGCCGAAGTCGCCGGGGAAGGCCCCCGGCTGGTCGGTGCGGTACTGCCGGGTGTCGAGGACGTTGAACCGGGCCAGCCGGCCGAAGTCGAAACGACGGAAGATCCGCAGATCGGCGCTGCCCGGGCGCAGGTTCGCCCGGATCGGCATGTGCTCGTAGTACGCCTGGTAGGCGGCGGCACGCTGGCGGGCGAACGCGGCCGGGTTCTGCCGGGACGCTCCGGTGTCGTCGATCTCGTCGAGCAGGCCGGCATAGTTGTTCTCGGTCTCGTGGTCGTCCCAGGTGACGATCCAGGGAAACGCGGCGTGCGCCGCCTGCAGGGCCGGGTCGCTCTTGTACTGCGCGTGCCGGTCGCGGTAGTCCGCCAGGGTGACCAGCTGGTTCAGGCCCGGCGTCCGGGTGGCGGAGTGCCGGCGGTCGGCGAACCGGCTGCTCGCGTCGTACTCGTAGATGTAGTCGCCGAGGTGCACGACGACGTCGAGGTCCTCGTTCGCGAGACCCCAGTACGCCGGCCAGTACCCGTTCTGGAAATCCTGGCAGTTGACGACGCCGAAGCGCAGGCTCGCCACGTCGTGCCGTGGGTGCGGGGCTGTCCTGGTGCGGCCGACGGGGCTCAGCGCGTCCAGGGCCCGGAATCGGTAGAAGTATTCATGGCCGGGCTCCAGACCTCGCGCGTCGACGTGCACCGAGTGCGCCAGCTCGGGCCGGGCGACCGTACGCCCGCTGCGCACCACCCGCCGGAAGCGCTCGTCCCGGGCGACCTGCCAGCCGACCTCGACGGGCCGGCGCGCCCACCCGGCGGCGGCCGAACCACTGTCGCCGGTCATCAGCCGGGTCCACAGGATGACGCCGCCGGGTAGCGGATCACCGCTGGCCACCCCGAGGGAGAACAACCCGGTGGCGGAGGCGGCGTGCGCGGAGGCGCGGGCGGGATCGGCCGGCAGCGCGGCGGCGCCCGCGGTGACGGCGATGCCGGTGAGAACCTGACGGCGGGTGAGCATGGGACCCCCTGCACTCCGGCCCTGGCACGGTCGCCGGGCCCCTGCCGGTGACGCTAGGGACCATGGGCGACGCTGAGTCCACGCGCGAGTGGCCGGCCGGTGATGACCTGACGGATGCGACAGGTGCGCGGGTGGGCCCGGGTAAAGGATAGGTGAACTTCATCAGGTTCGGGTATGCCTGAGCACGGCCGGGGAAGCCCGCCGGCATGACGAACCCGCATGACGATCTCAGCAGCGTGGCCGACCCCGGCTCGATGGATCCGGACGCGATGACGGAGCCGGACAACGGCAACCCCGGCGACCTCAGCTACGACGAGGTGCACCGGGCGGACGACGGCGGCCCGGGCGTTCCCGGCGCGGCCGCGGACAGCCCGGCCGCACAGGGCGCCCCGGTGGGACCGCCCGACTGACCCAGCACCCAGCACCCGGCACCGGTCGCGGGGACGGCCACGCTCACCGGGTGAGCCCGACCGGCCAGGCGGGCCGAACGAGCCCGGCGAGCTAGGCGAGCCCGGCGGCGAGGCGAGCTCGGCGAGCTAGGCGAGCCGGACGAGCTCGGCGGCCAGCTCCTCCGGGCGGCTGAGCGCCACCAGGTGCCCACCCGGCATGGTCTCCGGCGTGATCCCCAGCCGTTCCTGAGCAACGCGGATCTGGAAGTCGACCGGGAACAGCCGGTCCTCCCGGCCGCTGAGCACCCGGGTCGGCACGTCCGGCCATGCGTCGAGCGGCCACGGCTCACCGAACGGCGTGCCCGACTGCCCCGGCTCGGCCGCCATGCCCTCCTCGGTGACCTCCGCCGGCACGTCGTGGAAGAACATCACGCGGGGGTCGAACGGCGCGTCCGGGTCGCGGCCCTCGCGCACGTCGAGCTCGCGGCGGGCCTGCTCCTGGCCGGTCGCCGCCCACCAGTCGCCGCCGGTCTCGCCGGGCGCCGGGATCATCGCGTTGACCAGGACGATCTCCTCGACATCGAGGCGGTCGCAGGCGAGCGGAGCGCTGAGGCCGCCCATCGACTGAGCCACCAGCACCACGCGCCGATCACCCTCGGCGGCGGCGACGATGGCGTCCGCGTACTCCCGCAGGCCGGCTTTGTCGTCGGCGGCCGGCAGGTCGACCGCGATCGCCTCGTGGCCGCGGCGGCGGAGCTCGGGCACGAGGCGGTGCCAGTACCAGGCGCTCCCGCCGGCTCCGGGGACCAGGACGTACGAACGGGTCGTCGGCATGGGCACTCCGCTTCGTGGTTCTCTTTCTGTACCGGTCAGTGCGGTAACGATACTATGAACGCGTGGCCCGGACATATGACGACCCCTGCGGAGTTGCCCGCGCGCTCGACCTCGTCGGCGACAGGTGGGCCCTGCTGGTGGTCCGGGAGCTGCTACTGGGTCCGAAACGGTTCAGCGAGCTGCGCCGCGGCCTGCCCGGCGCCGGGCAGAGCATGCTCACCCACCGCCTGGCCGAGCTGGAGCGGTCCGGCGTGCTGCGCCGCCGGCAGCTGGGCCCACCGGCCAGTGCCCAGGTGTACGAGCTGACCGAACGCGGCCTCGACCTCGAACCGGTCCTGCAGGCGCTCGGGCGCTGGGGCAGCCGCACACCGCCGACCTCCACCGCGGCGCTCAGCGTGGACGCGCTGGCCCTGGCGATGCGGACGACCTTTGACGCGAATGCGGCCGGCACGTGGGCCGCCCGGTGCGAACTGCGGCTCGACGGCGACATCCTGGTGGCGGAGGTCAACGACAGCCGGTTCACGCTCACCCGAGGTGCGGCTCAGGTGCCGGACGCAGTAGTGGACACGAGCGCGACGGTATTCCGGGAGCTGATCTTCGGTGCGGGGACCCTGGCCGCCGCTGAGGTCGCGGGGCTGGTCACCGTACGCGGAGACCGGGAGGCTGCCGACCGCCTGCTGACGCTTTTCCCCCGGCCCCGGATCGAGGCCGCGCCGACGCCCTGAGCGGACCCACGCTGAGCGACCCAGCACCGAGCGGGCCCGGACCGAGCGCCCCCCGGCGGAGCGCGCCAGGCCGAGCGGGCCCGGACCGAGCGCCCCCCGGCGGAGCGCGCCAGGCCGAGCGGGCCCGGCTGAGCGGGCCCGGCTGAGCGGGCCCGGCTGAGCGGGCCCGGCTGAGCGGGCCCGGCTGAGCGGGCCTAGAACAAAGCGGATGCAAACAAAGCGGACCCAGACCGAGCGGGCGGCTCAGGCGCCGCGGATGAGCCGGTAGGACCGGTGCAGGTGCACGGCCCACACCGCGACGAGTTCACGAGCGGTGTCGAGGCGGCCCTGCGGCTTGTCGGTGATGCTCCACCGGCTGATGACGACCATGCGCCAAGTCTGGACGCCCCCGGGCGGCACACCGGGAGCCGCCGGGCAGCAGGACGGTTGCAGGCGCGATTCCCGCGGATCGGCGCCGGGGGTGCGGGGCACCTCTAGAGTCGGCGGCGCGGTGCACCGCCATCACCGTGCGTGACCAATTCATCGCCGGCGCGGGGAGCCCAGGATCATGGGAAAAAGTTCGGATCATGAGTGCACAACCGACCACCCGGCACCCGTCCTAGAGGGTGTGACCTTCGAGCAGTTCGCGGTGGCCCGGCTTCCCAGTCTGCTGCGGTACGCGGTCGTCCTCACCGGCGACCGTGACCTGGCGCAGGACGTCGTCCAGGAGGTGCTGGCCAGAGCGCAGGTCCGGTGGCGTCGGATCAACGTGGCCGACTCCCCCGAGGCCTACGTCCGCCGCATGGTGCTCAACGAGTATCTGTCGTGGCGGCGCAGCTGGGCGGCGCGCAACGTGCACGCCGTGGGGGAACGGCTGGTCGACATAGACGACGCGAGGGGCGGGGTACGCGACCACGCCCACGACGTCGTCGAGGCCGACGAGCTGTGGAACCGCCTGGCGACGCTCGGGCGCAAGCAACGGGCGGTGCTCGTGCTGCGCTACTACGAGCAGCTCGACGACGATGCCATCGCCGACCTGATCGGCTGTTCGCCGGCGACGGTGCGCAGCCACGCTTCGAGGGCGCTCAAGACACTCCGGCTCTCGTCGGAGAAACAGCACAGGATCCACGCCGAGGAGAAGTCGTGACCGAGCACGGAGACCAGCTCCGCAACGCCTTTGAGACCCATGAACATCTGGCACCCGACGCGGCCGCGGTCTACAGCCGGGTGCAGGAGCTCTCCCGCTCGTACCAGCGCCGCCGCTGGGGTGTGCAGGCCGCCGGTGGCGCCGTGCTGGGCGTCAGCCTGATCGCCGGGGCGATCAGCCTGCCCGGGCTGCTGCCGGGCCAGCACAAGCAGGAGTCCGTCAACGCCGGCGCCGCCACGATGCCGAACATGGCGCCGTCGGCCGCGCCCTCCACCCCATCGGCCGAGGCCGAGCTGCAGAAGCAGTACGACGCCTTCTTCGCCGCGGGCTACGACTACGAGGACGCGGTCAAGCTCGCCGCGATCTGGCGGTCCCGCGACGAGATCGGCACGATCAAGGCCGAGGCCGGGCGCCGGCTGCTGGCCGGCGAGAAGCTGCCGATCACGGCCACGCCGGACGACCCCGCGCCGGACGAGGAGATCAACCCGAAGGAACAGAAGCAGCTGGACGCGTACTTCGCCGCCGGTTACAACTACGACGACGCGGTCAAGCTGGCCAAGCTGTGGAAGCTCGCCGACCCGTACGCGGCCAAGGTCGAGGGCGGCAAGCGGCTGCTGGCCGACAAGAAGCTGCCGGTCAAGCCCAGCGCCGTCGCCGAGGCCAAGGAGGCGGCCCGGGTGAACAAGTTCTTCGCCGCCGGGTACGACTACGACGACGCGGTCAAGCTGGCCAAGCTGTGGAAGCTCGCCGACCCGTACGCGGCCAAGGTCGAAGGTGGCAAGCGGCTGCTGGCCGGCGACACCCTGCCCGTCAAGCCGTGACCGCCACGCTGCACCGGCGTACGGGATTCGAGATCGAGCTGATGGCCCCGCCAGGCCACAGCCGGCGGACTCTCGCGCGGGACCTGGCCGACCGCTGCGGCGGCCGGGTCCACCCGGTGTGGCATCACGACAGCGAACCGTCCCTGGTCCCGGGCCTGGGCCGGTTCCTGCACCTGACGCAGGGCTTCGAGGTACGCCGGGCCGACGGCTCACCGCTGTGCACGCTGGTGGACGACGTCACCCTGATGGCGGGCCTCGACCCGCGCACCCCCGCGCCGCCGGGCTGGTTCCGCATCCTCAGCGACGACCCCCGCCTGCTGAGCCTGCTGGCGGCGCACAGCGACCCGGGCGGCACGCTGGGGGCCGCTCTGGACGCGACCGCCCAGCTCTGGGGCAGCAAGGTCCACCGGTACGGCGACGTGTACCGGCTGGACGACGTCTCCGGCGCCACCATCGCCCTGGCCGCGCCGCACGGCGGTGAGCGGGAACGCCCGTGCGAGATCGTCACGCCGCCGCTGAGCGCCGACCACGGCGCCGCGCTCGAAGAGCTCCTCGGTCCGGCCCGTGAGCTGGGTTTCACCGTCCCCGACGAGGCCGCCGTGCACCTGCACGTGGACGGCGCGCCGTTCCGGGAGCCGCACGCCCTGGCCAACGTGGTCCGGCTGTTCGCCCACTGGCGCGAGCCGCTGCGGCTGCTGCTCCAGACCAACCCGGCCTGCCGGCGGCTCGCCCCGCTGCCGGAGCCCTTGGTCGAGGCGGTCGCCGGTCTGCCCTCCTACGACGACCTGCGCAAGGCCGCGACCGACGGCAAGCTCACCAAGTTCTTCGACGTCAACCTGACCCAGCTGCTCACCGACACCCCGGTCCGGGACACGATCGAGATCCGGATCCTGCCCGGCGCCCTGACCGCCGGCGACGTCATGAACCGCGCCGCCCTGGTGGAGCTGCTGCTGGACCGGTGTGTGGAACCGGAGCCGGTGCCCGCTCCCCCGGCCGACCCGGGCGCGGCGGTCGAGGAGCTGCTGCACCTGGCGGCGCGCGTGTTCGCCGATCGGGAGGACGCGCCGCACTGACCGCGGATCAGCCGGCGTCCCAGGGCGGCGTGCTGGTCGTGACGGTACGACCGGTCTCGGCCGCTTCCTCGATCGCCAGTCCGGTCAGGTGGTCCTGAGCGCCCTCGGCCAGTGGATACGGCTCCGGCCCGTCCCCGCGCACCCACGCGGCGGTCGCCTCGAGCAGCGCGGCAGTGGCGATCTCGTCGTCGTTGAACCGCAGTCCGGCGTACGGGTTGCGGAAGAGCACCTCATCACCCAGCGAGAGGTGCCCGGTGTCCGGATCGTCCGCGCCGCGGCCCCGCACCAGCGGCGTCCGCACGATCGTGCGCGGCCCGGCGAGCCGGACGACCTCGTCGTCGCGCAGCTCACCGTGGCTGCCCCGCACCAGCAGGCGCCGGAAGCGCAGCTGGTTGCGGGTCTGGTTGTCGGTGAAGTCGTACAGGCCGCGGCGGCCGGCCCCGAAGTCCAGCGTGGCGATGGTGGTGGTGGCTGTGCGCGGCTCGGTGGCGCCGGTCCAGCCCGCCCGGTTCAGCGGATCGAGCAGCGGGGCCCGGTGTCGGGTCGCGCGGACGGTGACAGGCTCGTGGCCGGCGCCGAGCAGCCGCCGCATCAGCGACACCGCGTGGTAGAGCTGCGTCGACGAGACGTGCACCTGGCTCGGCACGCCGATCAGGCCACGGTCCACGACCGCCGCCCGCGCCGCGTGGGTGGGCATGAGCAGATACTGCTCGGCCACCTGCACCAGCCCCGACTCGCCGACGGCGGCCCACAGCTCCCGCAGACCCGCGGCGTCGGAGGCGGGCGGCGTTTCCGAGAGCACCGGAACCCCGCGCCGCACGGCGGCGACGATGACATCCGGATTGACCGTGCGGGGCAGGGCGGTCACCAGGAAATCGGGCCGCGCCCCGGCCAGACACTCACCCACCGACCCGTACGCCGGGACCGGCAGCCGGCGCGGCGTGCGGACCACCGCGCCCACACAGGACAGACCGTCGAGCCGGGCGGCGATCCGCCAGTACGCCGCGGCCCGGAAACCCGCCCCGACGACCGCGAACGACGTCACCGGCCGATCCTAGTACGGTGACCCGGCCGGCGAGTCATGATGAAGAGTGTCTCCTCGCCGCCGCCTGATGCTCGGTGCCGCCCTCGCCGTCCTGCTGGCGGTGCTGGTGACGGTGGGCGTACGCCTGATCAACCGCGAGGATCCGGTCGCCCGCCCGGATCAGGCCAGGCCCGGGCCGGTCCTGCTGGTCCCCGGGTACGGCGGCAGCCGGACCGGCCTGTCGCAGCTGGCGGCCCGGCTGCGCGCCGAGGGCCGCACCGCGACGGTGCTGACTCTGCCCGGCGAGGGCACCGGCGACCTGCTCGTCCAGGCCGGCACGGTCGACGCGGCCGTGCGCGCCGCCTTGGACGAAGGGGCGCCCTCGGTCGACGTGGTCGGTTACTCCGCTGGTGGCGTGGCCGTCAAACTGTGGGTGGACCGGCACCGCAGCGCCGACTCGGCCCGGCGGATCGTCACCCTCGGCTCGCCCCTGCACGGCACCCGGATCGCCGGCGCGGGCTCCGCGCTGGCCCCCGGCTCCTGCCCGGCGGCGTGCCGCCAGCTCGCTCCCGGCAGTGCACTGCTCGATGACGTCGACGAGGAGCCGGTGCCCGACGGGCTGCCTTGGCTGTCGCTCTGGACGAACGACGACGAGACCGTGCAACCACCCGACTCGGCCCGCCTGGACGGCGCCACGAACCTGGCGGTGCAGACGCTGTGCCCGGACGCGCGCATCTCGCACAGCGCGCTACCCACCGACCCGATCGTCACCGCCCTGGTGCTGGAAGCCCTCGGCCCATCCCCCTGGTCAGCGCCCGCAACCTGCCCCGCCTAGTTGGTCACGTCGCGGGTCATGAAGTTCGCCCACGCGGCCCCGAGCAGCACCACCAGGTAGACCAGCTGCAAGGCGGCGCCGCGTTCGATGTCGCGCCAGAGGACCGGTTCGCGGAAGAAGTCGATCCAGGCCAGCCAGTAGCGGGTCGGCAGGTACGGCCGGACCGCAGCTGCCGCGTCCAGGGTCACCAGAACCTGGCTCACGACCAGCATCGCCAGCGCCCCCATCGCCGCGCCCAGCGCCGAGTCGGTGACCGTCGACAGGAACAGGGCGATCGCCGCCACGCCCAGCATGGACACCGTGATGTAGGCGACCGTGGCGAGCAGCCGCCAGGCCAGCCCGGCCGGGGTGATCGTGACGCCGGACAGGGAAGTGACGTCGGCCGGCAGCGTCACCCCGGTGCTGTCCGGCTCGGCACCGAACAGCGCCAAGCCGGTGAGGTAGGAGGTGACCAGCACGGTCGCGATGGCGAAGAGCACGAACACCACCAGCGAAACCAGCTTGGCCACCAGCAGCCGGGTCCGGCCCACCGGGCGGATCAGCAGATAACGCAGCGTGCCCGCGGATGCCTCGCCGGCCACCGCGTCCCCAGCCAGCACGGCGACGGAGACCGGCAGCAGCACCGGCAGGACCAGGGCCATCGCCGCGGCCGGATACAGCGCGCCGTTGCTCAGCACCGCCGACAGGAAGGCACCGCCCTGCCCCGGTGGCGGCGGGATCCGGGTGGTGGCCAGGAACACCGCGACGATGAACGGCAGTGCGCACAGCAGCGCCGCGATCACGTACGTGCGCGGGCGGCGGAACAGCTTGGCCAGTTCGACCCGGATCATGCCGTGCCCCCTTCGACGCGGTCCGAGCTCGTGGTGGTGGCCTCCAGCACGACCTGTTCCAGCGAACGTCGCTCGCCCGCCAGCTCCACGATCCGGACGCCCGCGGTGACCAGCTCGGCGTTGAGGTCGCCGGGCGCCTGGTGGCGTACCGTCAGCCGGTCTCCGTCGCGGGCCTCGACCCGGCCGTCGAGCAACGCGATCACCCGGTCCGCGTCCGGGGTGTGCAGCACCACCCGGCCGGTGGGCGCGCGCAGCGCGGCCAGATCGTCCTGCAGGACCAGACGGCCGCTGTCCATGACGCCCACCCGGCTGCAGAACGCCTCGATCTCGGTCAGCAGGTGGCTGGAGAGCAGCACCGTCGTGCCCTCGTCGTTGAGCTCGGTCAGCAGGTCGCGGATCTCCCGGATGCCCCGCGGGTCCAGCCCGTTGGTGGGCTCGTCCAGGATCAGCAGCCGGGGCGTGCGCAGCAGTGCCGCGGCCAGGCCCAGCCGCTGCCGCATGCCCAGCGAGTACGCCCGGACGGGCCGCCGGTCGATGCCGGCCAGCCCGACCCGTTCGAGGGCCTGGTCGACCCGCCGCCGCCGGTCGCGGCGCCCGCCGCCCGGCCCGGCCGCGTCGAAGAGGTTCAGGTTGGTGCGCCCGGGCAGGTGCGGGTACATGCCCGGGCCCTCGACCAGCGCGCCGACCTGCGGCAGCACCTCCCGCACCCGTCTGGGGACGGGCAGGCCCAGCACCTCTATCTCGCCGCGGGTGGCGAAGACCAGCCCCAGCAGCATCCGGATCAGGGTGGTCTTGCCGGAGCCGTTCGGCCCGAGCAGGCCGTAGCGGTCGCCCTCGCGGACCTCCAGATCGACCCCGCGTACGGCTGTGGTGTGGCCGTAGCGTTTGGTCAGGTCCCTGGTGATGATCATGCGGTCCCTCCGGCGAGATCGGCGGCCACCCGTTCCAGCAGCGGCGCGTCCACGAAGCCGGTGACCAGATACGTCCGCTCCGCCCGCACCGCCAGGACGTTGAGCAGGCCGGCCGTGATCAGCACGGCTTCCCCGCCGGGCACGGTCAGCCGGCGTCCCCACCGTGCCGCGTTGCGGAACACGTCGTCACCGAGCCGGCCGGGCAGGCCCAGCGCCACGAACCGGGCCAGGCCGGTGCCGTAGACGCCGACGACCGGCACCCCGGCGACGCTGTCCTGGCGGGGAAAGCCGGCGAGGCTGTCCGGCGGGGTCAGCGAGTCCCAGCGGTCCAGGGCGGCCAGCACGTCGGCCGCGGAGGTGGTGGCCGACCCGATGCCCGGCCCGGGAGCCGGCGGGACGAGCACCGCGGCGGCCGGGGCGGTCAGCGAGACCTCCAGAAAGCGGGTGACGAAGACCGGCCGCCGGGCGCCCCGGGCGGTGATCTCCGCCTGCAGGGGCAGCCCGCTGGCCGGGTCGGCCCACACGTCGATGTGCGCGACGGTGGTGCCGGGGGCGACCGGGACGATCCGCAGCCCGGCCGCGACCACCCCGGCGATCCGCTTGCCGGGCAGCTGCTCCAGGCGATCACCCGCGGCCAGGCTCAGCAGCCGGCGGACCAGCTCCGGCGGCGTCAGGTCGGCCGCCCGGGGCAGGCGCAGCGGCTGCTCGCCGACGATCCGGGTGAGCTGACTGTCGCCGTAATCCCACAGATACTGCTCGCCCGGGAGCTGGTAGAGACCCTGCTCGGTGCCGGGCCCGAGGACGTCCACCCGCCACCGGTCCGGGGCGCCGCGCCAGACGCGCATCTCGGTGGTCCCGCTGACCAGGGCGGTCACCTGCTCCAGGTTGGGCAGCGCGGGCAGGCCCAGGGCGCCCGCGCTCTGCGCGTACCCCTGATAGACCTGCGTGGCCGAGGCCGCGATCCGGTCCCGCAACGCGGCGGGCGCGACCCCGGTCGCCGGCACCGGCCGGTGGGCCAGCAGCACCGGTACGGCGGTGAGCACCACCACAACCGCAAGCACGACGCTCCACCGGCGCCGGGCCTGTCCCGCCACCACCGTCCGACCGGCGCCCGTCAGCTGCCTCATCAGCCGAGGTCGAGCACACCGGGGATACGGTCCGGACGCCGGCAGGTCGTGTGCACCGGCACGCACGAGCCGCCGCGCGCGCTCGCCTGGATCGCCTCCATCACGTCCAGCACGTGCAGCGCGACGTCGGCGGCGGCGCGGTGCGGCCGGTCCTCGACCAGCGCCTCGGCGAGGTCCAGCAGCCCCACCCCGCGACCCGCGCCGGCGTAACCGGCCGCCGGAGGCAGCACCCGCCAGCTCTCGCCGCCCGCGGTGAACAGGCGGACGTCGCCGTCGAAGTAGTTGGGATCCGGCACCGACAGGGAGCCCCGCGAGCCGTACAGCTCGATCCGCGGCAGGTGGGCGGCCCAGATGTCGAAGCTCATCATCAGCGTGGTCAGGGCGCCGCTCTCGTGCTCCAGGACGCCGGTGACGTGGGTGTCGACGTCGACCGGGAAGGCCGTACCGGCGCGCGGGCCGTCGCCGATGGTGCGCTCGTGGCGCGGCCGCGACGACATGCCGACCACCCGGCGGACGGGGCCGAGCAGTTGCACCAGCGAGGTCAGGTAGTAGGGGCCCATGTCCAGCAGCGGCCCGCCGCCCTGCTGGTAGTAGAACTCGGGGTCGGGGTGCCACCGCTCGTGGCCGGGACCGGTCATGAAGGCGGTCGCCGCGTGCGGCACGCCGATCTCGCCCGCGTCGACGGCGGCCCGGGCGGTCTGCACGCCCGTACCCAGCACTGTGTCGGGGGCGCAGGCGACACGCACCCCGGCGGCGTCGGCCGCCTCGAGCACGGCGACCGCGTCGGCACCGGTCGCGGCCAGCGGCTTCTCGCCGTAGACGTGCTTGCCGGCGGCGATCGCGGCCAGGGCCACGGCGGCGTGCTGGTTCGGTGTGGTCAGGTTGAGCACCACATCGACGTCGGCGGCGGCGTACAGCTCGGGCAGGTCCACCACCCGGGCTCCCGGATGCTGACCGGCCAGCAGCTGCGCCCGGCCCGGGTCCAGGTCGGCCACCGCGGTGACCGTCACCTGCGACAGCCGGGAGAGGGTGGCGCTGTACTGGCCGCTGATCTTGCCGGCGCCGACGATGCCGGCTCTCAACGACTCGCCCACAGCAGTCCTCTCTCCACGATGGTCCGCACGTTCGGATCCTCCAGGACCTCGACGGTGCGCCCCGGCGTTGCGACGAACACCCGGCCCCGTCCCCACTGCCTGGTCCACACCGCCGGGCAGGTCACCGGCCGCTGCCACGGCGCCCACGGCCGGACAGCGGTGGTGGTGGTCGCCAGGACGTCGATGTAGTCGTCGGTCAGCACCCAGTACTGCTCCGTGTCGAGGTCGAAGTCGGCCATGCCCTCGGTGACGGGGTGGGTCGCGGCGGCCGGCGTCATGGCGATCCGGTGCCGGACGTAGTTGTCGGACTGGTCGCCGGTGCGCTCACCGGAGGCCTCCCGGGCGGCGTGCGCGGCGAACTGACCGCCGATGAGCTGCAGGTAGTCGGCGCTGGCCCGGTACGCGTCGGCGATCCCGCCGTGCCAGCCGGCCAGGCCGGTGCCGGCCTCCACCGCGGACACCAGGCCGGCGACCTCCTCGCCGGAGATCGTCGCCATGGTCATGCACTGCAGCACCAGGTCGGTGGCCGCCATCAGCGCGGCGTCGGCGTACGGGGCCGGCGAGTCCGCCACCTCCACGGCGAAGCCCCGCTCGCGCAGGTACGGAATGAACAGGTCGGTGGCCTTGACCGGCTCGTGCCCGGCCCATCCACCCCGGACGACGAGTGCGCGCCGCTGAGATGTCATCTGTCCCCTCTCGTACCTCGATCCACAGCCAGCGTAACCACCGCTGGGGACCCCGCCCGGGACCGCGGAATGCCCGCCCCGGGGACGGTCATTCCCGGTGCGGACGAAACCCCTGCGCCGTACGCGTGAATCGGCCCGGATGCGGGCAGTTAGAGGCTGCCCGGCCGGTTCGGCCGGAGTGCTCAGCACCATCTGGAGGATCCGATGACAGGTACGCCCAGCGCGGGGAGAGGTACCTGGGCCCAGACCCTGCGGACCCGGGCACGCGAACGGCTCGCGGCCGCCGCGGCCCGTAACGCTCCTCCGCCGTTCGTGCCGGGTGACCTCCAGGATCCCGCCACGCCGGTGCTGGTCGTGCAGGAGCAGCGCCCGGGCACCGACGACGTCCTGCCCCGCAGCGTCCGTACGGCCGGGGCCTGGGCCCTGCGGTTCATCCTGTTCGTCGCGGCCGCGTACCTCTTCCTGCGGGTCATCGGGCTGCTGCGGGTGGTGATCATCCCCGTGGTGGTCGCGCTGCTGCTGGCCGCGCTGTTCCAGCCGGCCGCCGCCGCCCTGGCCCGCCGCGGGATGAAGCGTTCGCTGGCCGCCGGCCTGGTCCTCGTCGCCGCGCTGCTGCTGGTCTTCGGCGGGCTCAGCCTCATCGTGCGGACCTTCATCTCCCAGATCGACAACCTGTCGTCGCAGGTCAGCGACGGCATCAACGAGGTGCAGGACTGGCTGTCGCGCGGCCCGCTGCACCTGACCAACGCCGAGGTCAGCCAGTACGTCGACCGCGTCCAGCAGGCGGTCACCCAGAACCAGGGCGCGCTGACCTCGGGCGCGCTGAGCACCGCCACCACCCTGGGCGAGGTCGTCACCGGCTTCTTCCTGGTGCTGTTCACGCTGTTCTTCTTCCTGCGCGACGGCGGCCAGATCTGGTCCTTCCTGTGCCGGCTGCTGCCCCGCGAGGCCCGCGTGCCGACCGCCCGGGCCGGGCACTACTCCTGGCACACGCTGGTGTCGTACGTGCACGCCACGGTACTGGTGGCCTTCGTGGACGCGGTCGGCATCGGCATCGGCCTGTTCGTGCTGCGGGTGCCGCTGGCGCTGCCGCTGGCCGCCCTGGTCTTCCTCGGTGCCTTCATCCCGGTGGTCGGCGCGACCATCACCGGCGTGGTCGCGATCCTGGTCGCCCTGGTCGCCAACGGCCCGGTCACCGCCCTCATCGTGCTGGCGGTGGTCATCGCCGTCCAGCAGCTCGAGGGCCACGTGCTGCAGCCGCTGATCATGGGCCGGGCGGTCGCCCTGCACCCGCTCGCGGTGATCCTGGCCATCGCCACCGGCATCGTCGTCGCCGGCATCGTCGGCGGCCTGATCGCCGTCCCGCTGCTGGCCGTGCTGAACACCGCCATCCGCTACCTGGTCCGGCACCCCAGCGGCGACCCCACCCCGGACCGCAAGCCGCCGGGCACCGAATCCACCGACGACGGCACCGCCGAGGCGGAGGACCGGGCCGAGGACGCCGAACGCCGGACGGACCCGGCCGAGCCCCCGCCGGTGGACACCTCGGTCAACCACGAGGAGCCGGCGCCGGCCGCCCGGACCCTCTGAGTGGCACGCCGTCGCGGCCTGGGTGATCACACCCACGTCGCGGGCCGTGACATCGTGCGTAGGATCGATGCGCAGAACCTGAACCGACATGATCCCGCCAAGGAGCACGATGCCGTTAACTCCCGCTGACATCCACAACATGGCCTTCAAGAAGCCGCCGATCGGCAAGCGCGGCTACGACGAGGAGGAGGTCGACGCCTTCCTGGACGAGGTCGAGCAGGAGCTGATCCGTCTGCTGGAGGAGAACGGCGCCCTGCACGGTCAGGTCCAGCGCGGCCCGGGTGGTCCCGGCCCGGCGGCCTCGACCATGGTGCTCAGCTCGGAGTTCTCCGACATCACGGCCCAGCTGGAGCGCATGCAGGAGGCCCGGGCCCGGGCCGAGCAGAACGCCCGCAGCGTGCAGGCCCAGCTCGAGCAGGCCCGCAATCAGGCCCCGGCCGCCCCGTCGCACTCCCCGGACGGTGAGGACCGCAACGCCCGGGTCCTGATGATGGCCCAGCGCACGGCCGACGACCACATGCGCGACGCCCGTCAGGAGTCGGAGACGCTGCTGGCCAACGCGCGCAACAAGTCGGAGCAGATCACCAGCGAGGCCCAGCTCAAGGCCGGCACGATCGAGGGTGACGCACGTCGCAATCACAGCGAGGCGATGAACAGCCTGGGCACCAAGCGCGCCGCCCTGCTGGACGAGATCGAGCGGCTGGGCCAGCTCGCGCAGAGCTACCAGGCGGCGCTGGACAGCCACATCAGCCAGCAGCTCCAGGAGCTGAACAGCTCCCCGGGAGCGAGCTAGCCCGTTCCACCGGCCGGTCGCCGGGTGTCGAGGCGCCGCAGGTGCTCGCTGGTCAGCTCCAGCTCGGCCGCGGCGACGTTCTCGGCCAGGTGGGCGAGTGAGGCCGTGCCCGGGATCGGCAGCACGACCGGCGCGCGGGCCAGCAGCCAGGCCAGGGAGACCTGCGCCGCGGTAGCGCCCAGCTCGGCCGCGACGGCGGTGATCCCGGTGGTCACCGCCGACACCGCCGGATGCACGGGCCGCCAGGGCAGGAAGGCGATGCCGGCCGCGGCGCACGCCTCCAGCACCGGCTCGTGCTCCCGGTCCAGCAGGTTGTAGCGGTTCTGCACGCTGACCACGTCGACGATCCGCCGGGCTTCCGTGAGCTGGCCGACCGTGACCTCGGAGAGCCCGATGTGGCCGATCTTGCCCGCGACCTGCATCTGCCGCAATGCCCCGAGCTGGTCGGCCAGCGGCACGTCGGGGTCCACCCGGTGCAGCTGGAGCAGCTCCAGCCGGGGCACGCGGAGCCGGCGCAGGGCCTGCTCGACCTGATCGCGCAACAGCTCCGGGCGCCCGCAGACGGCCGCCTCGCGCGGCGGATCCGGCGGGGCGACCCCGACCTTCGTGGCGATGAGCAGGTCTTCCGGGTACGGGTACAGCGCCTCGGCGAGCAACTCCTCGTTGGCGCCCCAGCCGTAGAGGTGCGCGGTGTCGATCAGGTTCACGCCCAGCTCGACGGCCCGGCGAGCCACCGCGACGGCGTTGCGCCGGGCCGCCGCGGGTGCCGTGGGCAGGTGCATGGCCCCGAAGCCCAGACGCCGGACCACCCGGTCACCGACGCGGAAAGTGCTCACCGTCATGTGCGCGCTGCCACCCTTCTCGCCCGCAGGCCACCGGCGATCGCGTCCACCAGCAGAAAACCCGCCAGGGGTACGCCGAACAGCGGCAACGCCCAGCCTAGGGCGAACACCACCGGCACACCGACCACGACCGCCCACGCCGGGAGCCCCAGCCAGGCACCCCGGGCCGGCGGCGCACCCACCGCGGCCCGGCGCCCGGCCCGGGTCGGCCGCCGCTGCCACCACATCCGGTAACCCCAGACGATCACGCAGATCAGCCCCAGGGCCAGCGCGGCCAGCAGCACCTGGTTGAGCACGCCGAACAGCTTTCCCATGTGGGCCTGCACGCCGAGCTTGCTGAGCTGGGAGAGCACCGGCCAGTCGGCGAAGTCGCTGCGGGCCACCACCGCCGATGTCTGCGGATCCACGGCGACCCGGTCCAGCCCGACAGGCCAGGTGTTGTCGATGCCCGCCACCGTCCAGGCCGCGTCGGCCTCCTCCGGCACGGTCAGCTCGACCGGCCCGGTCATCCCGTGCTGCCGCGCCGCACTCCACACGGTGTCGGCGGCGGCAGGGTCGACAACCGCAGCCTGTTCTGCCCCGCCACCGTGGTGCCCGCCGGCCGGCCCGGCGGCGACGGCCGTGGCCAGCTCCGGCTGGTGGGCGTCGAAGGTGTCGAGGACCGCGGTGAAGTTGCCGCCGGCGTACCGCGACCAGGTCAGCCCGGTGGCGGACAGGATCAGCAGGCCCACCGCCAGCCACAGACCGGTCGCCGCGTGCCAGCTCCGGGTACGCCGCACGCCCTTCTTCGCGGACAGCTCGGGCACGAGCAGCCGGCGACCGCGCGACCGCCGCCACCACAGGACGACACCACCGAGCACGATCACCCAGAGCCAGCTGGCGGCCAGCTCGGAGTAGAACCGGCCGGCCGCCCCGAGGTGCAGGTTGCGGTGCAGGTCGTCGAGCCAGGTGGTGACGGGGGTGGAGCCGTACCAGGTGGTGAGCGTGCCCTGCACGCGGCCGGTCCCCGGGTCGACGTGGACGGTGTGCTGCTTTTCGCCGAGCTCGGGCAGGGAGAACACGACCCGGGTGGTGGCATCGCCCGTGCCGGGCTGGACGGCCGACAGTGTGCCGGCGGGATGCGCGGCGCGGGCGGCCGCGATCTGGTCCGCGAGCGGTAGCGCCGGACCGTCCCCGGCGGACGCGGCGGTCAGCTGGTCGCGGTAGAGACTCGCGTCGAGCTGCGGGGTGATCGTGTAGAGCAGTCCGGTCACCGCCGCCACGAGCAAGAAAGGTGCGACCAGGACGCCGGCGTAGAAGTGCAGGCGCAGCAGCAGCGCTCCGAACGCGGACTGGCGCCGTACCGTGGTGTCGCGGGTGCCGGCACCCGGCGCGCCCTCTTCCGTGATGGTCATCAGCGGTCCTCGGAGATCGGCGGAACGGCTGCGGGGATCGTCATCGGCTGTCCTCGGGGGGTCGGCGGCGGGGGTGGTCGCCGGGACGTTCGGCGTCCGGCAGACAGGTCGGCTGGCGCGGCCCATCAGTTCCCGCCACGCGGCGCCCATTTCCCGCCCGCGCCGGGAAAAGCGGGCAAAGTGCGGTTGTAAGGTCGGCGGACGGGCATAGGCCCGCATTCGCACTTCTGATGGGGGGACCTGACACTGTGATCCGACGTCTTGGCGGCGAGCGCGCCCACCGTGTCGTACGGTCCCGACCGGAGCTCCCCCGCACCGTGGCCACGCCGGTGACCGCGGTGGTCGTCGGCGGCGGGATCGCCGGCGTGACGGCGGCCCTGCTGCTCGCCGAACGCGGCGTCCGGGTCACCCTGCTGGAGCGGGCCGCCCAGCTCGGTGGCCGGCTGGCCGCCTGGCCGAGCACGCTGCCCGACGGCACCCGGCACATGGTCGAGCACGGCTTCCACGGCTTCTTCCGGCAGTACTACAACTGGCGCAACGTGCTGCGCCGCATCGACCCGAGCCTGTCGTTCCTGCAGCCGGCCGGGCGGTACCCGATCATCTCGCAGGAGTGGCCCGAGGAGAGCTTCGCCGGGCTGCCCAGGACCCCGCCGGCCAACCTGCTCGCACTGCTGGCCCGCTCCCCCAGCATGCGGCTGCGCGAGCTGCGCGGACTCGACGGCACGGCTGCTCTGCCGCTGCTGAGCTACGACCGCGAGGAGACGTACCGGCGCTTCGACGACGTCTCGGCCAAGGACTTCCTCGACGCGCTGGGCATGCCGCCGCGGGCCCGGGCCATGCTCTTCGACGTGTTCGCCCACTCGTTCTTCAACCACCAGGAGGACATGTCGGCGGCCGAGATGCTGATGCAGTTCCACTTCTACTTCCTGCGCAACCCGGAGGGGCTGGACTTCGACGCGCCCACCCAGGACTACGAGACGGCGATCTGGACGCCGCTGGCCCGCCAGTTCGAGGCGCTGGGCGGGAACATCCGCACCGGCGCGACCGTCGAGAGCGTCGAGCCGGGCTGGACGGTCACCCTCGACGACGGCGAACGGCTCACCGCGGACCACGTGGTGCTCGCCGCTGACCCCGGCGCCGCCCGTACCATCGCGGCAGCCTCCCCCGGCCTGGCGGGGCACGCGCCGGAGCTGGCCGCCCAGCTCGCCGCGGTCGAGACCACTGCCCCGTACGCGGTCAGCCGGCTCTGGACCGACCGCGACTGCCGGCCGGAGCGCGCGGTCTTCAGCAGCGTCTCCCGGGAGGCGACCCTGGACTCGGTCACGCTGTACCACCGCATCGAACGCGCCGCCGGCCAGTGGGCGCGGCGCATCGGCGGGTCGGTCATCGAGCTGCACGCGTACGCGGCGCCGACCGGCCTGGAAGCGGCCGAGCTGACCAAGCGGATGTGGACGGAACTGGGCGGCCTCTGGCCCGAGACGGTCGACATGACGATCCTGCACGTCGAGGAACGGGTGGGCCGGGACGCGCCCGCCTTCAACGTGGGCAGCGACGCCGGTCGGCCGGGCGTGGTCACCGGCGCCGACGGGTTGTACCTGGCCGGCGACTGGGTCTGGATGCCGTTCCCGTCGGCGCTGATGGAACGCGCGGCGGCCTCGGCGATCCTGGCCGTCAACGCGATCCTCGAGCGGCACGGCGTGGGGCCGAACCAGGTGTGGTCGGTGGCGCCGCGCGGCCTGCTGGCCCGGGGGCGCTGACCGCTCGCCGTCGCTGACCCGCTCGCCGTCGCTGACCGCTCGCCGGCTTTGACCGCTCGCCGGCTTTGACCGCTCGCCGGCTTTGACCGCTCGCCGGCTTTGAGCCGCTCGCCGGTGTGACCCTGAGATGGTGGGTCAGGGCCCGGCCAGGGTCGTTCCCCGATGTGTCTGGGGCCGGGCGGATGGGACTGTTCAAGGGTCAAGTTCGACGCCACCGGCAAGGAAAGCGAGACACCATGAACACCGTCCACGACTCCATGGCCCGCCAGGGACTGGTCCGCCCGCGCGACGGCCGGATGCTCGCCGGCGTGTGTGCGGGACTGGCCCGCAGGTTCGGGCTCGACCCGTGGCTGACGCGGGTGCTGTTCGTCCTGACTCTGTTCGTGATCCCCGGTAGCCAGATCCTGATCTACCCGGTGCTGTGGATCCTGATGCCGTCCGAAGAGCGCGCCTACGCCGCGACGTTCCCGCCGGCGGCCTGACCGCCCCGCCCGTCGAGCAAGGCCCGGCCGTTCGCGGCCGGGCCTTTCGCATGTCCCTGGCGCCTCTTCGCCTGCCCTGCCCACCTCGTCGCGCGTTTCCCGCCCGCCTCGTCGCGTGCCGCCAGTCAGCTCTTCGCGTGCCCCTGCCCACCTCATTCGCGCGTCCCTCCCACCTCATTCGCGCGTCCCTCCCACCTCTCCGTGGGCCCCCGCCCACCTCTCCGTGGGCCCCCGCCCACCTCCTCGCGTGCCCCTGGTCACCCCTCGCGTGGCCGGGGTCGCCTCCTCGCGTGTCCCTGGTCACCCTGAGGCGGGATCAGGGGCTTCTCGGGGCGAAAACCGATATCCCCGGCGACATCGATCGACCAGGCTGATCCTGTGCTCGCAGACCTGCTCAACGCCGCGACCGTTCTCGTCGACCGGCTGACCACGCTCGATGAGTGGTCGGTCCTGCTCTTCACGTACCTCTCGGCCGCCGTCGAGATGACGTTCCTGCTCGGGCTGCTCGTGCCCGGCGAGTCCGTGGTCATGCTGGCCGCCTCGCTGCACGGCCCGGGGGGCTTCGCCCTGGCGGTCGCGGCGGGCACGGCGGGCGCCCTGACCGGGCAGATCTGCGGGTACGCGATCGGCCGCGTCTTCGGCACCCGCCTGCGCAGCACCCGCCTGGGCCGCCGCATCGGCGCCGAGCGCTTCGACCGCGCCGAGAACTACCTGCGCGAACGTGGCGCCCCGGCGCTGGTGGCGGTGCGCTTCGTCGCGGTGATCCACGCGATCGTGCCGATCGTGGCCGGCGTGGCCCGGATGCCGTTCGGCCGCTTCCTGGGCTGGTCTGCGCTGGGCACGGTGCTGTGGGTCGGCACGTTCGCCGGGGTCGGCGCGGCGACGGCGAGCGCCGACTCGACCGGTGGGGTCGGGGTCGTGCTCACCGCCGTCGCCGCTACCTGCCTGGGTGTGATTCCTTTCGCTGTGCGGTTGTTCCGCCGTTCGCCGGCCGCCGCGCTAGCCGGCGGACCAGTAGAGGGCTCGGGCGAACTCGGCGTACAGGCCCTTGGGGTGGGCGCGGAACAGCGGCTCGGTGCCGAAGAGCACCGCCCGGCCCCCGCGGGCCGTCCGGCCCGAGACGACCGACGCCTGCCCGGCCGCCTGGTCCGGCCCGCCTACGCCGGGCCCGGTCGGCAGCCAGTGACCGGCCACCAGTGGATCGGCGGCGTAGCGCTGCTCGACCGTGAAGCCGGAGCCGGTGAACCAGATCGGCGAGTAGACGAACGCGTGTGGCAGCGCGTCGGCACCGACCACCGCTCCGGTGTTGGTGACCGCGACGACGCCGTTCGCGTCGCCACGGCCGGGCACCGCCGTCGCCGGCAGCAGGCCCGCCGCCACGTTGAAGGCCGCGCCGGTCGCGCCCCGGGTCACCACGCCACCGCGGCTCAGCAGCTCGTCGACCG
Source organism: Actinoplanes sp. NPDC051405 (assembly GCF_055586185.1). Lineage (NCBI taxonomy): Bacteria > Bacillati > Actinomycetota > Actinomycetes > Micromonosporales > Micromonosporaceae > Actinoplanes > Actinoplanes sp. NPDC051405. The sequence goes on from NZ_JBVJIR010000022.1 coordinate 65,288, forward strand.
CCGCCTTGCCGGTCGGCGTGAGCTGCGCGTACGACAACCCGGAGGAGACGACCAGGGTGTCCACGCCGGACAGGTCAGCGCCGGCGTTCAACAGGGCCGTGGAGACCGGGCGTACTTCGAAGCCCATCTCACGCAACGCGAACAGCTCGTCGGCGGCGACCGCGGCCGCCAGCACCGGACGGCTGAACGGGGTGCCGGCGGAGCCGCGGGGCGCGGCGGTGAACCGTACCCCGAGACGCCTGGCCAGGGCCTCGGCCTCGAGGCGCGCCGCGGCCGGGACCACGACGGTGCCCGCGTCGGTGCGCCGGAGCTTGACGTCCAGGTCGAGCAGGGCGTTCACGGCCCGGACGTCGGCCGGATCGCGCAGCTGCAACGCCAGGTCGCGGCCCCTGCCGGCGGTGACTGAGCCGACCGCGGCGGCGGCCTTGACCGGCGTGGTGCTCACCCTCGGGGCGGCCGTGCGGCTGATGTCGACCGAGGCGCCCCAGAGCAGGCGGTGACTCCAGCCGGAGATGTCATACATCTGCGGAACCAGCGCGGAGATGTCCCGGCCCGCCTCGAGCAGCACGTTGGCGAGGCCGCGTTTGGGCTGGTGCATGTCGACGAGGTAGGACCCGGCGGGGTAACGCCGGCCGTTCAGCGTGAAGGCTCGCCGGGCCTTGGTCACCCGCACGTCGTGGGCCACCAGGTGGTCGACGAGCCGGGCAGCCGCGGGAGCCGAGCGCTGGCCCGAACCGACCGGGATGACGTAGGCGCGCGGGAACTCGGTCGAGTACCGGTCCTCGGGGCCGAAGCCGGGCACGAAACCGTCCGGGATCCGCGGCGAGGGCGCACCGGCCCAGCCGCGGCGGAACTGCTCGATCTGACCGGCGAGCAGCGACGCCCGATGCGTGTCGGCGTAGGTGAGGGCGGCCTCGATGGTGGCCGCGGCCACGGCGGTGTTCACCGCGGAACGGCGGCGCAGCTCCTCGACCGGCAGGCTGGTGTAGACGCCACGGTTGACCTGCCACGGGATCTCCACGGTGTGCCCGACGGCGCCCTGGTAGATCGCGTACATCGGGGTGAAGATCGGCGGCCAGTCGTCCCAGTCCCCCGGCGCGTAGTCCCGGAACGGGATGTCGACGCTCTCGGTCCCGGGCAGACCCAGCTGCTTGACCGCGGCCTCCATGCCCAGCGCGTTCGGCAGCGCGTGCTTGATGTACAGGTCGTACTCGTAGTTCTGCCCGTGCGGCGGCGTGGCCGGCTCGATCAGGGTCGCGCCGGTGTAGCCGTGCTCGTCGAGCATCACGAACGGCTGGGTGCCGATGACAACGTCACGTACGGCCCGCGACTCCGGCTGCGAACTGGTGGCATGGTCGCGGTTGATGTCGAAGCCGGCGCCGTTGACCCGGGTCCCGGCGATCCGGCCGTCCGGATTGTTGGTCACCGTCACGTAGAACCGGGTCCGCCGCAACAAGGCGGCGGTGGCTCGGTCGGTGGCGGTGGCGAGGCGCTCGATGACCCGTAGGGCGCCGTCGGTGCCCTCCCACTCGTCGCCGTGGATGTTCGCGTTGATCCACACCGGGGTCTTGTAGCCGCGTTGCAGGACCCGGTCGCGGGCGGCGGCCCGCGGGTCGTTCTCGATCAGCGCCCGCCAGCGGTCCTGCCGGGCGGCCTCGGCGGCCGACTCCGGGGCGGTCACGGTGACGAGGTAGAGGTCGCGGCCGAGGGCGGAATGGCCGACGACCTCGGCGGAGACCCGGTCGGAGGCGTCTTGCAGGGCGTTGAGCCGGGGCGCGATCTCGTGGTACGGGACCAGGCCGAGCCTGATCGACTTGTCGGTGGGGTCCTGCGGGTAGACGCGCAGGTCGGTCTGGCGGGGGTAGCCGTGGCGCTTCGGGGTCCACCGCTGGTCCGGGGTGGCGCTCAGCGGCGTGACGGCCGAGCCGCGCAGCTCGGGAGCTGTCGCGGCTACCCCGTGGCGCTCCGGGCCGTTGCCGAATTCCCTGGTCGCCGGGCTCCCCGGCGCTCGATCGGCCAGCGCGGGATCAGTCAGCGCGGCTTGGGCCGATGCGCGATCGGCCGATGCGCGATCGGCCAGCGCGGGATCGGCCAGCGCGGGATCGGCCAGCGCGGCTTGGGCCGATGCGCGATTGGCTGGTGCGGGATCGGCCGGTGCGGCCGAAGCCGGACCGGCGCCGGCTCCGACGGCGAGCAGCAGGGCACAGAGTCCGGTCAACGCCCGGGATGAGTCCACAAGCACCTCCTTGTCGTGCCCTCGACCTTCTCGCGGCCACCCTCGTCGACGCAATGACGACGGTGGATGACGGCCATACCGATCCTGCCATCACACCGGCTTGCGGACAGTGGGGTTAACCCCCTGCAGATGCGGGGGTTTGCCGCAATGTGCCTTCCGGCCGAGTGCGACAGGCTCTTGTGGACCGGCTCGCCGAGGGGCAGCCGCGATCCTGGAGGAGGGACCATGTCGGACTCGGGGGACCGCATCATCAGCCGGCGCGTCATGCTCGGCAGCGCCGCCGGCGTCATCGGAGCGGGGCTGGTGCCTGCGGGGTCCGCACACGCCGGCGGTGGCTCCCGGCACGGGCCAATAGACCAGCACGCGGTGGATGCCGTCGCGGGCCGGCTGGACGACGATCTGATTGATCTACGCCGCGACCTGCACCGGCATCCCGAGATCGCGGGTCAGGAGGAACGCACCGCCGAGGTGGTGGCCCGGCGTCTGCGAGCAGCCGGCCTCCACGTCACCACCGGCGTCGGCGGGCACGGCGTGGTGGCCTTGTTGACCGGTTCCCGGCGTGGCCGGACGGTCGCCTACCGGGCGGACATGGACGCGGTCGCGCCGGGCGAGCAGGTGGGCGGTGGCCCACAAGCAGCCCACCTGTGTGGACACGACCTGCACACCACCGTGGGTGTGGGTGTCGCCGAAGTGCTGGCACGCTTGAGACACCGGCTCGCCGGCACCGTGGCGTTCTTCTTCCAGCCCGCCGAGGAGACGCTCACCGGCGCCGCCGCGATGCTCGACGCGGGAGTGCTGGGCCGGGTCCGTCCGGCGGAGATCCACGCCCTGCACTGCGGCCCGTTCCCGGTCGGCCAGTTCGTCGTCACACCCGGGTACGGCCTCCCCGGCCAGGATCGCGGCGTCATCACCCTCACCGGCACCGACGCGGCGGCCCGGGCCCAGCAGCTCGCCACGGACATCGCAGCTCTCGGCACGGTGGGGCGGCCGAGCACGAGCGCGGATCTCGAACGGCTCGTGGCCGACTTCCAGACACCGGACGGGCCGCTGGCCGACTTCGTCGCCATGCAGGCCGGCGTCTCTGCCGGGGATCGGGCGGAGGTCAGGGTGTCCTACCGCTGCTGGCCCGAGGAGCGGTATGCCGGGGTCCGCGAGGACATCCACCGGCTGGCGCGGTCGGCCGGCCCGGCCACGGTGGACTTCCCGAAGGACCCCTTCCCGGCCATGGTGTGTCCGCCGAAGGAAGCCCTGGCGCTCAAGCGGCACCTGCAGCACACAGCCGGTCGTGGCCGGGTGAGGACGGCGTATGCCGCGATCCCGTTCAGCGGTGAGGATTTCGCGCTGTTCCTGAACCGGATTCCCGGCACGTACACCTTCCTCGGTGTTCGTTCGCCCGGCGCCGCCATCGAGACGAGCTATCCGCACTTCGGCGCCTTCGACCCGGACGAGCGGGCCGTCGGCCACGGCGTGCGTGCGATGGCTGGCTGGCTGGCCAAGCGCGCAGTCAGCCCGCAGGCCTGACCGAGCCGGGATGCGGGACGAGCCGCCGCAGCAACGCCGAGTGGTCCGGACCAAGACGCGGCCTGAATCGGCCCCCGGTGCGGGACCGGAGACGCGTGATGGACCGAGCCAGGGCCGGGCCGGGAGGCGGCCGGGCCGGGAGGCGGCCGGGCCGGAAGGCGGGCCGGGCCGGAAGGCGGGCCGGGCCGGGAGCCGGACCGGGCCGGGAGCCGGACCGGGCCGGGAGCCGGACCGGGCCGGGGTTGGGAGGTGGACCGGGCCGGGTTGGGAGGTGGACCGGGAGGCGGGTCGGACCGGGATGGGAGGTGGACCGGGGACGACGCCCGTGCGAACGCAATTCGCGGGCTGCGTCGTCCCCGGTCCGGTTCCGAGGGGGTTCGTTATGCCAGGGTGCCGGTCACCGTCGTGCCGGACTTGGTGACGTAGTAGGTCACCACGGCGCCACTCCAGAAGTGGAACTTCAGGGTGACCCGGGAGCCGTCGGTGACCTCGGCGAAGAGTTCCGGCTTCAGGGTGATGACGTTGCCGGTGTAGTCCGGGGCGAACGTGTAGTCGAACTCCTTGAACGGGGTCCAGTTCTGCGGGCCGGCGTTGCTGCCGTCGGCGTAGGTGGCCTCCATGGTGGCGAGCTGGTCGCCGCGGAAGGTGGTCGGGATGGTGAATGCGCTGGTTGTGCCGGTTGCGGCCGACAGGGTGGGGGTGTCGTAGGTGATCAGGTTGAGGCGCCACGGCACGCCGGTGGAGAAGTGAACGTGCAGGGTCGCGTTGACGCCGTACGCCCGGGAGCCGGACAGCCGGGTGAGCAGAGCGGCCGAGAGCGTCAGCTGGTCGCCGGAGATGGTGTAGTCGGTGCCGCGGACCAGTTCGGTGCTGCCCTGGCGCAGTCCGGTGAAGGTGGTGCCGTTGGGGTTCAGCGTCACCGTCTTGCTCGTGATGGCGGCCGCGCGGGCACTGAACACGAGGTCACTCTCGGCCGTACCGGAGCGGGTGGTCCAGCTCGAGTTGATCTGCGCGATCAGTTCTGGATCCGACCACTGCAGCGACGTCCGGCCGAAGTGCTGGCCGTTGTCCCACAGCATCGTGGTCACGTTCTTCGCCCGCGCCTGAGCGCCGAACAGCTCGAAGAACTTGAGCTTCTCGCCCTGCTCGATCGTGCCGGTGTGCCGGTCGAAGCCGAGCAGGCCGTACTCGCCGATGATCACCGGGATGCCCCGGGCCACGAAGGTGGTGGAGATCCGGTCGAACATGTCGGTCAGGTCCTTCTGCGCCGTGGCGTCGAAACGGTAGCCGCCGGCGATGTTCACGCTGAACGGCCAGTAGCCGTAGTAGTGGACCGTGGCGATCAGGTTCGGGTCGTTCATCGCGGTGAACGTCGCGGTCAGCTCGTCCAGGCGGGCCTGGTCGGCCGAGGTGTGCAGGGTCGGCAGCACCAGCAGCCGGGTCGCGTTGCCGCCGCCGGAGTTGCGGACGATCGTGCGGAAGGACGTGTTCAGCTCGTCGAGCAGGGCCGCGTTCTGGGCGTCGCCGGAGCTGCCGGTGAACTGCGGCTCGTTCACGCTCTCCAGCACCAGCTTCGCCGGGGAGTCACGGAACGCGGCGGCCAGCTGGGTCCAGGTCGCGTTGTAGCGGGCCAGCACGGTGGTCCGGTCGGTCGGCATCGTGTTGATCCACTGCCAGGAGTCGTGGTGGATGTTGACCATGACGTAGAAGCCGTCGTCCAGGGCCCAGCCGACCACCTCCTCGACCCGGGCCAGGTAGGCGGCGTCGATGGTGTAGTCGGGCGCGCCACCCTGGTGCTGGCCCCAGGTCACCGGAATCCGGATGCTCTTGAAACCCTGCGCCTTGAGCCCGTCGAGCAGGGCCTCGGTGATCCGCGGGTTGCCCCAGGAAGTTTCGTCGGCGCCGGTGGCGTCCAGCGAGTTGCCGAGGTTCCAGCCGGGCTGCATGGCGGCGACCGCGGCCATCGCGTTGCCGGCCGGTGGTGGCGTGGTCGGCGGGGTGGACGGCGAACTGCTCGCCGACGAGCTGGGGCCGGGCGCGCTCGGCGACTGGCTTGGCTGGCCGACGCTGCCGGTGCAGGCGACGCCGTTGAGGGTGAACGCCGTCGGCGCCGGGTTGCTGCCGGTCCAGGTGCCGTTGAAGCCGAACGTGGCCGAGCCGTTGGTCGCCAGCACCGCGTTGTGCCCCACGTTCGCCGCGGTGACCTGGGTGCCGGAAGCGGTCACCGTCGCGTTCCAGGCCTGGCTCACCGCCTGCCCGGAGGCGAAGGTCCAGCCCAGTCGCCAGCCGTCGATCCGGTCACCGAGGTTGGTGACCGTCACGTTGGCGGTGAAGCCGCCCGGCCATTGGGCCCCGTTGGCGTAGGTGACACGGCACCCGGCGGCCGCGTTCGCACCGGTCGCGGTGGCCACGCCGAGCCCGGCCACCAGCGTGGCGACCGCGCCCACGAGGAGACCGGCCCGCCACCGGCGCCTACGGAGGGACCTCTGCAAGCCGATCATGACACTCCTCGTTCCGGACAGCCCACATCAATGACCGGCGCAGACTAAGTCGGGAGTCCAAACTATGTCAATCGACCAAGCTAGATCTCCGAGCTCAGAAGTGGCTCTTCGGAATCACGCCGTGCACGCCCACCGTGCGGTCGACGACCTGGGAGACGGCGAAGTCCGCGGCCGCCGACAGGTAGGCGTACGCGATCGCCCGGTCCATGCCCAGGTCGTGCTGGAGGAAGTCGAGGGCGTTGACCACCGCCCGGCGCATCGCGACGTCGAGGTCGTTGCCCTGCCCGCCCGGCGCACCGTCCGGGTCGGACAGCCCGATCGGCACCCAGGCCTGCGGCGTCTCGGCGAACGGATAGCCGAAGGCGACCGACGGCGCTCCCTCGGCACCCTTCTTGACCACGGTCAGCCGGTACGTGGCCCGCAGCGACCCCTCCAGCGCGGTCAGTGCCACCTCGCCGTCCCCCATCGCCAGGTGCGGGTCGCCGACGTAGAACAGCGCGCCGGTCGCGAAGACCGGCAGGTAGAAGGTCGCGCCCGGGCCCAGCAGACTGATGTCGATGTTGCCGCCGCCCAGCGTCGGCGGGATCGAGTTGAGCGCCGGGTCGGTCAGCGAGCCGGCGTCGGCGAACGCGACCCCCATCATGCCCATGAACGGGTGCAGCGGGAACGCCACGTCGCGGTGCCCGGGCCGGGGCAGCACGCCGGTGAGCCGGCCGCCCCGGGCCGCGCGGACGGGTGTGAAGACGGAGACGTTGCCGTACCGCCGCGGGTCGCCGGTGGGCCGGCCGTCGGCCGCCACCGGCGGCATGATCTCCGCCTCGGTGATGCCCGCCGGGACGGCGCCGCCGGCCAGCCGGGGCAGGGCGCCCTTGCCGTGCCGGCTCGACACCACCCCGTACGGGACCCGGGGCACCGCCGCGAGGATCTCCACCTTGAGGACGTCGCCGGGCTCCGCGCCGTCCACGTGGATCGGGCCGGTGACCACGTGCGGGCCGTCGACGTCGAAGTTGCGGGTGGTGCGGTCGTAGTCGCGGGCCACGGCGACGGCGTCGGTCAGCACCAGGCGGGCGGGCACGCCGTGGCCGGCGAACCACCGCACCGGGTCGCGGCCCTGGTCCTCGAGGATGCCCTCGTGCGAGACGGTGTCGACAGTGACGGTCTGCCCCGAGCGCATCCGCAGCACCGGCTCGCTGGTCACCGACGGGACGTAGCCCCACCGCACCTCGTCCGGTCGCGACGGCAGATAGTGCCGGCCCGGGATGGCGCCCCGGCCGGGCTGCAGGATGCCGGCCGGCCGGGCCGCGGGCGTGCGGGCGTGCGCGGGCGCGGCCGCGCCGGTGACGACGCCGCCGGCGCCGATCGCGGCGGCGGCCCGCAGGAAGGTACGCCGTCCCAGCGCCGCCACCAGAATGTCCCGTGCCCGGGCACCGCCACCACGGAGCGGCCGACCGGAATCGGCGAAGTCGTCGATGTCCATGCCGCCCAGTTGTAGGCACAGCGGGTGTCGGCGCCGTCGCGGGCCGATGTCCGCCCGATTAAGCCACCGAGCGCCACGGCGGTCACCAGGCGGTGGCGACGACCTCGACCAGCGGCACCGGCGGCACCCCGCCGCGGACCGCCTCCAGGAACGTCACGATCTCCGCGGCCACCGAGCGGTGCTGCAGGTCGTTGAGCACGTCGTGGTGGCCGCCGCGCACGACGGCCAGCCGGGCCTGCGGCAGCGACTTGGCCAGCCGGGTCAGCTCCGCGCGGTCGGCCAGCGGGTCCGCGTCGCCGGTCAGCAGCAGGTGCGGCACGTCGGCCGTGCTGCCGTACGCGGCGTCGAGCAGAACCGCCGGCACCGCCTCGGCCAGCGAACCGGGCACCACGGCCGGATCGTCGGTGAGCACACCGCGGTGCACCGGGCAGTGGGTACGGGCGTCCAGCTCCTCATCCCATCCCCCGTCCGGCCGCCCGCCGTAGCCCGGCAACCCGGCCAGCACAACAGCGTCCGGCCACCACGCCTGCTCGGGCGCCGTCCGGGCCACCAGCGCGGCGATCACCGCCGCACCGGTGTCGGCCCCGGCCAGCACCAGCGGACGAACGAGATCGACGGTGTCCAGCGCCTCGCTCAGAACCAGGGCGGCGTGCGAGAGATCGGCCGCGAGCGGCGGATGCACCCGCACCTGGTCCGCGCCAGCGGGCGACCCGAGCACCCCGACCTGGTCCCATTCAGCGGGCGGCGGCAGCACCCGGACCTGGTAAGCGTCGGCAGCCAGCCGGGCACCGAAGCGCCCGTACCCGGCCTGGCTCTCGCCTCGCCCGGGCAGCACGAGCACCGTGCCGCGGACCCTGACCCCCTCGGGCGCGCCGAAGTCACGGTAGCCGGTCATGTCTCAGTCCACCTTCGGTTTCCAGCCGAGGGCGGGCGCCACCTCGGTCGCGATGAGTTCCAGGGCGCGGATCGCGGCGTCGCGGTCCGGGATGCCGGGGTTGAACTGGGCGATCAGGTCGGTGGCCAGCGGCAGCACCCGCTCCGCCTGCAGGCCCGCGATGATCTCGTCGGGGTGGCCGTGGAAGGCGTGGAAGCGCCGCAGCTGCTCCTCGAGGCCGAGCCCGGCCGGGAAGGCGCCGCGCCGGACGAAGCCTTCGGTGGCCCGCTGGACGCCGTCGCCGATCTGGGCCAGGGCGGTGCGCTTGTCCCGCGCCGGGAAGATGAACCTGGACAGGCCGATCCGGGGTCGGTGCGGGCGATTCCAGGCGGCCAGGAACTCGTCCGCCCAGGGCCGCTGGATCACGTCGGTCGGTTCCTCGTAGCCGTAGGTGGCCCGGTTGAGCAGCAGGTTCGTGCCGGCCGCGGCCGCGTGCCGGGCTCCGGCGGCGCTGAACACGCCCTGCCAGATGCGGTCGGTGAAGTCGCCCGCCGGTGGCTGGATCGAGAAGCCGGACGTGCCGAGTTCCTCGTTGGACAGGGCCCGGCGCAGGGTGGTCAGGCCGGCCGTGGTCAGCTCACGTTTCTGGTCGAAGTCGGCGCCGAAGGCCGCGTACTCCTCCGGGCCGGCGCCGCTGCCCACGCCGATCTCGGCCCGTCCGCCGCTGAGCGCGTCCACCACCGCGACGTCCTCGGCCAGGCGGACCGGGTTCTCCAGGGGCAGGATGGTGATCGCGGTGGAGAGCCGGATCCGGCGGGTCCGGGCGGCCGCGTGGGCGAGGAACGGCCACGGCGACGACAGTCCCCCGCCGCCGAGCGGGATGTGGTGCTGGGCCACCCAGCCGACGTCGAAGCCCAGCTCGTCGGCGACGACGAACAACTCCTGGGCGTCGCGGTAGGTGGTGGCGAGGTCGCCGCGGCCCTGCACGTGGGTGAGGAAGCCCAGCCGGAAGCGCGGAGTGGTGGTCACGCCCGGCCCCGGACCAGGTCGGGCTCGGTGCGGCGGGCCGCGGTGTGCACGTTCTCCGGGATCGGCAGGCCGAGGTTGCCGCGCAGGGTGGTGGACTCGTACTCGCGGCGGACCAGACCGCGCTCCCGCAGGATCGGCAGCACCCGGTCGGTGAACACGGCGAATTCGCTGGGTACGGTCACCGTCACGTTGATGCCGTCAAAGGCGCCGGCCTCGTACCAGCGCTGGATCTCGTTCGCGACCGTCAGCGCGGAGCCGACGAACGGGGAACGCCGCGAGTCCAGCGAGTGCTGCACCGTCTGGCGCAGGGTGAAGCCGTTCTCCCGGGCCAGCCGGGTGATCTGCTCGGCCTGGGTCTTGAAGCTGAGCGCACCGAGGTGGCCGACCTCGGGGAACGGGGCGTCGAGGTCGTATGAGGTGAAGTCGTGCCAGCCGAACGGGCGGCCCAGTTCCTTGAGCGCGCGGTGGAAGTCCTTGCCGGCCAGCGACTGGCGTTCCTTCTCGCGGGCCTGCTCGTCGGTGTCGCCGATGATCAGGCTGATGCCGGGGACGATGAGCACATTCTCGGGGTCGCGGCCCTGGGCGGCGGCGCGGGCCCGGATGTCGGTGGCGAACGCCTGGCCCTGCTCGACGGTCTGCGCGTGGGTGAAGATGGCGTCGGCGATGCCCGCACCGAGGTCGCGGCCCTCGTCGGAGTCGCCGGCCTGGAAGATGACCGGCTGGCCCTGCGGCGAGCGCTGGATGTTCAGCGGCCCGGCGACCGAGAAGTGCTCGCCCTTGTGGTGCAGCGCGTGCTGCCGGGACCGGTCGAAGAAGACGCCGCCCTGCTTGTCGCGGGGGAACGCGTCGTCCTCGTACGAGTCCCACAGTCCCTGGACCACTCGCACGTGTTCCAGGGCCCGGCCGTAGCGGGTGGCGTAGTCGTAGTGCTCGGCCCGCCCGTAGTTGCCGGCCGTGCCGCCGTCTCCGGTGGCCACCACGTTCCAGCCGGCCCGGCCGCCGCTGATCAGGTCGAGCGAGGCGAGCCGCCGGGCCACGTTGAACGGGTCGTTGTACGAGGTGGTCAGCGTGCCGACCAGCCCGATGTGCGAGGTGTGCACGGCGACCGCCGACAGCAGCGTGAGCGGTTCGAGGCGGTTGAGGTAGTGGTGCGGCGAGTCCGGGGTGATGAACTGGCTGTCCACGATGAAGACGTGGTCGAACTTCGCCGCCTCCGCCTGCTGGGCCCGGGCGATGTACCAGCGGATGTCGACGCTGGCGTCGCCGGGGATCTCGGGGCTGAGCCAGGTGTCGTGCTGGCCCGGTCCGCCGACCCCCATGAGGACGGCGCCGAGCTTGAGGTTTCTCCGGGGCATGGTGAGGAGTATCAGCAGGCCCGCGCCGCGCCGTCCAACGAAAGAACGTGATGGGAACCCATCACGGCAGCTCATCCAATTCCTAGTAAGCTCATGGGATGAGTAGGATGCTGGGAATCGCGCCGTTGCGCAGCTTCGTGGCGGTCGCGGACTGCGGCGGCTTCCAGCGGGCCGCGGCCTCGCTGCACCTGACCCAGGGCGCGGTGAGCCAGCACGTGCGCCGGCTGGAGGCGGCACTGGACCGCACGCTGGTCGAACGGGACGGCCGGGGCTCGCGGTTCACCGCCGACGGCGAGGTGTTGCTGGCCCGGGCCCGCCGGATCCTCGCCCTGCACGACGAGACGCTGCGCGAGTTCGGCGTGGAGGCCGAGCCCACGCTGGTGATCGGCTCGACCGAGCACGCCGCCGCCCAGCTGCTGCCCGAGCTGGCCGCGTGCTTCCCGGACCACCGGGTCCGGTTCCGGATCGACCGCGGCGCCCAGCTGCGGACCGCCCTCGCCGAGGGCCGGATCGACCTGGCCCTGCTGCTCGGCCCGGCCGACGAGCCGGACGCCCGGGCGGTCGGCGAGCTCGAGCTCACCTGGTACGCCGCCCCCGACTGGACGCCACCGGCAGCCGGCGACCCGGTCCCGCTGGTGGCCTTCGACGCGCCGTGCGCCATCCGCAACCGCGCCCTGGAGACGCTGGCCGCGCACGGGGTGCCGGCGGAGGTCGGCTGCGAGGCCGCCCACCTGGCCGGGATGCAGGCGGCGGTGCGGGCCGGGCTGGGCGTGGGACTGATGGCCACCCTCGGACAGGGCCTCGAGGGGCTGGTGGCCCGCCCCGACCTGCCAGTCCCCGAGCCGGTCGCTCTCGCCGTCTGGCCGCGGCGAGGACTGTCCCCGACGGTCGCCGAGGACGCGGCCGGTGCGCTGGTCGAGCTGCTCGCCCGTACCCGTGGTGCGCTTTCCCGGCCGCACAGCCGGGCGTAACCTGCCCGGATGGGAGAAATCGTGCCGTGGCTGGTATCCGCCGCCGTTCTCGCGGCAGTCCTCGGCGCCCTCGCGTGGCTCGCGGCCCGCACCCGGCGCCGGGGGGTGGGCCAGGAGCTGATGGGGCCGATCGACCTCATCTACCGTCCGCACACGCACCAGATCAACGCCGAGACGAGGACGCACGAGCAGCGCATGGTGGCCCGGCCCGCCGCGGACGATAATCTCTGACCTGAGTCAGAGATTATCCGCTAGCATCGGCCGATGGACGCTGCTGCCCTCGCTCAGGTCGAGACGGTCCGCGACTTCAACCGCTACTACACCCGCCGCCTGGGCGTGCTGACCGACCGTTATCTCGGCCAGGACCGCCCACTCAGCGAGGCCCGGCTGCTCTACGAGATCGGCGAGCAGGCCGACGTCCGCGAGCTGCGGTCCCGGCTCGGCCTGGACTCCGGCTACCTCAGCCGGTTGCTGCGCTCGCTGCAGGAGCAGGGCCTGGTCCGGACCCGCGCGCACCCGGCGGACCGGCGGGTCCGCGTCGCCGAGCTGACCGAAGCCGGGGTACGCGAACGCGCCGACCTCGACGCGCGCTCCCGGGCCGGCATCAGTGACCTGCTGGAACCGCTCTCCGCCGCGCAGCGCCGGCAACTCGTCGACGCCCAGGAGCAGATCCGGCGCCTGCTGCGGCTGGCCGCGGTCACGGTGCGGCCGGTCGACGCCCGCTCCCCCGAGGCCCAGCAGTGCCTGCGCGCGTACGCGTCGGAGCTGGCCGTCCGCTTCCCGGAGGGGTACGACGACGCGGCGCTCGTGGACCCCGGCGCTCTGACCGGCGACGACGGGGCGCTGCTGGTCGCGTACGAGGAAGATCGGCCGGTGGGTTGTGGCGCGTGGCGCCGCCTCGGTGACGGGATCGCGGAGATCCGCCACCTGTGGGTCGACGCTCGCGCGCGGGGGCTGGGGCTCGGGCGGCGGCTGCTGGAACGGGTGGAGGCCGACGCGTATGCGCACGGGGCGACGACGCTGCGACTCGGCACGCACAGCGCTCTCACCGAGGCCATCGCCCTGTACCGGGCCGCCGGGTACCGGGAGATCGCGCCCTATGACCAGTCGCCGTACAACCAGCTCGCCTTCGAGAAGTAGTCCCGACGTACGCTCGAAGCGTGAGCATCGCACCGCCGTCGACCGTCGTCCTGGACAACCGCTTCGCACGAGAGCTCGCCGGGCTGGCGATCCCCTGGCAGGCCGAGGAGACGCCGGAGCCCCGGCTGCTCGTGCTCGACGACGCGCTCGCCGCCGAGCTGGGCCTCGATCCCGCTCAGCTGCGCAGCCCCGAGGGTGTGCGGCTGCTGACCGGCACCGCCGTTCCCGACGGGGCCACCCCGGTCGCGCAGGCCTACGCCGGGCACCAGTTCGGCGGCTACTCCCCACGGCTCGGCGACGGGCGCGCGCTGCTGCTCGGCGAGCTCGTGGACGCCGACGGCACCGTCCGTGACCTTCATCTCAAGGGCTCCGGGCGCACCCCGTTCGCCCGCGGCGGCGACGGCCTGGCCGCGGTCGGCCCGATGCTCCGCGAGTACGTGGTCAGCCGCGCGATGCACGCCCTGGGCATCCCGACGACCCGCGCCCTGGCCGTGGTGGCGACCGGGCGCACGGTGCACCGCGACACCCCGCTGCCGGGAGCCGTGCTGGCCCGGGTCGCCGCCAGCCACCTGCGGGTCGGCACGTTCCAGTTCGCCCGGGCCACCGGCGACGCCGACCTGCTGCGCCGCCTCGCCGACCACGCGATCGCCCGGCACCACCCGCACGCCGCCGAGGCCGAGCAGCCGTATCTCGCCCTGTTCGAGGCAGTCGTCGCCGCGCAGGCCGCACTGGTGGCGCAATGGATGCTCGTCGGCTTCGTGCACGGCGTCATGAACACCGACAACATGACGATCTCCGGCGAGACCATCGACTACGGGCCGTGCGCGTTCATGGAGGCCTTCGACCCGGCGACGGTCTACAGCTCCATCGACCACGGCGGGCGATACGCGTACGGGAACCAGCCGGCCATCGCCGAATGGAACCTGGCCCGGCTGGCCGAGGCCCTGCTCCCGCTCCTGCACGACGACCAGGAACAGGCGGTCGCCCTGGCGGTGGAGGCTCTCGGCGGTTTCCGGCCCGCGTACAACGCCGCGTGGTCGGCCGGCATGCGCGCCAAGCTCGGGCTGCCCGACGACGTTGCTGCCACTGTGGTGTCGCCGCTGGTCGACGACCTGCTCGCCCTGCTGCACGCCGACCACGTCGACTTCACGTCGTTCTTCCGTACCCTGGCCGGCGCCGCCCGCGGTGATGCCGAGCCGGCCCGCCGCCTCTTCATCGACCTGGCCGCGGTCGACGCCTGGGTGGCGCGCTGGCGCGCCCTGGGCCCGGACGCCGACGCGATGGAGCGGGTCAACCCCGTCTACATCCCGCGCAACCACCTGGTCGAGGAGGCCCTGGCGGCGGCGACGGACGGCGACCTGGATCCGCTGGAGCGGCTGGTGGCGGCCGTGAGCGAGCCCTACGACGAGCGCCCGGGCCTCGAGCGGTACGCCGCCCCCGCGCCGCAGGACTTCGGTGCCTACCAGACGTTCTGCGGCACCTGAGTCCCGTTCAGTTGAGATGGAAACGGTCGTCGGTGGCCAACGCGGCCAGCTGCGACGCCGTCAGCGGCAGCTTCTTCAGCGGCGGCTGGACGTTCTCGCCGTTCGTAGCCGTGCGGCTCTGCGCCACGTAGACCACGATGCCGTCCGGGTGCCGGTAGGCCGCCCACTGCTCCACCCCGCCGCTTCCGCTCGGAACCTGCGACACGCCGACCTTCACCCTCCCGACCGTGACCACGTCGCAGTCACCTCCGAGGCCCCAGAACTGCCGGGCGAGGGCGCACGGCTCCTTGGGCAGGCCGTTGCCCTTGGTGTGCACCTCGGCCAGCAGGTGCCCGGCCCGGCCACCCTTGGCGATCGCCGCCTGGGCCAGATAACTCCAGGTCGAGCCGGTGTTGTCACCCTCGACCTGGGCCTGGTGGTCACGCATCGGGATGCCGTCGGTCGACTTGCCGGTCGGCGCGGTCCAGCCGTCGGGAACAACGGCGAGCAGCACGTCGAGGAGCTTCTTGCCCTGCTCGTAGCGCTCACCCGAGCGGGCCGTGGCATCCTCCTGCGGCTCGCCGTTCCCGTCGAGCGGCCAGGCCGGCTTGGTGCTCTCGCTACCCGCCGAGGGGGTCGGTATGCCCGACGGCACCCCGCCGCCGGCCCAGGGCGTGCCGTCACCGCCCGAGGTGAGCCGCAGGCCGGAGGGCACGGCCACGGCGGTCACCGCGATCATCGCCGCGGTCACCCCGGCGCCGGCGAGCGTCGCGCGCCGGCGCACGGCCCGACGACCGGCGGTCAGGGCCGCCGCCGACTCCATCGGGGGCGGCGGGGTGAGGGTCATGCTGGCGCGCATGGCTTCGCGCAGGTCGTTCTCGTTCACGATGCCTCTTCTCATTCGGCGGTGACGGGGTGGGAGATCAACGTCCGGAGGGCGTCCAGGCCGCGCGCCGCCTGGCTCTTGACCGTGCCGGCCGAGCAGCCGAGGACAGCCGCGGTCTCCTCGACCGACATGTCCTCCCAGTAGCGCAGGACCAGCACGGCCCGCTGCCGGGGCGGCACCCCGGCGAGCGCCTGCAACAGCATCAGCCGGTCATCGGCCGACCCCGGCGCGGCCGCCTGCTCGATCGGCGTCTCCCGGGTCCGCTCCCGCCGCCACCAGCCCCGGCGGCCGTCGTCGATGAAGGTGCGGATCAACACCTGCCGGACGTACGGATCCAGCGCCTCGTGCCGCGCCACCCGGTGCCAGTGCGTGTACAGCTTGGTGAACGCGGTCTGCACCAGATCCTCGGCCCGGTGCCAGTCCCCGCAGAGCAGGAACGCCGTGCCCCGCATGGCCCCCGACCGGGCCGCGAAGTACTCGGCGAACGCCGCGTCGCGATCGCTCATGCCCACCCCTATCCGTTCGGTCGGGACAATCACGAGACCGGACCGGCGGAAGGTTGCACGAACCGCGAGGAATTACAACGCGCGGCGCAGCGGCACGTCCCGCCAGTCGGTGTCCGAGGCCAGATAGAAGCCCGGGTACGAGGGCTGGTTGTACGTGGTCTGCTGGCGGGCCACCTCGACCCGGTACTGCGGGTCGTGCATGAGCGTGTAGAGCTTGTGCCCGGTGAGCTCGGTGCTCAGGTAGATCCGTACCGCTGTGCTGTCCGCCGTGCGGACCAGCAGTTCCTCGCGCCAGTCGCCCAGGATGTCGGCGACCAGGGACGGGTTGCCCTTGGTGCCGTTGTTGGTCAGCGTGCCCGTGGCGGTCAGCAGGGTGCCGCGCCGCCAGTCGTCGATTGTCGGGGTGACCTCGCCCGCGCCGTTGACCAGCTGGGTGGTCAGGTCGGCGGCCCAGCGGATGCTCTGGTTGGTGCCCGGCACCGGCCCGGGCAGCACCGTGCCCGCCGCCGTGTGCAGGCCGGACGCCTCCGAGCCGCCGGGCATGCTGGCCCAGGACTCGATGCCGCGGACCTCCGGCAGCACGTCGCCGATCATCCCGCGCCCGGTGTCGCGCCCGGAGTACGTGCCGGAGAGCACCTCGCCGGTGGCCGCGTCGCGCAGGGCCATGCCGTACGGCGCACTGGTGCCGTTCTCGTGGACCGTGAACGTCTCCAGGCCGGGCCGGTCCGGATTGATGTCCGTGACGTGCATGGCGTCACCGTGGCCGAGCCGGACCCGCTGCCCCGGCGCCGCGCTGCCCTCCGGGAGCGTGTCGAACGAGGAGTACAGCAGGGTGCCGTCGTCGTCGATGGTCGCCGCGCCGTACACGATCTCCTGCCGTCCGTCGCCGTCCACGTCGGCCGCGCTCAGCGAGTGGAAGCCCTGCGTGGTGAGGGTGCCGTAGCGCGGGTCGGTGCCGTCGCGGCCGTGCGGGTTGTCGTTGAACGGGTTGCTCATCGGGGTCCAGCCGCTGTCCACGTACCAGTTCTCGGTCAGCCGGCGGCCGTCCCAGCGGTACGCGACCAGCGTGGTGCGGGTGTAGTAGCCGCGGGCGAACACGGCCGACGGGTGCCGGCCGTCGAGGTAGGCCACCCCGGACAGGAACCGGTCGACGCGGTTGCCGGGCTCGATCCGCGGCAGCGCATAGTCGCCCCACATCAGCCCGTCGTCGTGCCGTCCGGGCTTGTAGCGCACGGTCTGCAGCTCGCGGCCGGTCGCGCCGGCGAACACCGTCAGATACTCCGGGCCGTCGAGGATGAAGCCCTCGAAGGCGCGCAGGTTGTTGCGGGCGCTGCGGGACGGGGCGTACACGTCGATGAAGTAGTCGACCAGGGCCTCGGCGTCGGCGCGGGACAGCGGGTACGCGTACCGCGGCGCGATGCCGAGCGCGGCCTCCAGCGACGCCGGCCAGCGCCCGGCCACCACCTCGGGGTGCTCGGTCCAGCCCTGGAACAGCGTCACCAGGTGCTCGCGGTAGCCGGCCGCGCTGAGCCGGTAGTCGTCGGTGTGCCGGTAACCCGCGCGCACGTCGGCGCGGGGCATCGTGACGTAGCGCCGGGAGACCTCACGGCCCGTGGCGTCGTACCGGATCACGCTCGTGCCCGGCGCCGTCTTGAGCATGAGCTCGGCGCGGCCGTCACCGTCGAAGTCGTACACCGGGAACTGGGTGTAGTGCGCCCCGGCCCGGATGTTGACGCCCAGGTCGATCCGGTAGAGCAGGGTGCCGTCGGCCCGATAGGTGTCCAGGTAGACCGGTCCGGTGTAGCCGACCAGCGAGACGTCCTTGGAGTTCGACGGGTCCCATTTCACGACGTACTCGTACTGTCCGTCACCGTCGACGTCGCCGACGCTCATGTCGTTGGCCGTGTAGGTGTAGGCCTGCCCGCTCGGGGTCACGCCGTCGGCGGGTTTGCGCAGCGGCAGGTCGTGGTGGCCGGCGGCCCAGGGGGTGACGGCGGCGCTGCGGGCGGCCTCGCGCCCGCGGACGACCGCGGCCACCCGGTAGCGGGACGCCGGGGTGCCGTCCGGGTCGAGCCAGTTGGTGCTGTCCGTGACCAGCGCGACGGGCCGGCCGTCGCGGTAGACCCGGAAGTCCGGCCCGGCCAGACCGGTCGCGGTCGCGCCGGTCGCCTCCGGGCCGAGCAGGCGCCAGCTCAGGAACACGCCGTCGGCGGTGGCGGCGGCCACCAGGCCCCGGTCGAGACGTTCCAGGGCGGGCCCGCCGGGCCGCTGCGCCGCGGCCACGGCGGGCGGTGAGCCGCCGACCAGGAGCAGGCCGGTGGCCAGGAGGATCCCCCACCGACGGTACGGACGCAGCGAACCCCGCATGGCGACTCCTCCTGGCTGAAACGAATCAACGCAGGTTAGGAATTGACCACAGCCGATGTCAATGTTTCAGAGGGGTTTCCGCGGTAAGCGCATACCTGGGCTCAGCCGCTGGTCAGAGGCGGGCGATCGCGGAGGCCGGATCCTCGATGGCGTCGGCGACGCTGCGCATGAAGCCGGCCGCCGTCCCGCCGTCGCAGACCCGGTGATCGAAGACGAAGCTCATCTGCGTGATCTTGCGGACGCACAGCTCGCCGTCGACGACCCAGGGCCGGTCCAGGATCCGGCCGAAGCCCAGGATGGCGACCTGCGGATGGTTGATGATCGCGGCGCTGCCGTCCACCCGGAAGCTGCCGTAGTTGTTGAGCGTGAAGGTCCCCGCCTCCTGCGCCGTCACGCGGCCCTCCCGGGCGCTCGCGGTGACCCGCCGGATCTCCTCGTCGAGCTGCGCGGTGGTCATCGTCTCGGCACCGACGACCGCGGGCACGACCAGGCCGCGCTCCCCCTGGACGGCGATGCCGAGGTTGATCCGGTCGAACTCGACGATCTCCTGCCGCTCGGTGTCCACCCGGGCGTTCAGCATCGGGTACTGCCGCAGGCCGGCCACGACGAACCGGGCGATGTAGGCGAGCAGGCCGGGGCCGGGGGTGCTCTGCCGCAGCTCCCAGAGCTTGGTGGCGTCGACATCGACCCAGACGGTGGCCTCGGGGATCTCGGCGCGGCTGCGGGTCAGCGCCGCTGACACCGCCTTACGGAAGCCGGTCAACGGAACCCGGCGCTCCCCCGGCACGACCGGAGTGGCCGAGGGCGGACCGGCCGCGGTGGCCGGCGCCGGGGCGGCCGCGACACCAGCCGGTCGGGCGGGCGCCGTCGCCACGCGCGCCAGGGCGCGTTCGACATCGGCCCGGACGATCACCCCGCCGGGACCGGTCGCCTCGACCGTGGTCAGATCCAGCCCGGCCTCCCGGGCCAGCCGCCGCACCAGCGGCGAGATCACGAGCGGCACCCGGTGCGGCAACACGGCCGGCGCCTGCCGGCCCCGCGGACGACGCCGCCGGGAAGTGACCGTCGCGCCCGTCGTGCCGTACCCGATCAGGACGTTGCCCGATCCGGCCTGCTCCTCCTCGCGGTAGGTCTCCGCCTCCGGGACCAGCGCCGCGACCGTGAGCAGCGGCTTGCCGACCTCGAGCGTGGCGCCCTCGGCAGCATGCCGGGTCGCGATCCGCCCGGCGTACGGCGTCGGCACCTCGACCAGCGACTTCGCGGTCTCCACCTCGACCACCGGCTGGTCGACCTCGACGGTGTCGCCCTCCTCGACCAGCCAGCGCACCACCTCCGCCTCGGTCAGTCCCTCACCGAGGTCGGGCAGCAGAAAGGTCTGCGTGCTCACGAGTCCTCCCACTGCAGGTCGTCAACGGCGTCCAGGACGCGGTCCACGCCGGGCAGCTGGAAGTGCTCGAGCTTCGGCGGCGGGTACGGGATGTCGAGGCCGGTCACCCGGCGGATGGGGGCGGCCAGCGCGTGGAAGCACCGCTCGGTGACCCGCGCGACGATCTCCGAGGAGACGCTGGCGAAGCCGGCCGCCTCCGCGACCACGACGGCCCGGCCGGTGCTGCGGACGGCGGCGCACACCGTCTCGTCGTCGAACGGCACGATCGAGCGCAGGTCGACCACCTGCAGGCTGCGGCCCTCGCCCGCGGCCACCTCGGCGGCCTCCAGGGCGACCGGCACGGACGGGCCGTAGGCGATCAGCGTGGCGTCGGTGCCCTGGCGGCGCACCGTAGCCCTGCCGATGCCGGGCACCGGGGCGCCGAGCTCGACCTCCTCCTTGCTCCAGTAGAGCTTCTTGGGCTCCAGGAAGATCACCGGGTCGTCCGAGGCGATCGCCTCGCGCAGCAGCCCGTACGCGTCCGCCGGCGTCGCCGGGGCGACCACGTGCAGGCC
The DNA here is from genome assembly GCF_055586185.1 of Actinoplanes sp. NPDC051405. Lineage (NCBI taxonomy): Bacteria > Bacillati > Actinomycetota > Actinomycetes > Micromonosporales > Micromonosporaceae > Actinoplanes > Actinoplanes sp. NPDC051405. Next base: position 85,555 of record NZ_JBVJIR010000022.1, read on the forward strand.
CGGCGTGTGCGCGTAGTACGCCTCGGAGGAGTCGCAGTGGTGCTCGACCCCGCCGATGCCGCCCGCGTACGGCACCCGGATCACCATCGGCAGCTTGACCCGGCCGCGGGTGCGGTTCCGCATCTTGGCCACGTGACTGACGATCTGCTCGAACGCCGGGTACGCGAACGCGTCGAACTGCATCTCCACCACCGGGCGCATGCCGTTCATCGCCATGCCGACCGCCACGCCGACGATGCCGGACTCGGCCAGTGGTGTGTCGAAGCACCGGTTGTCGCCGAACTCGGCGGTCAGGCCGTCGGTGATCCGGAAGACGCCGCCGAGCGCGCCGACGTCCTCGCCGAAGACCACCACCGCCGGGTCCGCGGCCATCGCGTCGCGCAGGGCCCGGTTGAGCGCCTGCGCCATCGTCAGCTTGACGTGGTCGGTGGCCGTGACCGTCATCGCAGCGCTCCTTCGCGCTCGAGCTCGTCGGCGACCAGCGCGGCCTGCTCGGTGAGCTGCGGGGTGGGACTCGCGTACACGTGGTCGAAGAGCATCGCGGGATCCGGCTCGACGTCGCGGTTGAGGCCGTCGCGCAGGTGGGTGGCCACCTTCTCGGCCTGCGCCGTGATGTCCGCGAGCTGCGCGTCATCCAGCAGGCCCCGCTCGCGCAGGTGGGCCTCGAGCCGGGTGATCGGGTCGCGCTCGACCCAGGCCGCGACCTCCGCGTCCGGCCGGTATCGGGTGGCGTCGTCGGCGTTGGTGTGGGCCTGCATCCGGTACGTGTGCGCCTCGATGAGCTGCGGTCCCTCGCCGGCGCGGGCGCGCCGCACGGCGGCGCCGAGCACGGCCAGCAGAGCGGCGGTGTCGTTGCCGTCGACGCGTTCACCCGGTACGCCGTAGCCGATGCCCTTGTGTGCCAGGGACGGGGCGGCGGTCTGCCGGGCGAGCGGGACGCTGATGGCGTACTCGTTGTTCTGGACGAAGAACACGACCGGCGCGCGCAGGACCGCCGCGAAGTTGAGCGCCTCGTGGAAGTCGCCCTCGCTGGTGCCGCCGTCACCGCACAGGGCCAGGACGACGGTGGGCTCGCCACGCAGCCGGGCGGCGTGCGCGACCCCCACGGCGTGCGGGAGCTGGGTGGCCAGCGGCGTCGCGTGCGGTGCGACGTTGTGCTCGTACGGGTCGTAGCCGCAGTGCCAGTCGCCCTTGAGCAGCGACAGCGCCTCGACCGGGTCCACACCCCGGCCCACCGCGGCGACCGTGTCGCGGTACGTCGGGAACAGCCAGTCACCGTCGGCCAAAACCTGCGCGGCGGCGACCTGGCAGGCCTCCTGCCCGTGCGAGGAGGGGTAGACGGCCAGCCGGCCCTGGCGGACCAGCGCGTACGCCTGATCGTTGAGCCGGCGCGCGGTGACCAGAGCCGCGAAGGCACGCAGCAGCGCCGCGTCGTCCGGGGCGGGGTAACCGGGGGCGTCGACGGCTCGTCCGTGCGGGTCGATGAGCGTGACCGGCTCGGCCGACGGCAGAAGGTGGTGCGGGTCACGTGTCATGCAGACATGGTCGTTCGCCGACCAATCGGTTTCCACATCCCGGGAAAAACCGAGAAGATGTACTGGTCGTGCCGCACTCCGGCGGCCAAACGTCCGGGCAACGGCGCCCGGAGCCGAGGAGGACAAGACAAGTGGCCAGCGCCCTCGACGACATCGACCGGCAGATCCTGGCCGAGCTGACCCGCGACGGCCGGATGTCGATGCGCACCCTCGCCGAGCACCTGCACATCTCCCGGGCCAACGCGTACGCCCGGGTGGAACGGCTCCGCACCGCGAACGTGATCAAGGGCTTCCGGGCCGACATCGACCCCGTCGCGGCGGGCCTGGGCACCTCCGCCTACGTGACGGTGAACCTGCACCAGGCGGAATGGCGGGACGTGGGCGAGCAACTGCGCGCGCTGCCCGGGGTCGTGCACATCGCGCTGGTCGGCGGCGAGTTCGACGCGATCCTGCTGGTCCGGGCGCGGGACAACGCCGCCCTGGGCCGGCTGGTCCTGGACGTCATCCAGGGCATGCCGGGCATCGTGAACACCCGGACCCTGCTGGTCTTCGAGGAGGCCGAGCCGCTGTCGGCCACCGCCATCTGGGAACAGTGACGTCCGCATGGCGGGCGGATCGATGGGTATGCGGGCGGCCGACACCGCTCCCGACACCACGGAGGAACCGGCCGCATGCCCCTGACCTGGAATCTCGACGCGGGTCGGGCGACCACCGTCGTCACGGTCGAGGGCTCTCCCTGCCCGGCGTCCATCCGGGCGTTGCGGTCCGGCCTGGCGGACCGGATCGCCCGGCGGCCCACCCCGGTGCTGATCAGCCTCTCCGCGCGGTCGACCTCTGAGCCGTGGTTGTTCGCGCTCATCGCCGCGCTGTCCGGCCGGTCCAGGGCCCCCGCCGTGCCGCTCGTGGTGCAGAGTGAAGGCATCGACGCCCGGCGGACCCGGATCCCGCTGTCCCGCGCGCTCCGCGCCGCGCGGGACACCTTGCTGGACGGATCGTCGCGGGCCCGGACCCACAACGACCAGTTGCTGCCGGTGGCCGGAGCCGCGCGCCGCGGCCGGGACGTGGCCACCGAGGCCTGCGCCCGGTGGGGACTGCCCGAGCTGGTCGGACCCGCGGCCATGGTGGCGAGCGAGCTGACCTCGTACGCGACCCGGCACGCCGGCACGCTGATGGATCTGACCCTGGCCGCGACCCCGGGCACGATGTACGTGGCGGTGCACCACGGTCACCCGGCCACGAAATTCCCGGACGTCCCGGCCGACCTGGAGCTCCACCTGATCAACGCGGTCGCCGGATGCTGGGGCTTCCTGCCGCACGGCCAGGACGCCATCACCTGGGCGGCGCTGGCCGAGGGCACGCCCAGCCGTCCACCGCCGCGCCGCACCCGGCAACCGATCCACCGATGACTCCGGCGACGCGCGTCTACGTGGACATGGTGGGTGACCTCTTCCACCCCGGCCACGTGGCCCTGCTGAAGGCGGCCCGGCAGCACGGCGACCACCTGATCGTCGGCGTGCTGTCCGACGCGACCGTGGCGTCGTACAAGCGGCAACCGGTCATGACCCTGGCCGAACGCGTCGCCGTGATCGCGGCGTGCCGGTACGTCGACGAGGTGGTGCCCGCGGCGCCGTACCGGGTGACGCTGGAGTTCCTGGCCGAGCACGACATCGCGCTGGTTGTGCACGGCGACGACATCGCCCGCGTGCGACGACGGTCAGCCGGTGGTGAGCCGGATCGCGGTCCATGACACCGCGGGCAGGCTCGCGCGCAGGACGCCGTCGGTGACCTCTGCGTCCTTCGCCGGGCCGGGCACCACGCGTTCCGGGTCGTCGGCCGTGTTCATGGCGTAGAGGTCCTCGTCCGCGAGCGTCCACGACTCGGTCACCCGCAGCCCTGCCCCGAAGCCGGCCAGCGACACCGCCAGGTCGAGGCTCTCGGTGAGGTGCCTGTTCACGACGAAGACAGTCACGTCGCCGCTCTCGGCGTCGTGGGTGGCCACGGCGTCCAGCAGCGGCACCGAGCCGAAGCGGGCCGTGTCGTAGCTCGGGGACTGCGGCTCGACGCGCAGCACCTCACCGCGGGCCAGCCGGGACGTCAGTGCGAACGGGTGGAAGATCGTCTGGCGCCACGCCGGGCCGCCCGCCTCGGTACGGATCGGGGCGATCACGTTGACCAGCTGGGCCTGGCAGGCGGCGGTGACCCGGTCGCTGTGCCGCAGCAGGGAGATCAGCAGGTTGCCGACCACCACGGCGTCGGCGACGGTGTACGAGTCCTCGATGACCCGCGGGGCCACCCGCCAATCGGTTTCCTGGGTCGCCTGGAAGGCGCTCTGGTACCAGACGTTCCACTCGTCGAACGAGATCTTCAGCTTCTTGCGGCTCTTGAGCTTGGCCCCGACGCTGTCGGCGGTGGCCGCCACGCTGGTGACGAAGTGGTCCATGTCGACCGCCGAGGCCAGGAAGCTGCCCAGGTCGCCGTCGATCGGCTCGTAGTACGCGTGCGCGGAGATGTAGTCCACGGCGTCGTAGGTCAGTTCGAGCACCTCGGCCTCCCACGCGGCGAACGTCGGCATCGAGGAGGACGAGCTGCCGCAGGCCACCAGCTCCAGCCCCGGCTCGGCACTGCGCATCGCCCGGGCGGTCTCCATGGCCAGCCGGCCGTACTCGTGGGCGGTCTTGTGCCCGGTCTGCCACGGGCCGTCGAGCTCGTTGCCGAGGCAGAACATGGTGATGCCGTACGGTTCGGTCGCGCCGTTGGCCTGCCGGAGCCGGGCCAGGTGGGTGCGGTCGGGCTGGTTCAGGTACTCCTGCACGTCCAGCGCCTCCTGCACGCCGCGGGTGCCGAGGTTCACCGCGTACATCACCTCCACCCCGGCCTTGCGCGCCCAGCGCATGAATTCGTCGATGCCGACCTCGTTGGTCTCCAGGCTGTGCCAGGCCAGGTCGCGGCGCACCGGCCGGTCGGCGACCGGGCCGGTGCCGTCCTCCCAGCGGTAGCCGGAGACGAAGTTGCCCCCGGGGTATCGCACGACCGAGACGCCCAGCTCGCGGGTCAGGGCGAGCACGTCCTCGCGGAAGCCGTCGGCGTCCGCGGTCGGGTGCGACGGCTCGTAGATCCCGGTGTAGACGCAGCGGCCCATGTGCTCGACGAAGGACCCGAAGGTACGCCGGGACACCGGCGCGACGGTGAACGCGGGATCGAGGGTGAAGCTGGCGGAAAGCACGGGTCTCCCGGGGGTCGAGGGGGATGTCACTTGAGGCTGCCGACGGCGAGCCCGCCCTGCCAGTACTTCTGCAGGGTGAGGAAGGCGATGACGAGCGGGACGATGGACACCAGCGAACCGGTGATGATCAGGCTCCACAGCGACTGCCCGCCGCCGTTGTTGGAGCTGGCCAGCTGCGACCACAGGCCGATGCCCACGGTCAACGGGTAGAGCTTCGAGTCGGACAGCATGGTCAGCGGCAGGAAGTAGTTGTTCCAGGTCGCGACCACCGACAGCAGCAGCACGGTGACCACCGCGGGACGCATCAGCGGCAGCGCCACCCGCAGGAACGTGCGAAGCTCGCCGGCGCCGTCGATGCGGGCCGCGTCGAGCAGCTCGTCGGGCACCGACGCCGAGGTGTAGACCCGCATCAGGTAGACGCCGAACGGGCTGAGCAGCGACGGCAGGATGACCGCCCAGACGGTGTCGGTCAGCCCGGCGTTGCTCATCATCACGAACGTCGGGATGACCAGGGCGGTCAGCGGCACCATGACCGAGCCGAGCACCAGGGCGAAGGTCAGGTTGCGGCCGCGGAAGCTGAACTTGGCGAAGCCGTAGCCGGCCAGCACCGAGATGACGGTCGAGCCGATCCCGCCGGTCAGCGCGTACAGCACGGAGTTGCCCAGCCAGCGCAGGTATTCGCCGTTGTTGAAGGTGACCAGGTCCTTCAGGTTGTCCACAAGGTGGAAGCCGTTGAACCACAGGGCGCCCGTGCCGGAGAACAGGCCCTCGGCGTTCTTCGTGCTGGCCACGACGAGCCACCAGACCGGGACCAGGAAGTAGCAGACCAGGGCGAGCAGGAACAGCTTCGCCCCGAGGTGGCGGTTGCTCACGTGAAGATGCTCCCTCGCTTGCGGGTGACGACCATGAACACGGCGACGGCCAGGAAGACCACGAAGCCCAGCGCGAACGAGATCGCCGAGGCGTAGTTGAACTGGGCGTAGGCGAAGGCCAGGTTGAACGCGTAGATGTTGGGGGTGAAGTCGGGCGTGACCGAGCCGTTGGCGATCGGCCCGAGGATCTGCGGCTCGGCGAAGAACTGCAGCGTGCCGATCAGCGAGAAGACCAGGATCAGCACGAACGCGGACGACACCATCGGCACCTTGATGCGCAGCGCGATCTGCCGGGAGCTGGCGCCGTCGATGCGGGCCGCCTCGTAGATGGACGTGTCGATGCTCTTCAGCGCGGCGTAGATGATCACCATGTAGTAGCCGGACCACTGCCAGGTGACCACGTTGAGCAGGCCGTAGAAGATGTTGCCCTGGCTGAGCAGGAACGGCGCCTGCACGTTGAACAGCGACGAGATCTGTTCCAGCGGACCGAAGCTGGGGCTGTAGAGGAAGCCCCACATGAGCGCGCCGAGCACGGCCGGGACCGCGTACGGCAGGAAGATCATCAGCCGGGAGAAGCGGGCCAGCCGGCCGGTGACCTCGTCCAGCACCAGCGCCGCGACCAGCGCGACGATCATCTGCAGCGGGATCACCACGAGGCTGAAGCGCAGCACCAGCCACAGTCCTTTGAGGAACGACGGGTCGGTGAACGCCCGGGTGTAGTTGTCGATCCCGGCGAAGGTGGTGCCGGTCGCGAGTCCCTTGGTGTAGAGGCTCAGGTAACCCGCGTACAGCAGAGGTGCGACCAGGAAGACCGCGAACACGACCAGGAACGGGAAGATGAAGAGCCAGCCGGCGGCGCCACGGCGCGCCGATCGGCGGCGCCGGGGCGGCGCGGTGGCCCGGGGTACGCCGGTGCTGTCACGCAGCGCCGCGGGCGGGGTCGATCTGATGACGGCCATGGGTTCACGTCTCCTCTGCGGCGTCGTCGCAGCCACGGATGGGGGCGGACGGCCGCCGCAGGGTGGACCCCGGCGGCCGTCCGGCCGGCGGTCACTGGACGGTGAAGCCCTGGCTCTTGGCGTACTTGACCATGATGTCCTGCAGCTCGGTGGCGGCCTGGTCACCGGTGGTCTTGCCGCTGTTGATCTTCACGATCTGGGCCTGGAGCTGGGCGTAGTAGTACACGGTGAACGGGCTGTACGTCGCACCCTGGTACGCGTTCGCGGCCGGGATGTAGATGTCCTTGTTGGCCGTCTGCCCGTTGAAGAAGTCGACCTTGTTGTTGATGAAGGCGTCGGACTTCAGCACGTCCTGGTTGAGCGGGAAGATGGTCTGCGTCTTCCAGCCGTCGGTCAGCGACGCCTCGTCGGCGTACAGGCCCTTGGCCACCTCGGCCGCGGCCTTCTTGTCGGACGCCTGCGAGGTCACCGCGAAGGTCGAGCCGCCCCAGTTGACCGAGACCGGCGCGTTCGCGTCCCACTGCGGCAGCGGCGCCACGGCGAACTTGCCCTTCTCCTTGCCGCTGCCGACGCCGGCCCCGGTCAGGTAGCCGGGCGCCCAGGCGGCGGAGACGTACGTCGCGTACTTGCCGTTGACGACGCCGGCGATGTAGTCGGTGGTGAACTGGTCCTCGGTGCCGATGAGCTTCTTCGTGGCCAGCCCGCCCCAGTAGTTGAGCACGTCCTTGGTGGCCTGGTCGTCGAGCTTGATGGTGATGTTCTGCTTGTTGGCCAGGTCGTAGGTGAACGGGTTGGCGCCCTTCTGGATCATCAGCGCGGTCGCCACGGCCGGCACGTTGCTGCCGAAGTCGCCGAAGTTCGGCCCGCCCGCACCCTTCACCTTGGCGGCGGCCTCGGCGTACTCGGCCCAGGTCTTCGGCGGAGTCTTGATCCCGTACTTCGCGAAGACGTCGGTGCGGTAGATCATCGCCATCGGGCCGCCGTCGACCGGGATGGCGTAGACGGCGTCGCCCTGCGAGACGTCCTTCCAGGCGCCGGCGCTGAACTTGGCCTTCACGTCGTTGGCCCCGTACGGCGCCAGGTCGACCAGGGCCTCCTGGATCTCGAAGCCGACCAGCTGGTCCGCCTCCAGCATGATCACGTCGGGTGCGCCCTTCTTCGCGGAGATCGCCGTCTGGAACTTGGCGTACTCCGGCGCGCCCTGGCCCGCGTTGGTCCAGCAGACCTGTACGTCGGTGTGGGCGTTGTTGAAGTTGTCGACGACCTTGGCCATGTTCGGGTACCAGGCCCAGACCGACACCGCGGTGGCCTCCGGGTGAACGATCTTGTTGGTGCAGTTCGTCGGCTTGGCCGCGGTGCCGCCACCCTCGTCGCCGCCCGAGCAGGCGGCCACACCGAGGACGAGGGACAGTACGGGCATCGCAATGATGAGACGTCTCATGGTCGGCATCTTCCGGGAACTCATTCGGTGGCCTCCTGGCTGGATTTCGCGCATGGGGGATCGCCGCTCCTCGCTCTGCGTAGTCAGCAGGCGGGAGCGGAACCGCGGGAGAGAGCCCGGACGACCGTGGCGTCCTTCCCCGGTGAAGTGTGTTGTAAGTTACGATTGCAGCGCTGCAAAGGACTATGCACCGGCTCAACGGCTCTGGCAAGAGGCAACCTCTCGGAAATACGATCGTCACCTCGGGCACACCGTCGCCCGTCTCAGCAAGGAGGGGCCACATGCGAGACATCACGCTGCGTGACGTTGCCAAGCTCGCCGGGGTCTCCCCCCGTACGGTCTCCAACGTGGTGAACGGCTACGCCCAGGTGGCGCCGGCGACCCGGGAGAAGGTCGAGCGGGCCATCGCCGAGCTCGGCTACCGGCCCAACGTGCTCGCCCGCAACCTGGCCAACGGGCGGTCGGGGCAGATCGCTGTCGTGGTGCCGTACCTGGACACGCCGTACTTCGCCGAGCTGCTGCAGGCGATCATCCCGGCCGCCCGCAAGGGCGGTTACAACGTCCTGATCGATCAGACCGACGGCGACCGCCAGCACGAGGGCGAGCTGATCGGGCGCGGCTCGCGGGGTTTCCTGTTCGACGGCATGATCATCAGTCCGCTCGGCCTGTCCCAGCAGGACCTCACGGTGCGTGATCTTGCCCTGCCCCTGGTCGTGCTGGGCGAACGCGTCTCCGACGGCACCTTCGACCACGTCGGGATCGACGACATCGCCGCCTCCACCGACGCTGTCACCCACCTGATCTCGCTGGGCCGGCGCCGGATCGCGGCCATCGGCGACCAGCCGTACGCGACCGGCGAGGCCGCCCAGCTGCGCACCCGAGGCTTCCGCGCGGCCCACGCCGCCGCCGGGCTCCCGGTCGACGAGTCGCTGATCATCAGCACCGCCCGGTTCAACCGGATCGACGGCGTGACCGCGATGGCCGCGCTGCTCGACCGGGCGGATCCACCGGACGCGGTGTTCTGCTACAGCGACCTGGTCGCCTCGGGCGCGATCCACACCATCCTCGAGCGCGGGCTGCGCATCCCCGAGGACATCGCGATCATCGGCTACGACGACATCGAGGACGGGCGCTACAGCCACCCCACGATCAGCACCATCTCCCCCGACAAGACCGCGATCGCGCAGCTGGCGGTGGAGCGGCTGATCATGCGGATCGGCAGCTCCGGGCCGGTGCCCGGGGTGGAGCTGCTGGCCGAGCACCGGCTGATCCCTCGCCAGAGCACGCTCGGCCGCGCCGCGCCCTGACCCGGCCCCGCAGAGGGTCCCGAATGCCCGGGACTTTGGTCCTGACCTGGCCCGCGAGCGCCCCGGAGAACTCAACCTGCCCGTAGAAAGGACGACGTACAGCAGGACAGGCGCCGCAACAGAGCGGCGCCGGGGCACAGGGAGCGGGAACGATGAAGGTCACTCTGGGACGTGGTGCCGCCGTTGCGGGCACCGCCGCCGTGGCGCTGCTGGCGTCAGCCTCCCCGGCCTCGGCGCACGAGAAGTGGTTCGTCGACGAGCCCGGCTCCTACCCCACCGACTGGGCGTTCGCGCTGCGGCCCATCACCTTCGGCCTGATCGTCGCGGTGGTCCTGGCCACCATCGTGTGGCGGTACGTCGCCGTGCGCCACCTGCCCACGCCGGAGCTGCGGCCGCTGCGGTTCGTCGGCCGGATCATCCCGTACGTCCCCCGGCTGCTCGCCATCCACCTGGGCGTCTCGTTGCTGGCCGCCGCGGTCACCGGCCACTTCCTCACCCACGACCTGAAGGTCGAGAACCTCACCGGCGGCGTGGCGCTGCTGCTCGCCGAGGGCGCCCTGGGCATCTGGTTCATCACCGGCATCCGGTTGCGCCCCGCGGCACTGGCCCTCACCGTCATCGGGCCGCTGGCCCTGCTGCTCACCGGGCCGGTCGGGCTGCTCTCGGCCATGGACCTGCTCGGCGTGGCGGTGTTCCTGGCCTTCGTGCCGCCGTCGGACGAGACCTTCGGCCGGGTGGAGCTGGACGCCGTGACCCTGCGCCGGGCGCTGTTCGGCCTGCGGCTGGGTGCCGGTGGTGCTCTGATCACGCTCGCCTTCGCGGAGAAGCTGGCCAACCCCGCGCTGGCCCGCGAGACCCTGCACCTCTACCCGCAGCTCGACGTCTTCTCGCTGGTCGGCATCCACTTGAGCCCGGACACTTTCGTCGCCGTCGCGGGCGCCACCGAGCTGCTGTTCGGCCTGCTGGTGATCTCCGGCGCGCTGCCGCAGGTCGCCGTACTGGTCGCGGGCATCCCGTTCAACGCGACCCTGCTGCTCTTCGGCGGCACCGAGCTGCTCGGTCACCTGCCGGTCTACGGCGTCTTCCTGACGCTGCTCGCCTACGGCTCCAACGAGCGGACCGCCGCGCTGGTGCGCTGGCTGCCGCCGGTGCGGGCCCGGCTGCTGCGCCGCCCGGCCCTGGCCCGCTGAATCCCGCCGATCCGCTGATCCCGTTGCCTGTGCAGCGGGATCAGCGGCGTAGCGAGCCGGTCGTGGGCACCCGCAGATGGTGGGCCAGGCACAGCACGTCGCGCTCCGACGGCCAGTCCAGCTCCTCGGGAGGCACGGCGAGCACCGTCCACGAGTCCTCGTCCAGCTTGACGCCGGCATAGCCGGCGTAGCGGTCGTCGCAACCGGCGTGAGCGGTCTCCTTGACCCGTGCGTCGCCCGGCCACTCGCCCTCCCGCAGGGGGAAGAGAGCGAAGACCTCGCTGTAGTGCGTCGTCGAGCAGGGCACCACGTCCACATAGCTGCCGGTCTGCGAGCTGATGTCCTTGAGACAGTCACCCACCCGCAGCTCGGTCACCTTCATCTCGCGGGCGCCGTTGATCGCGCCGGTGGCGTCGCGGTCCGGGCCGTCGGCGGCATCCCGTACGACGGCCACGCCGACCGCGACCGCGATGGCGAGCACCCAGCAGCCGCAGACGACCAGCCCCGCGATCGCGTAGAAGCGGCCGCGCCGGTCGCCGTTGCGCTTGCTCTGCCGCAGGCCGATGACGCCGAAGATGACGCTCGGCAGGCCCGCGCAACCCACCAGGGCCAGGGCCAGCGAGGCGATGGAGAAGCCGTTGGTCTTGCCGTTCCAGGCCGGCCGGGGCGGAGGCGGCGGCGTGTAGGCCGGGTACTGCGGGCCGGGCGTGAGCGGGGGCTGGTGATCCACAGCGGGCAGGATACGGCCACCGCCGGAGATGTTTGCGATGACTTCTCAGACCGGCTTCGCCACGGACGATGCAGAAGTTGGAAGGGTGCCGAGGAACGGGGCGAGGGACACATGAAGGTCGGGTTGCGCAGCGTCCGGATCAGTAGCCGGCTGGTCGCCGCGATGGTGGTGCTGCTGGCGTTGCTGACCGCGGTGGTGGCTGTCGGACTGTCGGCCATCGCCGACCAGTCGCGCGCGACCGCCACGCTCGCCGACTACTCGACGGCCAACCAGCTCGCCAAGCAGGTCAAGTTCCGGTCGGCGGACTTCAACGGCTGGCAGACCGCGTACGCGTTCGACATCGTCCGCGGGGTCGACGGCGCCGCGGCCGACACCGCCGAGGCGCGCGCCGCGTTCCTGGCCTCGGCCGCCGCGTTCCGCCAGGAGTTGCAGGCCCTCCGTGGCACGCGCATCACCGCCGCGGAAACGGAGCTGATCGACCGCATCACGCAACACTTCGACGAGTTCTCCGCGCTGGACCGCACCATCGTCGAGGCGTACCGCAGCGGCGCCGCGACGCAGGTCGCGCGGGCCAACCAGCTGGTGGCCGTCGACGAGATCAAGATTTTCAACGAGATCGCCGCCAGCGTGGACTCGCTCACGTCCTCGATCGACGCCCGGTCCGCCGCCGCGATGACCGACGCCTCGGCCGCCGCCGACCGCTCCTCGGTGGTCATGGTCTCGGCCGGCGTGCTCACCGTCCTGCTCGGTGCCGCGCTCGCCTTCGTGCTGATCCGGTCCATCATCCGGCCGCTCGGCACGCTCAACCACCGGCTCGCCGAGATCGCCGACGGCGACGGCGACCTGACCCAGCGGATCGTCGACGACGGCCGGGACGAGATCGCCGAGGCGGCAGGCGGCTTCAACCGCTTCGCCGACCGGATGCAGGAGCTGGTCGCCGCGGTCGCCGCCGGGGCGCGGCAGGTGTCGGACGCCGCCGACGAGCTCAGCACGGTCAGCACCCAGCTCGCCGGGGGCGCCGAGGAGACCAGCGCGCAGGCCGGAGTCGTCAGCGCCAGCGCCGAGGAGGTGTCCACCATCGTGTCGACTTTGGCAGCCTCCGCCGAGGAGATGAACGCCTCCATCGCCGAGATCTCGCGCAGCGCCTCCCGGGCCAGCGACATCGCCCGCGGCGGCGTGCAGGCCACACGGGAGGCCGACGAGACCGTGACCCGCCTCGGCGCCTCGTCGGCCGAGATTCAGACAGTGGTCAAGCTCATCACCGACATCGCCGCGCAGACCAATCTGCTCGCCCTGAACGCCACCATCGAGGCCGCCCGCGCGGGCGAGGTCGGCAAGGGCTTCGCCGTGGTCGCCGGCGAGGTCAAGGAGCTGGCGCAGCAGACCGCGTCGGCCACCGAGGAGATCGCCCGCAAGGTCGAGGCGATCAGCGAGGGCTCCGGCGCGGCGGCGGCCGTCATCGCCCGGATCTCCACCGTGGTGACCGAGATCAACGACACCCAGCTGACCATCGCCTCGGCCATCGAGGAGCAGACCGCGACGACGCAGGAGATGTCCCGCAACGTCGGCGAGACCGCCGTCGGGGCCGGCGAGATCGCCACCAACATCGTCGGCGTGGCCCAGGCCGCCGAGCAGGCCAGCGCGGGCGCGCAGACCACGCAGACGACCGCCCGGTCGCTCGTCGACGCGGCGGCGACGCTGAACGGGCTGGTCAGCACCTTCCGCTACTGACCGCCCCGGCAGTCAGCGGGCCGCCAGCGCCGCCGGGCCAGGCCGTCCGAGGCGCGCAGCGACATCGTCGCACCGACCTCGGACACGATGGCGCCGATCAGGAACACCCAGCTCGTCCCGACGCCTCCGGGCGCTGCGCGGGCTGGGAGCCGAGCTCGACGGTGAGCACTCCGGCGATGATCAGGGCGATGCCCAGACCCATCAGAGCGGTCAGCGGTTCGCCCTAGATCACGGCGGACAGGACCGCGGTCACCGTGACACCGCCCCAGACGCCGTACGCGACGCCGATCTGTATGCCCTCGCCGCCGATCGCCGTGGCCGGCATGAACCACTTCCTCATCGGTCCACCCCGCCCGCCGTGAGGGTGCGGATCAACGCCACCACGGCGTCACGGTCCTCGGGCCGGGGCGGGAAGACCCCGGTCGCCTCAGCGGCCCAGAGACCGTCGGCGGCGAGGCGGGCGACGGTCAAGGCGGCCCGGGTACGCCCGTCGAGCCCGGCCGGCAGCTCGAACCAGCGGGCCATCCGCTCCAGCCAGGGCCCCGAGAGGCCGGGACGGTACGCGGCCTCGGTGTAGATGGCGTACTCCGCGCGGCAGTCCGCGCCCCGGGCGGCGACAGCGGCGTAGGCGCGGATGCGTTCGGCCGGCGTCGCCTGCTCCAGCGGTCCTCCGATGATCTCCACCATCGCGTGCTCCAGGCTGGCGGCGGCGTGGTCGACGATCGCCAGCATCAGCGCCTCACGGTTCGGGAAGTGGTACATCAGGCCGGGCTTGGTGACCCCGGCCTCCCGGGCGACGGCGTCCAGGGTGATGTCGGCACCGTCCGCTCCCCGCATCAGCCGCAAGGAGGCGTCGAGCAGGGCGGTCCGCTGGCTGGGTCTCATGGCTGTTACTTTACCGTCCGGAAGGTAAAGTAACCATGCCATCGATTCGCCCGATCCACCCGTACCGGGCCGGCCGGCCGCGTAGCCTGAGCCGAGTGATACCCGCGCCGACGGTGGAGACCCCGGCCGGCGGTGCACCCCGCACCCGGGGACGTCGGTCGCGGATCGTCGTCCTCGTCGTGGCGCTCGGCATGATCGGTACGGTGCTGGCGGTTGGCGCGCTGCGGCGGGCCGCCGAGGACCGCTTCGATCAGGCGCTGGACCAGCGGACCACGATGGTCGCGCGCACGCTGACCGCCGAGATGCGGCGCTACACCACTTCCCTGCTCGACCTCGCCGCCGCGGTCGGCGCCCAGGGACAGCTGTCGAAGCCGGAGTTCGACGCGATCACCGCCGCGACGGACCGGCAACGGCTGCCCGGCGCCACCGGAGTGGCGCTGGTCGTGCCGGCCACCGGCGCCGAGGTTGCCCGGGTGCAGGCCGAATGGCGCCGCGCCGGCAGCACCAGCCTGCGGTTGCGGCCCGCGCCGGGGCACGCCTCCGAGCATCTGTTCGTGGTCCTGAGCCGGGCCATCGACGGCAGCGGCTCGTCCGCGGGTCAGGACCTCGCGGCGGCACCCGAGGCGGCAGCGGTGCTCAGCCAGGCCCGCGAAGGTCACCAGGTCGCGATCAGTGCCAGCTACCGCCTGCTGCAGGACGCCGCCGTACCGCAGGAGGCCCAGCAGCTGGGCTTCGCGCTGGCCGCGCCGGTCTACTCCACCTCCCCGTCGGCGAGCGACGCCGGGCAGTTCCGCGGCTGGATGGTGATGGCACTGCGCGGCGGCGACTTCCTCCAGGACGCGATCAGCCGGATCGCCGGGGAGACGGTCGCGGTGACGCTCTCGGACGCGTCGAACGGCGTCGCCACCCTGGTCGGGCGCCGGTTGCCGAGCGCGGCGATCGACGAGAGCCGGCCCGCCCGTACCCTGCCGGTCCCGGTGCCGCAGCGCACCTGGCAGGTCACCGTCGCGCCCACCGACCTGGTGCTGGCCGGCACCGCGCTGCACCTGGACATCGTCGCCGCCCTGATCGGCACGCTGATCACCGCGCTGCTCGCGGCCCTGACCGGCACGGTGGTCAGCTCCCGCGACCGCGCACTGCGGCGGGTCGACGCCGCGACCGCGGCGCTGCGCGATGACATCAACCGCCGGGAGGCGGTCGAGCAGCAGCTGCGCCGGCGCGAGGAGGAACTGGTCGGCTTCGCCGGTGTCGTCGCCCACGATCTGCGCAGCCCGCTGGCCCGGATCACCGGGTACGCCGACTTCCTGCGTGAGGAGGCCGCACCCAGGCTGGAGCCGGAACACCGCGAGTTCCTGGAGCGGCTGTACGGGGGCGCCCAGCGGATGCAGTCGCTGATCGACGACCTGCTGAACTACGCGACGGCGGACAATCGGACGTTACGGCGTACCGAGGTGGATCTGAACCGGCTGGTGGCCGACGTGATCCGGGACCGGGTCGGCGGCACGGGCGGGCGGCAGCCGACGATCGTGGTCGAGCCGCTGCCCAGCGTCGACGGGGATCCGGTCCTGCTGCGCCAGGTCGTGGACAACCTCGTCGGCAACGCTCTGAAGTACACCCCCGCCGGGCAGCAGCCGTGCCTCGAGATCACCGGTACGCCGCTGGACGCGGGCGGCTGGTGCATCGAGATCGCCGACCGGGGCATCGGCATCCCGGCGGCCCAGCGCGCGACCGTGTTCGACCCGTTCATCAGGGCGGACGGCAGCCAGCCGTACCACGGCACCGGGCTGGGGCTCGCCATCGTGCACCGCATCATCGAACGCCACGGCGGCGAGGTCGGGGTGCGGGAGAATCCGGGCGGCGGCAGCCGGTTCTGGTTCACCGTGCCGGCCACTCCCCCGGACGGGCTGAGCACCGCCTCCGCCGAACAGACCGGCGCCGGTCGCTAAGTACCGCAGCTTCCGGTCCGAACAGACGGGTGTGCCGGACCAGATCTTTCTCCTCGGCAACACCGTCATCATGGTGGCGTACGCGGCGATCTCCGTCGCGATCGCCGTCCCGGTGGCCCGTGCCGGGCAGCTGCGCACCAACCGGCTGGCCGCGGCGACCGCGCTGATCTTCTTCAGCTGCGCGGTCGGGCACGGCTTCCACGCCTCCGCGGCGTACCAGGCAATGGTCTCCGGGCACGCCCACGCCGGGATGACCGCGGGGTCCTGGGCCGCGGCCTGCTGGGATCTGCTCACGGCAGCCGTCGGCGTCTACTACTGGACGCTGCGGCGCGGCTACGGCGTCATGCTCCGCCGAGGCGCGATCTACCACGACCCCGCCGGCCAGCAGCACCTGGAGGTGGCCGACGCCCGCGAGCGGGCCGCTCAGGACCTGGCCGAGAGCCACCGCGCCACGCTCGCCGCCGTCGTGGAGCACAGCGACGACGCGATCATCGGGGTCACGCCGGCCGGTACGGTCACGGCCTGGAACGGCGGCGCGGAGCGTCTCTTCGGCTACACCGCGGCGGAGGTGATCGGGCGCCCGGCGTCCATGCTGGCCGACGGCGAGGGGCTCGGCGAGCAATCCGACGTCCTGTCCCGGGTCGTTGCGGGCGAGCGCAGCCTGCACTACGAGGCCACCCGGGTGCACAAGGACGGCTCGCCGCTCGAGATCGCGGTGAGCGTGGCCCCCATCCTGGGTCGCGACGACGCGATCATCGGGGTCTCCGTGGTGGCCCGCGACATCGCCGCCGCGAAACAGGCGGCCGAGCGCCGCCGGCAGGTGGAGGAACGCACCCACCAGGCCCAGCGGATGGAGAGCCTCGGCAAGCTCGCCGGCGGGGTCGCCCACGACTTCAACAACATCCTGGCGATCATCGTCAACTACACCGACTTCGCGGCCGAGCAGTCGGCGGATCCCGCCGTCCGCGCCGACCTGGAACACGTCCGGATCGCCGCCGACCGGGCCATCAGCCTCACCCACCAGCTGCTGGTCTTCACCCGCGGGGACACCATCCAGCCGCAGGACATCGACCTGAACGCGTCCATCGACGAGGTCCGGGCGATGCTGCACCGGACCATCGGCGAGGACATCGATCTGCGGACCAAGCCTGCTCCGGCACCGCTGACGGTGCACGCCGACGCGGGCCAGATCCAGCAGGTGCTGCTGAACCTCTCGCTCAACGCCCGCGACGCGATGCCCCAGGGCGGCACGCTGGTGATCGAGGCCGGCCGGGCCCGGCTGGACGAGCACCAGCTCGACATGCACCCTGAGTTGGCGCCCGGCACGTACGCCCGGTTGCAGGTGAGCGACACCGGTGAGGGCATCGAGCCGGAGGTCGCCGCGCACATCTTCGAGCCGTTCTACACCACCAAGCCGCGGGGCCAGGGCACCGGCCTGGGACTGTCCACCGTGTACGGCATCGTGACGGAGGCGGGCGGCAGCATCAACGTGTACTCGGAGCCCGGGGTCGGCACCACCTTCCGGGTGTACCTGCCCCTGGTCGAGACGTCGCAGGACGCGGCGGTCACCCGTGCCGTCGAGGCGGCTGTGCCGCAGGGGCACCAGGAGACGGTTCTGGTCGTCGAGGACGAACCGGCGCTCGGCCGGATCGTCGCCCGGATCCTGAGTCAGGGCGGCTACCGCGTGCTGTCGGCGGCGTCCGGACGGGAGGCGCTGGAACTGGATCGCGACCAGGGCTGTGACCTGCTGTTGACGGATGTGATCATGCCGGGGATGTCCGGTCCGCGGCTCGCCGAGCTGCTGGCGGCCCGGCACCCCGGCCTGCCGGTGTTGTTCATGTCGGGCTACAGCAACGGGCTGCTCGGCTCGACCCACGTACTGGACCCGGACATCGCCTTCATCGAGAAGCCGTTCACCGCGGACGACCTGCTCCGGCGGGTCAGCAGCGTGCTGAGCAGCACCACGACGCGGTCGTAACGGCCGCGGCCACAACCGCAGGCCGAGCAGCACCACGACGCGGTCGTAACGGCCGCGGCCACAACCGCAGGCTGAGCAGCACCACGACGCGGTCCTACGGCCGCGGCACGACCGCGTGGTCGTAACGGCCGCGGCCACAACCGTGTGCTCAGCAGCACTGGGACTCGGTCGTAGCGGCCACGGCCGCGACCGGCCGTGATCAGTAAAATGCTGGCCGTGCTGATCCGAGCGAAGACCGAGGCGGACACCGCCGGCTGCGTCGACCTGTTGCTGCAGGTCCACCGGCAGGACAATTATCCGCTGCACCTCGCGCCGCACGAGGTCCCCGGCTTCCTCGCCGGTGAGCACGAAGACGCCGCGTGGGTGGCCGAGCGGGACGGCCGGATCGTCGGGCACGTCGCCCTGCACTGCCCTCCGCAGGACCCGACACTGACCGTCGCCGCGGCGGCGACCGGCCTGCCGACGGACGGGCTGGCCCTGGTGTCGCGGCTGTTCATCGCGCCGGACCTGCGCAGGAACGGCCTGGGCCGGGTGCTGCTGCGGCACGCGGCCGGACAGGCGCGGGCGTTCGGGCAGCGGGCGGTGCTCGACGTCGGACAGGCGCTGGCGCCGCCGATCGCCCTCTACGAGTCGGAGGGCTGGAACAGGGTCGGCGAGCTGCATCCGGCCCTCGACGACGGCACGATCCTCGACCTCTGGGTGTACGTGAGCCCGGAGTCACCCGACCTCCGGATGGTCTAGCGCACCTCAGGATGGTCCGGCTCACCTGAAGAAGGTCCAGCTCACCTCAGGAAAAGGTCCAGCTCAGCGGCGCAAGATCCGGTCGCCGACGACCGCTGGGATCCGACGCAGGTAGCGGATGACGGCTTCCGGTCCCGGGGCCGGCAGCACGGCCGTCGCCCGCTGGACGCCGGACAGGATCCGGTCGGGGACAGTGACGGCGGAGAACCGTACGAGGCGGGACAACCGACGAGGGCTACCCGGCGAGGGCTGGTGGGCCACGGTCGGCGGCGTAGGGGCGGCCGCGCCGGGGTGGTAGAACTCGCGGAGCCGGCTCGCCACCGCGGCGAAGCCGTAGCGCCCCGCCAGGGTCGCGCGGGCCCGGGGCAGGTCCAGCGTGTCCAGCTCCTTGCACAGCCGGCGGTAGCCGTCGGCGATGACGTCCGGGTCCTCGCCGGGCTCGATGAGCAGGCCGGCCTGGTGCTCGATCCCGGCCAGGGTCTCCGCCGGGCCCTGGCTGCGGGCGACCAGCACCGGCGTACCGGTGGCGACCGCCTCGACCACCGTCATGCCGAAGGTCTCCAGCCGGCTGGCGTGCACGAGCAGGTCGTGCTCGTGCATCAGCGCGGTCACCTGGTCCGGCGGCACGGCCGGCCGGCGGGTGACCCGGCCGCTGAGTCCCAGGCCGGCGATCCGCCGGTCGAGGGTGTCTGCCAGCGGGCCCGTCCCCACCAGGGTCAGGCTGACCCGCGGGTCCTCGGCGGCGATCCGGGCGAAACCGTCGACCAGGGTCAGCACGCCCTTGTGGGCCATCAGCCGTCCGGCGTAGAGCCAGCGTGACAGCTCGCGGGGCGGGCGTTCGCGGACGGTGAACCGGTCGAAGTCAATGGCGTTGGGCACGATGCTCATCTTGTGGGCGTGCTCGGGGAAGTAGTCGGCCAGCTGGTCGAACAGGTGCCGGCCCACGCAGAGCAGGGCGTCGGCGCGGGACAGCATCTCGGCGTACTGCTCGCGGGCGCCGGGCTGGGCGAAGACCTCGGGCAGGAAGGTCGCGTGCTCGGTCACCACGATCCGGGCGTCCGCGCGGGCCAGCCGCATCGCCACGACCCCGCCCAGCATGCCGGTGTGGGCGTGTACGACCGGCGCCTCGATCCGGCCGGTCGGCAGGGTGGCGCGCAGGGCCCGGACCTGGGCCTCGGCGAACGCCGGGTAGCCGCGGCCGGCCGCGGTGGGCACCGCCACGCGGGTCAGTTCGCCCTCGGGTGTGTCGTGCACGACCGCCTGCCCGGAGCGGGCCGTCTGCCGTTCCGCGGCGACCCCGACGCGGTTGCCGGCCACGCCCGTCGGCGAGTAGTACCAGTTCTGCGTGTGCAGAATCGCGACCCGGTCGTGGTCCGGCCGCACCGCCGCGGTCGAGGCCTGCACGAACGCCCCCGCATAGGGGTCGTCGGGCGAGGGGTACCAGGGCGTCACGACGGCCAGGTCGGCCGGTGCGGTACGCCGTCCGGGCTCCGCCGAAGGCTCCAGCCGGATGGACACGCCCGGACGCCGGCGGCCGACGAACCACGCCACGGCCAGCGCCTCGGGGTCCCCGGCGATCAGCAGGCCGTCGTCGGGCAACGGGCCGTCGGCGGCGAGCAACATTCGCCGGGCGGTGCCCGCGTCCAGCCGATGCACCGTCACCGCGGGTGGCAATTGGACCTGTGCCCATTCCGCCCGGTCGGTGATGAGCAGGGTGACGCGCGTGCCGGCCGCGACGAGGGCGGCGGTGTGGTGCACCGCCGCGGTGATCCGGCGAGTGCCCAGCGCGACGTAAACCGCTGTTGTCACGTCCGCGCAGATCCGGATTCGGATCGGGCCGGGGCCGCGGCCGCGGCCGCGCCGGATCCGACCGGGGCCGTGCTTTGGGATCCGACCGGAGCCGCAGGTCCCAATCCGACCGGGGCTGCAGGTCCCAATCCGACCGGGGCCGCAGGTCCCAATCCACCCGGGGCCGCAGGTCCCAATCCACCCGAGGCCGCAGCTCCCAATCCACCCGAGGCCGCAGCTCCCAATCCACCCGGGGCCGCAGCTCCCGATCCACCCGAGGCCGCAGGTCCCAATCCACCCGAGGCCGCAGCTCCCAATCCACCCGAGGCCGCGGGCCGCGCGCAGACGGCCTCGTACAGCTGCTCGAGCCGGGCGGTCTGGTCGTCCAAGTCGAAGTGGGCTTCCGTGTGCCGGCGCGCCTGACGGCCCAGGCGGCCCCGGAGCTCGTCGTCGGTGAGCACCTGCCGGATAGCCGCAGCCAGCGCCGGTCGGTCGGCCTCGGGGCACAACAAACCGGTCTCCCCGTGCACCACCGCTTCCGGGATGCCGCTGTGGTACGTGGAGATCGTCGGCAGGCCCGCGCTGCCCGCCTCCAGTATCGTGGTCGGCAGCCCCTCGGTGTCACCGTCGGGTGCCTTCTTCGACGGCGAGACGAACACCTTGGCCTCGGCCAGCGACCGGCGCACCACAGCCGAGTCCTGCGCGCCCAGGAACGTCGCGTCCAGGCCCAGTTCGGCGGCCCGGCGCCGGCTCAGCTCCTCCAGCGGGCCGGTGCCGATGAACAGCATCCGCGGGCGCAGGTCCCCGACCATGGCGGCGGCCTCCAGCAGGTCGTCGATGCCCTTCTTGGCGACGAAGCGCCCGACGAAGAGTATGTCCCAGCGCGGCGGCAGCGGCGCCGGGACGCCGGCGAAGGGTACGCCGGTGTGGTGCACGCGTACCTTCGCCGGGTCGGCACCCAGCTCCGTCGCGCGGTCCCGGATGAACTCCGACACGGCGATGATCAGGGTGGCGCGGGCGAACATCGTCCGCAGGTGCCGGCGGTGCCGGGCGCCGCGCAGGCCGGGCCGGCGCGGCTGGCTCGTCACGTCGAGGCCGTGCAGGGTGACCACCAGCGGGATGCCCAGCTGGGTGGCCGCCCGGCTGATGAGCCAGCCGTCGCCGGCGAAGTGCGCGTGGACCACCGCCGGGCGCAGTCCGGCCAGCAGGCGGCGCAGCCGGCCTGATCTCCCGGTCAGCCGCAGCAGGAACCAGCCCGCCCGGCCGGCTGCGGTTCTCGGGAAGGCGATCACGTCGGTGTCCGCGGCGATCGGGGACGCGACCTTCACCGCGCCCAGATAGGCCGGTTGCCAGCGGGTCAGCGCGCCGCCCTGATGGCGGATGAAGGTCTCCGAGCCGGGCAGCAGGCAACTGCGCCAGACCGCGACGGTCCTACCGGCGGGCGCCGTCATGCGCCAGCTCCCCACTGCGCTCCCCGAGCGCCGGCACGCGCCGTTCGGCGGCCCCGGCAGGGACACGCCGACGAAGCCGGTGGTCAGCCGCGACGCTTTCGCGCTGCTCCCGGCGGCGGCCCAGGACCAGGTCGCGCAGGTTGTGGCGCAGCTTCGGCGGGATCAGCCAGATCTGCAGGAAGGTCAGGTAGTCGATCGGGCCGGGACGGCCGTGCCGGCGCGCGTCGCGCAGCAGCATCCCGAAGATCCGGGCGCTGCGGGTCGGTGCGGCCATCGAGCTGATCACGCTCATGAGCAGAGCCGCGTACGCCCGCGGAGTGAGCAGGTGACGGCTGCGGTGCAACCACTCGAGCTGTCCCTCCCAGGGCGAGCTCAGCGTGATCCGGGGGCGGTCCTCGTCCTGGTGGAAGAGCACCAGCGCCTCGGCCGCGATGACCAGCTCGACCTCGTCGTGGCTGACCGCGCGCAGCACCCAGTCGAGCTCCTGCATGCGGCGCAGTCCGACGGTGAACGGCTCCCGGCGCAGCAGCGCGGTCGGCGCCATGATGGTCGACGTCTGGATGAAGCCGTCGCCGTAGAACAGGCCGCGGCGCACGGTGAGGTATTCGCTGACCGGCTCGCCCGGCGCCGGCAGCCGGCGCGGCATGACGGAGTCGGCGCGCGGGGTGCGGTTGATCAGGCGGCTGGCCACCACCGGCATCGCCACCCCGGCGTCGCGGGCCGCGTCGAGCTGAACCGCCAGCTTGTGGGGCAGCCACTCGTCGTCGTCGTCCAGCAGGGCCGTCCAGGGCGCGCGCGCCTCGCGGACGCCGACGTTGCGGGCGTTCGGGGCGCCACCGGATTTGGGCAGCACCAGCACCCGCAGCCGCGGGTCGGTGATCAGCGCCAGCGCGTCGCTCGTCGCCTCGTCCGGCCCGTCGACCACCACGATGACCTCGATGTTGCCCACCGTCTGGGTCAGGGCGCTGCGGACCGCGCGCGTCACCAGCTCCGGGCGGAAACGCGTCGGAATGACCACGCTGACTTCGGGCAGGGCGTTCATGGTGAACCTCTCAACTCCGCAATGAGGGCGAGCGCATTGGCGTGAGCGAATCGCAGTGCGAGCACCCGCGGCGCGCGGGACACGGCCTGGAAATTACGGAGCACGAACGGCCGGCGGGTTAATAGCCGGTGGATAGTGCGCGTAGAACGCGAAAGCACCTGCGGCTGCCCACTACGTACGCCGGTTAACGTCAGCTGACCGGTAAATGGCGGAAGCACCAATGGCATCCGAATTTCCGATGCCGATTGCCTTTTCCGGGCGGCCCTATACACTCGCCGGCATTCGCATTGCAGATCGGCAGGTTTGGGGAAGGCGTACGTGACGATCGACGAGGCCGGGGCCGGCCGGCGTGTCGTGATGCTGGTCGACAACGGCGTCGAGGGCGACTCCCGGGTGCAGAAGACCGCCCAGTCGGCCGCCGACGCGGGGTGGGATGTCGTCCTGCTGGGCTGTTCACCCACCGGGGTGGAAGAGCACCGGCGGCTCGGTGGCGCGGCGGTCCGCCTGCTCGCGATGACCGGTCCCGCGACGGGAACGGGTGGCCTGCGCGCCCGGCTGCTGGCCCGCGGTGGACTGCTGCTGCGGGCGGCGCGGTGGGCCCGGCGTCCCGTGGAGTACGCGCAGGTGTGGTTCTGGCGGGCCGTCGAGGGCGACCGGGCCTGGCGGCGGCTGGAGCCGGGCCTGTGGAACTACGAGCGGGCCTTCGGTGCGGTGATCGACGAGCTGGCACCGGATCTCATCCACGCGCACGACTTCCGGATGCTGGGGGTGGGTGCGCGGGCGGCGCTCCGGGCCCGGGCCGCCGGCCGTCCGGTGAGGCTGCTCTGGGACGCGCACGAGTTCCTGCCCGGCGCCCGGCCGAGACGCGACAACGCGCGGTGGCTGCCCGCCCATCTGGCCTACGAGCGGGAGTACGTGCCGTACGCCGACGCGGTCGTGACCGTCTCCCCCATGCTGGCCGAACTCCTGCGGCGCGAGCACCACCTGGCCGAGCTGCCGGCCGTCGTGCTCAACGCCCCCGCGGTGACCACGCCGCAGGACAGCAGCGTGGCGCCCGATCTGCGCCGGCTGTGCGGCCTGGACGACACGACTCCGCTGCTGGTCTACAGCGGCTCGGCCACTGTCCAGCGTGGACTGGACACAGTCGTGGCGGCGCTGCCCCGGCTGGAGGGTGTGCACCTCGCGCTGGTCGTCGGCGATGCCTCGACGCCGTACGTGCGGGAGCTGCTCGCCACCGCGGCCCGGCTCGGGGTCGCCGGCCGGGTCCACACCGTGCCCTATGTGCCGCACCGGCAGGTGCCGGCCCTGCTGGCGTCGGCCGACGCCGGCCTGATCCCGCTGCACCACTGGCCCAACCACGAGATCGCGCTGATCACGAAGTTCTTCGAGTACTCCCACGCGCGGCTGCCCATCGTGGTCAGCGACGTGCGCACGATGGCCGGGACCGTCCGGGCCACCGGGCAGGGCGAGGTGTTCCGGGCCCGGGACGCGGCCGACCTCGCGCGGGCGGTCCGGGCCGTGCTGGCCGACCCCGCCCGCTACCGCGGGGTCTACGAAGGTCCGGACAGTCCGCTGCCCGCCTGGACCTGGGAGGTCCAGGCCCAGGTGCTCGACGCGCTCTACCGGCGCCTGCTGGCCGGTCGCACGATCAAGGAGAACACCCCGCGATGAGCGTGCCCGACGTCAGCATCGTGGTGCCGGTCTACAACACCATGCCCTACCTCACCCAGTGCCTGAACTCGCTGGTCGAGCAGACCATCGGGCGGGAACGGCTGCAGATCGTCGCCGTGGACGACGGCTCGACCGACCGCAGCGGCGCGGAGCTGGACCGTTTCGCCCGGCGGTATCCGGACCTGTTCGCCGTCATCCACCAGGCCAACTCCGGCGGCCCGGCCGGCCCGTGCAACCGGGCGCTCGAGGTCGCCACCGGCCGCTACGTCTTCTTCGTCGGGTCCGACGACCACCTCGGCCCGGACGCGCTGCGCCGGCTGGTGGCCGCGGCCGACACGTACGGCTCCGACGTGGTGCTGGGCAAGGTGGTCGGCGTCAACAGCCGGCACATCTACCAGGACATCTTCGCCCGCGACGAGCCCGACCTGGACCTGTTCGACTCGCCGCTGCCACGATCGCTGGCCAACACCAAGCTGTTCCGGCGGGAGCTGCTCGAGCGGCACGCCATCCGCTACCCCGAGGACATGCGGATCGGCAGCGACCTGCCGTTCACCCTGGAGGCGTGTTACCGGGCCCGGCGCATCTCGGTGCTGGCCGACTACGACTACTACTTCGCCGTCCGGCGCTTCAGCGCCACGAACATCACCTACCTCAGCCGGCACGTGGAACGGTTGCGGACCGCCGAGGCGATCGTGTCCTTCGTGGCGAAGCTGATCGAGCCGGGCCGGCACCGCGACGCCGTGCTGCTGCGCCGGTTCGACCACGAGGTGGCCCGCCTGCTGGAGGACGACTTCCTGCTGCTGGACCGGGACGTGCAGGCGCAGCTCCACGAGGGCGTGGGCCGGCTGGTCGCCGACCATCTCACCGAGGACATCGCGGCCGGGCTGGGTGCGGAGACCCGGATCCGGATGGCGGTGGCCCGCGACGGCGATCTCGACGACCTGCTGGCCGTCATCCGCCAGGACGCGCGCCGCGGCGCACCGGGCACCCTCGTCGAGGACGGCCGGTGGTACGCGCGCTATCCCGGCTTCCGGGACCCGGAGCGCCGGCTGCCCGACTCCTGCTTCGAGGTGACCGCGCACCCGGACTGGGCGGCCCGCCTCGACGCGACCGGGCTCGACTGGGAGACCGACGAGCGCGGCCGGCGAATGCTGACCATCACCGCGCGTACGCCCGTCGCCGACCTGTCCGCCCTCGGCCTCGACCGGATCGCCGTGAGCGCCGAGGAGGTGCCGGCCGAGGTGAGTGTCGTCGGCAGTGACGCGACGGGCACCACTGTACGGATCAGGTTTGCGGCGGCGGAGCTGGTGGCCGCCACCGCGGCGACCGGCCGGCGCCGGATCGTCTCGTCGCAGGCCGGGCAGGGCGACGTCACCCGCGCGCTGGGTGCGGCGAGCGCCACCGGCGCGGCGGGCGCGATGGCGGTGCGGGCGCCCACGCTGCGCCGCCCGAAGCCGCTGGTGCTCCGGCGCGGCGCTCGTTTTTCCGCGCTGACCTGCACGGTGGAGGGCTCCGGCCGGCTCATGATCTCCGTGGTGCCGTTGACGCCGCAGCGGGTCGGCGCCCACGTCCGCCGAATTCTGCGCCGCCGGGGTTGACCGCGCCGGTCAGGCCTCCGCTCGGTCGGCCGGCACGCCGGTGATGAAGTGCTTGCGCAACGCCTCAGCGGCCTGCGTGACCTCGGCTGCCGAGGCCTCGTGGCGGCGGTGGGCGAGCTCGTCGCCCGCCCGGGCCGCCTGCTCGGCCAGCTCAGCGAGCACCGTGGCCTTCTCCTGCATGGCGCTCAGGGCGGTCCACAGCGCCGCCTCGATGCCCTCGTTGCTGGCGGCCACGAACGACTCCGGCGCGTACGAGTGCCCGGTGTGGCAGACGTAGTGCACCGAGTTGCCGCTCGTGACCGCGTTCATGCCGCCCGCGCACTCCGGGCAGCCCAGACCCACCGGCGCGCCGGCCTGTGGCACCTTCGACAGTGACTCGCGAACCATGTCCGTCTCCCAGATGAGCGCCTCGGTCGGCCCGGTGGCGGCGGGCCGCAACGGACGGCCGGCCTCCTCGATGATCGCCCGGGCCAGCTGCGCGGCCGGCCGGGCCGTGGCGCCCGGTACGGCCCGCAGCGCCGCCCGGGGCATGCCGTCGAACATCGCGTCCCCGGGGTCCTGCACCAGTGCCGTGCCCCCGCACTCCACGATGGCGGCCAGTCCGGCGGCACCGTCGTCGAGGCTGCCGGACAGCACCACCCCGGTCACCCTCGGGCCGCACCACCTGGCCGCCGAGCGGAAGAGGGTGTCGACGGCGGGCCGGACGCGGTTCTCCCGCGGGCCGCGGCGCAGCCGGAGCACGTCGTGATCGTCGACCAGCAGGTGCCGGTCGGGCACGGCCGTGTAGATGCGCCCCGGCGTGATCGGCAGGCCGTCGGTGGCCTCCACCGCCGGCAGCGGACCGGCCTTGGCCAGCACGGCGGCGACCTTGCTGGGCACGGTCGGAGCCAGGTGGGTCGAGACCAGTACAGCCGCGGGCAGGTCGGCCGGCAGATAGGCCACCAGCTGCTGCAGCGCCTTCAGGCCACCGGCCGAGGCACCGACGACCACGATGTCCCTGCGCACGCTCTGTCCCTCCGCCGGCGAAGTGCCCGGTTGCCCGAAACCGGCGATCCGAAACGTACGGTCAGCCGGCCGGGTCGTCGTAGCCCTCGTCCGCGCTTTCCCGGCGCAGGTGGGCCCCGGCCCGGCGGGCCGTCTCCCCGCCCTCCGCGGCCAGGCCCGCGTACATGCCCTTGACCTTCTCGAACGGGCGCCCGGGAGGCAGCAGCGGAACGGCCGGGTCGACGACGGCGTCGATGACCACGGGCCGGTCGGCCGCCAGCGCGGTGTCCCAGGCCGCCGGCAGGTCGCCGGGCGACGTGACGCGTAGCCCCCGCAGGCCGAGCAGTTCGGCATAACCGGCGTAGGGCACCTCGGGCAGCTGCTGGGAAGTGGCGAACCGGGGCTCGCCCTCCATCTCGCGCTGTTCCCAGCTCACCTCGGCGAGGTCCCGGTTGTTGAGCACGCAGACCACGAACCGCGGATCGGCCCAGTCGCGCCAGCGGGCGGCCACGGTGACCAGCTCGGCGAGGCCGGTCATCTGCATGGCGCCGTCCCCGGTCAGGGTGATCACCGGCCGGCCGGGGGCGGCCAGCTTGGCGGCGATCCCGTACGGCAGCCCGCAGCCCATCGAGGCGAGCGTGCTGGACAGGTGGGCCGGGACGCCGCGGGGCAGGCGCAGGTGCCGGGCGTACCAGTAGACGACCGAGCCGACGTCGACCGCCACCTGGGCGTCCGCGGGCAGCCGGTCGGAGAGGGAGTGGACGACGAACTGGGGGTTCATCGGCTCGGCCGGGGCGGTGGCACGGGCGGCGGAGATCTCGTGCCACCGGCGTACCCATGCTTCGATCTGTTCCCGCCAGGGGCGCTCTGGGCGCGGCTGCACCTCGGCGAGCAGACCGCGTACCGTTTCGGCGGCGTCGCCGAGCAGCGGCACCTCGATCGGATAGCGCATGCCGAGCTGCCGTCCGTCGATGTCGATCTGCACCGCCCGGGCCTGCCCGGGCGCGGGGTAGAACTCGGTCCACGGGTCGTTGGTGCCGATCAGCAGCAGGGTGTCGCAGTGGCGCAGCAGCTGCTCGCTCGCCGTGGTGCCCAGGTGGCCCATCACCCCGGTGTGGAACGGCAGGCCCTCGTCCAGCACCGGCTTGCCCAGCAGGGACGCCGTGACACCCGCGCCGAGCCGATCGGCCAGCTCGACGATCTCCGCGGCCGCGCCGTACGCGCCCTGGCCCACCATGATCGCGACCCGCTCGCCGGCCCGCAGCACCTCGGCCGCCGCCCGCAGGTCCTCCTCGCGCGGCACGACCCGGGCCGGGCGCAGGCCCGGACTGGTCACCATGACGCCGTGCTCGTGCGCGGCCGGATCGGGCGCGGGCGCCGACTGCACGTCGTGCGGCAGGATCACGCAGGTCGGGCTTCTGGTGGCCAACGCGGTCCGGAACGCCCGGTCGATGAGCATCGGCACCTGCTCGGGGGTGTGCGCGGCCTGGACGAACTGGGCGCAGACGTCACCGAAGAGCCGGACCAGGTCGATCTCCTGCTGGTACGCGCTGCCCAGCACCGTGGAGGCCTGCTGCCCGACGATCGCCACCACCGGCTTGGAGTCGAGCTTGGCGTCGTAGAGGCCGTTGAGCAGGTGCACCGCGCCGGGGCCCTAAGCAGATCCGCGACTGTACGCCCAGCCATGACGTTCTCCTCCCGGTGGCAGGTCCCGTCTACCCCGCCGCGCCGGGCTCAATCGGCGGGATCCGGCCAGACCGCGGTCAGCAGGGCGCGCAACGCCTTCTCCGGCGCATCGAGGTCGGACTGCTCGTACAGCAGCCCGGCGTAGAGGGCGGCCTCGGCCATCCGGGTGTAGAGGTAGGCCGGCCGGTCGAGGTCCACGTCCGGGTCGGCCGGAGAGCCGCATCCCGCTTCCAGGAACCGGTGGCGAAGTGCCGGGTCACCTCCAGGACGCCGTCGACGCCGTCCCGCGTCCGGGCCTTCCGCGCGGCGTCCAGGCGCAGCTCGCCTCGTGGCTGGTCACCCGGCGAGGGGTCACCGTGCTCCTTCCCCGGCCCAGCGGTGAGCGGCTTCGGCGGCGGGGACATCTACTACCCCACCAGCACGTCCGCCGGCACCTTCGGCGCGGTGGCGATCGCGCCCGGCTACACCGCGAGCCGGTCCAGCATGGCCTGGCTCGCGCCACGGATCGCCTCGCAGGGCTTCGTGGTATTCAACATCGACACGCTCACCCGCTCGGACCAGCCGGCCAGCCGCGGCCGGCAGCTGCTGGCCGCGCTGGACCACCTGACCCAGCGCAGCAGCGTGCGCCCGGATCGACACCGCGCGGCTTCGCGCCGAACAGCTCGCACACCACGATCGCGAAGTACAGCTCCCTGCCGCCGATTCCGCTCAACCCGGCGCCGCGCCGGCCGACAGACACGCTGCGGATGACGTCGAGGAACGGACGAGCAGGGATGAGCGTACGGTCGCGGGTGACCCGGGTCAGGATGACCCACAGCGCCCGGCGCGCCGACCCGGAGGCAGCGCGGGGCTTCCGGGGCGGGCTGATCGCCGGCCTGGCGCCGCAGCTGGGGATCGTGGCGCTGATGGTGTTGTCGTACGCCACCGCGCGCAACCATGAGGAACAAGCTCTCGCCACCATGGCCGCGCTGCTGGAGCTGCCCCTGATCCCGGGCGCGCTGGTCCTGGCGCTGGTCCGCGCCGTCCGGACGCAGACCCGGCCGCGGGCGCGGGGCCTGGCCGCCGGCACCGGTCTGGGCCTGCTCGTCGTCCTCGTGCTGATCGGAGCCCACGACGGAGTCACGAGAAGCTGAGCCCGCCACCGCTCATCCCGGTGATCACTCGAACAGGGACCGGCCGCCGCCCTGGGCGCGGCGACGGGCCCGGCGGCGCAGCACGATCACCACTAGGTCGACGGCGGCGACAACAGCCAGCAGGACGAAGAGACCGCCGAACAGCACGAGACCCGCACGCAGCAGGAGGACGGCGAAGACGATCGAGGTGATCAGACCGAACAGGGCCAGCACCATCCGCAGGTTCAGCGCGCTGTAGGGCCTACCGACGGTGCCCCGGCGTCCGGGCGGCTGCGGAGTGATGGACATGGTGGCGGGTACCCCCTTCCCGGCGCCTCATCCGCGCCGCGGCCGGCCACTGCCGGCCCATCCCGCTGCTGCGAAGCCGGCCTCGACCGCCGCGTCCAGCAGCGCGGCGCGGCGCCATCGGGGCGACATCGCGGCCAGCGCGACGCAGCTGCCGGTGTGCAGCGTGTCGACGACGGCACCGAGACCCGCGACCGGGCCGGTCGGCGCCAGGGCGCTCGCGGCTGCCTGGAGGAGGTGCCGGGCAGCGAGCACCCGGGCCACCGTGACGGCAGCCGCCGGGACCGGCCCCGGGCCACCGGCCCGCAACACCACTTCCGGTACGACCAGCAGCACTCCCGCCCAGCCGGCCCTGGCCACGGCCGTGGCCCGTACCCCCGACATCGTCATTTCCTGACCTCTCGCATCGCGCCGCAGTACCCCGCTGCGTACGGGTGACACCTGGCGGTGAGCGCTGTCCGGACGGCAGCAGGGCGCCGGCGCCGATCAGAGTCAGGATCTGGACGACGGCCGGGCTGACGCCGGTGATGCGCAGGGTCACCCGGCGGTGGGTGGCGATGCGGTGGACAACGATGATCGCGCCCGCGCCGGTGGCGTCGAGCAGGGTCACCGCGGCCAGGTCGATGTTGACGCCGGTCACGTCGCCGCGGTCGAGCAGGGCCATGATGGACTCCCGGAGCCGGGGTGCATGCTGCATCTCCAGTTCTCCGCGCACGAGAACCTCCACGGTTCCCGAGCCGTCCGCCTCGATGTCCAGCACGCCGGGCCCCTTTCCGCCGGATGTCCCGCCGCGGCCGGATCGCCAGGTCGCGCGTGGATCAGGCCTACCCCTGGTCGGCGCCTTCTAACGGGCCACCCGCGGCCCGCTCAGCGGCGATAGCGGTACAGGGCGACCGTGCCCCGGTTCACCTGCCAGATGCCGACACGTTCGTAGTCGTCGCGCAGCAGCGGCCGCAGGGCGGGATAGCCGGTGGCCGGGTCCTTGCGGGGACCGCTCACCAGCAGCCACACCCGCGGCACCCCGGCCACCCGGGCCGCGGCGTCCGGATACTCCTCGGCCATGAGCCGGCCCGCGTCCGCCGCAGAGCGGCGTTGCAGCAGGTCACGGGGGAACATCCGGTCCTGGTGCAGGTAGTAGTCCATGCCCGCGCGCATCGCCCGGGACCGGATCTCGAAGACCATACCGTCGCCGGGTCGCTGGTGCTGCTGGATGAGGGCCGCGATGCTGCGGTAGTCCGGTCCGTTCTTGGCGGTGAGGCCCCGGACCGCGCGCTGGCCGGGATACGCCGTGGCGGCCACGACGGCGAGGACCGCGATCAGGCGCAGCGCCGCCGGGCCCCGGCCCCGCGGCTTGCGGTCCACCCGCAGCTGTCCCACCACAGTGACCGCTGCCAGCATGGCCAGCGGCACGAGTACGACCAGCAGATACCGGGCCACCCACATAGGAGAGACCAGGACCGAGACGGCGGCCACCACGATCACCGGGGCTGCCGCGAGCAGGGCGACGGGCACCACCGCCGAGACCGGACGCCAGTACGCGACCAGTGCGAGCCCCACCAGCAGCCAGGCCGTCGGCACCGAACCGACGATCTGCCCCGGCGCCGAGCCGAGTGCGCCCACCGTCAGGGGATCCACCCAGGCCAGCTGGCTGTCCCGCTGCCGTACGCCCAGCCAGGCCACCGGCGACAGCACCACGAGCGCGGCCGCCAGCGTCACGCCCCAGACGGCGACCACCCGCCAGGACCGGTCGCGGCGTGCGCGGATCAGCACCATCGCGGCGTGGGCGGCCAGCGTGGCGAGCGCGACGAGGTGACCGAGCCCCAGCAGCACGACGCAGACCCCGTACCCGGCCCACCGCACCGGCCGGCCGCGTTCCAGCGCACCGACCAGGGCGAGCAGGGCCAGCACCGACATCAGGCAGGCGAACGCGTACGGGCGCGCCTCGGCCGCGTACCGGGAAGTGTTGGGCAGCGCGCAGAGCAGGATGCCGGTGACCGTGCCCACCACCGGGTCGAACAGGCGGCGGCCGAGCTGACCGGCCGCCGCGACCGCCGCCGCCATGGCCACGATCGACGGCAGCCGCAGGTCCAGCTCCGACGTTCCGGCGAGCCGGGTCCAGCCGTGCATGAAGAAGTAGTAAGGGCCGAAGACAGCGTCGATGTTCTGCCCGAGATGCCAGATCTCGGCCGGTGAGCGCCCCGCGACGTCCGCCGTGGTCACCTCGTCCCAGCTGAGCACCGGCCGGTTCGCGCCGACCAGCCCCACGACCAGCATCAGCGCGCCCGGCACGACGCTCGGCACCAGCCGCAGCAGCCGGTCCCGCCACGGCGGTCCGGCCTCGCTGGTGGGCGGCGCCTCATCGGGAGGTGGCGGGTCGGCCACTGACGCCGTCGGCGCCACGATGGCCGCACCGCGCATGGTCGCTCCCCCGAGCTTCGACTTCCGCGAGCCAGCGGGATCCCCCGCGATCCCGCAAGCAAACCGCGTCGCGGCCGCCGGCAGAACGGCAATTGCATACTGTGCGAATGGATCACGACCCAGCCGTACGGGAAGCAGCCGCCTTGCTCGCCCAATCCCGGCGGGTGGTGGTCTTCACCGGGGCCGGGGTCTCCGCGGAGAGCGGCATCCCGACCTTCCGCGACGCCCTCACCGGACTCTGGCAGCGGTTCGACGCCCAGTCGCTGGCCACCCCGGAAGCCTTCCGCGCCGACCCGGCCCTGGTCTGGGGTTGGTACGAGTGGCGGCGCAGCGCCGTGCGCCGGGCCCGGCCGAACCCGGCTCACGTCGCGGTGGCGACGATCGAGGCCCGCCGGCCGGGCACTGTGGTCATCACGCAGAATGTGGACGACCTGCACGAGCGGGCGGGCTCGGCGGCACCGGTGCACCTGCACGGCAGCCTGTTCGCGCCGCGGTGCTTCGAGTGCGGACAGCCGGCGTCGCCGCCCGGGCCGGCCGACGAGCCGCCGGACGGCCGGCGCCTGGAGCCGCCACGGTGCACCGCGTGCTCAGGCCCGATCCGGCCGGGGGTGGTGTGGTTCGGTGAGGCGTTGCCGCAGGCGGCCCTGCGTGCCGCGGCGGAGGCGGCGGCCGCCGGTGACCTGCTGCTGACGATCGGGACCTCCGGGCTGGTGTATCCGGCCGCGGAGATCCCGCACCTGGCGGCCCGGGCCGGAGCCGCCGTGGTGCAGCTCAACCCGATGCCGACGCCGCTGGACCCGATCGCCGCGGTCAGTCTGCACGGCCCGGCCGCGCGGCTACTGCCCCGACTCGTCGACGCGGCGGGCTGATCAGCGGCGTCCTCCGCGATCCCGGTACGGCAACGACAACCGCCGAGGGTCCGGGGTGGGGCGGCAGTCCGTGCCGTCCGGCGTGCTGGTGTAGGTCCACCGTGGTCCCTCCGTGGCGATGGTGGTGACGGCGGCGGTGAACCGCTCGCCGTCGGCCGCGGTGGTGCCGATGCCGGTACTGGCCCGGACCGCGCCCGGGATCGCCGTCGGCACGCCCCGGGCCAGGTCGTCGCGCAGGCGGGCGTCCTGGGCCGCGTCGATGTGCAACAGGGCGGCCATCAGCGGGTGCGCGCAGAAGCAGCCGTGTCTGACCCCGATGGCGAACTCGGCGCTGAGGATCGCGGCGACCCGCGCGTAGGGCACGTGGCGCAGGGCGAACGGCAGCACCCCGATGCGCGGGTGGCCGGCCGGCCAGAGCCGGAAGATCTCGATCCCGGGCACGGCCAGCAGCCGCTCCCGGGCCCGCTCGATCACCGTCGTCTGGTGGGCCTCGAGGCCGTCCCGGTCCGCCGCCTGCAACGTCCGGCAGGCCGTCGCCAGCGCCACCGCACCGAGCACGTTCGGCGAGCCGGCCTCCTGGCGGTCCGGCAGGTCGGCCCACAGCGTGGTGTCCGTGCCGACGTAACGGACCGCTCCCCCGCCGGCCAGGAACGGCTCCCCGGCGCCGAGCCAGTCCCGCCGGCCGACCAGCACGCCGGCCCCGAACGGCGCGTACAGCTTGTGCCCGGACAGGGCCAGGTAGTCCACGTCGTCGGCGGCCATGTCGATGCGCCGGTGCGGGGCGAGCTGCGCGGCGTCCAGCATGATCCGGGCGCCGTACCGGTGCGCGAGCCCGGCCATCCGCGGGTACGGCCAGATCTCCCCGGTCACGTTGGACGCCCCGGTCACGGTGACCAGCCGGTTCCGTCCGGCCGTGGGCCGGGCCAGCGCCCGGTCGAGACGATCGAGGGCGTCGTCGGCGCTGTCCGGCACGGGCAGCAGGGTGAGGTCGCGGCGCCGCCACGGCAGCAGGTTCGCGTGGTGCTCGGTGGCGAAGGCGATCACCTCCGTGTCCGGCGGCAGCGCGGCGGCGAGCAGGTTGGTCGCGTCGGTGGTGTTGCGGGTGAACACCACGACATCGTCGCCGCGTCCGCCGACGAAGTCGCGGACCGCTTCCCGGGCGTCCTCGTAGGCCTCCGTGGTCAGCTGCGACTTGTACCCGGCGCCGCGGTGCACGCTGGAGTACCAGGGCAGCAGCTCGTTGACCGCCTCCCGGACCGTGACCAGGCAGGGGGCGCTGGCCGCGTAGTCGAGGTTCACGTAGCGCCGCTCGCCCCCGTCGACGAGCGGAACCTTGATCGCCTCCCCGACCAGGGCCGGCCGCCCCGGTTCCCGGTCCAGCACGGTCGCCACCGGCTGCGGGCCGATCCGCACGTCAGCCATCTCGGTGCCCACTCTCCGCGGCGACCGGCCGGCGCGCGGAGGGCTCGGCCCGCCGGCGGCGGACGAAGGCTCCGGTGGCCCGGGCCAGCAGGTACTCGTACAGGGCGGCGCCGAGGTTCGCGCCGATGAGGAAGACCAGGGCCTGGCCGGAGGTGATCGAGTCGGTGAGCGCCGCGGCCCCGAAGGCCCCGAGGTAGTACGGGATCTCCTTGGCGAGTTCCGTGCCGACGTACCCGGTGGCGGCGGCGGTGCGGTGCGCGCGGGCACCGCTGGTCCGGCGCCGGGCGACCTCGTACGCCACCTTGGACAGGATGTTGGTGCTCGTGCCCGTCGTGATCAACAGCGACCAGTTGGCCCGGACGTTGGCGTGCAGGCCCCAGCCCCAGGCGGCGTAGCTGAGCAGCAGCAGGGCCACCAGTCCCGGCGTACCGACCGGGGTGAGAAGTCCCGAGGCGACCGCGGCCGTGCCCACGACGGCGGCGAACGCGTCCAGCGCGTACGTCGACGCCACCGTGGCGCCGAGACTGACGACCCAGCTCAGCAGTCCGCCGCGTGCCATGGGCGCCCCTCCCGCCGCGGGCGCCGGCCGCACCCGAATATCCGAGTGCGGCCGGGCCGCCGGAAATACCAAGGTCGTCACGAACGGTGGGCCCGTTCCGCCTCGACGAGCACGCGGCGCAGCAGTTTGCCGGCCGGGGAACGCGGCACCGACTCGGTGATCCGCACCTCCCGCAGCCGCTTGTACGGCGCGACCCGCTCGGCGACGTACGCGAGCAGCTCGTCGGCCGTGGCGGGACCGCGCAGCATCACGTACGCGACCGGCACCTCACCGGCGTCCGCGTCGGGCCGCGCCACCACGGCCGCGTCGGCGACCGCCGGATGGGTCAGCAGCAGGTGTTCCAGTTCGGCCGGCGCCACCTGGTAGCCCTTGTACTTGATCAGCTCCTTGAGCCGGTCGACGACGTACAGGTAGCCGTCCTGGTCGAAGTAGCAGAGGTCGCCGGTGTGCAGCCAGCCGTCCACGTCGATGGTCCGGGCGGTCGCGGCCGGGTCGTTGCGGTAGCCGCGCATCAGCTGCGGGCCGCGTACCCACAGCTCGCCGGTGCGGCCGGCGGCCAGGTCGGTGTGGCTGCCGGGGTCGACGATGCGCGCCTCGGTGCCGGGCACCAGCCGGCCGACCGAGCCGCGCCGGGGCGCGTCGAGCGGGCCGCCGGAGATGAAGGCTGACGTCTCGGTCATGCCGAGGCCCTGCGCGACGGCGCAACCCAGCCGCTCGGCACACCGCTGTTCCTGGTCGGCGCCCAGCGGTGCCGCACCGACCCCGATGGCCCGCAGCGAGGACAGGTCGTAGTCGTCCACCATCGGGTGGTACGCCAGCGCCAGGGCGATCGGCGGGACCACGATGGTCAGCGTCGCCCGGTGCTGCTGGATCAGGCTCAGGAACGCCTCCAGGTCGAAGCGGCCCATCGTGACGACGGTGGCACCGGCGGCCAGGCTGCCCGGCAGCACCAGGTTGAGGCCGAGCGCGTGGAAGAACGGCGCCACGGCGACGACCACGTCCTGCTCCTGGAAGGCCAGGGAGGCCTCGCCCTGCCGGACGTTGGTGACCAGGGCAGAGTGCGTCAGCTCGACCCCTTTGGGCAGGCCGGAGGTGCCGCTGGAGAAGGGCAGGGCGGCCAGGTCGCGGTCCGGGTCGATCGGCACGCGCACCGGCGGGTACGAGTGGCCGACCAGTTCGCTGAACGGGGTGGCTCCGGGGGCCGTACCGAGCACGAACACCTCCTCGACCCCGGCCCGGGCCGCCGCGGCCACCGCCTGCCCCGCCAGTGCCGGCACGGTGACCAGCAGCCGGGCCCGCGCGGCGGTGAGCTGGGCGGTGAGCTCCTCGACGGTGGCCGCCGGGCTGGCGCCGGTGACGATCCCGCCGGCGGCCATCGCCCCGTAGGCGATCACGGCGTACTCCGGCAGGTTGGGCAGATGCACGGCCAGGACGTCGCCGGGCGCGAAGCCCCGGGCGACCAGGCCGGCGGCCATCCGGTCGACGCCGCCGGCGAGATCGCGATAGGTGATCGCGCGGCCGGTGGCCCCGTCGATCAGGGCCGGCTTGTCGCCGAGCCGGGCGGCGTGCCGGAGGACGAGCGCGGGCACGGTGCTCCCGCCGGTCTCCACATCGGGCAGGACACTGCGGATGGTGCTGGAAAGAGTCATGACCGCGACCGTAGGAAGCAAGCGTGTGCGGTCCGTTTCCCGACCGTCAGCGCAGCGTGGTTCGCGGTAATGTCCCAGCTGACGACGGCGGTGGCGATGGTGCATGAGGAGCTGCGGGTCCGGGTGCTCGGCTCGGCTGAGCTGACCGTGGGTGGGCGTCCACTCGCGGAGCTGGCGTCCGTCAAGGCGGCGGCCCTCGTGTACTACCTCGCGGTCACCGGCACCCAACACTCCCGCTCCGCGCTCGCCGGGCTGCTCTGGAGCGAGCTGCCCGAGCCGACCGCGCGGGCCAACCTGCGGCTGGTGCTCACCAAGCTGCGCCGGGCGCTGCCGGAGCACGTGGTGGCGACCCGGCAGACGGTCGCCCTCGCCACGGATCAGCCGGTCTGGGTGGACGCGGCCGAGGTCGCCCGGGCCGCCACCGCCGAGCACGACGGCCCGGAGCTGGCGGCGGCGGTCCGGCTCTGCCGCGGCGATCTCCTGGACGGGTTCACCGTGCCCGGCGCACCGGTGTTCGACGAGTGGCTGACCGGGCGCCGGGCCGCCGTACGGGCGGACATGCTCGCGGTGCTGGAGCGCGCGCTGCGCTGCGCCCGCGACCAGCGGGACACCGCCACCGGCGTCGAGATCGCGCGGCGGATGCTGGAGCTGGACCAGCTGACCGAGGAGGCGCACCGGGCGCTGATGTGGTTCCTGGCCGCCGCGGGCCGGCGCAGCGCCGCCCTGGCCCAGTACGAGACCTGCCGCTATCTGCTCCGCGAGGAGCTCGGGGTGGAGCCCTCGGCGGCCACCTCGGACCTGCGCGACAAGATCGCCGCGGCCGCCGGCTTCACCGAGCTGCCCGGTCCCCCGCCGGTCCCCGAACTGCCGCGCCCGTTGACGTCGCTGATCGGGCGGACGAGCGAGCTGGCCCGGCTGCACGCGCTGCTCGACGACCCCGCGTGCCGGCTGGTCACCCTGGTCGGCCCGGGCGGTATCGGCAAGACCCGGCTGGCGGTGGAGATCGCGACCGCCCGGCGGGAGCGGCATCGCGACGGCACGGTGTTCGTGTCGTTCGTGGGCACCGAGGACACCGCCGATGTCGTCGTCAGCGCGCTGGCCCGGGCCCTGGGCACAGCCGGCACGGTGCCCCGCGACCCGCTGGAGGTGCTCACCGAGCACCTGGCCGAGCGCGAGATGCTGCTCGTGCTGGACAACCTCGAGCACCTGAGCGCGGCCGCGGCGACGATCGCCGGCCTGCTGCGCCGGGCGCCGGCGACGCAGGTCCTGGTCACCTCGCGCCGCCGGCTGGCGCTGGGCGCGGAGTGGCTGGTCGAGGTGCCCGGCCTGCCGTGCCCGCCGCCGGGAGCCGGGGCCCGGGCCGCCGGGTACGAGGCGGTGCAGCTGTTCGACGAACGCGCGCGGCTGCTGCGCCCGGGTTACGCCTCCGGTTCCGGCGACGAGGACGTGGCGCGGATCTGCCGGCTGGTGGCCGGCGTCCCGCTGGCCATCGAACTGGCCGCCCGCTGGGTCCGCGGCGCCGCGCCGCGGGCCATCGCCGACCGGCTGGCGGCCGGCCCGGACCTGCTGGAGACCACGTCCGCCGACGTCGAGCCCCGGCACCGCAGCCTGCGGACGGTCATCGACTGGTCCTGCGAGCTGCTCACCGACGAGGAACGCGGCGTGCTGCGCCGGCTGTCGGTACTGCGCGGCGGCTTCGACCTGGCCGCGGCCACCGCCGTCGCGGACGCGGGCCTGCCGCTGCTCGCGGCCCTGGTCGACCACTCGCTCGTCACGGTCGGCCCGGACGGCCGCTACAGCATGCACGAGCTGCTCCGGCAGTACGCCGCCGAGCAGCTCGCCGCCGACCCGGCGCAGGAGGCGCGCACCCGCCGCCGGCACGCCGAGCACTACGCCGCCCGGCTGCGCGGACCGGCCGAGGCGGGGACCGAGGCGGAGAATCTGCGCGCGGCCACGGACTGGCTGCTCGCGCACGCCGATCCGGTCACCCTGGACGCGCACCTGCTGCGCCTCTGGCTGCTGTACCGGCGGGCGGGCTCGTTCCGCGAGGCGCGGACCGTCTTCGGTACGGCGTTGCAGCGCGACGACATCACCCTCGTGCACCGGGCCCGCTGGGAGCGCCTGCTCGGCGAGGCCCACCAGCAGCTCGGCGCGGAGCACGCGGCGCGGCACCACCTGGAGCAGGCACTGGCACTGCTGGGCCGGCCGGCTCCGGTGTCGGCCGCCGGCGGGCTGCGGGTGCTCGCGGGGCAGACGCTGCGCCGGCTCGTGGACGGTGGTCGCCCGCGGCACCGCGACGACCTGCGGGAGATCGATCACGAGCGGGCCGCCGCCGGGTTCACCATCATCGAGGTCTACTGGGTGTTGCAGGACCGGATGCCGGTCCTGCCGACCTCGCTGCGGGCCCTCGCCGACGCCGAGCGCGCCGGGGACCTCGACCTGGTCCTGCGGTGCCGGGCCGGGCTGGGCATGGTGCTGGGCACGCTCGGCCGGCACCGACTGGCCCGGCGGCAGCTGGACGCCGTCACCGCGGCCGTCGAGCGGACCGCCGACCCGGTGACCATCTGCTGGGTCGGCATCGTGGGCGGCCTGCACTGGCTCGGGGCCGGCGACTGGACAGCGGTCGAATCCGTCACCGGCTCGGTCCGCGAGCTGGGCCGGCGCACCCCCATGCACCGGTGGACCGACGAGGCGCTGTTGATCACCTCGGTCGCGCACTACCTGACGGCCCGGTACGAGCAGGCGGCCGCCGTGGCCACCGAGGCGATGACCGCCGGCCGGGACCGCCGGGACCCGGTCGTGCAGAAGTGGGGACTGCTCGTCCTGATCGAGACGGCCCTGCGTACCGACCCGGCGGATCCGGCCCTGCCCGGGTGGCTGGCCGAGGCCGAGCGGCTGCTGCCGGAAGTGCTCGGCGTCGACACCGGCCGGCTGCACGTGGTGCGGGCCCGGCTGGCCCTCATGGCCGGTGACCGGGCGGCGGCCTGGCAGGAGATCCGCACGGCGGACCACCTGGTGGGCCCGCAGCCTTCGCTCGAGCAGTACTCGCTGGAGGCGCACGCCGGCCCCGCCGAGGTGTGCCTGGCCCTGCTCGATCCCGGCCCCGGCCCCACTGCGGCCGCCGCGGAGTTGCGCGCGACGGCCGCGGTCGCCGTGCGCCGGTTGCGCCGCTACGCGAGCCGGTTCCCGATGGCCCGGCCGCGGGCTCTGCTCTGCACCGGCCGGCAGGCCCTGCTCAACGGTCACCACGGCCGCGCGCTGCGGGCGTGGGCGCGGGCGGCGCGGCTGGCCGAGGACCTGCGGATGCCGTACGAGCTGGCCCGGGCGCACGAGGAGCTGGGCCGGCACCTCGCCGCGGGACAGCGGTCGCCGCTGGGCCTCGACCGGGCCGCCCACCTGGCCGCGGCCGCCGCCGGATACCGGGCCGCGGGCTGTCACTCGACGCTCTGACCTGCGCGGAGGCCATGGTTTCTGAGACTATGAACCGATATAGGCCATCGGTCCGGTAACTGGTGGTTCTCCGTCTGGCTGGAGGGACGGCCATGGCAGGTGGGGCGTTGTGGGCACGACGCTGGCTTCGTGGCACGGACACGATGCTGGGTCAGGTCCGCACTCTGTTCCTGGGCATTCTGCTCGTCTGGCCGCTGTTCGGGCTCTGGGGTCTAGGCGGGCACCGGTCCGCGCTGGCCGCTCCGGCCGTGGTGGCCGCGCTGGTCGTGGTGGGGTGGCTCTACGCCGGGTACCGCCGGCAACGGTTCCCCGCCTGGAGCTGGATCTTCGAGGGCGCCTGCGTCGGCCTGGTGGCCGCGGGCTCGGAGTTCGGCATCACCATCGGTCTGTGCATCGTCTGGGTCAACTTCCGGTCGCTGTACGGGCGCCTGCGGGAGAAGATCGTCGCGGTCCTGGTGATCTGCGCGATCATGGGGTTCGGCTTCCTACGGTTCGACATCCCGGCCGGCACCGCGATCCCGCTGTTCTGCACCGCGCTGATCTCGCTCGGCGTGAACCACGTCCTGGCCCGCGGCAGCAGCGCCCGGGACCGCTCGGCCGACCGGGAGGGCACCCTGGCGTCGGCCGGTGGCGGGCTCGTCGCCTCCACCACCCGGGGCGAGGCGATGGACGTGACCCTGGGCGCCGCGCTCAGCATGGACCGGGCCGCGAGCGCCGCGCTCATCTTCACGGTCACCGGACCGGCCCTGCACGTCATCGCCGCGGCCGGGCACGTGGGCAGCGAGGCCTCCGGCTGGGTGACCGAGCTGGCCAAGCTGCCCGAGCAGACCCGGGCGGCCCTGCGACCGGGCGGCTACGCCATGGTCTGCGACCAGGCCGCCACCGAGGTCACCGAGGTCCTCCGGCTGCCACCGCACGACGTGGTCATGCTGGCGCCGATGGCCGCGCACGGCGACGTCTTCGGCATGCTGGTGCTGGCGCTGGACCGGCGGCCGACCGACGACCTGTCGGCGTCGATGACGACCCTGGCCGACGAGGCGGCGCTCACCCTCGACCAGCTGCTGAGCCGCTCGCGGCTGAGCATCGTGGTCGAGCACTCGGCCGACGCCCTCATCCTGGCCGGCGAGGCGGGCCTGATCCGCTTCGTGAACCCGGCCGCGGAGATGATGCTGGCGTGCCCCAGCGAGGAGCTGGTCGGCAGCGACATCTGGTCGCTGGTGCACGAGAGCGACGTGGGCGCGCTGCGTGACGTCACGTCGTCGTTCGAACGGCCGACCGCCGTGCCCTGCCGGATCCGCGGTCGCGAGAGCGCCGAGTGGACCGATGTGGAGGCCCTGCTCGAGTACGTGAGCGAGCACGACGGCTCCCGCAGCATCGTCTTCACCGCCCGCGACGTCTCCGAGCGGCACCGGCTGGAGCTGGAGCTGCGGCACGCGCAGAAGCTGGAGTCGGTCGGCCGGCTCGCCGCGGGCATCGCGCACGAGATCAACACGCCGATCCAGTTCGTCGGGGACAACGTGCGCTTCCTGGAGACCGCGTTCACCGACCTGGACCGGCTGCTCGCGGCGTACCGGGAGCTGGTGGCGACGGCGCAGGCCCAGGGTGACATCGAGGCCGCGCTGCGCGAGCTGGAGACGGTGGCGACCGACGTCGACATCGAGTTCGTGATGGAGGAGGTGCCGGTGGCGATCTCGCAGACCCTGGAGGGCATCAACCGGGTGGCCCACATCGTGCGCGCGATGAAGGCCTTCGGCCACCCCGGCACCGAGGAGAAGAGCCGGGCCGACCTCAACGAGGCCATCAAGAACACCATCGTGGTGGCCAACAACGAGATCAAGTACACCGCCGACGTCGAGACCGACCTCGGTGACCTGCCGCTGGTGCACTGCCATCTCGGCGACATCAACCAGGTCGTGCTCAACCTGGTGGTCAACGCCGCGCACGCGATCGGGGCGGCGGACCGCGGCCGGGGCACCATCCGGATCAGCACCCGGCTGGACGACGGGTACGCCGTCATCGAGGTCGCCGACACCGGCACC
This sequence comes from Actinoplanes sp. NPDC051405, assembly GCF_055586185.1. Taxonomy (NCBI): domain Bacteria; kingdom Bacillati; phylum Actinomycetota; class Actinomycetes; order Micromonosporales; family Micromonosporaceae; genus Actinoplanes; species Actinoplanes sp. NPDC051405. The sequence continues at coordinate 128,137 of NZ_JBVJIR010000022.1, forward strand.
GGCGTGCCCCCGGAGATCGCCGACAAGCTGTTCGACCCGTTCTTCACCACCAAGGAGGTCGGCACCGGCACGGGTCAGGGACTCGCCCTGGTCCGTACCCTGGTGGCCGACCGGCACGGCGGGACGATCGACTTCACCAGCACGGTCGGGGCCGGCACGGTCTTCACCGTACGGCTGCCCGTGGCCGGCCTCGACGAGCCGCAGCCGGCCGACGAGCTCGCCGAGGCGTCGCTGTGACCGGGGCGCCCGCCGTGACCCCGCGGCCGCACATCCTCTTCGTCGACGACGAGCCCCGGATCCTCGGCGGCCTGCGCCGGATGCTGCGGACCCACCGGGACCGCTGGGACATGTCCTTCGCCGAGGGGGCCGAGGCGGCCCTGGCCGCGCTGCGGGACCGGCCGTGCGACGTGATCGTCTCCGACTACCGGATGCCCGGGATGAACGGCGCGCAGCTGCTGGAACGGGTGCGCCTGGAATACCCCGGCACGGCCCGGGTGATCCTCTCCGGCCAGACCAACGAGGACAACCTGCTCAGCATCATGGTGCTGGCCCACGAGTTCCTGACCAAACCGAGCTCACCGGAGCAACTGGTCGCCACGGTCGAGCGGCTGATCGACGTGCGGACCCCCACCGGTACGGGCGCCCGCCCCGACCGCGCCGACGTGCAGTCGCTGCCGAGCCCGCCGCACACTCTCGTCGAGCTCATCGAGGCCCTGGACTCCGACGACGCTTCGGCGTACTCGATCGGCACCGTCATCGAACGGGACCCCGCCGCCACCGCCAAGGTGCTGCAGCTGGTCAACTCGTCGGCGTACACGGTGGGGCGCAAGATCAGCGACGTCGGCCAGGCCACGGCCCTGCTGGGTGTGCAGACGGTACGCGGCCTGGTGCTCATGCACGACCTGATCCGCACGTTCGACGTCAGCGGCGGGCTGCCGGTGGAGTGGCTGGAGGCGCTGACCCTGCACTCGGTCGAGACGTCGCGGCTGTGCCGGATGTTCGCCGACGGCACCGACTGGGAGAGCAACGCCTTCACCGCGGGCCTGCTGCACGAGGTCGGGCAGCTGGTCCTCGCCTCCATGCGACCGCAGGAGTTCGCCGGGTCGCTGGAGGCGTGGCGCGCCGCGGATCCGGCCGACGCCGCCTTCCTGTGCGTGACGGAGTCGTCGATCATCGGCTTCTCCCACATCGATGCGGGCGCCGACCTGCTCAGGTTCTGGGGACTGCCGGATCCGGTGATCGAAGCGGTGGCCAACCACGCCGTGACGGTGCAGCCGGGCGGGGTCGCCGACGCGTCCACCGCCGTCGCGCTGGCCCACGTGGTGGTCGAGGCGGAGCTGGGACCGGTGTGCGGACCGCTCGGCCCGACTCCGCTGGCCGAGGATCAGCTCGACGAGCGCGACCTCGCGGTGATCACCCGATGGCGACGGGAACGCTCGCGGCGCTGACCCCGGCCTCGTCCAGGATCATCAGCGGCTCGGCGACGCCGTCCTCGAGCGCGGCGAAGTTGCGCAGCCGGGTGATGAGACCGACGGTGACCTCCTGACCGGCGTTGACCAGCAGGACGTCCGACCGGTTGCGGACGGCGGCGGCCAGCACCATGCCGGCCTGCAGGTCGGCCAGCATCACCCCGCGGATGGTCTCGGCGGCCGCCGCGGCGGTGGACGAGAAGGCCTCCAGCAGCGCTGGATCGTAGAGGCGCGACTGGGTCCGCAGGGTCGCCAGCGCGACCGTCGGTGACATCCCCTGCAGCAGCAGCGCGTCGTGGTCCTGCACCAGCCGCAGCAGCCGGCCGCCGAACGGGATCCGGTCGCCGGCGACGCCGTCCGCCGGTGTGCCGGATCCGTCGAATCCCTTGTGTGAGTAGTGGATGCACTCGGCCACCGGGGCCATCCGGGGAATGGGTGAGATGAGCTGCTCGGCTACGGCGGGCAGCTGATCCACCATCTGCTGCTCGGCGGTGGCCAGCTCGGAGCCGGAGTCCAGTTTGGCGGCCACGGTCGGCGGCAACGAGACGATGCCCAGCTGCGCCATCTCGACGGCGAGCTCGACGGCCCACCGGTCCTCGACCTGCACCTGGTCCAGGATCGCGGAGGCCACCCGGCGCATCCGGGCGGCGCGGCCGAACGCGGCCGGGCTGGCCAGCGACAGCACGTCGGACAGGGCCTTCACGCTGCCCTGCAGGGTGCGTTCCAGCAGCTCGCGTTCGGAGACCACCAGCTTGTGCTGGGTCACGCAGTCGCGCAGGGCGGCCGTCATGGTCTCGGTGTCGACCGGCTTGAGCAGCATCCGGAACACCCGGCCCTGATTCACGGTGACCGCGGCGTCGGCGAGGCTGGTGTGGCCGGTGAGCAGCATGCGCGTACTGGTGGGGGCCGCCTTCGCCGCCGCGGCCAGGAACTCGGCCCCGTTGATGCCGGGCATCAGGAAGTCGGACACGATCACCGCGAACGGGTCGTCCGGCTTGAGGGCGAACAGGCCGTTCGCGGCGCCGACGGCGGTCTCGACGGTGAAGTCGCGGCGCAGCTGCCGCCGGAGGCCGTCGAGAAGGTTGGGCTCGTCGTCGACCAGCAGGATCCGGGGTTTCTCGACCGGCGTCGTCATGCGGGGCTCCCTGCTGCTGGTCCGATCAACCTGGTCCGAATTACCCCAATATATCGATCAGGGGGCTATTCGGCGGGTGGTTCGGCGTTCGCGCGGGTCAGCGAGAGGGTGAAGACCGATCCGCTGTTGAGCGTGGAGACCACCGTGACGTCGCCGCCCATCGCCCGGGCCAGCCGGCGGGCGATGAACAGGCCCAGGCCGGTGCCGCTGGTGCTCATCGTCATCGGGTCCTCGACCCGGTGGAACTTGTCGAAGACCTTGGCGAGCTGGTCGGCCGGGATGCCGCGGCCGTGGTCGCGGACGTCCACGTGCACCCGGTCCCCGTCCAGGCGCATGCCGACCGCCACCTCGGTGTCCTCGGCGGAGTACTTGAGGCCGTTGCCGATCAGGTTGGCGAGCACCTGCAGGGCCCGGCCGTCGTCGCAGTGCGCGGGGACCGGGCCCGGCGGCAGGTCGAGCACGACCCGCGCGGAGCCGAGGTCCCGGGCCGCCTGGGTGGCCAGCGCGCACAGGTCGTGGGTGCCCGCCGAGACCTGCAGCGAGACGTCGTCGGGGTTGTCGCCGAAGCGTGAGGCGAGCAGCAGGTCCTCCACCAGCCGGGACAGGTGCCCGGCGCGGTCGCCGATCAGGTTGAGCGCGTCCAGGCGCTTCTGCGGGGTCATCCGTTCCCCGCGCGACCGCAGCAGGTCGACGTAGCCGATGATCGGCGTCAGCGGCGTGCGCAGCTCGTGCGAGACCATGGCGATGAAGTCCGACTTGAGCCGCTCGGTGCGGTACTCGCGGGTCAGGTCGCTGATCACCACCACATCGCGGACCAGCAGCCCGGCGGTGAAGACGGCCGAGTGCGCGAGCCGCAGCCGGCGCTGGTCGCCGTCCCGGCGGCGGGCGGTCAGCTCGGTGACGGCCTTGGGCTGCTCCACCGACACCGGCATGAGCAGGCGGCGCTCGTCCTCGACCGGCACGTCGAGCACCGTGGCGAGCGGCCGGCCGGTCGCCTCGGCGGCGTCGACACCGGTGATGTCGGCCAGCGCCCGGCTCCACACCTGGACCGTGCCGTCGCCGTCGATCACCATGATGCCCTCGGCCGACTGCTCCACGACCGCCTGCAGCTTGCTGGTCTCGTCGACCAGCCGGTCCAGGTGCTCGGCGCCGCGCATGGCCACGGCGAGCGCGCTGGCCAGGGAGGCCAGCAGGGTGACGTCACCCGTGGTCATCCAGCCCCGGCTGCGGTCGCGGGTGGCGAAGGCCGCCGTACCGAACCGGCGCCCGCCGCCCTGCACCGGCACGACCACCATGCGGCGCAGACCGCCGGGCAGGTCCTCGGCCAGGTGGACCGGGCCGTCGATGCGGCCGAGGGCGGCGAGGTGCCGCGGGATCGGCCCGTGCCGCAGCGCGGTGGGATCCGCGCCCTCCACCGACAGGGCCGCGTCGTCGCTCTCCAGCACCACGACGGCCAGGTCGGCGCCGAACGCCTCCCGCACCAGCACCAGGAACTGCCGCACGACGTCCTCGCGTTCGGCCAGGGCGTGCGACAGCTGGAGCAGGCACGCGGACCGGGCGTGCTCGTCGGCCTCCCGCGCCGCCGCCCGGTACGCGTAGGTGACAGCCAGGGCGGGCATCGCCATGAACGGCAGCAGCAACGGCGAGTGCAACGCGATCTCGGTGGTGGTCAGCCCGGTCACCATCGTCCCGACCGCCATGTACACCGACAGCCGGGCCTCCGAGCGCACGATCCGCCACGGCGCGACCTTGTTGAGCACGCCCAGGATCTGCGCCAGGCACAGCAGGTTCACGCCGGTGAAGGCGAGCGTGCCCACCACCACGCCGACCAGGACGCCCAGGGTCAGCTCGCCGGGCCGGCCACCGAGCAGGTGCACGATCAGGATCAGCACGGCGGTGGCAGCCGTGTAGGTGCCGAGGTTGAAGACGGCCTTGACGACCGGTCGCCGTTGCAGCGCACTGGCCAGCACCAGTCCGGCCGCAGCGGCGATGAGGGCGTCGCGGGGCGGCAGCAGCAGCACGTCGATGATGAGCGCCGCCTCGTAGAGGCTCAGCTCCTCGACGGCCTCGCCGTGCCGCAACCGCACCACGGTCATCTCGGCCAGGCAGCTCAGCACGGTCAGCCCGGGCAGCAGCGCCGCGGCCGGCACGCCGAGCCCGCGGAGCACACTGCCGTGCCCGGCCAGGCCGAACGCGACGATGCCGGCCAGGGCGGCGCCCACCAGGACGACGCCCAGGACCCGGCGCTGGATCGGATCTCGCAGCTGAGCGCGCAGGGCGCCGACCGCCCGGGGCATCCCCGGACGGTCGGCGTCCGCCTGCGCTGAACTCACGAGCTGGGCATCCACGCCCAGGCGCGGGCGCTCCACCGGTCCGCCGCCCAGGCCCGCGCGGCCCAGTCGTCGGCGGCCCAGGCGCGGGCGGCCCACTCCTCGCCGGCCCAGGCGCGGGCGGCCCAGTCGTCGGACGCCCAGGCCCGCGCGGCCCAGGCCCGGGCCGCCCAGGCCCGCGCCACCCACTCGCTGTCGGCCCAGGCCCGGGCCGTGAAGTCCGAGCCGGCCCAGGCCCGGGCGGCCCAGGCCCGCGCGGCCGGGTCGAGCTGGGCCCAGGCCCGGGCAGCCCAGTCGCGGGAGGCCGGGGTCAGCTTCTTCCACGCCTTGTCGGCGGCCGGCTGGTCGCCGTCGACCAGAGCCTCGGAGAAGGCGGCCCAGCGCTTGGCGTCGCGTCCGACCGTGGTGGTGTCGGCGTCGTACTGCTGCTGTGCCTTGCCCGCGTTCCAGCGGGGCGCGGCGGCGAGCACGCGGGCGGCGTCCAGGCCGCCGGCGCCGCCACCGGACGCGCGGCTCAGCCCGGCACTCGGGTACGCGGTGCTCACGAGCAGGTTCTTGATCGCGTCGGGCCGCAGCTTCGGCTGCACAGCGAGGGTGTCCGCGATGACCCCGGAGGTGACCGCGGCGGCCATCGACGTGCCGGAGCCGCGGAAGTAGCCGTCACCGACGCGGGCCTGCGGGCTGCCCCGGTCGACCACGCTGCCCGGCGAGCGCAGGCTCACCACGTGGCCACCGGCCGCCACCAGGTCCGGCTTGGCGTCGCCCTGCCAGGTCGGTCCCCGGCCGGACCAGGCGCCGACCACGTCGTCGGCGCGGCCGGCCGTGCCGGCGGCGTCCAGCCCGCCCGTGGTGAGCAGGAGGGGGTCGTTGCCGGGCGAGGTCACCGAGCCGGTGCCGGGGCCGTCGTTGCCCGACGGTACGACCACCGTGACGCCCTGGTGCCACAACGACTCGAGGGCCTGGGTCAACGGATCGATCTGGTACGGCAACGGGCTGTTCGAGGACAGCGACAGGTTGACCACCTGCACGTCGCGGCGGTGGTCGCTGACCCACTGCAGGCCGCGCAGCACCGTGGTCAGGTCGGTACGCCCGTCCGCGTCGGCCACCTTGACGTCGATGAGCTTCGCCGCGGGCGCCACGCCCCGGTACCGGCCGTCCGACGCCTCGCCGGTGGCGGCGATCAGGCCGGCCATGAACGTGCCGTGGCCGTACCCGTCGCCGGCGCCGGTGCCGGTGCCGGTCAGGTCGACCCGGCCGGCCAACTGCCCGGCGAGGTCGGGGACGTCGGCGATGCCGGTGTCGACCACGGCCACCGTGACGCCGCGGCCCTCGTCGCCGTCGGCGGGCAGGCCGACCATCTCGCGTACGGTCGCCGCACCCGTCGTCCCGGCCGGTGTGTCGGCGTCGGCGACGGTGATCTCCCGCTGGGGGGCCACGGACCAGGCCGGGTCGAGGGTGCTGCCCTGCGGCAGTTGCGCCGCGACGCCGCGGACGACGGGCAGCAGGGTCACGACCCGGCCACCGGCCGCCCGGACCGCGCGGGCCGCGCCCTCGGCGTCCGCGCCGGTGACGACGACGTCGTGCCACTGCGCGGCGGTGGCCCGCGCGGCGGACGGAGCCGGGAGGCTGACGACCGCGAGGGCGGCGGCGACGATTGCCGCGACGCGTCGGCGGTTGGTGGCGGCGGCGCCGGCCGGTCCCGCCAGGCTGGTGATTTTCACGGCCTGCGCACTCCTTCTCACTCTGAGTAGCTATATGACGCCGTCAGCAGCGGGGGCCGCCTCCGTCCGTGGCGTGAACATCGGCCACGCCGGCGTCATCTTGAGCAAGACGTCTCAGGAATCGGCGGCACCCACCTGCCCGGCCAGCACGCCGTCGACCAGGTCGAGCACCGCGTCCGCCGTGAACGGTTTGGCCAGGTAGTAGTCGACGCCGCAGGCCCAGGCCCGGGCGTTGGCGTCGGACTCGGCCGCCGCGGTCAGCATGAGCACCGGCACCGGTTCGCCGGGCTGGTCGCGGATGGTGCTGAGCACCCCGAAACCGTCCAGGCCCGGCATCATCACGTCCAGGATCACGAAGTCGGGCGCGGCCGCCTGCACCTCCCGGACGGCAGCGAGCCCGTCCACCGCGACGCTCACCTCGTAGCCGTCCATTTCCAGGACGTCGGTGAGCAGCTGCCGGATCGCCGGGTCGTCGTCGACCACCAGGATGCGTGCCATGGGCTCCCTTTCCCGCCTCAGTGCCTGCTGTGGCTGTGCCAGAGCCCGGCCTGGCGCGACGCCTCGTCGGCGGCGCGGCGCCAGTCCACGTCCTGGGCCTTCAACTGGGGGTGCGACAGCAGCTGAGCCAGCTCGTCCTCGTGCCGGCCGGCGGCCGGGCAGGCGGACCCGGTGCCCTGGATCAGCAGGTGGGCCGTCCGCACCGCCGCGGCCACGCCGAGCCCGGAGAGGTCCGGCGCCTGCTCGGCGTCGCGCTGGGCGACGGCGGTGACGATCGGCGGCGGCAGCCCCCACAGGTGCAGCAGCTCCACCCCGACGTCACGGAACGGGACCCCGTCACGGGTCTCCGCGTCCAGATCGACCGCGGACCCCTCCTTGTCCCCCACCGCGGCCAGGCAGACCAGCCGACCGACGTCCTGCAGCAGCGCCGCGGCCTGCGCGTGCGGCCGGTTCGCCGGGGAGGCCACGAAGTCCACCAGGCAGGCAGTGGCCACCGCGTGCCGCCAGGCGGTGCGCAGATGCTGCTCGATCGCCGGGTCCCAGGCCGAGGTCGGGCGCAGCACGTGTCCCGCGCCGGCCACCGCCTGCACCATGGGCACGCCCATCGCGTTGACGATCGACTCGACCGAGGAGTTGCGCGGGCGCGAGCCGAAGAACCGCGAGTTCGACAGCTGGAGCAGCTTGGCGGTCAGCCCGACGTCGTGCATGGCCATCTGCACCGCGTACGACAGGTTGGCGTCCGGGGCGAGCAGGCCGATGATCCCGTCGGTGTGCTCGGGCAGGGTCGGGATGGCCCGGACCCCGCCGGCGATCCGCCGCGCCTCGTCCTGATGGGCGCTGGAGGTCCGGATCAGCAGCTGCTCGATCACGGCGATCAGGCTCTCGGCGTCGGACGGCTTGGTGAGGAAGCGGTGCCCGGCCACGGCCACCTGGATCGCCGCCTCCGGCTCGATGTGCCCGGACAGCACCACCCGGGCCACCTCGGGGTGCCGCCGGCTGACGTTGGTGAGCAGCTCGGCGCCGTCCATCCCGGGCATCCGCATGTCGGAGACCACCACGTCGTACGGCTGCTGGGCGAGCAGCTCCAGAGCCTCGGCGCCGTCGGAGACGAACGCCATCTCCCACTCGCCCCGCTTGCCCCGCAGCGAGCGGCGCAGCCCGTCGAGGATGCGCGGTTCGTCGTCGACGAACAGGGCGCGGGCCTTGCTCATGAGGCGTCCGGCTTGCCGGCGATGGGCAGCCGCAGGATGAACTCGGTCCCCTCACCCACCACGGACCGCACCTCGATGCTGCCGCCGTGCTTCTCCAGCACCGCCCGGGCCAGCGCCAGGCCCTGCCCGGTGCCCTTGCCGACCTCCTTGGTGGTGAAGAACGGCTCGAAGATCGACTGCTGGATGTCCGCCGGGATGCCGGTGCCGTTGTCGGCGAAGGTGAGCACCGCGGTGGGGCCGTCCGTGCGGGAGCTGATCCGGATCTCGCCCCGCTCGGCCTTGTCCTTGAGCGCGTCGGCCGCGTTGACCAGCAGATTGAGGAAGACCTGGTTGAGGTCGCCCAGGTGGCACAGCACGTCGGGCAGCTCACCGAGGTCCAGGACCACGTCAGCGACGTACTTGACCTCGTTGCGGGCCACCGTGAGGGTGGTCCGGACGGCCTCGTTGAGGTCGGCGTACGACTGCTCGGTGGAGTCCTTGTAGCTGAACGACTTCATCGCCCGGACCAGCGAGGCCACCCGCTCGACGCCCTCGAGGCTCTGGCTGACCGCGGCCGGGATCTCCGCGGCGAGGTACTCGACGTCGGCCTTGGCCTCGGCCCGCTGGGCGCGCTCGGTGCGCTCGCTCCACTGCAGCTCCCCCAGCGCCGGCGTCATGCACTCCCGGTAGACCAGCAGCAGGTCGAGCATGTCCTGGTACGCGTCGGCCAGGAACCGGGTGTTGTCCCCGACGAACTGGATCGGCGTGTTGATCTCGTGGGCCAGCCCGGCCGAGAGCCGGCCCAGTGACTCCAGCTTCTGGTCGTGCCGCGCCTCCAGCTCGGCGCGACGGACCTCGGTCATGTCGCGGAAGGTGACCACCGCGCCGGGCTGCCCACCGCCGGTCTCCAGCGCTGCGACCGAGCACGCCACGCCGAAGGTGGTGCCGTCGCGGCGTACGAAGGTCTCGTCGACCGTCTGCACGGACTGCCCGGCCGTGCGGATGCGGCGCAGCGGGCACTCGCTCTCCGGTTGCGGCGTCCCGTGCCACGGCACCGCGTGCACCGTGGCGTGCACGGAGAGGCCGAGCAGGTCCTTCTCCGCCCAGCCGAGCATCTCCGAGGCTGCCCGGTTCATCGAGGTCAGCTTGCCGTCGCCGTCGACCGTGTAGAGCCCCTCGGCCATGTCGTCCATGATCACGGAGCGGAACGCCTGGGCCTGCTCGCGTTCGGTGACGTCGACCAGCACCAGGCCGACGCCCATCATCCGGTCCTCCACCCGCACCGGGTAGCAGCCGGCGAGCCACGAACGGGGACCGTCGGCCTCCCCCGGCGACGGAGCGGTGACCACCGTGCCGACGATCGCCGTCTCCGTCTGCCACGCGCGGTGGTAGTTCGCCTCGATCTGCGGCCACACGCCCGGCAGCACCTCGTGGACCGGCCGCCCGAGCTGCTCGGCGCGCGGGACGCTGCCCATGGCGGCCAGCGTCTCGTTGACCCGGATCAGCCGGGAGCCGCTGTCCACGAAGCCGAACCCGGCCGGTGCGGCCGCCTCGAGAGCCTCCAGCAGGGAGAGGGTCTCGGTGACGCGGCGCCGGGTGCCGGCGAGCTCCTCGCGCAGCGCCGCGCGCTCCTCGACGTCCGTGCCCGTCGCGATCCACGCGCCGGGCCGGCCGTCCACGGGGGTGAAGCACATACTGTGCCGGCCGTACGAGCCGTCCACCCGCTTGAGCCGGCACTCCAGCTCGTACGGCGTCGCGCTCGCCGCCCGGGCCGTGGACTCCACGGCCGCGAGGTCCTCCGGATGTACCAGGGAACTCCACGGCTCGCCCGGGCTCCCGGGGCCACGGTTGGCGTACTCGATCTCGCCCGCCCCGGTGAGCACCCAGATGGCGTGCGGCAGCGCCGCGGCGAGCACGGCGGCGTCGATCCCGGACGGCAGTGAACCGGCCGGGGCCGCGGCCACCTGTGGCGCTCGACGTCCAGACACGTTTTGCCCTTCTCAGCGACCGGGGCGGTGTGCACCCTCCTTGCTGCCCATCGGCCGCACCCGTCCGGATCTGAGCGCCACGCTCACCGCGATGTCAGGCGGCCCGGTTGAGCCACTGCTGGTTGGCGCCCGCGCCGCAGGCGTACTGGATGAGCCGTACGCCGTCCGCGGTCCCGCCGCTGATGACGTCGAGGCACCGGCCGCTGTGCCGGGCCACGAGCCGGTGGTAACCGCCGCCGGCGTCCTGCACCTGCCACTGCTGGTTGGTGCCCGTCCCGCAGGTGTACTGCACGACCCGGGCGTTGTCGGCTGTCGACGCGTCCGCCACGTCCAGGCACTTGCCGCTGTGCCGGGCCTCCAGCTGCACGTAGCCGTTGCCCAGGTCGCGGCGGTGCCACTGCTGGTTGAGGCCGGTGCCGCAGGTGTACTGGATCGCCTCGGCGAGATCAGCGGTCGAGCCGCCGACCACGTCGACGCACTTGCCGGAGTGCCGCGCGACCACGGTGCTCCAGGAGCCCGCCGACCCGGCGACCGTGCCGGCGGCGGTGTCGATGACCAGCGACGGGAAGTAGTCCAGGGCCAGCGTGGTGGCGCTCGGGAAGCGCAGCGGCGCCCAGACGTAGCGGGAGTCGTTGACCGTGCCGCCCAGCGAGTTGCCCCAGCGGTCGCCCAGGTACAGGTACGCGGTCCCGGCGGTGCCCGCGACCGGCAGGACGTACGCGGTCTGCGAGCCGTACGCCGTCGCGTCCCCCGCGTTGGCCCAGGCGCTCCACGGGCCGGTGATGCTGGTGGCCGACGAGTACTTCTGCTGGTTGGGGTTCCAGCCGGTGGCCCCGGAGGTGAGCATGAAGTAGACGCCGTTGCGCCTGAACAGCGCCGGCGCCTCGCGGACGTCGCCGGGCCAGCTGCGGACCAGCGCGGCGACGCCGGTGTAGTCACTGGTGAGCCGGTAGACGTTGAGGTCGCGGTTCTCGTTGGCCGAGGACACCATGTAGCCGGCGCCGTCGTCGTCGACGAACGTGGTGATGTCCCGCGACATGTGGGTGCCCAGCGGCCGGAAGCTGCCCCGGTACGTGTAGGCGCCGTCCACAGTGCTGGACACGGCGACCGCGGCCCGCGCCTGGGCGTAGTCCGTCGCGGTCTCCTTGTGCATCCACATGACGAACTGCCGGGTGCTCGCGTTGTACATCACCTTGGGCCGCTCGATGTTGGCGCTGGCCAGCTCGGCGGCCGACGACTGGGTGAGCACGTGGTTGCGGAACTCCCAGGTCCTGAGGTCGGTCGAGCGGTACGCCGAGACGTACCGGAAGGTGTTGTCGGCGTTGCGGTTCTCGCCGAACCAGTAGTAGTACGCACCCACCTTGAGCACGCCGCCGCCGTGCGCGTGCACCACAGCCCCGGAGGTGTCGGTGAACTGGGTCCCGTTGGCCACCGTCACCGGCGCCGCGAGCACCGGCGCCCCGGTGAGGGCGAGGACCGTGGTGGTCCCGGCAAGAGCGGCGACGAGGGCCCGCGCGCGGCGTCCGAGCAGCATCACGACCTGCTTCCAATCGGTGACGATCTATGTGACCGTTAACACAGATTGCCCGCAGGTTTCCGTCGTGTCAACAACGCCGCGACGCTCAGCGCCGCATGCCCACCGCGACCAGCACGGCCCGGGCCGCGTCGGCACCCGGGTGCAGGATCGACGAGTGCACCCACCGCCCGGCGGCGGCGACGGCGCGCCACACCGGCACGACGGTCCACCGCCAGCACCAGGCGATCGCCAGTCCGGCCGGTCGCAGCACCCAGCGGTAGACCTGGCGCAGCAGCCAGCCGGCACCGCGCCACCCGGCGGCCAGAATCGCGGCGATGCCCCGGCCCAGTCCGGCCAGCACCCACCACGCCCCCCGCCACACCGGCGCGGTCACCGCCCATAGCCAAACAAGGGGCACGACGAGCAGGTAGTGCAGCACCAGCGCGAAGGGCCGTAGCAACTGCCGCCGCTGCCGCCACAGCCACTGCGCCGGCACGACGATCAACCACCGCGCCAGCCACTCCAGCGCCGGCCGCAATGCCCGCTGCCACAGCCAGGCCGCCGGGACGGCAACCAGGTAGTGCCACAGGAAGGCGGCCGGCACCGCGACCAGGTAATGCCACAGGAACGCGGCCGGCACCGCGACCAGGTAATGCCACAGGAACGCGGCCGGCACCGCCACCGCGTAGTGCCACAGCCAGGCCAGGGGCCGGCCGACGTAGCGGGCCAGGAACCGGCCGATCAGCCGGGACAGCTCCCACAGCAGCCGGAACGGCAGGACGAAGACCACGGCGAGGACCCGGATCGGCCAGTGGATCCAGGCGGGGGGCGGCTGCTCGGACATGGCCGCCCACGGTAGCCCACCTGCGCGAACGCGGTCCTAGCGGCCGGCCACCCGCTTGGCGATCCGGTACGCCAGCACCCCGCCCAGCACCCACGGCGCCCCGACGATGATCGGGTCGATCCACTGGTGCTTGACGTCGGCGCGCTTGCGGCCGAATCGCGACGTGATGCCGTGGTGGCTGAACTCGCTGAGCACCCCGGTCTCGGTGATCGGATTGTCCGGGTGGAGGCTCGCGAACGAGCGCAGCGTGCTCTCCACGGTGTCCACCCGGTCGGCGGCCAGCAGGAGCAGCCAGTGCGCGGCCCGGGCCTCGCTGTACTCCTTGTAGGCGTACCGGCGGATCACCCCGGACAGGCCCTTGGGCGGGCAGGACGTGCCGAAGACCGGGGTGAGGAACTTGTGCTCGATCGAGCGTTCCCGGGGGAACTTCTCCGGCTGGCGTTCCGGGAACTCCCAGTGCGCGCCGCTGAAGGTCGGATCGAACTGCTCCCTGGGCACCGACGGCCGGTCCTTGGGGTCCAGATCCACGCCCCAGCCGGGGATCCGGGCGCGGAGCTGGTCGCTCGACTCGGCCAGCTTCGGCTTTTCCGGTGTGTAGGGCATTTCTGTCTCCCTGGGCTCAGACGGGGTTCGGGACGATGATCGGCTTGATGCAGTTGTCGAGCTTCGCCGAGAAGATGTGGTAGCCCTCGGCGATGTGCTCCAGGGGGATCCGGTGCGTGACGATGTCGCTGGGCTTGAGGTAGCCGTTCTTCACGTGCTCGAACAGCCGGGGCCACTGCCGCTTCACCGGGCACTGGTTCATCCGCAGGGTGAGGCCCTTGTTCAGGGCGTCACCGAACTTGATCGCGCTGAACATCGGCCCGTAGGCCCCCATCACCGAGATCGTCCCGCCCTTGCGCACCGAGTCGATCGCCCAGTTCAGCGCGATCGGCGACCCGCCCTGCAGCTTGAGCTTGGTGGTCGTCACGTGCTGGAGGAAGTTGCCGTCCGCCTCCGCGCCCACGGCGTCGATCGCCACGTCGGCGCCCAGGTGGTCGGTGATCTTCTTCATGTGCACGACGATGTCGTCGTACTCGGTGAAGTTGTACGTCTCGGCGTGCGCGAAGGTCCGCGCCTTCTCCAGCCGGTACTCCAGGTGGTCGATGACGATCACCCGGCCGGCGCCCATCAGCCACGCCGACTTGGCCGCGATCAGCCCGACCGGGCCGGCCCCGAAGACCACCACCACGTCACCCTCGACGATGTCGCCCAGCTGGGCGCCGAAGTAGCCGGTGGCGGTGGCGTCGGTCAGCAGCACCGCGTCGTCCTCGTCCATCCAGTCCGGGATGATCGTGGGCCCGACGTCGGCGAAGGGCACCCGCACGAACTCCGACTGGCCACCGTCGTAGCCGCCGGTGGTGTGCGAGTAGCCGTAGATCCCGCCGACCGCGGTGGCGTTGGGGTTCACGTTGTGGCAGTTCGAGTACAGGCCGCGGGCGCAGAAGAAGCACGTGCCGCAGAAGATGTTGAAGGGGACCATGACCCGGTCACCCGGCTTGAGGTTGCGCACCGACGAGCCCACCTCGTCGACGACGCCGATGAACTCGTGCCCGAAGGTCGAACCGACCCGGGTGTCGGGCATCATCCCGTGATAAAGGTGCAGGTCGGAGCCGCAGATCGCGGCCCGGGTGACCCGCACGATCGCATCGTTGGGATGCTCGATCACCGGGCGGTCCTTCTCCTCGACCCGTACCCGGTATGGACCGCGATAGACCATTGCTCGCATCTTGTACCTCCCGTGGCCCGGCTACCCGGAGCGTTCCGGGGTAAACGCCCCGGGCCCGCGCCTCAGCCACGGACGAGGGCGAGAATCGTGTCCCTGGCCTTGCGGCGGTCCGCGCCCGCGCCGAGCAGGCCGTCCGGCACGATCAGCTCGTCCAGGCCGAGCTCGCGGTAGCCGGCGATGTCCCGGGCCAGCAGCTCCGGAAGACCTCACCGTAGGGCTGCCCGGCGCCGGGCCAGATCGAAAGTCGCATACCGGCACCCTGCCACGGCGTGCGGTGCCGGCCCCGTAGCGGGGCACCGGCGCGGTACCGTCATAGACGGTTGCCGATAGGACGGAGTGGCGCGATGACGCAGGAACTCCAGGAGGACTTCGCCGATCCGGCGTTCCAGGCCGATCCCCACCCGGTGTACGCCCGGTGGCGCGCGACCACTCCGGTCCGCCGCGTCCGGCTCCCCAGCGGAGTGACCGCCTGGCTGGTTACCCGGTACGACGACGCCCGCCAGGCCCTCACCGACCCACGGCTGTCCAAGGCCCGCCCGGTCGGACTGGCCACCGACCGCGCCCTGCCACCGTTGATCAACGCCGCCGTATCCCGGCACATGCTCTCGGCCGATCCGCCCGACCACACCCGGTTGCGCCGCCTGGTCGCCGGGGCCTTCACCGCCCGGCGCATCGAGGCACTCCGGCCGCGGATCGAGGAGATCACCGAGGAGCTGCTGGCGGCGATGACCGGCCGGGAGCGGGTCGACCTGATCGACGCGTTCGCGTTCCCGTTGCCGATCCAGGTCATCTGCGAGCTGCTCGGGGTGCCGGTGGCCGACCGCGACTCGTTCCGCACCTGGTCGAACACCATCGTGGCCGGCTCGGCGAGCCGTGAGCAGCTGCCCGGCGCGATGCAGGCGATGGTCGCCTACATCCGCCGGCTGATCGCCGAGCGGCGCGCGCATCCCGGCGACGACCTGCTGTCCGGCCTGATCGGCGTCCGCGACGAGCAGGACCGGCTGTCCGAGGACGAGCTGTCCTCGATGGTCTTCCTGCTGCTCATCGCCGGTCACGAGACCACGGTCAACCTGATCGGCAACGGCGCCTGGCTGCTGCTCGACCGGCGCGAGCGGTGGGACCGGCTGCGCGCCGAACCGGCGTTGCTGCCCGGCGCGATCGAGGAGTTCCTGCGCTTCGAGGGGCCGGTCGAGACCGCCACCTTCCGCGTCGCGACCGAGGACCTGGAGATCGGCGGCACCACCGTCCACGCCGGCGACGCGGTGCTGGTGGCGCTGCTCGCGGCCGACCGCGACGAGGGGCGGTTCCCGGAGCCCGACGAGCTGCGGCTGGACCGCGCCCAGAATCCGCACCTCGCCTTCGGCCACGGCATCCACTACTGCCTCGGGGCACCACTGGCCCGGCTGGAGGCCCAGGTCGCCTTCGGCAAGCTGCTGGCCCGCTTCCCGCGGCTGCGACTGGC
Organism: Actinoplanes sp. NPDC051405; assembly: GCF_055586185.1. Taxonomy (NCBI): domain Bacteria; kingdom Bacillati; phylum Actinomycetota; class Actinomycetes; order Micromonosporales; family Micromonosporaceae; genus Actinoplanes; species Actinoplanes sp. NPDC051405. Next base: position 144,058 of record NZ_JBVJIR010000022.1, read on the forward strand.
GGTGCCGGCCGGCGAGCTGACCTGGCGCCCGGGTCTCATCATGCGCGGATTGCAGAGCCTGCCCGTCGTCCCGGGCCCCGCCTCACTCAACCGCTGAGCGAGCACGTGTTGGCCAGGTCGCCCGATTCCGGGCGGGCCACCGTGTGGCTGGGCGCGGGGACGGTCCGGTGCTCGGTCCAGCCGGTCAGCGCCGTGAAGGCGGTACGGAAGCACGGCAGGATCGGGCTCAGCCGGTCGGGATAGGCGTCGTACAGGCCGTCGACGTGGTTGCCGCCCTCGATGCGGTAGTAGCGGAACATCCGGTCGCGGTGCCGGTCGCGGACCATGGCGGCGTACACGTCGGAGTCCTGTGTGATCGGCAGCAGCGTGTCCAGGGTGCCGTGCAGGGTGATCAGCGGGCGCTGGATCCGCCCGGTCAGGGCGATCCGGGCGATCGCCGCGCGCACCCCCGCGGGCCGGGTCGCGTAGTCGTAGTCGGCGTCGCAGGCCGGCGTCCCCGAGGCGCAGAACGGCGTGCCCGCCTCGGCCGGGCCGTCGTAGCCGGGGTCGAGCTCCTCGCGGTAGATGCGCTGGGTCAGGTCCCAGTAGACCCGGTAGTGGTAGTCCCAGAGGAACTCCGAGCCCGGTGCGAAACCGGCGGCCAGGATCTCGGCCTCCGCCTGCCGGGGGCACGCCCGCAGCGCCGGCGGCAGGAACGTCAGCAGGCTGGGCTTGGCCGGGTGCCACAGCGTGCCCTCCCAGTCGACGCCGCCGTCGAACAGCTCGGGGTGGTTCTCCAGTTGCCAGCGCACGAGGTAGCCACCGTTGGACAGGCCCGCCGCGTAGGTGCGCCGGGGCTGGTGGCCGTACCGCTGCTTGACCGCGGCCCGGGCGGCCCGGGTCAGCTGGGTCACCCGCTGGTTCCATTCCACGATGGCGTCGCCTGGCCGCACGCCGTCGCGGTGGAACGTGGCCCCGACGTTGCCCTTGTCGGTGGCGGCGAACGCGTAGCCCTGGGCCAGCACCCAGTCGCTGATCGCGAAGTCGTTGGCGTACTGCTCGCGTACCCCGGGTGAGCCGGCCACGACGAGCCCGCCGTTCCAGCGTTCCGGCAGCCGGAGCACGAACTGCGCGTCGTGGTTCCAGCCGCGGGTCGTGTTGCCGGTCGAGGTGTCCGGGAAGTAGCCGTCGATCTGGACACCGGGCACGCCGCTGGGGTTGCGGGCCCCGGCCGGGGTCAGCCCGGCCCAGTCGGCCGGGTCGGTGTGGCCGGAGGCCACGGTGCCAGCGGTGGTGAGATCGCTCAGGCACGCGGCCTGCTGACGTTCCGCGCCGGGCACGGTGGGTGCGGCGCAGGCCGCCCCGGCGGCGGGGGCCGGGGACAGGGCCATCACGAGTACGGCGGCCAGAATTGAAGGGAGCATGCCCGTCATGCTCCGACGCGCCCGTTGCCGGGACCATGGGCTCGGACCACACTGTTCGCCGGCCGGTTGTGGGTGCCGGGACCGCCGCTGCCCAGCCGGTGCAGGCGCAGCGCGAGTTGCAGTTCCAGGCTGCGGTCGGGGCGCTGCCATTCCGCGCCGAGCACCTGGGCGATCCGGGCGATCCGCTGGGTCACCGTGTTGACGTGCACGTGCAGCACCTCGGCCGCCCGCACGGCGTTGGCCCCGGCGTCGAAGTAGGACTCCAGGGTCTGGACCAGGGCGGTGCCGCGCCGGCGGTCGTACTCCAGCAGCGCGCCGATGGTGTCGGTGACGAAGGAGCCGACGTCGCGGTCCGCGCCGACCAGCAGCCCGACGAAACCCAGCTCGGCGGCGCTGGCGCCGTCGCCGGCGCGGCCCAGCGCCAGCAACGCCGAGGCGCAGCGCTGCGCCTCGGCGTAGGCCTCGGGGACGCGCTGCGGCCCGTCAACCGGTCCCGCCCCTCCCCCGGTCACCGGTACGCCCAGATAGGCACCCAGCTCACGGGCCATCCGCCGGGCCGCGTCGCCGGGGTGGTCGCCCCCGACCAGCAGGGTCACGTTGTCCTCGCGCTGCGCGGCCAGCCCGCCGCAGGCCGCCGCGTGCGCGGAGCTCCACTGGGCGGCGCGTTCCCGCTGGCGCGGCGGGCAGGTCAGCACCACAAGCACGTGCGCGGCGTCCAGGTCGACGCCCAGCCTTCGGGCCCGTTGCCGGACCGTCACCGGGTCCTCGACGCCGCGGCTGAGCAGGTCCTCGAGGAGTTCGCCGCGGACCCGGCCCTCGGCCTGCGCGAGGCTGCGCCGGAACAGCAGCAGCAGCGAGGTCACCACGCCCGCGCGTTCCAGGATCCGGGTGTCGGTCTCGCTGAGCTCCCCGGGAGCGTGCAGCACCAGGGTGCACAGGGCCTCGCTGCCGGCGCCGGCGGCCAGCACCCAGTGCTCACCGTGCCGGGTGGCCCGGCCGAGCCCGTTGCCGGCCACGGCCGTACCGGCGAGCGAGGCGACCTCGGCGATGGCCCCGACGGCGGCCAGGCAGTGCCCGTCGGCATCCAGGATGGCCAGCTCGCCGCCGAGCACCTCGGCCACCACGCCGGCCAGGTCGTCCAGGTCGCCGCCGCGCAGGATCACCTCGGTCATCCGGTCGTGCGCCTCGGCCGCGCGTTCCAGCGAGTCGCTGTGCCGCCGGACGACGGTGTTGACCGCGCCCAGCTCCTCCAGGGCGGCCCGGGTCTCGCCGAGCAGGCGGGTGTTGTCCAGGGCCACCGAGGCGTGCGCGGCCAGCGAGCCCAGCAGCGTCACCTCCTGGCGGGTGAACGGGCGCGCGCTGCGGTTGGCCGCGAACAGCACCCCCAGCACCCGGGTGCCCAGCCGCATCGGCACCCCGAGGATCGCGACCAGGCCCTCCTCGCTGACCCCGCCGTCGATCTCGTCGAGGTGCTGGAAGCGGGCGTCGGCGCTGTAGTCGGCGGTGACGTACGGCGCGGCGGTCTGCGCGACCAGGCCGCCGAGCCCGGCCCCGAGCGGCAGCCGCAGCTGCTGGAAGCGGGCCGACACCGAGCCGTAGGTGACCCGCATGTACGTGTCGCCCCGCTCCTCGTCGTTGAGGGTCATGTAGGCGACGTCGGCGTCCAGCAGCTCGCGGGCCCGCCGCACGATGGCCTCCAGCACCGCGTCGATCTCGCGCAGTGTGGCCAGGTCACCGACGGTGTCGACCAGCGCGCTGAGCTCGGCCTCGCGCCGGCGCCGCCGTTCCAGCAGGGCCCGGACCTGCAGGGCGAGCGCCTTGAGCTCGTCGAGCTCGGCCAGTTCCCGGGCCGGGCGGCCCTGGGCGCGGGCCTCCAGCAGCGGCCGTTCGAACTCGACGGCCGCCGCCTCCCGCAGCAGCAGCTCCAGGAACGCGCTGCTCAATGCGCTGTCCATCCGCCGTCCAGGACCATCGAGGCGCCGGTGATGAAGGACGCCGGCGGCGAGCACAGGTACGCCACCAGCTCGGCGACCTCCTCGGGCTCGACCAGCCGCTTGAGAGCGACCGGTGCCAGCATGACCTCCTCGACCACCTGGGTCTCGTTCATGCCGTGGCTGGCAGCCTGCGCGGCGATCTGCGCCTCGACCAGCGGCGTGCGCACGTACGAGGGGTTGACGCAGTTGGAGGTGACCCCGTGCGGTGCCCCCTCCAGCGCGATCACCTTGGACAGGCCCTCCAGCCCGTGCTTGGCCGACACGTACGCCGCCTTGTACGGCGAGGCGCGCAGCCCGTGCACCGAGGACACGTTGACGATGCGGCCCCAGCCCTGCGCGTACATGTGCGGCAGGCAGCGGCGCACCAGCCGGAAGGGCGCCTCCAGCATGAGCCGCAGGATCAGCGAGAAGGTCTCCGTCGGGAACTCGTGCAGCGGCGCGACGTGCTGCAGCCCGGCGTTGTTGATCACGATGTCGACGGCCGGGTCCAGCCGGTCGACGGCGGCCAGGTCGGACAGGTCCACGGTCTCGGCACTGCCGCCGATCTCCGCGGCGACCCGGGCGGCCGCGTCGCCGTCGCGGTCCAGCACGATCACCCGGGCGCCGGCCCGGGCCAGCCGTTCGGCGCAGGCCCGGCCGATGCCACCGGCTCCGCCGGTGACCACGGCGGTGCGCCCGGCCAGGACCTCGTGTGGGACGCTCAGCCCCTGGGTGATGGTGTCCATGATTCCTCTTCGCGGGTGGTCGTGGACGGGACGGGTACCGCCTCGGCGGAGTCGGGCTCGGGCGGCTTTCCCCGGCGGCGCCGGGCCCGGTCGGCGGCCGCACCCAGCTGCCGGGCGCCGCCCCACAGGCCCTGCCGGAAGAGGAGCACCACCAGGACGAACACCGTGCCGGTGACGATGCCGATGCCGTCGAAGCCGGAGGTGGACAGATAGTCCTCGAGCTGCACCACCAGCGCGGCCCCCAGGGTGCTGCCCCACAGCGAGCCGATGCCGCCGAGCACGACCATCATCACGGCCTTGCCGGAGGTGGTCCAGTTGACCTCCTGCAGCGAGGCGAAGCCGTGGCTGATCGCGAACAGGCCGCCGGCCAGCCCGGACAGCGCCGCGGAGAGCACGAAGGCCAGCAGCTTGTACCGCTCCACCGGGTAGCCGATGGCCCTGGCCCGGGCCGGGTTGTCCCGGATGGCCACCAGCACGTGCCCGAACGGCGAGTGCACGATGCGCCACAGTCCCCACAGCGCCAGCAGCACGATGGGCAGCCCGGCGTAGTAGAAGACGAACGGGTCGCTCAGATCCAGGCCGAGCAGTTCGCGCGGGATGCCCTGCAACCCGTTCTCACCACCGGTGACCGAGCGCCACTGGTTGGCCACGAAGTAGACCATCTGGGCGAAGGCCAGGGTGACCATCGCGAAGTAGATGCCGCTGTTGCGCACGCACAGGTAGCCGATCGGCACCGCCAGCGCCGCGGCCAGCACCGCGCCGCCCAGCACGGCCGCCGGGAACGGGAGTCCGCTGTGGATCGCGATCAGGCCGGCGGCGTAGGCCGAGGTGCCCCAGAACGCGGCGTGGCCGAAGGAGAGCAGGCCGGTGTAGCCGAGCAGCAGGTCCAGGGCCGCGGCGAACAGGGCCCAGCAGGCGATGTCCATGGCCACCGGCGGATAGATCAGCCAGGGCAGGGCCAGCGCCACCAGCAGACCGGCGGCGAGCAGCAGATAGCGCAGCGGGCGGCGGGCGGCCGGTTCGGTGTGACGCAGGAACATCCGGATCACGTGCGGGCCTCCTCGCGGCCGAACAGCCCGGCCGGGCGCCAGAGCAGCACCCCGGCCATGATGATGAAGATCAGCGTCTGGGACAGCGCGGGGACGTAGAGGTTGCCCAGCGACTGCACCAGGCCGATGCCGAAGCCGGCCAGCACCGAGCCGAAGACCGAGCCCAGCCCGCCGATCACCACCACGGCGAAGACCGCGATGATCAGGTCGGCGCCCATCAGCGGGTTGACCGCCCGCATGGGCGCGGCCAACACGCCGGCCAGGCCGGCCAGGGCCACCCCGAAGGCGAAGACCGGGGTGACCCAGCGGCCCACGTTCACCCCGAGCGCCCGGGTCAGCTCCGGGCGCTCGGTGGCGGCCCGCACCACCATGCCGACCCGGGTCCGGGTCAGGATCAGCCAGACCGCGACGCAGAGCAGGACGGCCGCGGCGAGCACGAAGACCTGGTACGCCGGGTAGTCGAACAGCCCCAGGTTCAGCGAGCCGGACAGCTCCGCGGGGCGCGGGTACGGCTGGGACTGCACGCCGTACTCGCGCTTGACCGCGTCCTGCAGGACCAGGGTCAGCCCGAAGGTCAGCAGGAAGTTGTAGAGCGGGTCGAACGGGACCAGCCGCCGGATGAGCGTGCGTTCCAGCAGCGCGCCGAGCAGGAACAGCACCGCCGGGATCAAAAACAGCGCCACCCAGAACGGCACGCCGAACTCGGCCAGGGCGATGTAGGCCCCGAACGCGCCCAGCATGAAGAACGCGCCGTGGGCGAAGTTGACCACGCCCAGCATCCCGAAGATCACCGCCAGCCCCAGCGCCAGCAGCGCGTAGAAGCCGCCGCTGACCAGCCCGTTGAAGCACTGCTGGAGGAAGCCGCTCACAGCGTGCAGCCGCCCGCCCCGGCCGGCCGGAACGCCTCCGCGGCCGGGATGGTGCGCAGGATCTTCTCGTAGTCCCAGTCGGTCTTGACCTCGCTCTTCGGCTTCACCTCGGCCAGGTAGACGTCGTGGATGACCCGGTGGTCCTCGGCGCGCACGGTGGCGTTGCGAGCGAACACGTCGTCGTACTGGTAGCCCTCAAGCTTGCCCACGACGGCGTCCGACGCGTCGGTCCCGGCCCGCTGAACCGCCTCGAGGTATTGCAGCGCAGCCGAGTAGTTGGCGGCGTGCGCGAACGACGGCCGGGTCTGGGTCTTCGCGGTGAACTTGTCGGCCCACTGCCGGTTGCGGTCGTCGAAGTTCCAGTACCAGGCGTCGGTGAAGGTGGTGCCGGCGAACGCGTCCGGGCCCAGCGAGTGGATGTCGGTGATGAACATCAGGCCGACCGACAGCTTGATGCCTTTCTCCCGCAGCTTGAACTCGTTGTACTGCTTGACCAGGTTGACCAGGTCACCACCGGCCTGCATGGTGCCCAGCACGTCCGGCCTGGGGTTCATCCCGGGCGCCTTGAGCAGGAAGGTGGAGAAGTTGTCGTTCGGGAACGGCGTCGGGTCCTTGGTCAGCACCTTGCCCCCGGCCGCGGTGATGGCGGCGGAGAACGACTTCTCCATGTCCTGCCCGAAGGCGTAGTCCGGGTACACGATGTACCAGTTCTTGCCACCCTCCTTGGTCACCGCCGAGCCGGTGCCGTAGGCGAGCATGAACGTGTCGTACGCGTAGTGGAAGGTGTACATGTTGCACTGCTTGCCGGTCAGCTCGGTGGTGGCGGCGCCGATGTTGAAATAGAGCTTCTTCTTCGCCTTGGCCACGTTGGCCACCGCGAGCGCCGCCGACGAGGTGGGCACGTCGAGGATGATGTCGGCCTGCTGCCGGTCGTAGAGCTCCTGGGCCTTGGAGTTGGCGATGTCCGGCTTGTTCTGGTGGTCCGCGGTGACGACCTCGATGTCCTTGGTCAGCGCCCGGTCGCCGTACTTGGCCTGGAAGTCGGCGACGGCCATCCGGACCGCCTCGACGCTGTTACGGCCGGAGAGGTCGGCGTAGACGCCGGACTGGTCGTTGAGGACGGCCAGCACGATCTTGCCGCCGCTGACCTTGTCGTCGCTGCCACCGCTCGGGCCGCCGCGACCGCAGCCGGCGACGAGCAGCGTGCCGGTGGCGAGGACGGCGGTCAGCGCCCGGATCGTTCTCATGGGGGGTCTCCTTAGATGCCGAGGTAGGCGAGAAGTTCGTGTTCGCGCTCGCGGACCGCGCCGTTGTCGAGGGTCTCGACCACCCGGCCCTCGGCCAGCAGGTGGTGGCGGTCGGCCACGGTGGTCGCGAAGTGCAGGTTCTGCTCGATCAGCAGCACGGTGACGCCGGCCGCCTTGATCTCGCGAAGGATGTCGCCGATCTGCTGCACCAGCAGCGGCGACAGGCCTTCGGTGGGCTCGTCGCAGAGCAGCATCCGGGCGCCGCTGCGCAGCACCCGGGCCAGCGCGAGCATCTGCTGCTCGCCGCCGGAGAGCTGGGTGCCCGCGAAGCGGCGGCGTTCCCGCAGCACCGGGAACGTCTCGTAGATCCGGCCCAGCGACCACGGATCCGGGCCGACGACCGGGGGCAGCAGCAGGTTCTCCTCGACAGTGAGGGTCGCGTAGATGCCGCGGTCGTCCGGCACGTAGCCGATGCCGGCCCGGGCCCGCCGGTGCGCGGGCCGGGTGCCGAAGGCGGCGTCGCCGTTCAGGCTGATGCGTCCGGTGCACTGCGGGTGCAGGCCCATGACGCAGCGCAGCAGGGTGGTCTTGCCGGCGCCGTTGCGCCCGACCAGCGTCACGATCTCGCCCTCGGCGACGACCAGGTTCACGTCGCGCAGCACCTGCGCCTCGCCGTACCAGGCGTCGAGGCCCTCAACGGTCAGCATGCGACTCTCCCAGGTAGGCGGTGATGACGCGGGGGTCGGCGCGAACCTCGGCGTAGCCGCCCTCGACCAGCACGGTGCCGCGCTGCAGCACGGTGACCCGGTCGGCCAGGTTCCGGACCACGCTCATGTTGTGCTCGACCAGGACGACGGTGCGGCCCGGGCGGACCCGGCGGATCAGCGCGATGGTGCGGTCGATGTCCTCGGCGCCCATGCCCGCGGTGGGCTCGTCCAGCAACAGCACCCGCGGGTCCAGCGCCAGCGCGACGGCCAGTTCCAGGGCCCGCTTGCGCCCGTACGCCAGCGCGGCGGCGGACACCTCGGCGGCGTCCGTCAGGCCCACGTCGTCGAGCAGTTCCATCGCCCGGTCCCGGAACCGGCCGAGCTGCCGTTCCGAGCGCCAGAACCGCCAGCCCAGCCCGGTGCGGGCCTGCAGCGCCAGCTCCACGTGCTCGCGGGCGGTGACCTGCGGGAACAGGGTGGTGATCTGGAACGAGCGGGCCACCCCGAGGCGGGCCACCCGCTCGGGCGGCAGCCCCGTGACGTCGGCGCCGTCCAGGGTGATCCGGCCGGTGCTGGGCCGCAGGAAGCCGGTGAGCAGGTTGAACAACGTGGACTTGCCGGCGCCGTTGGGGCCGACGAGGGCGTGCACGCTGTCCGGGGCGATGTCGAGGTCGACACCGTCGACGGCCCGGAACCCGCGGAACTGCTTGCCGAGCCCGCGGGCCTGGAGGATCGGCGGGGGCATCCTGACCTCCTCTGAGTGGGGGTGACGACCGCGGATCGGCGGTGCCCTGTGACGCAAGACACTATGGGCCGGATTCATGGCCAGCTATGTGGGCTCTGCACACAATCAACCGCCGTTCGCTGGTGACTTCCGCCATGTGGCGTCACCAGCCGTTCCGGGGCAGGCACAGACAGCGCCGCCTATTTGTGGTTCCGGCGCACATAGCTGGAGATCACTTGCGCGCTTACGGTGCCTCGCGAGGAGGAATCGTGGACAAGACAGTCACCAGTGCCGCCCGTGCGCTCGCCGACGTGCCGTCCGGCGCGAGCCTGGCCGTGGGCGGGTTCGGGCTCTGCGGCGTACCGGCGGATCTGATCGACGCCCTGCTCGCGGGGCCGGCCACTGACCTGCGGGTGGTCTCCAACAACTGCGGCGTAGACGACGCGGGCCTGGGCCGGCTGCTCAGCGCCGGCCGCATCGCCCGGATGACCAGCTCGTACGTCGGCGGGAACAAGGAGTTCGCCCGGCGCTACCTCGCAGGCGAGCTGGAGGTGGAGCTCGTCGCCCAGGGCACCCTGGCCGAACGGCTCCGCGCCGGGGGCAGCGGCATCCCGGCCTTCTACACCCCGGCCGGTACCGGGACCCTGCTCGCCGAGGGCGGCCTGCCCTGGCACTACCGCGGTGACGGCTCGGTCGCCCTGGCCTCTCCCCCGCGCGAGGTACGCGAGTTCGGCGGGCGCCCGTACCTGCTGGAGGAAGCCATCGTCTGCGACTTCGCGCTGGTCCGGGCGGCGGTGGGCGACCGCCACGGCAACCTGGTCTTCCACGCGGCGGCCCGCAACTTCAACCCGCTGTGTGCCATGGCCGGGCGGATCACGGTGGCCGAGGTGGAGCGGCTGATCGAGCCGGGCGAGCTGGACCCGGGGCGGGTCGACCTGCCGGGGATCTTCGTGCAACGGGTCGTCGCGGTCCGCGATCCCGGCGACAAGCGGATCGAGCGGCGTACGACCCGCCCGGGAGGCCGGTGATGGCCTGGACGCGGGACGAGATGGCCGGGCGCGCGGCGCGGGAGCTGGCCGACGGCCAGTACGTGAACCTCGGCATCGGACTGCCCACCCTGGTGCCGGCGCACGTACCCGCCGGGGTGCACATCGTGCTGCATTCCGAGAACGGCATCCTGGGCACCGGGCCCTACCCGTACAAAGGGCAGGAGGACCCCGACCTGATCAACGCGGGCAAGGAGACGGTCACCGTGCTTGCCGGGGCCGCGTACTTCGACTCGGCGCTGTCGTTCGCGATGATCCGCGGCGGGCACCTGGACGTGGCGATCCTGGGCGGCATGCAGGTCTCGGCCGGCGGCGACCTGGCCAACTGGACGGTGCCCGGCAAGCTGGTCAAGGGCATGGGCGGGGCGATGGACCTGGTGCACGGGGCGGGCCGGATCATCGTGCTGATGGAGCACCGCAGCCGCGACGGCGCCGCCAAGCTCGTCGAACGCTGCACCCTGCCGCTCACCGGCCGCGGCGTCGTGCACCGCGTGATCACCGATCTGGCGGTGCTCGACGTGACCCCGGCGGGCTTCGCACTGCGCGAGCTGGCGCCCGGGGTCACGCTGCCGCAGGTGCGCGCCGCCACGGACGCGCACCTGCTGGTCGATCAGCCGATCACCCAGTGACCCGGGCGCTGCTCGCACAGCTCGGTCGAGGTGAAGACGTTGTAGAGGCCCATCCGCTGGCCCGAGCCCTGCGCGTAGGCGTACCCGCCGCTGACGTAGGCCCGGCCGGCCTGCACGTGCGCGTAGTTGGTCGCGGTCACGCAGGCCGGGACCGGCGGCTCCGGCTCGCCGGGCCCGCCCCCGCCGGCGACGAGGCCGAAGAACACCGCGTCCCGGTACGCCGAACAGATGGTGTCCAGGAAGTACGCCGCGGCCGTGCCACATTGCTCGGCCGCCGACCCGGGATCGACCGGAGTGCCGTGGCCCATGCCGGCCACCCGGTACAGCCGGACCTGGTCGGCGCCGTACACCTCCAGCGTGGTGCCGGCCGGCAACGAGCTGGTCGAGGTGGGCTGCACCGGAACGCCCAGCACGTTCGTGAACTGGTCGCGCAGCTCCACCCCGTTGGCGGGCACCACGGTGTAGTCGGCCTGTCCCTGCCAGATCGCCACCCTCGGCCGCGGCCCGGCGTAACCCGGATAGGCCCCGCGGACGAGGTCACCCCACTGCGCGGGCGTCCGGTCCGGCGGCGTGTACTGGCACCCGCTGGCCTGGCTCAGCGAGGTGGCACACCGGTACGGCAGCCCGGCGACCACCGAACCGGCGGCGAACACGTCGGGAAAGGTGGCGAGCATGACAGCGCTCATCGCCCCGCCCGCGGACAGCCCGGAGACGAAGACCCGCCCCCGGTCCAGGCCGTAGGCGGTCACCGCCCGGTCGACCATCTGCCGTACGGACAGAGCCTCGCCCTGGTCGCGCGCGGTGTCGGCGGCGGCGAACCAGTTGAAGCAGGAGCTGGAGTTGTTGGCGGTGCGCTGCTCGGGCAGCACCAGCGCGAACCTGGCCTGGTCGGCGAACTTGCGCCAGCCGGAGTTGGCGAAGTACCCGGCGGCGTTCTGGGTGCAGCCGTGCAGCAGGACGACCGCGGGGGAACCGGCCGGCAGGGCGTCGGGCCGGTAGACGTACATGGCCAGGTTGCCGGGGTTGGAGCCGAACGAGGTGACCGGTTCCAGGCCGGCGGCCAGGGCCGGGGCGGGGGCGGCCAGCCCCGCGACGGCAACGAGCAGGACAGTGACCAAACTGCGACTGAATCGGCGGAGACGGCGGCGCGGACCCATCAGAGCCTCCACTCTTCGATGGTGGTCGATGTCGCCGACGTTACGGCCGCATGACAGACCTGTGACATGGCCACGACTCACACATCGTCGGACGCTGGAGTGTGCGCTCAGTCCCGGGTCAGGCGGGGCAGCAGCGCCAGCGCCTCGGTCCGCAAGGTCTCCAGGGCGTCCGGGGCGCCGGCCAGGTGGCGCAGCAGCGCGTGCTGGAAGAGGCCGTCGAACATCGCGTACGCCGTCGCCGGCACGACGGTGGGCACCTGCTCGCTGAGCTCGGCGTAGCGGCTCACCACCCGCCAGATCATCCGCTGCAAGCTGTCGTCGATCTCCAGCACGTCGGCACGGAACGCCGGCTCGAACAGCGACTGCGAGCGCATGTCATACCAGAGCCGGTGCAGGGTCGCGTCCTCGCCGGCCGTGACCGCCAGTGCCGCGGCGAAGCCCGCGGCCAGCTCGTCGGCGGTGGCCGAGGCGGCCAGGATCTCGTCGTAGCGCTGCACACAGAGCGCCTTGTAGTGCTTGACGCAGTGGATGATCAGATCCACCTTGTCGGCGAAGTAGTAGTGCAGCACGCCGTGCGAGAAGTCCGTGTTCTGGGCGATCTCGCGCAGGCTGGTGCGTGCGTAGCCCAGCTCAGCGAGGGTCTGCAGCGCCGCCGCGGCCAGCTGGTCGCGACGCTGGGCGAACTTGTCGACCTGGCGCCGGGAGACCCGATCCGCGTTCGGTGACCCGGACGGGGTCGCCGTCCCGGCCGGCCGGTCGGTGTTCAGCGCGTTGGTCACCCGCCCATCCTCCCCGGCCGCAGCCCCGAGCGCGACCCGTTGACCATGGACGATACGCCGGCCCCCCACTTCTGGACAGGTGTCCAGAGATTTCTTGACACCCGTCCAGTTTTCTTCGTACGTTGTGACCTGCATCACGAGCCGCGGTGCACAGCGACGTGACCAGAAGCGGAGGCAGGCATGACCTCAATCGATCTGAGCGGGAAGCGGGCGCTCGTGACCGGCGGCGCCCGGGGATTCGGGGCGGCCATCGCCCAGTCCCTGGCCGAGGCCGGCGCGGCGGTCATGATCGGCGACATCCTGGAGGACCTCGGCCGCGAGACCGCCGAGCTGATCGCCAAGACCGGCGCGACCGCGGCCTTCACCCGGCTCGACATCACCGACGAGGCGTCCTGGGAGGCGGCGAGCGCCACCACGGTGGCCGGGTTGGGCGGTTTCGACATCCTGGTCAACAACGCCGGCGTCGAGGTCACCGCGTTGCTGGCCGACTTCGACCCGGCCGAGCTGTCCCGGATGCTCGAGGTCAACGTCGTCGGCACGGCCCTGGGCATCAAGCACGCCTTCCGCAGCATGCGGCCCGGCGGAACGGCCGGCCGGGGCGGCTCGATCGTCAACATCTCGTCGGTCGCGGCGACCATCGCCTTTCCCGGCATCGCCGGCTACTCGGCGTCCAAGTCGGCCGTCGACCGGCTGACCCGGGTGGCGGCCATGGAGTCCGGCAAGCTCGGTTACGGCGTACGGGTGAACTGCGTCTATCCCGGTCTGGTCCCGACCGAGATGGGGGTGAAACTCGCCGTCGACGTGACGGCGCTCGGACTGTTCGCCAGCACCGACCACGCGATCGCCGCGGTCGTCGACCAGACCCCGATGGGCCGGCTCGGCGAGGCCCGCGAGATGGGTGACGTGGTGGTCTTCCTCGCCTCCGACGCGGCCCGGTTCATCACCGGCGCCGGCGTGCCGGTCGACGGCGGAATGGGAATGTGACATGCGCCCCGTCGTGGTCTACGGCGCCTCCGGCTACACCGGACGACTCATCTGCGAATATCTGCGCGAGCTCAACCTGCCCTTCATCGCCGCCGGCCGCGACAAGGACCGGCTCCGGGAGGTGCTGGACCGGGTGCCGGGGATCGAGACCGCCGACTACGAAGTGGTGGAGGTCGAGCACGAGACCGATGCCCTGACCGAGCTGTTCCGCGGCGCGAGCGTCGTGTGCAACACGGTCGGCCCGTTCATCACGCTCGGCGACCCGGTGGCCGAGGCGGCGCTGGCCGCGGGCTGCCACTACCTGGACACCACCGGCGAGCAGGACTGGCTGCTGCACGCGAAGGAGAAGTGGGGCCGGCCGTACGCCGACGCGGGCCTGCTGATCTCCCCCGGGGTCGCGCAGATGTACACGACCGGCGAGATCGCCGCGAACCTGTGCCTCGAACACCCCGGCATGGACACGCTGGACATCCTGGTGCTGTGGGAGGGCGCACCCACGATCGCCTCGACGCAGACCATCTTCGCGATCCTGGCCGCCGACTGGTTCCACCTGGCCGAGAACAAGTACGTGCAGTGGGACCCGACGGCCCGCTTCGAGGTCACCGTACCGGGCCGGCACGCCACCTCCCTGGCGTTGCCCTGGGGCGGCATGTGCCACCCGGTCTGGTTCGCCGACGACCCGCGCGTGTCCACCTGCCGGGCGATCGGCGGGGTCATGAACCGCGACGTCATGGAGGCGGTCGCGGCCACCACCATGATGGTGGAAGCCGAGATCAAGACCCTGCCGGCCGAGCAGCAGGGGCCCGCCCTCGCCGCGATCGCCGAGCAGTGGCAGACCGGCATGCCGCCGAGGGAGAACCCACGCCTCAACACCTCGGTCGACTCCGTGTACGCCTCCGGCCCGCTGGGCCGCGCGCACTGCGTCATCCACGGCAACTCCAACTACAAGCAGACCGGCCTGCTGCAGGCCTGGGCCGCGCAGTCACTGGTCCAGCAGGCGCCCCGGCGGACCGGGCTGGCCTCGGCCTGCCAGGCGTTCGGGCACCGCGAGCTGCTCGGCGTGCTGCGCACGTTCGGACTGGTCCTCGAACCCGTCGTCACCGTGGCACGCTGAGCCCCGCGATGGCTCTCGTCGACTACCTGGACAAGGGGGCCTCGCTCGGCCCCGGCGCGCCGTGCCTGCTCGCCGGGACCGAGTCGATGACCTACGCCGAGGTTCAGCAACTGAGCCACCGGGTCGCCGGCGCCCTGCACCGCAGCGGGGTGCGCGCCGGCGAGTCCGTGGCGATCCTGTCCGCCAACGACCCGGTGGCGTTCTCGGCCGTCTTCGGCATCTCCCGGCTGGGGGCGGTGTGGTGCCCGGTCAACCCGCGCAACGAAGCCGCGGAGAACAGGGCGCTGCTCGACCTCTTCGACTGCACCTGCCTGATCTTCCAGGCCGCGTACGCCCCGCTGGTCGAGAAGATCGCGCCGCTGCTGCCGAAGGTTCGCGTCTACGTCTGCCTCGACGGGCCCACTCCCCTGGGCGTGACCTTCGCCGACTGGACCGCTGGTCCCCCGGTCACTGCTCTTCCCTCGCCCTCGCAGCCCGACACCGTGATGCTGGTCGGCACCGGGGGAACCACCGGCACGCCCAAGGGCGTCATGCTCACCGACCGCAACCTGGAGGCGATGTCGGCGATCACGCTGATGAGCTACCCGTTCAGCGGCCGCCCGACGTACCTGGCCCTGGCCCCGCTGACCCACGCAGCCGGGGTGCTCTGCTTCCCGATCATGGCCCTGGGCGGCCGCATCGTCATCATGGCCCGCCCGGACGTCGGCGAGTTCCTGCACCTGATCGAGGCGCAACGGGTGACCCACACGTTCCTGCCACCGACGGTGATCTACCTGGCCCTGGCCCACCCCGACGTGCGCAAGAAGGACCTGAGAAGCCTGCAATGCTTCTGGTACGGGGCGGCGCCGATGTCGACGGCCCGGCTGACCGAGGCGATCGAGGTGTTCGGCCCGGTCATGGGCCAGCTCTTCGGCCAGTCCGAAGCCCCGATGATGATCTCGACGATGGCCCCGGCCGAGCACCTGCACCCGGGCGGCGGCCTGGCGGTGGACCGGCTCGGCTCGGCCGGGCACCCGTCGCCGCTGGTCACGGTGGCCATCATGGACGGTACGGGCACTCTGTTGCCGCCCGGCGAACGCGGCGAGATCGTGGTCCGGGGTTCGCTGGTGATGCGCGGCTACTACAAGAACCCGGCGGCTACCGCTGAGGCCGGCGCGTACGGCTGGCACCATACCGGGGACATCGGTTACCTCGACGCGGACAATTATCTGTTCATCGTGGACCGGGCCAAGGACATGATCATCACGGGCGGGTACAACGTGTACTCGGCCGAGGTGGAGCAGGCTCTGATGCACCATCCCGCGGTGTACGAGGCCGCGGTGATCGGGTTGCCGGATGACAAGTGGGGTGAGCGGGTTACCGCTGTGGTGCAGCCCTCCCCCGGGTTCTCGGTCGACCCGGCGGAGGTCACGGCCTTTGTCAGGGAGCGGCTGGGGGGTGTCAAGGCGCCCAAACAGATCGAGGTCTGGGCGGAGCTTCCTCGGTCTCGGGTCGGGAAAATTCTCAAAGGGGAGATTCGGGATCGCCTGTCTTCTGGTTCTTAGGATTCTTGGTTTTCTTGCGGGTGGACGGTTGGGGCCCCCAACCTTGCATGGTTTTCGCTTCCGGCCGGGTGCTTGGTTGCCCCTTGCTGTTCCTGGTCTGGCTTCCGCGATCTGGTCTTTGTAGGGGATTTTGTCGGGCAGGCCGGGGTGGGTGGTGGGTCTTGCGGACGTACCTCGCCGGTTCCGGTCAGGGATTTGCGGGGGTTTCGGTGGTGGTTGTTTCGGTGGTGGGTAGCCGTTTGCGGAAGTGGTGCTTGGCGGTGCCGTCCGGCATGTCTGGGGTCAGGCCGACCTGCTCGTATCCGTGACGCCGGTAGAACTCCGGTGCTTGGAAGGACATGGTGGCGACGACGACCCGATCGCATCCGCGGCGCTGAATCTCGTTCTCGGCTGCGGCCAGGAGGCGGGCACCGGGGTATTGGCCGCGGAGCTGCGGGTGCAACCACAGTGAGGTGATTCCGCCGCAGCCGCCCCAGGTCCATCCGGTGATGCCGCCGACCAGGGCTCCGTCTGCGGCCGTGACCCGGATGGAGAACGGCGTTTCGTCGTCGGAGGCGATCGCTGCGTGGTTGACGGCGTCCAGTTCGTCGGAGAGAAGCCTCTCCAGCTCGGGGTCATCCTGGCCAACAATGAACTCGGTCATTCCCTCATCCTGCTTGCCGGCCCAGATGCGTTGTGCGCCGCGCGCGTCCGCAGCTTCAAGATGACGGGTTCGTTGCTGAGCGGACGAGCGAGTTCCTTGGCGGCGAAGGCCACGGCAGCAACTGCAACGGTGGACATCAGGCGACGACGAGCAGGTTCTCGATATGGGCCTGACGTGACTCCGCGTCGACGGCGGGCGAGTCAGGACCGAAGTCGGGAAGGTCGTCTTCCTCGCCCGTGGGAATTCTCGTCATGCCGCCTCCTCTGTGGTGGACCTTTTCCGCTTGCCAGGACATGGTCTCGCGCCCGCCCGGCTCGCTCACCATTCGGTTCGGCCCACAGGTAGTGCTCATGTCGAGCTGTGCCGTGCCGAAGGACAGAGCACTCGCCCCCCGGAGATCGGATCGTTGTGCTCGCCCGTACCCTGCGCTGGCTGATGGCCGCCGCCGTCAGCTTCCCCCTGCTGTGGCAATTCGGTCCGTCGTCGGCCGCCGGCGACGCCGACGCGTATGCGTTCCTCAGCCGGCGTAGCGGCCACGAGCTCATCGCACGCTGGAACCCCTGCGAGACCATCAACTACCGCGTCAACCTGACCCACGCACCCCAGGGTTCACTGAGCGCGGTCAAGACCGCCGTTGCCCGCATCGCCCGCGCCAGCGGCTTGACGTTTGCCTACGCAGGTACCACCCAGGTCGTGCCCGGCTCCGACCCTGGCAACTACCCGGCCGGTACGCACCTCATCATCGCCTGGGCCGTACCGGGCCAGGACACCACGCCGCTTGCCGCACACGCCGACATCGCCGGCGTCGGCGGCGCCTCGTACATACCGGGCTTCACCGAGACCGGGGACAACGCCCTGATCATCGACAGGGGCATGGTCCTTCTCGACGCCACCCGGTCCTCGACCATGACACGAGGCCAACTGCTGCTGCACGAACTCGGGCACGCCGTGGGCCTGGCCCACCCGCTCATCAACGACCCCCACGAGATCATGTACGCGCGCCCGACGGCCGACGCCGCCACCTGGGGCGCCGGCGACCTGGCCGGGCTGCACGCCGTCGGCAGGTCCGGCGGATGCCTCCACGCCGACACCGCCTTGACGCCCCGGCCCTGAACGAATCGCCGGCGTCGTTGCTGCCGACTGGCCGATCAGGCCGGCCGATGAGCCGGCGAGGGCCATGAACCCGACGGGCGCAGGTTGCTGCCGCGGTGAACGGTTAGCCTGCCGTTGTGGCAAAAGCCGAACTTGATGAGTTGATCGTCGCGGACGCCGAGGCGCTGCGAGTGTGGTTGTCGAGCAACCACGCCACGTCGGCAGGCGTTTGGCTGGCCCTGGGCCGGAAGGGCGGCACGGTCACGACGCTGACCTGGCAGCAGGCGGTTGACGAGGCCTTGTGCGTCGGTTGGATCGATGGTCAGGCCCGCAAGGGAAATCAGGACATCTCGTGGATCCGGTTCACCCCGCGCACTGCCCGCAGTTCCTGGTCGCAACGCAACGTCGCCCATGTGGCCCGGCTGGAGGCGCAGGGGCGGATGCAGCCCCTGGGCCGCGCCGCGGTGGAAGCCGCGAAAGCGGACGGGCGATGGGCGGCCGCGTACGCCCCGCCCTCGGAAGCTGAGGTGCCGGCTGACCTCATCGCCGCGATCGCCGCTGTCCCTGATGCCCAGCGCATGTTCGACGTGCTCACCAAGACCAACCGCTTCGCCCTCATCCACCGGGTCAACGGCGTCAAACGGGCTGAGACGCGCGAGCGAAAGATCCGCGAGGTCGTAGCGATGCTGGCTCGGCACGAGACGCCATACCCGCAGAAGGCCAGGCCTGCGGAGCCGCCCCAGTCCACACCTTCATGATGCTGCCCACTGGCAAGGTCGTGGGTGCGACCCGCTCGTCCCGCAGGCCACGCCGTTGGTCGACGTGGTGGCGCCGGGCCGTTACCACCTGCGGGCCTCGGTCGCTGATTCAGGACCGATGACGGGCGGATCGCCGGCTTCTCCACCGACTTCCGCGTCATCCCGCTCGAACAGCACACGGACGCGAGCGGCATCCGCAGCTGCTGCCGCCGTCGCCACTCTGCCCCTCGGCTACCGCAGCCCCGCCGAGTACGAACGAACCGTCGACCACACAGCGTGAACGTCGACACGCCGCCCGGCCGCCAGCCGTGGTCGGGGCGCTAAATCATGCGGCGTCGGACCCGCCACACCACCACGCCGATCAGGACCGCCGTGACGGCGATGAACAGGGTCGCCTCGATGATCTGGAACGTCCAGAACCGGTCGGCCGGATGGTAGACCCCGAACTGCTGGATGCCCCGCGCGTGCAGGAACTGGTTGAGGTTGGTGCCGGCCTGGTTGGCGGCGTCCTCCAGTTCGTAGTACTCGGTTGAGCTCAGTCTGCGTCCGGTGGCGTCCGCGTAGCCGTTCTCGATCGTCCAGTCAGCGAAGCTCGGCACGGGCCGGTGCCCAACCCGGTCGTTCGAGCCGCCGACGGGGACCGGCTCCATGGTGGTGAGCGGCGTGGCGTACGCGGGACGGGCCAACAGCGCCACCGCCATCCGGGCGCCGAGGAATGCCGCGAACGCGACGCCGAACGCGGGCAGGCTGCGCCGCAGGATCGCCCCCGCGATGGTGGCGACGCCGAACGCGAACAGCGCGTACGCCACCGGAACAAGCCCCTCCAGGTCGAAGGCGTCGTACTGGAACCGCCCCTCCCACGCGTCGAATGGCTGACGGAACCAGACGAGCACCGCGGTGAACATCCCGGTGAGCGTGACGGTGACGCCGGCCAGTGCCGCGAGCTTGGCCGCCAGCCAGCGCATCCGGGGCACGGCCTGCGTCCAGGCGAGCTGCCAGGTGCCGTCCTCCAGTTCGCGCGCGAGCAGCGGCGCACCGAGGAACGCACCGATGACGACGGGGACCAGGTAGAAGGCCGCCAGAAGGTTCTCGACGTACCCGTACTCCTCGTCGAGCCGGCGGAAAGAGGCCGTGCAGGCCTGGTTGATACCGGCCTCTCCCGCACACCGGGCGGGACCGCCGGGGAACAGGTCGTGCGCCTGCATCCCGAGCACGAGCAGGACAATGCCGAACATGCCGACAACCAGACCTAGGACGCAGACCTCGGTCCGGTGCTGCCGCCAGATCAACCACGTCACGACGCCACCCCCGACGTGACCGCGACGCTCGGCTCGGACGGCCGGCGCAGGTACGCCAGCACCAGGTCCTCCAGCGCGACCGGCTGGGCCTGCCACCCGGGCGCGGCCGGGATCGCGCCGTCGCGTACCAGCAGGGTCGTGTGCCGGTCGCTGTGGACGGCCTCCACGACGGTGCCCGCCCGGTCGACGTCGGTGGCCGTACGCGGGCCGACCAGCAGCCGGTGCTCGGTGAGGAGGGTATCGATGTCACCGGTGAGCGTGACCCGGCCGTTGTTGAGCACGACCAGGTGGTCGCAGACGCGCTCCAGCTCGTGCACGACGTGGGAGGAGAACAGGACGGTCACCCCGCCTTCGGCCACCGCGCCCATGAGGACCTGCAGGAACTCGTGCCGGGCCAGCGGGTCGAGGCTGGCCACCGGCTCGTCGAGGACGAGCAGATCCGGCCGTTTCGCCAGGGCCAGAGCCAACGCGACCTGGGCCTGCTGGCCGCCGGAGAGCGTGCCGGCCCTGCGGTCGAGCGGGATGCCCAGCTTCGCCAACCGGCGCTCGGCCAGCCCCTGGTCGAACCGCAGGTTGCAGGCCCGGCCGAAGCGGAGCATCTCGGCGACGGTGAAGCGCTTGTACAGCGGGTGGTCCTGGGCCAGGAACCCGACCCGGGACAGGGTTTGCGGGGTGCTGGCGGTGACGTCGTGGCCGAGGACCTCCACCGTGCCGGTGCTGGGTGCCAGCAACCCGACGACCAGGCGCAGCAGCGTGGTCTTGCCCGCGCCGTTCGGCCCGACCAGGGCGATCACGCCGCCCGCCGGCAGGGCCAGCGTGCAGTCGCGCAGCGCCCAGCCCTTCCGGTACCGCTTGCCCACACCGTCGGTGCGCAGCGCGAACTCGGTCGCCGTCACGCCACGTCCTCATTCCGCGTCTGCTGGTGGACGGAAGCAAAAAGCGCGTTGACCGCCTGCTCGTCGAGGCCGGCCGCGTGGGCGCGGCGCAACCAGGTCGCCAGGCCGCGGCGCAGCGACGTGTACGTCGATGCCGACATCGGAGCCGACTGCTGTTCATTGACGAACGTGCCCTGGCCGGGCCGGCCGGTGACCAGGTCCTCCTGCTCCATCTGCCGGTACGCCTTGGCGACGGTGTTCGGATTGATCGCCAGGTCCTCGACCACCTCGCGGATGAGCGGGAGGCGATCACCGGGTTGGAGAAAGCCCAGCAGCACCGCCTGGCGGACCTGCTGAACGAGTTGCAGGTACGGCGGCACGCCGGAGTGGGTGTCGAGCCGGAAGACGAACAAGGTAACCCCTTACTGCTTTACTAGTACAGTAGTAAAGCAGTGAGTCGGCGGTCAAGAGAGCCGACGCCCCCGCACGACCGCGGCACCGGATCCGGGTTCGACGCGCCCAGCGGCGGCACGCCGACTACAAACAGACCCTCACACCGACCACGCTGCATCAGGTCGCGGCATAGTCTGGCGTCCACGTCCCGGGGAAGCCCAACCCGCACATCCGCGGCGGTGTGCCCACGAAAATGCACGGGCTGTCGGATGAATTCGTGGCGTGTGCTGAACTGGGTGGGTGTTGATGCGTCCTGCGGAACTGGCGGCGATCCGGGCCGGCGATGTCGATGTGGCGTTCCGTCGATGGGAACGGCCTCGGCTCAAGGTCGGTACCCGGATGCGGACCGCCGTCGGACTGGTCGAGGTCACCTCCGTCGACCGCGTACCGGTGACGTCGTTGACCGCCGCGGACGCCCGCCGCGCCGGCGCCGCGTCGCTGGCCGCGCTCCGTCTTGGGTTGGACCGCGTGCATCGCGACCGGCCGGTGTATCGGATCGGGCTGCGGTACGCGGGCGCCGACCCGCGGCAGGCGCTGCGGGAGGCGGTACCCGACGCCGCGGAGATCGACGCGATCGTCGCGTGGCTCGACCGGCTCGACCGCGCCTCGCCGACCGGGCCGTGGACGCGGGCGACGCTGCTGCTGAT
Organism: Actinoplanes sp. NPDC051405; assembly: GCF_055586185.1. NCBI lineage: Bacteria > Bacillati > Actinomycetota > Actinomycetes > Micromonosporales > Micromonosporaceae > Actinoplanes > Actinoplanes sp. NPDC051405. The sequence goes on from NZ_JBVJIR010000022.1 coordinate 165,795, forward strand.
CGACGAACTGCCGGCCACCCGGGCACCCGACCTCGCGCAACGGATGGGACGGGACACTCCGTCGTTCAAACAGAACGTGCGCAAGCTGAAGGAGCGCGGGCTGACCGAATCGCTCGACATCGGGTACCGGCTCTCGGCGCGCGGCGCCGCCGTCCTGGACCACGAGGGTCATCCCCGGTCGGCCCCGGACCGGCCGGAGCCGGAGCCGGGCATTCCGCTCCCACACATCGGCGCTCCCGCGACACGTGCGCTTACCGCGCACGGCGTGGTCCGGCTCGAACAGGTCGCCGAACTCAGTGAGGGCGAGGTGCAGGCACTGCACGGGGTCGGGCCTTACGCCCTCGGCCGGCTGCGAACGGCGATGGAGGCGGCCGGGCTGGCTTTCCGCGACGATTCCGGCGCCACGCCAGAAACGTCCTGACAACCGGCTGCGGGTCGTCCGGGCGGCCCGCGAGCTGAGCGAGGAAAAATGACCGTCGAGATCACCCTCGATGAGGTCGCCTCGCGTGCCGGCACAACTGTGCAGACGATGCTTCGACACTTCGGCAGCCGCGACGGACTGCTCGACGAGGCGGTCAAGGTCGCTTTCGCCGAGGTCGAGCAGGAACGCGAGGCCGCGCCCGGCGACGTCGAGGGCTCGGTCGAAGCGGTTCGGTCCGCAGCTCGAGGCCCGGCCGCCCGCGGACCGTGAGGCGCTGACGGACCTGCTCGTTGTGGCCACCGACCTCTACAGGTGGAAGCTGTTGCGCCGCGACCGCGGCCTGGACCCGCTGAGGGGCCGAGCTGCGCAGATTCCCGCTCGTGGGCTGCGCGGGAAGACACAGCCCCGCTGGACAAGCGCTGGATGCGGACAAACGTCTGCCAGGGAGCCGATGTGCGCATCAATTGCTGCGGAAGAATCTGCCATCACGCGACTCAAGCGATATTGACAGTGAGCTATATTATGGCGGAAACCAAGCTGTGACAGGTGGAGTGAAATGATCGGAAACATTCTCCAGGCACTCGGCCTCATCGGAGTCGCTTTCGCGATCTACTTCGCATCCGCGCAGACGAGAAGACTGCAGAAACAGGTGCACATCTCGAATCTGTACAGCAGGTACGACGCACTGCACCACGCAAATGAACGTTATGATGCCGGTCTGGCCATGCTGTTCCAGAGACCGGATCTCCGGGCCTACGTTTTCGGCCGGAAGCCCCTCGACCTGGACGGCGACGACCTTCAGCGCGCTCTCATCGTGGCTGACCAGATGGCTGGGGCCGTCGACCATGCACTACGGGTCGGTGATCGTTTTCCTGACGACGGGCACGGAGGCTGGTCCTCGGTCGCCGAGGAGATGGCCAGGACACCATTGTTCCGGGTCATCGTGCGCGAGAAGCCGCTTGATTTTCCCGACCTCGGCAAGTATTTCCCGGAGAACGGCAAAGAGCCCATTGATACGGCCGCGCCGGCTGGGTCCGGAGAAACGGACCGCACCGGTGAGGATCAACGGGGCTCCGGCGCGGCATGAAAGCTCATGACAAGACAAGGCCGGCGGTTCATTCATCTGCGGCCAACAGGGCACTACAGCCGGCGGGGTCGCCGCCAGATCCAGACGGTCTGCCGTACCCGGCTGGCGGACGGGCGCCTCTGCGGGCCTCATGTGTGGCTACCCAGGCGCTCTGACAACCCAGTACAACTGCTTGTGGCCCCGCGCTTCCATCACCGCCGCGAGCTGTTCAGCGTCCACGCGCGAGTTCTTACGCGCGACCTCGAACTGGTTGCCGTTGTCATCCTGCCGCCAGACGATCCATCGATCTGGCCGGCCACCGTTGGCAGGCCCGTGCTCGCCCTCGGCCACGCGATGCTCGGTCGACATGACGTCATGATGCCTCGTCGGCCGCCGCCATGGCATCTGGATCTGCCGCTGACCGCATGTCAGCTGCTGCACGGAGACCACCGTCCAGCCCGGTCAGCGTGCAGCGGCAGGGCCTTCTCGGCGGCGGTGACCTGGTTCTCGATCGGGTAGTGTGCCGCTTCGTGTCGAAGTCTGTATCGCTTGCCCTTGCTCGGGTCCTGGCGCATTGCGGTGGCTCGCCGGCCGAGGCGGTGGCGTATTCCGCTGGGGCGATCGCGGAGAACCCCAGTGACCCGGAGCCGTACGAGTTTCTCGCCGGACTGCGTCGGGAGTTTCCCGGCGAAGTGGCGGCGGCTGTCGCGGCGCCGCGCGATCTCTGGCAGTTCGTGGTCGATGCGTACGTGCGTTTTCTTGACGGCGACATGGATTCCGCGGCCGGGCGGTTGGGCTCGGTGATCGGCTGTCGTCCCGGCGTTGCGTGGGCGTCGGCGCCCTGGTTCGGCGATGAGCGCTTCCTCGCAACGGTGACGGCAACCGGCCTCTCCGATGCCTGCCTGAACATCACCGACTACGGCGCCGACCTCGACAACGACGTGGTTCGCGAGCATCTGCGGCCGTGGCTGCGGGCGATCAACCTGGTGTGTGACCGGGAGCCGGGGGCCGAAGCGATGGCGCGCATGGCGATCCTGTTGCGCTTCTGTGGGCGTACGGATGAGTCGTTGGCCCTGTGCGACCGTGCGGACTCGGTGGAGCGGGTGATGCTCACCGAGGTTGTCCGCGCGGGGACGTGGCGCTTTCTCGGCGACCGGGGGCAGGCAGCGGCTGCTTTCGAGCGGGCGCTGCGGCTCGATCCGGGCAACTGGTCGCTCTACCTTGATCTGGCTGATCTGGAGGCGGAGCGCGGCGACTTCGCCGCGGCCGCCGGCTTGGTCGGCCAGGCGCTCGAGCACGAGCCGCAGGAGATCACGCTGCGGGCGGCCGGCGCTGCGTACCGGACCCGGGCCGCAGGCTCGGTCGCCGACCTGGACCTCCTGCTGGAGCTGGCACCGCAGGTCCCCCATGCGGGCTATCGGAACGGACTCATCGAACACGCTTTGGGCGCCGGGCAGCTACCGTTCGACCGGATCGCGGCGGCCCGCCAGCTCCAGACCCGCGACTGACGCAGAGTGCCGCTGACAACCGGCGGGACGCCGTCCGCGGGTGCGCACATCTGCCACGGATCGTACGCGCTGGCTACCGAGCGCGGTCACGCGGTGTGATCGGCGCCGGCCTGGCTAGGACGCAGGCTCATGCCGAGTTCCGTGAATACCGCCGTCGGCGGTCAGGCTCCATCGTTGGCGGGCTGGGTATAGCCGAGCAATGTCATCGCGGCTTGGTTGTCCTCGCCCGGCAAACACCAACTGAAGTGTTCTGCCGCAGCAGACAGCGCCGGTCGAACTAGGTGGAGTCGATCCGCCCGTCATCAGCGGCAGATCCGGATGCCAAGAGCGTCACACCCGAGCGAGGCAACGCGGCATGACCGACACCGTGCGGACCTCCCTCCGCCGACCCCTCCCTCATCGCCGGCCGCCGCAGTGGCGGGCGACGAGGCGCGCGAGCAGCCACCCCCGCGAGGCGCTGCCCTGCTGTTACGGCAGCAGTTGTCGGCTGATCGCTTCGCGGGCGTCGCGGCCGAGGTGGAGGCTTTCGAGGTCGCCGAGGTCTTCGTAGACCGGGTCGTCGGCGGCGAGCACGTCCAGGGCGAGCTGCCATTGGTCACGGCGAAGGCTGATGGTGAGGACTTGGTCCATGGGCGGCCATTGGCGGTCTTGGCCGACCCACGGCACCTGTTGCCAGCCCGCTTCGCGGATGGCGTGGGCGGGCTCGGGATCCGCAAAAGAGTCACGGGCGCTATGGGCGGCGTTGTCCATGGCGGCGTCGATCGTGGCCCATTGCCGGGCGGCCAGTTGCAACGGGATGGCGGTCACGTCGTAAGCCTCCTCCCTGGCTCGCTCGAGGCAGACGCGCAGCCCCCGGAGTAGATCCTCGAGTCGCCGGTGCCGACGACAGTGTCGATTTTGCATGCGCGGTGCGTAGGCTAGCGCGGCTGACCCAGCGCTCCTGGTCGATCGTCCCGAGGATGCGCGTGCACGCATCTGCCCCGGTGCGGGCACCGGTGTACGACAAGGCCGTCGCAGGGCCATGGTGCGGGCGATCGAGCAGTCGATGGTCTCGAACAAAGTGCGCGGCGGCATGGTCTCAAGGCCGGCGCTCCCAGGCATCCGGCGTGGTTCCACAACGTGCGGGCCTATGCGTCGGTGACGGCGGAGCTTGGCGAAGGATGCTTTCCGGCGCAGGCCGTCGTGACAACGGGAGAAGAGCGCGACAGGCTCTACCGCAAGGTCGCCGGGGAGGGTAACGAGTACGAGAAGAACACCGCCCGGATCCGGCTGAACTGGCGCCCAGGTGAGGATGTCCGAGGGCACCGAGCGCAAGCCGCATCGAGAAGCTCAGTCGTGTGGCAGGAGCATGTCGGTCTTCTCCGGGTGGCCGGAGAAGCCGCCGTACACGCGGTTCGGGCCGGCGACAAGCGGGCCCACCCCAGCCGCGGTCAGCTTGCGGACGGTCGTACCGTCGTCGAAGCCGTTCTGGACGCAGCCGGCGTAGCGCATCGTGACCTCCGCCGTGCCGGTCGCGGATCGCACCAGCAGCACGATGATCTCGTCGCCGTGCGCCACCTCCGGTGCGCAGTCCACGGGGTTGTCCGGGCCGCCGCCGGCCGGTGCTGCGGCGATCTGCCGGATCTCGTTCGCGGCCGCCGCGCCGTCCAGGCGCAGGCTGGACAGCAGACGGGGCGAGGGCAGCCGCGCAGAGCTCACCTCCGGTACGGGATACTTGCAGACCGATATCGAGGTCACGCCCCGCATGGTCGCGATGTCTCCCGGCGGGGTGGGGCGCAGGTCCGGTCCGGTACTGATCCGGTGGCTGGTCGGGCAGCCGGCGTGGTCGACACTGACCCGATGCACGGTGGCGGCGATCCGGTCCCGCCACTCCTTCGGCGCCTGGATGATCACCTCGACACCGTCCCGTCGCACTGTCGTGCGGTCGCCCTCGTGGTCGGTGCCGTCGGCTTCATCCGTACGGTTGAAGCCGACCGTCCAGCCGGTGTTCGCGATCAGGAACTCGCCCGGCGGACCTTTGCGATCAGTGCCACAAGCGATGGCCGGGGTCGGAGCGCCGGGCCGGGAGACCGCGGGCGGATGGTTGCCGGGTTTGATGCACCACGCGTCCAAGCGGAGCGCCTGGTTGTCCCATCCCCAGTCACCGGGCACGCCGACCTGGACGCCGCCGAACGACTCCCAACGCCAGCCGGCCGGTGCCGTCGGCGCTGCCAGGTGCGCCGGCGTGGATGCCGCCGGAACAGGGTCCGCCGGGCGGGCGCACGCAGCCACCAGGCCCGCTGCCGTCACCATCGTGACCAACCTGACCAGGCTGCGCATTGCCCCTCCCTAGGGTCGAGTTGACGATCCAGGCGATCAGGCGCACGCGGAGCATCATCGGTTCCCACCGGCAGGTCTCACTGGTCAAAGGCACGAGTTGTCAGGGACGGCCAGAATGGTTCGGGTGATCACGATCCGGGGCCACCTCGTCATCGTTCCGCTGGCCTGTGCGGCGCTGCTCGTCGGCTGCGCCCGGCCGACAGACCCGTCCGCCTTCCCCGACCCGATGCCCTTCCCGTCCGGGTTGGCGACCCCGTCGGCGACCCCGGTGACGTGCCCGCCCGAGGGTGTCCGGTTCCAGGTGGGCGAGGGGGACGCCGCGATGGGGCTCCGGGTCCTCAGCATCACGTTGGTCAACTGCGGGTCACGGAGCTACCGGCTGAACGGCTACCCGGCCGTACGGCCTCTCGACGACGAGCGGTCAGAACAGAAAATCCGGATCCTGCACGGCGTCAAGGAGATCCTCGGTACGGCCATCCCGTGGGACAACCCGCCGAAGCCCGTGGTCCTTGAGCCGGGACAGCAGGCCGGCACAGCCGTGGCCTGGCGCAACACCTACGACGACATCCGGAAGCCACCGGTGACCGTGAAGTTCCTCGACATCGCCCCGCTGGCCGGGCGCCCGTCCCAGATCGTCGAACCCGGTGACGGCCTCGACCTGGGCAGCACCGGCCGGATGGGGATCAGCGCGTGGAGCGTCCTTCCGGACGGTGCTGTCACGGCGCACCCGAACGGCCGGCCTGTCCCCGGCACCTCCGCCTCGAAGCCGGTGGAAACCGGCGGCCCGCTGCTGTGAACGGAACTCGCTGAAAGGATGTCCGCATGGAGCAACCGGTTGACGCTGCGGAGGCTTGGCGGGAGCTTCTTCATGGCCGGCCGGCCTGGTGGTCGGACAATCCGGTCCTCCTGGCCGCCTCGGAGCACCCGGCGCTGCGGACCCTCTTCTGCTTTCCCACCCACGGAACGCTGAGGTTCTTCCGGTCCGCGTGGCGGTACCCGGACGCTCCCGCTGACGATCTGCCGATGATCGTTCTGGCCGGGCCGCCCTACAAGGTCTACACCGCCAGCTACGGACAGCTCATCGGTGAGGCCGCGACAGCACACGAGGTCGTCGAGCTACTCGTCGCGAGCCTGCCCGACTGACCGTCGTCAGGCGGTCGGGGTGCGACGTTCGACATCTGCAGGGCCCGGCCGTCAGCTGAACCACGCGACGGCCGAGGCCACTGTCACCGCGGCGGCGAGCACCGAGCCCAGCCGTTCGACGAGCCGAGCGGTGCCGGTCAGGTCCTGCGACCAGAACCGGTCCTCGGCCAGGATCGCCTGCAGCGGCCCGATCGAGCGTCCGAACCCGAAGGCCGCGCCGACCAGCACCACCTGGGTGAAGGAGGTCGACAGGCCCAGCATCATCGCGATCAGGATGTACGGCGACGCGGAGGTCACGAAGGTGCGCGTGCCGGAACCGAACTCCAGCCCGAAGCGGAGGAAGCCGCGGGCGTGGCTGCGGAAGAACACCTCCTGCGGGATGAGCTCCCGGCGCTGGGGCAGGTTCACCTTCTTGACGGACAGGTCATAGCCGGCGAGGGCGATCGCGGCCACCGCGACCACCAGCGCCGAGCCGGACGACGGCGTCCACGGCAGCAACGCGGCCAGCAGACCGACCGCCACCCCGGACAGGGCACCACCGGACATCAGCCCCACCAGGAACACCGCCCAGAGCGGAATCGCACTTCTCCGGCCCCCACCTGAGGCCCGCAGCGCCCAGGCGCTGTTCAGGCCTCAAACGGAGCCGGACAGTGACACCCCCGCGGCGGCGGCCACAGTGGAGATCGCCCAGGGCAGGTTGCCGTTGACGAGAAGCGCCGACGTCAGCCCGCCCAGCAGCACGATGGCGGTGAGCGGTGCGGTGAGGAGCCGCCGCAGAGCGACCTGCGGCCGGTACGGCCCGACGGACATCTACACCGACCACGGGCAGATGGTCTTCACTGTGCCCGTCGAGTTCGTGTAGCGGTAGCCGTCCGAGCAGCGGTACGTATTCCCGTCGCTGAACCGCCACCGCCACGAGTCGTAGGTGCCGTTCCAGCACTGGTCCGGCCGCTGGCTGTACTCGACCGGCCGCACCTCGCCGGTCCGGTGCCACCCTCTCCGGTTGCCTCCGCTGTTCGCGGCGGTCCAGCAGCACGCCGTGCACACCAGGGACGGACCGCACTTGATGCCGTTCTCCGTGTGTCGGCTGGCGTAGTTGCCGGACGCGCACGGGCCGGTCGACGCGTTGGTCCAGTCCTGGAAGTACGCGGCCTTGGCCACCGCGGAGTTCACCACTTCGAGGGTGCTGAACGCCGCTCCGGTCACCACCGCGACACCGGTACGGAGAACAGCCCGGCGGCTCGCGGCCGGGGTGCGCAGACGTGCCTTGGCGACGTTCTCGTCGGTCACCGGGATGTCGGCATAGGACATGGTCATGTTCGGGCTCCTTCCCGTCGGGCCGCGTTCGCGACCGCGGGTTGCTGGGTCAGCCAATGCTTGATGTCGAATGAGCCGACGACCATCGCCGAGTCGACGATGGTGCCGTCCGGCCCGAGCCGGACCAGGTAGGGCGTGGCCGGGATCCGCATGATTTGGAAGAGAGCCTGTGCGGAGGTCCGGTGCACCCACCCGGACGGCACCTCGAGCGGGCCCAAGGTCGACTCCCGGACCGCCACGGCGACGCGGAAATCGGCCGGATCCGCCGCGACGATGCCGTCGACAGCGGTCTGGCAGGTGGCACAGGAGGTGGAGGCGAACAACACCAACACTTCCCCGGGCCCGCCGGCGAGTTCGCCGAGGTGCTGGTCCAGGGGCAGCCGCAGCCCGCGGACCGGTTCGACGACCGGCTCCGCGGTCACGGTGCCGCGCGAGCTGAGCTGCTCGACCCGGCGCAGCAGCCCCGCGGTGGCCAGGGCGAGCAGAACTATGGCGATCCAGGCGAGCACCAGGGCAGCCGTCGTGGTGGTCATGCTGATCCGATCAGGTCGTCGGGACGGGACTCGGTTGTCTCCAACCGGCGAGCGGAGGCGAGGATCACCAGCAGGATCGCGAAGGTGAGACCGGCCGCAGCGGCCAGCAGGCCACGGGCATCGGCGTGCAGGGCCACGGCGCCGGCATCCAGAGCAGCGACACCGGCTGCCGACGCGCCGGACAACAGCCCCAGACCGATCGCGCGGGCGATCGCCGAACGACCGACCGGAACCTCAGCGGGACCGCATCCACAAGGGACGCCCGCGTTCCCCGCTTGCACGACCCGGGCCAGATACCCGGCGAAGGCCAGGTAGAGGGCGGCCTGCCCGAGCAGGAACGCGATGAGGCCCGTGCTGTTCGATGTCGCGACGGCTGCGAAGGTCCCGGTGGCGACGAGCACCTCCAGCAGCGGAAGGCCGGTGCCGATCAGCAGGCCCGCTCGCGGTCCGGCCACGCCGTGCGCCCGCAGTCGCGAGCGGAAGGTGGCGTTCCCGGCCAGGTGCTGGATGCCCGCGGCCAGCAGGATCAGGCTGGTGCTCAGGATCGCGACGAGGACGAAGAGTTCCACGCCGGGTCAGCGCGGGGCCGGGCGTACGGTCACACTCGAGCCGAGTGCGGCCACCTCGTCGAGATCCCGCCCGGATGGGCTCAGGATGTAGACGACGTGGTCCGCAGCGCTCAGCACCAGGTATTCCTGCTGCTCGGCACTGCCCTGTCGGGACAGGTAGCCGCCGTCGACCGCCACGCCGGAGCGGGAAGGCTTGATGCTTTTGAAGGCCGGCCGGATGTCCAGCAGACTGGACTGGCCGGACTGCAACGTCACCCCGAGCACGATGTTGGCCTGGCGGTCGGGTGACCAGGTGGCCCGGGTCGGGCGTACGGTCAGGCCCGCGCTCGTCGCGGTGATCTGCAGATCGCCCAGCCAACCGGCGAGCTTCTCCAGTGACATGGTGACCGGCACCGAGCCCAGCAGCACTCGCTCGCCCACCTTGATCCCGAAACAGGTTCCACCGCCCGCGGCGGCGTCGATCCGCGCGATTGCCACCGGCCATCCGGTGGCGAGGGTGATCTCGCCGTCCGGAACCGCCGACCCGGCCTCGAAGTATTCCGGCAGCATGGCCGCGCTGGAGTCGTTCAGCTCGACTTCGATATCGCCGAATTTGAGGACGGCGAAGCTGGAGCAGACTCCGGCCCCGGACGCCACCTTCGGAAAGGAAACCTCCACGTCAGCCAGGTCCGGCTTCAGGAAGGCATAACGCTTCGTAATCGCTGCCATCTTAACTCCCCGGTCGTTAAGGCGCGATGTCATGGGCCGGTAGGGACGCTATCCGCAGCAGTAAACTAATTCAAGCAGTTCAATTTCTCCGGAGTGGACACTGCGTCAAATTGGACACCGAATAAGACGCAGAAAGGTCAGACACAATGGTTGATCGAAATCGCGCTAGAGGGAACGGCGACGGACGGCAGGCCCCCGGTTCCACCACAGCGACAGTCCCAGCCCGGCGAACACCAGCAGCGTCCCGGCGAGCACGAACCACGCGGTGATCTCCACGTCCTCGCGGCGCAGGCCGATCTCGCTCGGCAGGTCGCCCAGGACGTCGCTCAGCTGCTCCGCGTCCTCGGCCTGGAAGTAGCGGCCGCCCGTCAGGTCGGCCACCTGGGTCAGCGCCTCCTCGTCGATCTGCGGGTTGCGGCCGCCGCCTCCGCCGAAGCCCTGCGGGTCGCCGCGCATCGGCGATCCGCTGCCCACCTGCTCCGGCGTGCAGACCATCTGGCTCGGGTTCGTGGTGCCGAAGCCGATCGTGAAGACCCGCAGCCGCCGGGCCGCGGCCTGCTCAGCGGCCGTCACCGGGTCGACGCCGCGGGTGTTGGCGCCGTCGGTGAGGATCACGATCGTGTCCGGCTCGTAGTCGGTGACGGTTTGTCCCGGTGGGCCGTCGCCCAGGTCGACGCCGGTGGCCGGCACGTCCGGGTTCACCTCGGCCACCGCGTCGATCGAGGTCAGGATCGCCTGGCCGATGGCCGTACCGCGGGCTGTGGTCAGGCCGTCGATCGCCTTCAGCAGGGCCTGCTGGTCGGTGGTCGGCGGGACCAGCAGGGCCGCGATGCCGGAGAACGCCACCAGGCCGATCGGGGTCCGGCCGTCCTGGTCCTCGACGAACTTCCTGGCCGCCTCGGTCGCCGCGGTCAGCCTGTTCGGGGCCACATCCGTCGCGCACATCGAGCCGGACACGTCGATGGCCAGCATGATGGTGCTCTCGGTCGACGGCACGGTCAGGGACGCCTGCGGGCGGGTCAGCGCGCCGGCCAGAGCCAGCAGGCCGGTCAGGAACAGGATCACCGGGATCCGTCGCCGCCACTGCGACCGGCCGGGCAGGGCCGCGCGGATGAGCGCGACGCTCGACACGCGAAGGGCCGCGCGCTTGCGTCGCTTGTCGGCCCACCAGCGGGCCAGCAGCAGCACCGGGACCACGAGCAGGGCGGCCAGCGCCCACGGCCAGCTCAGCGACATCAGACGATCCTTCCGTGCCAGCGGATCATCAGCAGCGCGCCGGCCGCGAGCAACAGCAGGGCGAGTCCGGCGACCGGGCCGGTGAGTTCGACCGGTTCCTTGCGGCTGGTCAGCTTCAGGTCGATCGACCTGGTCGAGGCGGCCAGCGCGCCGGAGTCCCCCGCCGTCAGGTAGGTGCCGCCGGTGGCGTCAGCCAGGCCCCGCAGCACCTGCTCGTTCAGCTTGGTCGCGAGCTGGTAGCCCTCGACCTGCACGGTGGCGCCGGCGGTGGTGCCGACGCCGACGGTCTGGATGCGTACCCCGGCCGCGGCGGCCAGGTCCGCTGCCGCCTCGGCCCGCGCGGGGTCTCCGGTGTCCTCGCCGTCGGAGAGGACCACCACGCTCGCCGATCCCCAGTAGCCCAGCTGCGGTGATGGCGCGCCGTCCTCGGGCAGGGTCACCGGCTTGCCGGTGATCGTGGTCAGCGCGGCCAGGATGGCCTGCCCGAGCGACGTGCCGCCGGTCGCGGTCAGCCGGTTGATCGCGGCCAGCGCCGCCGCGTGGTCGTCGGTGGGCGTCTGCGTGGTCAGCGCCTGGTCGCCGAAGACGACGACGCCGATGTCCACCGTGTCCGGTTGCTCCTCGACAAAGCTCGTCGCCGCGGCCTGGGCGGCGGCCAGCCTGCTCGGCGCCACGTCCTTGGCCGCCATGCTGTTGGAGACGTCGAAGACCAGCACGACCGTGCCCGAGACGCGCGGCACGTCGATCGTGGCCTGCGGCCGGGCGAGACCGCCCAGCAGCAGCGGCAGGGCCGCCAGCAGCAACACGTACGGCAGGTGCCGGCGCACGGCCGCACGGCGCGATCCACCCGGACCACCGACCCCGAACGCGGCCAGCGCGGCGGTGCGGCGGCGTTGCAGGACCAGGTACGCCCACACGGCACCCGCCGTGACCACCACCGCCACCACCAGCATGAACGGATACCGCACGGTCACCGCCGTCCCGACTGCAGCACGAGGCCGACCAGCGCCCGCAGCAGGTCCTGGTCCGTGGTGATCCGGTGCGGGCGGACCCCGGCCCGGCGCATGCCCTCGGTCACCGCCTGCTCGTGAGCGTCGACCTGCTCGGCCAGCCGGCGGCGCAGCAACGGGTCGCTGGAGTCGACGATCAGCTGCTCCCCGGTCTCGGCGTCCTCGACCAGCACCAGGCCCACGTCGGGCAGGTCCAGCTCGGCCGGGTCGACGATCCGGACGGCCACCACCTCATGCCGGTGGGTCAGCATCCCCAGCGGCCGGTCCCAGCCCGGGTCGCCGATGAAGTCCGAGACCACGAAGACCAGGCTGCGGCGCACCGAGGTGGTGGCAGCGGCCAGCCGCAGCATCGCGGCGAGGTCGGTCGTCGCGCCCGGCCCGGTCGCCGGCTGAGGCCTGGTGAGCTCGTGCGCGAGCCGCAGGATCTGGTTGCGTCCGGTGCGCGGCGGGATGATCTGGTGCGCCCGGTTGTCGTACAGGATCGCGCCGATCCGGTTGCCGCCCTGGGTGAGCAGCCGGGCCAGGGCGACGACCAGCTCGGCCGAGACCGAGTCCTTGCCGTGCCCCTCCGCGCCGAAACGCATCGACGCCGAACGGTCCAGCACCAGCCAGGCCGTCATGTCCCGGTCCTCGGAGTACTGCCGCACGAACGGCTCGTCGAGGCGCGCGGTGACGTTCCAGTCGATGTGCCGGACGTCGTCCTCGGGCGTGTACGTGCGCAGGTCGGTGAAGTCGGTGCCGGCGCCGTGCCACAACGTGCGGTACGCGCCCTGCAGCCGGCCGTCGAGGCGGCGCACCACCTGCCATTCCAGGCGGCGCAGCAACCGGTCGGTGGCGGTGGCCATCGCTCAGCGGCCCCGGCCGGCGGGATCCGGGATCGGCAGCGCCGCCAGGATCTTCTGCAGGACGGCATCGGCCGTCACGTCGTCGGACAGCGCCTCGTAGGACAGCACGAGCCGGTGCCGCAGCACGTCGAGGGCCAGGTCGGTCAGGTCCTGCGGGACGACGTAGTCCCGGCCGCGGATGAACGCCAGGGCCCGGGCGGCCAGCACCAGGCTGATCGAGGCGCGCGGGCTGGCCCCGAAGGTGACGTACCGGGCCAGGTCGGCCAGGCCCACCGTGCCCGGCTCGCGGCTGGCGTGGGCGAGGCTGACCGCGTACTCGATGAGCGACGGGTCGATGTAGACCCGGTCGACGTCGCCCTGCATGGCCACCAGCGTGTCCGGGTCGATGATCCGCACGATCGCCGCGGCCGGGCCGATCGCCCGCTCGACGACGACGAACTCCTCGGTGGCGCTGGGGTAGCCCACGACGACCTTCATCATGAACCGGTCGACCTGCGCCTCGGGCAGCGGATAGGTGCCCTCGGACTCGATCGGGTTCTGGGTGGCCATCACCAGGAACGGCAGCGGCACCCGGTGGGTCTCGCGGCCGATGGTGACCTGCTGCTCCTGCATCACCTCGAGCAGGGCGCTCTGCACCTTGGCCGGGGCCCGGTTGATCTCGTCGGCCAGCAGCAGGTTGGTGAACACCGGGCCCAGTGAGACCTGGAACTCGCCGGTCGGCTGGTGGTAGATGCGGGTGCCGAGGATGTCGGCGGGCACCAGGTCGGGGGTGAACTGCACCCGGTGGAACTGCCCGCCGATGGCCTCGGCCAGCGACTTGACGGCCAGCGTCTTGGCCAGCCCCGGCACGCCTTCGACCAGGATGTGCCCGCGGGCCAGCAGGGCGACCAGCAGCCGTTCGATCAGGACGTCCTGCCCGACGATGACCTTCTTGACCTCGTAGAGCACCTGCTCCACCGGTCCGGCCGGGGAGCCGCCCGGGGACTGGCGGCCGCCGTCGGTCCAGTCCTGGCCGCGTACCGGTGAATTCATGGAACCGTCCTCGGGAATCGGTGGGCGTGGTCAGAGCGGAAGAGCTGGTCCGTCGCCGGGGCCGTCGCCGCCGAGGGCGGTGCCGATCGGCACGGCGAAGCCGATGCCGATGAACGTCCCGGCGTCGGTCGGGTTGGCCAGGGCGACGATGACGCCGACCACCTCGCCCCGGGTGTTGATCAGCGGCCCGCCGGAGCTGCCCGGGTTGACCGCCGCGTCGAACTGGATGAGCCCGGTCAGGTCGGCGGTCCGGCCCCGGCCGACCGAGCGGTCGAGCCCGGAGACGACCCCGGCGGTGGTGCTGTTGCGCAGGCCGAGCTGGTTGCCGACGGCGACCACGGCGTCGCCCACTCCCAGCCCCGCGCCGCCGAGCACGGCCGGCACGACCACCGAGGGCAGCTTGCTGACCGTGAGCGTCGCGATGTCGTTGGCGGCCTCGGCGGTGGCGACCTCGGCCGCCGAGCGGGTGCCGTCGGCGAAGGTCACCTGGATGGCGGTCGCGCCCTCGACGACGTGCAGCGCGGTGAGCACCGTGCCGTCCGCGTTGACGACCACGCCGGTGCCGGTGGCGGCCTCGGCGGCGGAGGTGCCGCCCTCGACGCCCCGCGCGACGGCGGAGGAACCACCGGTGGCCTGGATGAACACCACCGATGGCAGCAGCGTCTCGTAGACCTGCGGGACGGTGAGGGCGGTGGCCGAGGCCGAAGGGCTGGGCGCCGCGGCGACCGGTGCCGGATCACCGGCGGACCCCCAGCGGAAGAAGATCGCGGCGGTGAGCGCCAATGCGGCGACAATCGCTGCCCAGGGCAGCAGGCGACGGTTCCCGTACGCGCGCCAGGGCCGCCTGCGGGTCCGTTCCGGCTCACTGCCGCCCGTGAGGTCGATGACCATCACCCCAGGCTAGGCCGCCCACCTCAAAGATCCATGTGAGTGGCCCGAGCGTGCCGACCGTGCACATACGGGTATGACCGGACACTCCCGGGGTAGTTCGAGCGCACGGCAACACGGCGTTGGAGGCCCAGTGACGAACGCAGAGGACCAGCTCGGCCAGGACGAGCGTGAGCGCCTCGACGAGGAGGAGGCCGAACAGGTCGAACCCGTCCGGCCGCCCGACCTCAACCAGGAGTCGAACCGCTCGGCGACCCGCCTCGAGCTCTTCTTCGACCTGGCCTTCGTGCTGTTCGTCGCCCGCTGCGCCGACGTGCTGGCCAAGGACGAGACCTGGCACGGCGCCGCGGTGTTCGCCGCGTTGCTCTCGGTGGGCTGGTGGGCGTGGGCCAGCACCACCCTGTACGCCAACCGGTTCGACACCGACGACGCGGTGTTCCGGCTGATCACCCTGGCCGCCATGGTCGGGGTGGTGGCGATGGCGGCCGCGGTGGACAAGATCGACGAGCCCACCGGGCGCTGGTTCGTCATCGGCTACGTCATCATCCGGCTGGCGCTGATCGCCGGCTACGTACGGGCCTGGTGGCACGTGCCCAAGGCCCGCTCGACGGCCCGCCTGTACCTGATCGGGCACGGGCTGGGCGCGGCGATCTGGCTGGTCTCGCTGGCCGTACCGGCCCCGGCGCGGTACGTGCTGTGGGGCGTCGGCGTGTTCGCGGACCTGGTGTGGCCGACCGCCGCGGCCCGGTTGAAGGATGCCGTCCCGCTGCACCTGGAGCACCTGCCGGAACGCTTCGGGCTGTTCGTCATCCTGGTGCTCGGCGAGTCCGTGGCCGCGGTGGTGACCGGCCTGCACGACGGCGAGTGGAAGCCGGCCGTGGTCGTCACGGCGGTGGCGGCGTTCGTGGTGGCGGCGGCGCTGTGGTGGATCTACTTCGACCTGTCCGGCGGCGCGGCCAAACGCCGGCTCGCCGCCGAGGGGGATCACGCGACCAAGCACGGCGTGCACGACTTCTACGTGTACGTGCACCTGCCGCTCGCCGTCTCGCTGGCGGCGGTCGCGGTCGGGCTCGAACACGCGGTGCTGCACGGGGCCGACGACCACCTCACCGCCGGGACGAGGTGGGTGCTGGGCATCGCCACCGCCGGCTACCTGCTCAGCGCGGCGGTGATGCAGGGCCAGCTGGGCCAGCGGATCCGCGGGGCCGTGATCTGGCCCGGCGCCGGCGTACCGCTGGCCCTGCTGATCGCTCTGCTCGACCTCTCCCCCGCCGTCACCGTCGGCCTGTTCGCGGCGCTCACGGTGGCGGGCGTGCTGACCGGCTTCGCGCTGCACCGCTCCGGTGAGGTCCGTACCGCCAAGGTCTGAGGAGGGTCAGGCCGGGACGGCCGCGGGCCGGCGCAGCCGGGTGGCGACCAGCGCCACCGCGACCAGGGTGATCACGATGCCGACCGCGGCGGCGGCGACCGCGGGAGCGGGCACGTCGTCGACGAAGAATGCCGGCAGCGCGGTCATGGCGGACAGGAGCCGGGAGACGACGATCGCGATGACCGCGCCGCGGTTGCCCCGCCACGCCGGGACCAGGGCGGCGACGGTGATCAGGCCGAGCGCGGCGCCGACGGCGGCCACCTCGACCGGCGGCGTCTCGCCGTTGCCGACCAGCAGCGTGATGATGTCGCCCAGGCCGAGCAGGCCGGCGATGACGAGTCCGGTGACGAAGCCCTTCGAACGGTGCATGGTTTCCTCCGAGTGTGCGGAATGCGATGCCCAGCAGTCTCCGGCCGGGCCCCGCCGCGCCGGATCCGTGCTGCCGCCGGTCGTTTCTCCGTGCTGGCACGTATCCGTTGCCGCCCCCGCGGCCCTACGGTGAGGACATGCAGGTCAGACCGCTCATCGCGTACGGGATCGCCGGGGTGGCCGTCGTCGTGGCCGCGGCCGGCGGGGTGTTCGCCCACCTGGCCGGCGACCCCGGCGCCGTGGCCTATGTCGTGGTCGCGACGGTCCTCGGCCTGGTGTCGGTGGGCCTCGGTGTGGTGGTGGCGGTCCGCCGGCCGGGCAACATCGTCGGTGCCCTGCTCACCTGGGTGGGGCTGCTGCCGATCGGGATGGCCGCCAGTGACGTCTACGTCGAGGCGGTGGCCCAGCGCCCGGACGTGGTCCCGGTCTCGGCCGTGCTGGTCGCCCTGCACGCCGGCGACTGGATGTTCCTCTACGTGCCGCCCGCCCTGCTCGCCCTGACCTTCCCGGACGGGAGGGTGCCGGGCCGGCGGTGGCGGTGGGTGGGGATCGGGCTGATCGCCGTACCGGTTGCCTTCACCGTGCTGGTGGCGTTCGACCCGGCGCCGTTCCCGGCGCCCTTCACCGGCCTGCCGCACGTGCTGAGCGCCGGTGGCCTGGAACCGGAGCTGATGGTCGCGGGCCTGGCGCTGCTGCCGGTCTTCCTCGGCCTGCTGGTCGCCACCGCCGTGTCGATGGTGACCCGCCACCGCCGCGAGCGCGATCCGGTGCGCCGGGCCCAGATCAAGTGGTTCGCGCTGGGCGCCCTTTTCATTCCGGCCACCCTGGTGCTGTGCTGGGTCAGCTACCTGTTCCTGGACGGTCCCGACCTGGTCCTGCTCGGGCTCGCGGCCACCTACGTCGCCATCCCGGCGGCCACGGCGATCGCGGTGCTGCGCCACGATCTGTACGACGTGGACCGGGCGCTCAGCGCCACCGTCACGTACGGCATCGTCACCACCGCGCTGCTCGCCTTCTACACTGCCGCGACGTTCCTGGCCGGCGTCGCCCTGGGCCGGGAGTCGGCGGTGGGGGGGGGGGGGGGGGGGGGGGGGGGGGGGGGGGGGGGGGGGGGGGCGGTGGGCGGTTGTGGGGGGGGGGGGGGGGGGGTGGGGGTGGTCCGTCGTTTGGGGGGGGGAGGCCGTGGCGAACGAGAAAAGAAGCAAACGCCCGGCC
>NZ_JBVJIR010000023.1:0-180882 GCF_055586185.1 Actinoplanes sp. NPDC051405
GCCCCCCCCCCCCCACACCCACTCCCCCCCCCCCCCCCCCCCCCCCCCCACCCCCCCCCCCCCCCCCCCCCCCCCCCCCCCCCCCCCCCGGGACTGCACCACCACAGGACGGGCTTCATATAGCGGAAGCCCCGAACGAAAGAAGAAACGCGTGCTCATCAGCCAGCGCCCGAGCCTCTCGGAAGAGTCGCTCAGCGAGACCCGCTCCCGGTTCACCATCGAGCCCCTGGAGCCGGGCTTCGGCTACACCCTCGGCAACTCGCTGCGCCGGACCCTGCTGTCGTCCATCCCGGGCGCGGCGGTCACCAGCATCAAGATCGACGGCGTGCTGCACGAGTTCACCACGATCCCCGGTGTCAAGGAGGACGTGGTCGAGCTCGTCATGAACGTCAAGGAGCTCACCGTCAGCTCCGAGCACGACGAGCCCGTCAGCATGTACCTGCGCAAGCAGGGCCCGGGCGACGTCACCGCGGGCGACATCCAGCCCCCGGCCGGCGTCTCCGTGCACAACCCCGACCTGAAGCTGGCCACGCTCAACAGCAAGGGCCGGCTCGACATGGAGCTCACCGTCGAGCGGGGTCGTGGCTACGTCACGGCCGCGCAGAACAAGAGCGCCGGCGCCGAGATCGGCCGCATCCCGGTCGACTCCATCTACTCGCCGGTCATGAAGGTGACCTACCGCGTCGAGGCGACCCGTGTCGAGCAGCGCACCGACTTCGACCGCCTGATCATCGACGTCGAGTCGAAGGCGTCGATCTCGCCCCGCACCGCGCTGGCTTCCGCCGGTTCGACCCTGGTCGAGCTGTTCGGTCTCTGCCGTGAGCTGGACGAGACCGCCGAGGGCATCGACATCGGCCCGTCCCCGCAGGACGCGCAGCTGGCCGCCGATCTGGCCCTGCCGATCGAGGAGCTGGACCTCACCGTCCGGTCGTACAACTGCCTCAAGCGCGAGGGCATCAACACCGTCGGTGAACTCATCGGGCGGACGGAGGCCGACCTTCTGGATATAAGGAATTTCGGTCAGAAGTCGATCGACGAGGTCAAGATGAAGCTCGCCGGCATGGGCCTGGGCCTCAAGGACAGCGCGCCGTCCTTCGACCCCGCGCACGTGGTCGACTCGTTCGGCGACGTGGACTACGACACCGACGACTACCGCGAGACCGAGCAGCTCTAATCCCGGCTGCCGCGTGAGCTGGGCGGCTGAGCCGCCCCGCAGGAATTTCAACGAGGAGCAAGAAGATGCCCACGCCCACCAAGGGTCCCCGCCTCGGCGGCAGCCCGGCGCACGAGAAGCTGCTGCTGGCCAACCTGGCCACGGAGCTCTTCCGGCACGGGAAGATCAAGACCACCGAGACCAAGGCGAAGCGCCTGCGCCCCTTGGCGGAGCAGCTCATCACCAAGGCCAAGCGCGGCGACCTGCACGCCCGCCGCCGGGTCCTGGGTGTCGTCAAGGACAAGGACGTCGTCTACTCGCTGTTCGAGCAGATCGCGCCCCGGTACACCAACCGCCCGGGTGGCTACACCCGGATCACCAAGGTCGGTATCCGCAAGGGCGACGCCGCTCCCATGGCCGTCATCGAGCTGGTCGAGGAGCTGCAGGTCGCGGCCACCACGGCGCCGGCCAAGAAGGCGGCCCGCAAGGCCGCCGCGCAGCAGGACAAGGTGGAGGCCCTCGCCCGCGAGGACGAGGCGGTTTCTTCGTCTTCTTCGGCTGACGCCGGTGCAGACCAGGACGCCGAGCCGCCGGTGAACGCCTCCGGCGACAAGGGTGCTGAAGGCCCGGGCGACCAGGCCGAGGGCGAAGACCCCGCCGACGCCAAGGCCTGATCTTCAGCTAGGTAGGAAAAGCCCGGCACCCTTCGTGGGTGCCGGGCTTTCTTTTTCCGTACGGCTTCCTTGTCCACGAATCAGCGGAGGACTGCCCCCACATGACCGAGGCCATCCGCCTGCGCCTGGACGTCTCCTACGACGGGCGCGAGTTCTCGGGCTGGGCCGTGCAGCCGTCCCGGCGTACCGTCGCGGGCGTGCTCGTCGAGGCGCTGGAGCGGTTGGTCGGCGCTGATCACGACCTGGGTCTGACCGTGGCGGGCCGCACCGACGCGGGCGTGCACGCGACCGGGCAGGTCTGCCACATCGATCTGCCCACGGCCGCATGGGAGCCGCTGGCGGATTCGCTCGTGCGGCGTCTCGCCGGGTTGATGCCGCCGGACGCGCGGGTGCGGGCCGTCACGCCCGTACCGTCGACTTTCGACGCCCGGTTCTCCGCCACCTTCCGGCGGTACGAATACCGGGTCGCCGACACCGTTTTCGGGCCGGAGCCGCTGCGGCGCTACGACACCATCGGCTGGATGCGGCCCCTCGATCTGGGACGGTTGCAGGAGGCGGCTGCCGGGCTGGTCGGGCTGCACGACTTCGCGGCGTTCTGCAAACGCAAGGAGCACGCCACCACCGTGCGGGCCATCACCCGGCTGGAGTGGCGCCGCGAACCCGACGGGGTCGCCGTGGCCACCGTGCAGGCCGACGCGTTCTGCCAGGCGATGGTGCGCAGCCTGGTCGGGGCCATGCTCAGCGTGGGCGACGGCCGCCGCGACCCGGACTGGCCGGCCAAGCTGCTGACCCTGCGGGAGCGGTCCAGCGAGGTCACGGTCGCGCCGGCCCACGGGCTCACCCTGATCGCGGTCGGCTATCCCGACGAGACCGAGTACGCGGAGCGCGCCGACGCAACCCGCCGGCTACGGGCCTAGCGTCCGCTTCCCGATGACCTGCCGGCCCAGATACCGCTCGACGACCTCGGTGGTGATCCGGGCCGCGTACGGGTCGTCGTCGGTGACGAGCTGACCGTCGGGCCGGGCGATGACGCAGTACAGCAGATAGTGACCACGGCTGTGCCAGCCCACCTGGGCCAGGGGCTCGCCGAGCGGGTCACCGGCCGCGCCGCCCAGCATGGCGAAGGTGCCCCGGCCGTTCTCGACCAGAGTCCCGGTCAGCTCGCTGACCTGCGCCGCACCCTGCTCGTCGGCGAGGTTGAAGACGCCGGCGGTGACCTGGTAGCCGCCGTAGGGAGCCAGCATCCGGGCCCGGACGACGTGCTCGCAGCCGTAGTCGTCGAGGAGCGCGCCGAGGTCACCGCTCGTGGCGGTCCGGCACACGCTGTCGCTGTGGGTGAGGTCCACCCGGTAACCCGTGTCACCGGCGGCGAGCCGGACCGTGGGCTCCGGGAACACCTCGCGCTGGGTCAGCGGCTCGGCGTCGACGTCCCGGGAGGCGATGGCCGGCTCGGAGCCGGGGGCGGCGGCGGATTCCCGCCCGTCCCCGCGGCGCTCCTCGGCGATGATGAAGAACGCGCTCAGCCCGACGATCGCCAGGACGATCAGCGCGGCGAGCCCGCGCATCAGCGTCTGCAGGGCCTGCTGAGGTTCGCGGGGCGCCCGCCGCTGCGGCGTGTGCCGCTGGTGTGCGGCGGGGGCCGGCCACTGGCCGCTGCGATGCTGCCGGTGCTGCGGTGTCGGCGGCCGGTCGGTCACCACGGGGTCCGATCCCAGCCACTCGACGGCCGGAGTCCCGGCCGGGGGCAGGTCGCTCGCCGGAAGCCTGGTGCCCAGGAATCGGGCTCCTGGGATCCGGGCCCCCGGGATACGGGTTGCCGGAACTCTGGCCGCCCGGACCTGGGCAGCCTGGAACTCGGCGGCCAGCCGCACCACGGTCTGCAGCCCGACCGGCCGCAACCGGACCGTCCGAAGCCCGGCGGTCTCCCGCCCCGCGTGCTGTCGGCCCGAGTGCCGCGGATCTGACGGATGCCGGCCCGAGCGCTGCGGGTCCGCGTGCTGCGGGTCCGAGCAAAGCCGCCCGGAGGACGGCCGGCCCGAGCGCTGCAAGTCCGCGTGCTGCGGGTCCGAGCAAAGCCGCCCGGAGGACGGCCGGCCCGAGCGCTGCGGGTCCGCGTGCTGCGGGTCCGAGCAATGCCGACCTGAGAACCGCAGGTCCGGGTGCGACAGCTCCTCGCCGGGGGCGGCGATGGTGGAGGTCCGGCCCCGGCTCGGGTGGTCGGTTGCTCGGCGGCCGCGGGTCTGGCGGGCCAGGGCCTGGCGGATGATCGCCTGCCGGGCCCGGGCGTGCCCCGCTTGCGCCTGGCGGACCAGGCCCTGCGGGGTCAGCGACGCGAGTCCGCCCGCCGGGCCGGCGCGGTGGGCGGAGCGGGGGTGCGGATCGCCAGGCATGCAGGCCACGGTAGGAGGGCACCGTGATCGATGGACGCACAGCGTGTGCGGCACCCTCCGGTGGCCTCCCGTCGTTGCGGTCGCGGGCGTTGGGGGAGGATGGGCGGTGTGACCGCCGACCATTACTTCAGCGCCGAGCCCGCCGCGCCCGCCAAACGGAGCCGCATCGAGTTCACCGCCGCCGGCCGGGCCTACGACCTGGTTGTCGCGGGCGGGGTGTTCTCCGCCGGGCGGCTCGACCCGGGGACCGCCGTCCTCTTGCGCAAGGGCGATCTGCCCACGGCTGCGACCACCGGCACCCTGCTCGACCTCGGCTGCGGCTACGGCCCGATCGCCTGTGTGCTCGCCAGCGAGGCGCCGGAGGCCACCGTCTACGCGATCGACGTCAACGCCCGAGCCCGGGAGCTGACCGCGGAGAACGCCGCCGCCCTCGGGCTGGCCGGCCGGGTGCGGGCCGCCGCCCCCGACGAGGTGCCGGACGACGTCACCTTCGCGCAGATCTGGAGCAACCCGCCCACCCACGTCGGCAAGGCCGAGCTGCGCGCGCTGATGGCACGCTGGCTGCCCCGGCTCGCGCCCGGCGGGGTGGCCTGGCTGGTGATCAACCGCAACCTCGGTGGTGATTCGCTGCACACCTGGCTCGTGTCGCTGGGCTGGGAAGTGACGCGTACGGCCAGCCAGCGGGGCTTCCGGGTGCTGCGGGTGACCGGAAAAACCGGCTGACCACCGGCGGGTCGTCGGGGAGGATGCCCACGTGGGTTACGTAGACGTGTCAGGGGTCGGATTTGTGCTGCCGGACGGCCGGGAGCTCTTCTCCGACGTGTCGTTCCGGGTCGGCGAGGGTGCGAAGGTGGCGCTCGTCGGGCCGAACGGGGCCGGCAAGACGACGCTGTTGCGGATGGTCGCCGGGGACACGTCCACCCCGATCGGCACCATCGCGCGGGCCGGCGGGCTCGGGGTGATGCGCCAGTTCATCGGGATGATCGGCGATGACCGTACCCTCGACGACCTGGCCCTGTCGCTGGTCGCGCCGCCGCTGCGGGCCGCCGGCGCGGTCCTGGCCGCGGCCCAGTCCGCCCTGGAGAGCAACCCCGACGCCGAGAAGGCGCAGCTGGCCTACGCCAACGCGATCGCCGGCTGGGGCGAGGCCGGTGGCTACGACGCCGAAGTGCTCTTCGATGTCGTGGCCGTGGCCATCCTCGGCAAGCCGTGGGAGGAGGTCCGGCACCGGCCGGTGCGCACGCTCTCCGGCGGCCAGCAGAAACGCTTCGCGCTCGACCTGCTGCTGCGCGGCAGCGACGAGGTGCTGCTGCTCGACGAGCCGGACAACTTCCTCGACGTGCCCGGCAAACGCTGGCTCGAGGCGCGGCTCAAGGAGTCGTCGAAGTCAGTGCTCTACGTCTCGCACGACCGGGAGCTGCTGGCCCAGACGGCGAGCCGGGTGGTGGCCGTCGAGGGTGGCAGCGCGTGGACGCATCCCGGTGGCTTCGCGTCGTGGCACGAGGCCCGTTCCGACCGCCACGAACGGTTGCTGGAGCTGCGCCGGCGCTGGGACGAGGAGCACGAGAAGCTGCGTGAGCTGGTCTTCACGCTGAAGAACAAGGCGGCGTACAACGACGGGCTGGCGTCGCGGTATCAGGCGGCGCAGACGCGGTTGCGCAAGTTCGAGGAGGCCGGGCCACCGCCGTTGCCGCCCAAGGAGCAGTCGCTGCGGATGAACCTGCGCGGCGGGCGTACGGGAAAACGCGCGGTGATGTGCACCGGGCTCGAGCTGGAGAATCTGACGTTCCCGTTCGACCTGGAGATCTGGTACGGCGACCGGGTCGCGGTGCTGGGCGCCAACGGCACGGGCAAGTCGCACTTCCTGCGGCTGCTCGCGGCCGGCGGCACCGCGCCTGACGTGGACAACAAGCCGGTCGACGGGGCACCGCTGGCCCACGTGGCGCACAACGGTGTCGCGAGGCTCGGCGCCCGGGTCCGCCCTGGTCACTTCTCGCAGACGCATGACCGGCCGGAGCTGCTGAAACGCACCCTGGTGGAGATTCTCTGGCGGGGTGACGACCACCGTTCCGGGATGGACCGGGCGGGTGCCATGAAGGCCCTGAACCGTTACGAGCTGGCGGCCCAGGGCGATCAGCTCTTCGGCACGCTGTCCGGCGGCCAGCAGGCGCGTTTCCTGGTGCTGCTGCTGGAGCTGTCCGGCGCGACTGTGCTGCTGCTCGACGAGCCCACGGACAACCTGGACCTGGCGTCGGCCGAGGCGCTGGAGGAGGGACTGCAGGCGTTCGAGGGCACGGTGATCGCGGTGACCCACGACCGCTGGTTCACCCGCGGCTTCGACCGTTTCATCCTCTTCCAGAGCGACGGTGAGGTCGTGGAGACTCCGGAGCCGGTCTGGGACGTCCGCTAGCGGCTATTCGCCGGTGGCGCCGTCGAGGCGTTCGCGGAGCAGGTCGGCGTGGCCGTTGTGGCGCGCGTACTCCTCGATCATGTGAGTGAGGACGTAGCGCAACGAGAACGCGTCCTCGCCGTGGTGGCCCACGTCGTCGAGTGATCCGGCGGCGTCCACGATGGACCGCGAGTGGACACATTCCGCCCGCCAGGCCGCGAACGTCTCCTCGGGGTCGGCGTCGGTGGCGTCGAAATCCACGGCGCCGGACCCGGGGCGTGCCCAGAGCGGCGCGCAGTCCTCGCCGTTCACCACGGTCCGGAACCAGCTGCGCTCGACCTGCGTGAGGTGCCGCACCAGGCCGAGCAGGGAGAGGCCGGACGGCGCGACGGCCCGCTCGCGGAGCTGGTCCGGTGTCAGCCCGGCGCACTTCATCGCGAGGGTGTCGCGCTGACGCTGGAGGAAGCCGGTCAGAGTGGCGCGCTCGTCCGCCACCTGCGGCGGTTCACTTCGCGTATCGACGGTCACGACCGTGATCCTGCCCACCCGTGAGGCTCGGCGGAAGCGAAATTTCGGGTGCCCATCACCGCAGCGTGCGGGCACTGAGCGACGACGCGAACACCCACAGTGGAGGGATGTGGGGGTTTACGGGCGGGGGGACGCGGGTTACCGTCTGCTCGGAACCAACCCCACGGGAGTCCGGTGCACCGGGCTGAGAGGGGGGCTGTCGCGGCCCCCGACCGTCGAACCTGATCCGGGTCATGCCGGCGCAGGGAGGAGTGTGTTGTGGGCCCTGCCTTTCCGCACCTGCACGTCATCACGGACGCCCGGCACGGCCGGCAGCCGTTGGTCGTCGTGGCCGCCGCCATCGCTGCCGCCCGGCGGCTGGACGCGTGTCAGCGCCTGGCGATCCAGGTCCGGGTCGAGGACGACGTCAGCGACCGGGACGCGTACGACCTGGCCGACGCCGTCCTGGAGCTGTGCCGCCCGCATGGCGTGTTATGCCTGGTCAACGACCGGTTACACGTGGCCCTCGCGGTCGGCGCGGACGGTGGGCACGTGGGTGCCGCCGATCTGCCGGTCGCGGTGGCCCGCAAGGTACTCGGGCCCGTGGGCGTGCTGGGCGCGACCTGCCGGGATGTCGCTGCGGCCCGGGCAGCGCGGCGGGCCGGCGCGTCGTATCTCGGTGTCGGTCCCGTCTTCGCCACCACCACGAAGACCGGATTGCCGACTCCGCTCGGGCCGGCCGCGGTGGGGACCGTTGCTGCGGCCGTACCGGACACACCCATCGTCGCCATCGGGGGAGTGACCGCCGGCAACGCGCGGTCGCTGGTCGGCGCCGGAGCCGCCGCGGTCGCGGTGGTCGGCGCCGTCGCGGCGGCGGCCGACCCGGGCCGGGCGACCGAGGATCTGCTGCGGGCGCTGGCATGAGCAGCACCGATGTCGTGGTCATCGGCGGCGGCATCATCGGGCTTTCGATCGCGTGGCGGTGCGTGCAGCGCGGGCTGACGGTGACCGTGCACGACAGCGGTGGCGACGACGGCGCCTGGTACGCGGCCGCCGGCATGCTGGCCCCGGCCGGTGAGGCGGGGTTCGGCCAGGAAGCGCTGACCGAGCTTATGGTCGACTCCGCCGCGCGGTGGCCGGACTTCGCCGCTGAGCTGCGGCGCGAGACCGGCATCGACGTCGGCTACGACACGGTCGGCACCCTGAGCGTCGCCCTCACCGCCGACGACCTCGCCGAGGCGCGACGGCTGTGGGAGTACCGCCGTGAGCACGGCCTCGGGGTGAGTCCACTGCTGCCCAGCGCCATCCGCGAGCTGGAACCGGCGCTGTCACCACGACTGCGCGGCGGTGCCCATGCTCCCGACGACCGGCAGGTTGATCCGCGGCGGGTTGTCGCGGCGCTGCGGGCCGCCCTCGGACCGGCGATCGTGCGCGAACGGGTAGCGGACCTCCCGGCCCCGCGACCCGTGGTGGTCGCGGCGGGATCCGGGACGGCGGCACTGACCGGGCTACCCGTACGGCCGGTGAAAGGCCTGGTACTGCGGCTGCGCGGCGAGCCCGGACTGCTGCGGCACGTGGTCAGCGGCTGGGCCGACGGGCGGCACGTCTACCTCGTGCCGCGCGCCGACGGTGAGGTGGTCGTCGGCGCCACCCAGGAGGAACGGGTGGACGCCACGGTGACCGCCGGGCAGGTGCTCGACCTGCTGCGCGCCGCCACCGATCTCGTGCCCGACCTCGGTGAGTGCGAGCTGGTCGAGACGCTCGTCCGGCACCGGCCGGCCACCCCCGACAACGCGCCGTTGCTCGGCGCGTACGGCAAGGGCGTGGTCGTCGCCGCCGGGCACCACCGCAACGGGGTGCTGCTCGCCCCGGTCACCGCCGATCTGATCGCCGAACTGGTGGCGACCGGGAAGTCGGCGCCACTGCTGGACGCGTTCGCACCGGGGAGGTTCGGATGAAGGTCATCGTCAACGGCGCCGCCCGCGACGTCGATGTGGTCAGCGTCGAAGGGCTGGTCGACCAACTGACCACTGCCCGGCGCGGCGTCGCGGTCGCCGTCAACGGGGAGGTCGTGCCGCGGTCGTCGTGGCCCGCCGCCCGACTGCGGGACGGCGACCGGGTCGAGGTTCTCACCGCGGCGCAGGGAGGCTGAGATGTTCGGCGAATCCCGGCTGATCCTGGGCACCGGCGGCGCGGAGAGCCTCGCCGCACTCGAGGCGGCGATCGTCGCCTCGGGCACCGAACTGGTCACCGTCGCGCTGCGCCGGGTCGACGCCGCGGGTCCCGGCCTGCTGCCGATGCTCGACCGGCTGGGCATGCGCATCCTGCCCAACACGGCCGGCTGCTACACCGCGACCGACGCCGTGAAGGCCGCCCACCTGGCCCGCGACGCGTTCGAGACGGATCTGGTGAAGCTGGAGGTCATCGGGGACGAACGGACCCTGCTGCCGGACGGCGTCGAGCTGTTGCGGGCGGCCGAGACACTGGTCGCGGACGGGTTCCAGGTGTTGCCGTACACGAGCGACGACCCCATCCTCGCGCGCCGGCTCGCCGACGTCGGGTGTGCGGCGGTGATGCCGGCCGGGGCGCCGATCGGGTCGGGACTGGGCATCTCCAACCCCCATTATATCCGGCTCATCCGCGACAGCGTGGACGTGCCGGTGGTGCTGGACGCGGGCATCGGCACTGCCTCGGATGCGGCGCTGGCCATGGAGCTGGGCTGTGACGCCGTACTGATCGCCAGTGCTGTCACCCGGGCCGTCGATCCGGCGCGGATGGCCGCGGCGATGCGGCACGCCGTCGAGGCCGGGCGGCTGGCCTTCGGCGCCGGCCGGATCCCCAAGCGCTACCACGCGCTGGCGTCCACATCGGACGAGGGGCGGCCGGCATGGTGATCCCGTCCGGCATCGTCGTGCTCACCGACCGCCGGCTCGCGGCGCGGCCGCTCGTCGAGGTGGTCGCGGCCGCGGTCCGCGGCGGCGCCGAGTGGGTCATCCTGCGCGACAAAGATCTGGGGTACGCCGAAAGGTACGCCCTCGCGGAGAGTCTGCGCGCGGTGGTTCCGGTGGGACGACTCGTGATCGCGGGCCCTGATCCGCTCGGCGGCGACGCCGTGCACCTGTCGGCCACCGACCCCGTGCCGCCGGGTGTCGGCCTGGTCGGCCGTTCCTGTCATGGGGCGCCGGAGCTGTCTACTGCGGACTACGTGACGTTGTCGCCGGTGTACCCCACGCCCACCAAGCCTGGGTATGGGCCCGCGCTGAGGCCGGACCGGGCGGCGGCACTGGCCGGTGGGATGCCGTGGCTGGCTCTCGGCGGGGTGCACTCGGCGCAGCGCGCGGCCGCTTGCGCGGCTGCCGGGGCGAGCGGGATCGCGGTGCTGGGTGTGGTGATGGGCGCGGGCGACCCCGAATCGGTGACCCGGACCCTGGCGCGGGCCTTCGCGGAGGCGGTGGAGGCGCGACGCGGCTTCGGACGAAGCGCCGGCCACGGCGAGGGCGGGACACCGGACCGGGATGTCGCTCAAGGCCGGGGCATGAGCAGTGATTGGACAGCGGGCATGACGCCCAACGCCGGCGGAAGCGCGGGCACGACGGGCGGGAGCGGGTCGCAGGCCGGGGCGGGGGTGTGGGCGTGACGCCGCGGGTGGTGTTGACCATCGCCGGGTCGGACAGCGGGGGTGGGGCCGGGATTCAGGCCGACCTCAAGACGTTCGCCGCGCTCGGGGTTTATGGCGTTTCTGTGCTGACGGCGGTCACCGCGCAGAACACGCTCGGCGTTACGGCCATCCACCCGGTGCCGGTGGACGTGGTGGCGGCTCAGCTGGACGCGGTGCTCGGGGATCTGGCGCCCGATGCGGTCAAGGTGGGCATGATCGGGGACGCCGCGGTGGCTGAGCTCATCGCGTCCCGGGTCGGTGAGCTGCCGAACCTCGTTGTTGATCCGGTGCTCGTGGCCACCAGCGGGAGCCGGCTGTCCGGAGTGGACGCGGTCACGCCGCTGCTGCCGTACCGCTGCGTCCTGACGCCGAACCGGCAGGAAGCCGGCGCTCTGGTCGGTCACCGGGTGACGACGGTGGCCGAGGCGGCCGACGCGGCCGCCGAGCTGGCGGCCCGCGGTCCGGGCGCCGTCGTGGTCACCGGCAGTGAATCCGCCGTGGACGTGCTGCACGCGGACGGGGTGACCACCGTGCTCGACGGTGACCCGGTGCCCAGCGGCAACAACCACGGCTCGGGGTGCACTTTCTCGTCGGCGATCGCGGTGCGGCTGGCCCAGGGCGACCCGTTGCCGGTGGCCGTGCGCGCCGCGAAGGACTACGTGGGGCGGGCGCTGGCCG
This sequence comes from Actinoplanes sp. NPDC051405, assembly GCF_055586185.1. Lineage (NCBI taxonomy): Bacteria > Bacillati > Actinomycetota > Actinomycetes > Micromonosporales > Micromonosporaceae > Actinoplanes > Actinoplanes sp. NPDC051405. Next base: position 11,450 of record NZ_JBVJIR010000023.1, read on the forward strand.
GCTCCCGCGACTGGAAGCTCGGCGCGGGACCGGGCCCCCTGGACCATTTCGGCTTCTCCCACTGAGGAACGACTGACCGGCTGTATCGGCGATCGGCGGTTCCGTGCTGCCGAATGCCGCCCTGTTTGCCCCTATATAGGAGGAACCATGAGGCGCAAGGTGTACGTCGAGGGCTCCCGTCCGGACCTTCAGGTGCCGTTCGCCGAGATCGACCTGACCGGGGACAACCCGCCGGTCCGGCTCTACGACACGTCCGGCCCCGGCAGTGACCCGGAGGTCGGCCTGCCGCCACTGCGCGGGCCGTGGATCGCCGAGCGCGGTGACGTGGCGCCGGTGGCCGGTCCGGGCACGCCGCTGGCCGGCACCCGGCCCACCCAGCTCGCGTACGCCCGGGCCGGGATCGTCACGCCGGAGATGGAGTTCGTCGCGATCCGGGAGAACGTCGAGCCCGAGGTCGTCCGGGAGGAGATCGCGGCCGGGCGAGCGGTGCTGCCGGCCAACGTCAACCACCCGGAGATCGAGCCGATGATCATCGGGTCGCGCTTCCTGGTGAAGATCAACGCCAACATCGGTACGTCCGCGGTGACCTCGTCCGTGGCCGAGGAGGTCGAGAAACTCACCTGGGCCACCCGGTGGGGCGCCGACACCGTCATGGACCTGTCCACCGGCAAGCGCATCCACGAGACCCGAGAGGCGATCGTGCGCAACTCCGCGGTGCCGATCGGCACGGTCCCGATCTACCAGGCCCTGGAGAAGGTGGACGGCGACCCGGTGAAGCTCTCCTGGGAGGTGTTCCGGGAGACCGTCATCGAGCAGGCCGAGCAGGGCGTCGACTACATGACCGTGCACGCCGGGGTGCTGCTGCCGTACGTGCCGCTGGCGGTGGACCGGGTCACCGGCATCGTGTCGCGCGGCGGCTCGATCATGGCGGCCTGGTGCCTGGCCCACCACACCGAGAACTTCCTCTACACCAACTTCGCCGAGCTCTGCGAGATCCTCGCGCGCTACGACATCACCTTCTCGCTCGGTGACGGGCTGCGGCCCGGGTCCATCGCCGACGCCAACGACGCGGCCCAGTTCGCCGAGTTGCGCACGCTCGGGGAGCTGACCCACGTCGCCTGGGAGCACGGAGTGCAGGTGATGATCGAGGGACCGGGACACGTGCCCATGCACAAGATCAAGGAGAACGTCGACCTGCAGCAGGAGCTGTGCGGCGGGGCGCCGTTCTACACGCTCGGCCCGCTGACGACCGACATCGCGCCCGCGTACGACCACATCACCTCGGCCATCGGCGCGGCGATGATCGGCATGTTCGGCACCGCGATGCTCTGTTACGTCACGCCCAAGGAACACCTCGGCCTGCCCGACCGGGACGACGTGAAGGCCGGGGTGATCGCGTACAAGATCGCCGCGCACGCCGCCGACCTGGCCAAGGGGCACCCGGGCGCGCAGGACTGGGACGACGCGCTGAGCAAGGCCCGGTTCGAGTTCCGCTGGGAGGACCAGTTCAACCTGGCCCTCGACCCGGAGACCGCGCGCGCGTACCACGATGCGACCCTGCCGGCGGCGCCGGCGAAGACGGCCCACTTCTGCTCGATGTGCGGCCCCAAGTTCTGCTCCATGAAGATCACCCAGGAGCTCAAGGAGTACGCGGCCCGCGGCATGCAGGACAAGAGCGAGGAGTTCGTCTCCGCCGGCGGCAAGGTGTACCTGCCGATCGTCCAATGACGGCTCAGCTCAGAGCTTGTAGAAGTTGACGTAGTGGTCGGGGGTGAACCAGGTCTCGCGGGTGGACCGGTTCACCACGATCCGGTACGCGTCCCGCGCGGCGCCCCGCGCCCGCGGGTACACGTCGTACTCGCTGTAGGTCGCGTTGATCGGCAGCTGGCGCTCGCGGTTCTGGAACGTGCCACCGGTGTAGTTGTACTGCCCGTACGGCCAGCTGTACCAGCCCGCGCCGGTCGGCCAGCCCAGTGAGCTCCAGCCGGTGCGCGCGGTCCGGGCCGCCGAACAGCGGGACAGCGTGCAGGTCGAGTAGACAGCGGCCTCGGCGGCGGCGGTGTGCGCCGGCGCGACCACGGCGGGGGCGACGAGGCTGCCGCCGGTGAGCGCGAAGGCGATGGCGACCGCCGACAGCAGGCGGCGCAGACGGGACGGGCGGGGTGCGTCAACGGACATGGCGGACTCCGTAGCGTCGGGGGCCCGTCCGGGCCGGGCCGTGCCCCCATCCTGGAGCCGCCGGGCCGCGCCGCGGTACATCCCCGACGCATCATTCCATCGGCGTTCGGCTATGCGTCGGCCCCTGCTCGCCGGCTATTTGCCCAGGCCGCTGACCCAGTCCACATAGTCCTCGTCCTTGCCGCCGCCCTTGGACCGGCGCTTGCCGTCCGGCGTCTCACCCACCGGGCTCGGCGCCGCCTCGGCCCGCGGGGCCGGGGTGACCGGCAGCGGCGGGGTGACCGGATCGGGCTGCGGCAGCGGCGCGCTGATCGGCGTCGGCTCGGGCGTCAGCGGCTCGGCGGACTTGCCCCGGCCGAACGGGCGCAGGCCCCGACCCAGCCGGCCGCCGGCACCGCGCGGCTGCTGCGGGACGGACGTGCCGACACCGGGCGGCAGTGGGCGGGTGGCGGGCTCGGGGACGTATGGCTGCGGCTCGGTGCGGGGTGCTTGGGCGGCCGGGGACCACGGCGCGCCGCCGGATCGGGGAGCCGTCGCCGGGTCGGGCCGGCTGAAGGCATCGAACGGAGCCGGCTCATGGTCGTCGGGCCCGGACCGGCCGGTGCTGTCCTCGTGCCGGGGTGCGGCAGTGCCGCTCGGCGGGGTGGCCGGGAACTCGCCGGTGCGGCCGATGAAGGCGTCGGCGAAGCTCGAACGGCGTCCGCGGCGGCGGGGCTTCTCGGGCTTGGTCGCGACCGGCGGTGGTCCGCCGAGACCAGCGCCGAGACCGGCGCCGAGATCCGCCGGCCCGGCAGCCGTGGCCCCGGACCCGTGACCGGACCTCGCGCCGTGACCGGACCCCGAGCCGGGACCGGACCCCGAGCCATGACCGGACCCCGGGCCACCACGGTCACGGCCCGCACCACGATCGGACCCCGGACCACGATCGGACCCCGGACCACGATCGGACCCCGGACCACGATCGGACCCCGGACCACGATCGGACCCCGGACCACGATCGGACCCCGGACCGTGATCGGCCCCGGCGCTCTGAGAGGGACCGGCGCTGTGGGAAGGAGCGGCGCTGTGGGACGGAGCGGCCGCGGGGTCGGCCGCGGGGAAGGCGGGCGTCGGCGTGTCGCCGGGGCGGCCGCGCGGGGGCAGATCGAAGACGCCGGTGTCGACCGGGCGCAGCGGCTGATCAACCGCCGGCCCGCCGCCCGCCGCCGCGATCGCCGACTCCGGCTGGTTGGTGCGTTTGGGCAGCGGCGGCTTCTCCGGCTCCTGACCGTCCAGCTCGCCGTCGTCGTCCGGGTCCGGGCCGCGGCGCAGCACCGCGGCCAGCACCGATCCGAGCACCCCGGCGCCCGTGGCGGTCATCGCCGCCCAGTACGGCACCACCTGGTAACGGTCGTTGCCGCCACCGGGGCCCGCGATCAGGTACGCGATGGTCAGCAACGCCGGCCCGGGCAACCCGGCCAGCGCGATCGTCAGTGTCGGGAGCTCGCGTCGCCGGGCCGTCCAGCCCAGCAGTGCGCCGATCACCAGGGCCAGCGCCGGCATCGTGGCCAGGGCCGTCCGCTGGGTCACCGCCGGAGACAGGAAGCCGGCGTCGAAGACACCCAGGCGGATCGCGGGCAGCGGATCGCTCGGCGCCAGCGACGGCGCCACCGACACCAGCGCGATCGCCCACACCGCCGCGCCCATCGTCACGAGACTCCACCGGGCGACCGCCTGGGCCAGCGCGGCCCACGCGGCGAACACGCCGACCAGCGTGCCCAGGCCGGCGCAGATGGCGATCACGACCACCGGGTTCACACCCGCGACCTGCGCGGTCCGGGCCGGCTGCATGGTCAGCGGCACCACCACGCCGGCACCGATCGCGGCCGAGAGGGCCAGCGCCAGCTCGGTGCCCGGACCGACGGCCGGTGGGCCCGGCGACCAGCGCCGCAGCAGCACGGCCCCGGTCAGGGCGCCCGCCACGGCCGCCAGCATCGGCACCCAGGCGACCCAGGCCAGCTGGGCGGTCCACTGATCACGCGTGGTGACGTCCAGCACGCGGGTGAGCCGTACGATGCCGAGGCCGTACGCCAGTCCCAGCTGGCTCGCGCCGGCCAGCGCGCCCACGCCGAGGGTGGCGGCCAGCAGCTTGGCCCACGTCCGAAATGCCATGCCGGGCAGGGTACGGAATGGTCCGTGCCGCGGCCAGTCCAGAGCCTGCTTCTTAAGGCAGGCCAAATTTCCGCTCAGGCCGCCTCGGCACCGGTTTTCAACTCAACGATGCGACCGACGTACACAGTGTCACCGGCGTTGGTCAGCATGTGCGTCTGGCCGGGTTCGCGGTAGACGACGCTGCCGGTCTCCTCCTCGACGTCGATGCGCTCGCCCGCCGCGGTGTGGATCACGTTCTTGGCGCCCTGCACGGCGATCACCACGTACGCCAGGCCGTGGTGATGCAGCGGCTGGGTCTCGCCCGGCGCCAGCGTGATGTGCCAGACGCGCACCCGGTCGTTCTCCAGCAGAATCTCCTGGCCGACCTGGCCCAGCACCTGCTCTGTCATAGCTCTCCCACCTGAGGCAGGACCCGGGACGCGATCAACTCCACGTGCTCCAGGTCGGACATGTCGATGACCCGCAGGTGCACCCGGGTGGCGCCGATCGCGGCGAACTCCCCGATGCGCTGGACCAGGGCGTCCGGCGAGCCGACCACCGGGTCCTCCGGCGGTAGTGCGCTGGGCACGTGCAGGGGAGCGGCCCGGCGCCGGGCTTCCTCGTCGGTGCGGCCGAGGGCCACGACGATCCCTGCTGACAGCGTGACGCTGCGCCCGTACCGCCCGCTCGCGGCCCGGACCCGGTCGAAAGCCGCCGCCGTCTCCGCCACCGTCTTGAACGGCATGTTGAACTCGTCCGCGTAGCGGCCGGCCAGCTCCGGGGTGCGTTTCGCTCCCCGGCCGCCGACGATGATCGGCGGGCCGGGCCGTTGCACCGGCTTGGGCAGCGCCGGCGAGTCCAGCAGCTGATAGTGCTTGCCCTCGTAGGAGAACTGGGCACCGTCCGGTGTCGACCACAGGCCGGTGATGATCGCGAGCTGCTCCTCGAGGCGGTCGAAGCGCTCACCCAGCGGCGGGAACGGGATGCCGTAGGAGGTGTGCTCGCGCTCCAGCCAGCCGGCACCCAGCCCCAGCTCGACCCGGCCGCCGCTCATCGCGTCCACCTGGGCCACCATGATCGCCAGTGGTCCGGGCAGCCGGAACGTCGCCGAGCTGACCAGCGTGCCCAGCCGCAGCCGGGAGGTCTCGCGGGCCAGGCCGGCGAGGGTCAGCCAGGCGTCGGTCGGGCCGGGCAGCCCCGGGTCGGCGCCCATCGACTGGTAGTGGTCGGCGCGCAGGAAGCCCTCGAAGCCGCCGTCCTCGGCGTGCCGGGCCAGCCGCAGCTGGTCGTCGTAGGTCGCGCCGCGGTGCGGCTCGGTGAACAGGCTGACGCGCATCGGCGGATCCTTCAGGCCATCAGGAGTTCGTGCAGCTCGGCGCTGCATCGGGCGACCTCTTCGAGGTGTGCGCCCCGGCCCAGGGTGCGGGGCCGCGGGATGTCGATGTCGATGATCTCGCGGATCCGGCCCGGACGCGGGCTCAGCACGACCACCCGGTCGGCCAGCAGTACCGCCTCGTCGATCGAGTGGGTGACGAAGACGATCGTGGTGCCGAGCTCCATGTGCACCCGCTGGAGCTCACCGGAGAGCTCCTCGCGGGTCAGCGCGTCCAGCGCGGAGAACGGCTCGTCCATGAGCATGACCCGCGGCTGGGCGATCATCGACCGGCACAGGGCCACCCGCTGCTGCATGCCACCGGAGAGCTCGTGCGGCAGCCGCTTCTCGAACCCGGACAGCCCGGTCATGCTCAGCAGCTGCTGAGCGCGGTCGCGGTGGTCCGCCTTCTTGCCGCCGAAGATCTGCATCGGGAGCAGCACGTTGTCGAGCACCGTGCGCCACGGCAGCAGGGCCGGCTTCTGGAACATCATCGCGATGTCCCGGCGCGGCTTGGTCACCCGTTCGCCTGACACCTCGACCTCGCCCGCGGTCACCGGCAGCAGGCCCGAGATCAATCGCAGCAGTGTGGACTTTCCGCAGCCAGAGCGGCCGAGCACGGCGACGAACTCGCCGTCACCGACCGCCAGGTCGATGCCGCGCAGGGCCTCCACCGTGCCGGATCGGCCCGCGAAAGTCCGGGAGACGCCGGTGAGACGGATCATCGTCGGGTGCTCCCGATAGTTTCGGATCGATGCGCTGACACTCTAGCCAGCCGTTGCCTCATTGCCGCGACCACCCCGTCCACAAGGGCTTCTGAGACATACCTGTCATCGATCATCCGCCCGGGGTCCCCTACGCTAACGCGCGAGTTCCCGCACACCACCATGCGGCGCCGGTGCACCCTCCGCCCCGACGCCGACTGCCTCGACACCCCCTCGGTTGGGAAGGAACACGGTGCACAGAAGAACGTTCACCCGCACGCTCGTGGCCGCCGCGCTGGCCACGACCCTCGCCGCCGCAGCCGGTTGCAGCGACGACGGGGATGACAGCAGCGCGTCCGGCGGCACGCAGACGCTGGAGAAGATCACCTACCTGACGTCGTTCGGCACCTTCGGCCGCGACTCGTACGCATATGTGGCCAAGGAGAAGGGCTACTTCCGCGACGCCGGCTTCGACGTCGAGATCAAGCCCGGCGGCGGCAGCGGTGAGGGCATCAAGCAGATCGTCGCCGGCACCGCCCAGTTCACGCCGATCGACCTGACCGGCGGCCTGCTCGCCGCGGGCGGCCCGGCCAAGGCCACCGGCTTCACCGCCGTCGGCGCCGTGCAGCAGCGCACGATGGCCGCGATCATGTCGCTCGACGGCTACGGCATCACCTCGCCGAAGGACCTCGAGGGCAAGACGCTCGCCGACACCCCCGGCTCCGTGGTGCGCAACCTGTTCCCGACGTACGCCAAGCTGGCCAACGTGGACGCGTCCAAGGTCAACTTCGTCAACGGCAACCCGCAGACGCTGTTCGGCACGCTGGCCTCGCACAAGGTGGACGGCATCGGCCAGTTCGTGGTCGGCAAGCCCACCATCGAGGGCATCGCCAAGAAGCCGGCCGTGCTGCTGCCGTACAGCGACTACCTGCAGGACCTCTACGGCAACGTGCTGATCACCAGCACCAAGTACGCCAAGGACAACCCCGAGAAGGTCAAGAAGTTCACCGCGGCCCTGCTCAAGGGCCTCGAGGACTCCATCACCAACCCGGACGAGGCCGGTAACCTGCTGAAGAAGAACGTGCCGACCGCCGACCCCAAGTCGGCCGCGGCGGAACTGACGCTGATGGCGCCGTTCGTGCGGTCCGAGGCCTCCGGTGTGCCGGTGGGCGCCCTGGACAGCCAGCGGGTCGCCCGCAGCATCGCCATCCTGCAGGGCTCCGGCCAGATCCAGGCCGGACTGACGCCCGAGCAGGTCATCAGCTTCGACCTGGTGCCGAACGCCTGATCCGGCCGGGCACGGGGCCTGTCATAGCCGGCCGGCCCCGTGCCTGGACCAGGGGAGCGAGAAAGACTGATGACTGACGTGGCGACAGCGCCCGCCCCGGCGCCGGCGGACCGGGCGGGATCCACCCGCCGCCGTACCCTCTCGGCCGTGGCCTGGCCGCTGCTCGGCCTGGCCGTCGCGATCGGCCTCTGGTGGGCCGGCACGGCCCTCTTCGCGATCAACACGGTCGTGCTGCCGTCACCGCCCGCGGTGATCGACGGCTTCAACCGCTACCGCCAGTTCCTCGTCGACGAGGCCGGGCACACCACCGCGGCGACGGTGGAGGGCTTCCTGCTCTCGGTCGCCGTCGGCGTGCTCCTCGGGGTCGCCATCGCCGCCTGGGGGCCGTTCGAGCGGATGTTCTCGCCGCTGCTGGTGGCCTTCAACGCGGTGCCCAAGGTGGCCCTCGCGCCGCTGGTGCTGATCTGGTTCGGCTACGGGCGCACACCGATCCTGGCGATGGCGTTCATGGTCTGCTTCTTCCCGATCGTGCTGTCCACCGCGACCGGCCTGACCAGCACCCCGGCCGACCTGGTGGAGCTGGCCCGTTCGATGGACGCGTCCCGGGTGCAGACCTTCGCCCGGATCCGGCTGCCCGCCGCACTGCCGCAGATCTTCGTGGGGCTCAAGGTGGCGATGCCCCTCGCGGTCATCGGCGTGGTGGTCGGCGAGATGCAGTACGGCGAGAGCGGCCTCGGCACCATCATCGTGCAGACCAGTGGCCAGGGAGACACCTCGACGGCGTTCGCCGCCATCACCCTGCTGGCCCTGATCAGCATCGTCCTCTACTACGCGCTGGTCCTCGTGGAGCGGCTCGCGCTGCCCTGGGTGCGCGCCACGACCTCGCAGCGCTGATCCCGCCGACGAAGAAGCCGGCCGACTCGTCGTGAGTCGGCCGGCTTCTCGGTGTCCGGGTGGAGATCAGCTCAGCAGGCGCCAGCGGCCGCTGCGGGCCACCAGCAGGGTCAGGGCCTGCGGCATCAGTCCGGAGTGGTTGTCCGGGGTCAGCCGGATGGGGCCGGCCAGGCCGTCGGTCTGCGAGGTCTCCAGCACGTCGCGGATCCGCTGGCGGTCGCCGCCGACCTTGGCCACCGCGTCGGCGATCAGCTCCACCGCGTCGGCCGCGAACGCCGCGACCCCCGAATAGCTGCCGTAGCGGGCGGTGTAGTCGCGGAACCACTGCTTGCGGGCCGCCTTCGCCGGCGTCGTGGCGATCACGTCGTCGATGGCCAGGATCTGGGTGAAGACCATGGTGGTCCGGTCGGTGGCGTTCGCGGCCGCCTGCGGCAGGAAGAGGTCACCGGCCGCGGCGGCGTCGAAGTAGACACTGCCGGTGAAGCCGGCCGCCTTGGCGCTGGTGGCCGCCAGCGTGGCCAGATCCGAGCCGGCCAGCACCACGAGGGCCTCGGGGCCGGCGTCGGTCAGCGTGCCGACCGTCTGGCTGATCTCGGTGGCCGTCGGCTTGACGCTGCGGTTGCCGGACAGCGTGATCTTGGCCGCCTTGAGCTGGTCGACCATCTTCTTCTGCGCGGCCCGGCCGTACAGATCGTCGGCGTAGAGCAGTGCGGCGGACTTGGTCTTCTTGCGGGTCAGCTCGGCCACCATGGCGGCCACGCTGTCGGTCGAGTTCGGACCGAGCTTGAAGACGTACCGGCGGCTCTGCACCGGCGTGGTCACCTCGTCGGCGCCCGCGAGCGCGATGGTCGGGATCCGCTGGTCGTTGATCGTCTTGGCCGAGTCGACCACACACTGGCCGCAGGAGCCGGCGATCACCGCGGCGACCGCCGGGTCCGCGGCGAACGTGCTGATGTTGCGCAACGAGGCAGTCGGGTCCGACCGGTTGTCCTGGGTGCGCAGCACCAGCTCCCGGGAGCCGAGCACGCCCGAGGCGTTCACCTGGTCGATCTTCAGCTGCAGCGCCCGGGTGTACGCGAAGTCGACCGCGGAGCCGGAGGCATCCAGGTCGGCGCCGATCACGATCTGCGTCTTGTCGCCGGTCTCGGGGTCCGAATCGCAGCCCGTCAGCGCGGCGACGGCGAGCGTCGATGCAGCCACGGACGCCGTCAGACGGCGGGGGAGCCTCACTGCGGGTGCCTCCTAGGGGGCGGAGCCCGGGATTGAACCATCCCGGTGAACGCAACGTTGTCCGGTGTGGACCGCGCGCACACGGACAGTCCGTCCGTTCGATCGCGCCAAACCTTGCCAACGTGAAGGTCCCTGGTCAAGCTGCGCCGCAGACGGCCGACGGGATGACTTTCCCACATAGTGGTTGGAATCTTGATGGATCAGCGTCACTGCACCAACACGGAAAGTTGCCATGGTTACATTCGTGCACGTCAACGCCTACGCAGTGTCGATTGTCGAGCCGAACGGTTGATTGTCAGCGCGCCGTGAACAGTGTTTCCGGAACGTCGCAGACTTCCCAAACCGTTGCCGTCTCTGATGAAATCGCGGCCGTGCCGCGTGTGGCACGAGCCCTGTCGCGTGGATCGGCTATTCCCGGGCGGCAGTATCGGGGTGGGCGAAGAGATGCGGGGATGACCAGCGAGGAGATGTCGTGAGCACCGGTTCTTCGACCCAGGCTTCGACCTACCCCGCTCGCGCCGCCGGAAACCCGGTGGGACCCAGCGCGGACACCGGCCGGTCGAGCGGCTCCGGGACGCGGGAGCGGCGCGGGCGCATCCCGCGCCTGCGTGACGCCCGGATCCGGTCCAAGCTCGCCCTGATCCTCTTCGTGCCGCTGGTGGCCGTGCTCGCGCTGGCCACCGTCCGGCTCGTCGACGTCGGCGGCTCGGCGCTCGACGCCCGGCAGGTCGAGGACCTGACCGAGCTCTCCACCGACGTCTCCGACCTGACGCAGTACCTCCACAAGGAGCGGATGGCCGCGGCGCAGTATCTCGCGGCCCCGGACACCAAAGCGGACGGTTACAACGCCGCGATCGCCCTCAGTGACCAGCGCATCCAGCGGTACACGGCCGACCGCCGCGAGCTCGACGAGCCGCCCCCCGCCGTGCAGGACCGGCTCAACCGCATCGACCAGCACCTGCAGACGATGGACGCCACCCGTAAGAAGGTGACCGACCGCGACGAGATCGCCGTCTCCGAGGTCGTGCTGCGCTACGGTGTCGTGCTCACCGACCTCGTCGGCTACGGCGAGGTCCTGAGCCAGTACGCCGGTGAGGGCACGGTCGCCGACAGCCTGCGTGCGGTGTCCGCGTTCGCCCGGGCCAAGGCCGGCACCGCTGAGCAGGAAGCGGTCGCGTACGCCTCCCGCGCCTCCGGCGACGTCAGCACCGAGCAGCTCTCGGTCCTGACCGCCACGGAGACCAGCCAGCAGGAGGCGCTCGAGAGCTTCGCGCTGGTGGCGACCCCGCAGCAGCGCGCCCTGGTGGACAACACGGTCACCGGCGACGCGATCAACCTCGCCGACCAGTACGCCACCCAGCTCAACCGCTCCGACGCGATCGAGCCGGTCGAGCTCACCCAGTCCTTCGGCGCGGTCGTCGACCTGATGCGCTGGGCCGAGCAGCGGCTCGAGAACCAGACCCTGAAGCAGGCGTCCGACGAGAGCTCCGCGGTGGGCCGCCAGGCCGCCATGGAGGCCGGCCTGGTGCTGCTGACCCTGATCATCGCCATCGCGCTGGCCGTCGTGCTGGCCCGCTCGCTCAACCTCTCGCTGCGCCGGCTGCGGGAAGGCGCCCTGGCCGTGGCCAACCGCGACCTGCCCGAGGCGGTCGCCCGGCTGCGCGACGTGCGCAACCTCGGCGACGGCGGCGCCGACGACATCGTGCGGCAGGTCCGCGACCCGATCCGGCTCAGCAACCGCGACGAGGTCGGCCAAGTGGCGCAGGCGTTCAACGTCGTGCACCGCGAGGCGGTCCGGATCGCGGCCGAGCAGGCCGCCCTGCGCACCAGCGTCTCGGCGATGTTCCTCAACCTGGCCCGCCGCTCGCAGAGCCTGGTCGACCGGATGATCGGCGAGCTCGACCAGATCGAGCGCGGCGAGGAGGACCCGAAGCGGCTCGCGCAGCTCTTCGAGCTCGACCACCTCGCCACCCGGATGCGCCGCAACGACGAGAACCTGCTGGTCCTGGCCGGCGCCGACTCCAGCCCGCCGCGCCGCGAGGACGCCCTCGTGGTGGACGCGCTGCGTGCCGCGCAGTCCGAGGTCGAGCTCTACAACCGCATCGAGTTCGGCACCGTCGACACCGACATCTCGATCACGGCCGTGGCCGTCAACGACGTGGTGCGCCTGGTCGCCGAGCTGCTCGACAACGCGACCCGGTTCTCGCCGCCGAACACGGTGGTGGTCGCCGACGGCCGGCGCATCCGCGACTACGTGGTGATCCAGGTCGAGGACCGCGGGCTGGGGATGTCCGAGGAACAGATGGACTCCCTGAACCGGCGGCTGGCCGAGACCCCGGACGTCGACGTGGCCGCGTTCCGGCTGATGGGCCTGGCCGTGGTCAGCCGGCTGGCCAACCGGTACGGCATCCGGGTGGAGCTGCGGGCCAACATCGAGGGCGGCACGGTCGCCCAGGTGATCCTGCCGAACCACATCGTGGTGCTGCCCAGCAACCGCCCGCTGGACCCGCCGAGCCGCGGCAACCGCCAGCTCGACGCGGCCCCGGCCAACTGGAACGACCCGATGCCGCTCGGCCGGGGCAGCGCGGCGACGGCGACCCTGCCGGCCATCGCGCCCGAGCCCTGGGGGCAGCAGCGTTCCGACGACGGCCTGATCCGGGCCGGTGCCGGCGGCTTCTCGACCATCAGCAATCCGCAGCAGCCGCAGCAGCCGGCCCACCCGCAGCTCCCGCGGCAGCCCTCGCAGCTGCCGGGCCGCGGCGAAGGCACCCCCACCCCGGACCGTCCGGTCCTGCCCAAGCGTGGCGACGCGCTCCCGAGCACCGACCGGCCCCCGCTGCCCACCCGGGTCACACCGCCGGCCGAGTCCGCGCCGGTCGCCGGTTCGGGCTTCGGCTCCACGGCCACCAGCTCGCCGACCATGGCGTACCCGACCATGAAGGCCGCGGCGCCCGACCGGCAGGTGCAGCAGAACTACGCGCCGGCCTCGGGCTTCGCGACGCCGGACGGTGGCACGGTGCCGGCCCCGCGGCAACCGGCCAGCCCGAACCCGAACGGCTGGGGTGCCGCGCTCGCCGCGATGCCGCCGCCGCCCCCGCCGCCGGCCGCCCAGCCCGAGGACCGCGGCGAGACCTCGCCGATCTTCCTCGAGATGCAGCAGAGCTGGTTCAAGGGACACGCCGGGCCGATCTCCGAGGAGTGGAGCATGCCGACCGCGGGCTACGCGCCTCCGCCGAACCAGCCGCACGCCGCGGTGCCCGCCGCGACCGCGACGGCCGCCCCGGCGGCAGCGGCCCCGGCTCCCGCCCCGGCGGCAGCGGCCCCGGCTCCCGCCCCGGCGGCTCCGGCTCCGGTGGCCCCACCGGCACCACCGGCCCCGGTGTCCCCACCGGCGCCGGTCTCCCCGCCGGCCCGAGCCGAAACGACGACCTCCCGCGCCCCGAACGCGGGGCAGAATGGTTCGCGACCGGCGGACGCCGGTCCGGACAGCGGTGCCCAGGTGCCCCGGCCACGCAGGTCGGCCGAGGATGCCTGGCGTACCGCCGCCGACGAAGGATGGCAGCGGGCGATGGCCGCGGCGGAACCCTCCGTCACCGACACCACCCGTTCCGGACTACCCAAGCGGGTGCCCCAGGCCCAGCTCGTCCCCGGTGGCGTGCAGAGCAGCCCGCGCAATCAGAACCGTCGCAGCCCGGATGAGGTACGTGGCCTCCTCTCCGCGTACCACCGCGGTGTGCAACGTGGGCGTACGGCCGGCAGTGAAGAAGCTGCAGCGGGCGCCCCTGCTCCGAAGGAGAACTAACAGTGACCAGGCCCCCCACCATGCAGGACATGGGCTGGCTGCTCAGCAACTTCGCCGACAGCGTGGCCGGTATCGCGCACGTCGTCGCGGTCTCCGCCGACGGCCTGCTGCTGGCCTCGTCGCGGGACCTGCCGGCGGACCGCGCCGATCAGCTCGCCGCGATCACATCCGGTGTCGTCAGCCTCACCGACGGTGCGTCGCGGATGTTCAACGCCGGCGCGGTGCAGCAGACGATCATCGAGATGGACAGCGGGTACCTCTTCCTGATGTCCATCAGTGACGGGTCGTCGATGGCCGTGCTGGCCGCGCGCAGCTGCGATGTCGGCCAGGTCGGCTACGAGATGGCTCTGCTGGTCGAGCGGGTGGGTGCCGCCCTGGTGCCCGCACCCCGTGAGGCCGTCGCGCACCAGGTCTGACCCGTACGACCCCGCAACGCTGCTGATGTGTGCCGGAAGGAGGTGACCGCACGATGGGACAACCCAGTGACCCCCGGGGCAACCTGGTCCGCCCGTACGCGGTCACCCGGGGCCGGACGGAGCCGCGTCGCGACATCCCCATCGAGGCGGTCCTGGTCGCCAGCCAGGCCGCCGTGCAGGAATCCCGGTTCGCCGGGCATGACAAGTACCGCATCGCCGTGCTGTGCGAGCCGCGGGCGCAGTCGTTGGCCGAGATCGCGGCCTACAGCCGGCTCCCGCTGGGAGTCGCCCGGGTGCTCGTCGCCGACATGGTCGCCGACGGGCTGTTGACGCTGCACAGTGCCGCTCCCAAGGAAGGCTTCACGGAGCGGATGGATCTGCTGGAAAGGGTGTTGAGTGGACTTCGCAAGCTCTGAGCGGGCGGGGGCGCAACCCAAGGAGATCACCTCCGCGAAGATCGTCATAGCCGGCGGCTTCGGCGTGGGCAAGACGACCCTGGTCGGTGCGGTCTCCGAGATCGAGCCGCTGACCACCGAGGCAGTGATGACCTCGGCGGGACAAGGCATCGACGACGCGTCCAAGGTGCCCGGCAAGGAGACGACCACGGTCGCCATGGACTTCGGCCGCATCACCATGGCCGACGACCTGATCCTGTACCTCTTCGGCACGCCCGGCCAGACCAGGTTCTGGTTCATGTGGGACGAGCTGATCCGGGGTGCGGTGGGCGCGGCGGTCCTGGTGGACACCAGGCGGATCTCCGACGCCTTCGCGCCGCTCGACTATTTCGAGAACCGTCACCTGCCGTACCTGGTGGCACTGAACTGCTTCGACGGCGCTCCCCGGTACGAACCGGAGGAGGTCCGCGAGGCCCTGGCGATCGCACCGCACGTACCGCTGCTGATGTGTGACGCCCGGCACCGCGACTCGGTGAAGTCCGTGCTGGTCGGGGTCGTGGAGCACGCGATGGCGACTCTGGTCGCCGAGCAGGGCAGAGGGTTCCCCGCGACCGTGGGGTGACCCGGCATCGTCTTCCGCGTGGCGGTCCGTGTGGGTGCGGGCCGCCGCGTTCTGCTCCGGGGAGCCGTTTTGCTCCGGGAGCCGTTCTGCTCCGGGGAGCCGTTTTGCTCTGCCGGGGAGCGAACCGCTCAGGCCGGCAGGCGGTAGCCGCGTTTGACGACCGTCTGGATGACGCCCGGCGTGCCCAGGCCGGCGCGCAGCCGGGCCACCGCCATCTCCACCGCGTGCTCGTCCGCGCCCCGGGGCAGGGCGCGCAGCAGGGCCGCCCGGGACAGGACCCGGCCCGGAGTCGCAGCAAGCGCTCTCAGGACCGCCATCGGCGCCGGGGCCAGCGGCTTCAGGTCGCCGTCGACGATCGCCGCGTGGCCGCGCAGGGTCAGCTTGTGCCCGGCCACCTCCAGCGACAGCGCCCGGCGGGGAAGCTCGTCCACAATCGTCCGGACCAGGGCGCTCAGCCGGGCGCGGGCCGGGGTGACCACCGGGATGTCATGCCGGCGCAGCGGCGCCGCGGTCACCGGGCCCACGCAGGCGGACAGGACGTCGACGCGCAGGCTCTCCAGCAGCGGCTCGGTGCTCGGGCCGGCCGCCCGCAGCAGCGCCCCGACCGCCGGGGCTGAGGTGAACGTCACCGCGTCCACCAGGCGTCCGGTGATCAGGTCGACCAGACGGTGCAGGGGCGCCGGGTCCACCGGAGGCGCCCAGCGGTAGACCGGGACCTCGATCACCCGGCCGCCGGCCGCCTGCAGCGCCTCGGTGTATTCCGGCTGACTCTCGCCGTGCAGCTGCATCGCCACCGTCAGGCCCGCGATGCCGCGGGCGGTCAGGTGCTCCACGACCTCTTCGTAGCTCTCACCCTCGGGCGACCACTGGTCCTGCAGGCCGGCGGACCGGATCGCGGCCCGGGCCTTCGGGCCGCGGGCGACCAGGTACGCCCGGGAGAGCACCGCCCGCAGCGGCTCCGCCAGCCCCCAGCCCTCCGCCGCCTCCAGCCAGCCCCGCATGCCTATCCCCGTGTTGACCAGCACGATGTCCGGAGGCTGGGCCAGGCAGGCCCGGGTGGCCGCGCGCAGCTCCGCGTCGTCGGCGATCGGGACGATGCGCAGCGCGGGGGCGATCACCACGCGGGCGCCTCTGTTCTCCAGCAGACCGGCCAGCTCGTCCCGGCGGCGGTCGGAAGTCACGCCTATCGTGTAGCCGGACAGCGACGCCGTGGGCTCCGCGAGTGCTGCTGCGGTGATCACGGTTCTTCGCGCGCTGCCGGCCCGTTCGGTCATCCGGCGGCCCGCCCTCCCCACACTGAGGTGCGGGGAGGGTTGCCAGAAAGCCGCGGCGTGGCCGGCCGGTCCACCGAAGGGCACGCTCGGAGACCGCCGTCCTCAGCGTCGACCCGCTCCCATGTCACGCCTGCGTTCTCCGCCGTACCTCCGACCGGCACACGCCGCGGCTTCCCGGTGCCGAGCCGGTCAACCGGCTCAGCGGGCACCGCCAGGTCCGTCCTCAACCCTGGCGGTGGTTCATGGGTGGTGCGCCCGGGCGCGCCGCCGGGCCGGAGCCCTGGCCGCATCGTCGGGGTGCCCGCACCACTTGCCATGTCCGAAGCGTGCCGGGGGGTAATTTCGGCTCCGCGTCCCGTATGTTTCGAGCCTGCTAAGAGGCATTCACGTCAGCGGGTCATCACCGTGGGTGGAATCACCCGGCCCCATGTCGGCGTGCCGCGGGGGACCGCCTAAACTAGGAGCGCTACGTTATCCGGTCCCGTCTGCACGACGGGCCCACCGCCCGTTTTGACCGCGCGCCGCACAGGCGGGTATTGTTGCCTGCTGTTGTGCGACAGCTGCGAGCATGCCCGTTCGGGTAGGCTCGATGTTCGTGCTTGACGCGGCCAGCGCGCGCCCCCAGACCGACGACGAGACAAGGTAATTCTGTGCGTACGTACAGCCCGAAGCCGGGTGAGATCGAGCGTCAGTGGCACATCATCGACGCTTCCGACGTCGTTCTGGGCCGGCTCGCCACCCACACCGCCACCCTCCTGCGTGGCAAGCACAAGCCCACGTTCGCCCCGCACGTCGACACCGGCGACTTCGTGGTGATCATCAACGCGGGCAAGGTCGCGCTGACCGGCAACAAGCGGCAGACCAAGGTCGCCTACCGGCACTCCGGCTACCCGGGTGGTCTGAAGCAGGTCGGCTACGAGGAGCTGCTGAGCAAGCGCCCCGAGCACGCGGTCGAGCTGGCCGTCAAGGGCATGCTCCCGCACAACAAGCTGGCCCGCCAGATCATCAAGAAGCTGAAGGTCTACCCGGGCGCCGAGCACCCGCACGCCGCGCAGCAGCCGGTGCCGTTCGAAATCAAGCAGATCGCGCAGTGAGCGCGGGCGAAGGAAACAGCATGACCGACATCGTCGAGCCCGAGGTCGCCGAGACCGTCGCGGAGCCCGCCGCCGCCGAGGAGCCCACCGCTGAGGTTCCCGCCGAGGAGCCCACCGCTGAGGTTCCCGCCGAGGAGCCCACCGCCGAGGCCCCCGCCGCTGAGGTTCCGGCCGCCGAGGTTCCCGCCGAGACCGTCGTGGTCGTCGAGGCCGCCCCCGCCGCGGTGCGTGCCCCGCGCCCGGGTGACCGTCCGATCCAGACTGTCGGCCGCCGCAAGGAGGCCATCGTCCGGGTGCGTCTCATCCCCGGCACCGGCAAGATCACCTGCAACGGCCGCGACCTCGAGGCGTACTTCCCGAGCAAGGTGCACCAGCAGCTCATCCGCGAGCCGCTGGCCACCGCCGAGAAGCCCGAGCAGTTCGACGTGATCGCCAACCTGCGTGGCGGCGGCATCACCGGCCAGGCCGGCGCGCTGCGCCTCGGCATCGCCCGGGCCCTCATCACGAACGACCCGGACGACCGCCCGGCCCTGAAGAAGGCCGGCTTCCTCACCCGTGACTCGCGGGTCAAGGAAAGCAAGAAGTACGGCCTCAAGAAGGCCCGCAAGGCTCCGCAGTACTCGAAGCGCTGATCGCAGCGCTCGTCTTGCACCACGTCTGACCGGACGGCCGGGTGCGCCCCTCGTAGGGCGTGCCCGGCCGTTCGCGTTTCCCTCCCTCACAACACGGCACCGGCCCACCGCACCCGAACAGGGGCGGCACCGGCGAAAGGAACGACCGCCATGGGGCGACTCTTCGGCACTGACGGCGTACGCGGGCTGGCGAACGGTGACCTGCTCACCCCGGAACTGGCCCTGTCGGTCGCGGTCGCGGCTGCCCGGGTGCTCATCGAGAGCGACGCCAGCCACCAGCCACTGGCGATCGTCGGGCGTGACCCGCGGGCCAGCGGCGAGATGCTGGAGGCGGCGGTCGTGGCCGGTCTGACCAGCGCCGGCGCCAACGTCGTCCGGGTCGGCGTGCTGCCCACGCCCGCGGTCGCGTACCTGGTCGGCCAGGCCGGTGCGGACCTCGGCGTGATGCTGTCGGCGTCGCACAACCCGATGCCGGACAACGGCATCAAACTCTTCGCCCCGGGCGGCCAGAAGCTCCCGGACGAGCTGGAGGAGAAGATCGAGGCGGCCATCGCGGACGGGCACGGCCTGGTCGGACGCCCGACCGGGGCCGGCGTGGGCCGGGTGCACGACCTGCTGGACGGCGCCGAGCACTACGTCAAGCACCTGCTCGAGTCGACCCCGCACCCGCTGGCCGGGGTGAAGGTCGTGGTCGACTGCGCGAACGGCGCGGCCAGCGAGGTCGGCCCGACGGCGTACGAGGAGGCCGGCGCGGAGGTCATCGCGATCCACGCCGACCCCGACGGCCTCAACATCAACGACAACTGCGGCTCCACCCACCTGGAGGCGGTCCGCGCGGCCGTCCTGGAGCACGGCGCCGACCTGGGCCTGGCCCACGACGGTGACGCCGACCGCTGCCTTGCGGTGACCGCGGCCGGCGATGTGGTCGACGGCGACCAGATCATGGCGATCCTGGCCCTGGCGATGCGCGAGGCGGGCACCCTCACCGAGGACACCCTGGTCGCGACGGTGATGAGCAACCTGGGCCTGCGCCTGGCCATGAAGGACGCGGGCATCAAGCTGCTGGAGACCAAGGTCGGCGACCGGTACGTGCTGGAGGAACTGGCGGCGGGCGGCTACGCGCTGGGCGGCGAGCAGAGCGGACACATTGTGATGCCTGCGTTCGCGACGACCGGCGACGGCGTGCTGACCGGCCTGCATCTGATGGCGACGATCGCCAAGACCGGTAAGTCCCTGGCCGACCTGGCGTCGGTGCTGCACAAGCTGCCGCAGGTGCTGATCAACGTCCCGGTCAAGGACCGGCAGGCGGGCGCAGCGGCCCCGACAGTGCAAGCGGCGGTGGCGCTGGCGGAGGACGAGCTGGGGGAGACCGGGCGGGTGCTGCTGCGCCCGTCGGGCACCGAGCATCTGGTGCGGGTGATGGTCGAGGCGGTCACCGAGGAGCAGGCACGGACGATCGCGGAGCGGGTGGCGGACGAGGTCCGGTCGGCCAGTCCCGCGTAGCTGTGGGTGAGCGGCGGGCCGGGCGGATCGCTCGGGCCGCCGTTTCGCTTTGCCGGGCCGCTTGGCTTTGCCGGGCCGCTTGGCTTTGCCGGGCCGCTTGGCTTTGCCGGGCCGCTTGGCTTTGCCGGGCCGCTTGGCTTTGCCGACCGCTTGACCTCGGGCCGCTTGGGCTTGGGCCGTTCGGGCTTGGGCCGT
The DNA here is from genome assembly GCF_055586185.1 of Actinoplanes sp. NPDC051405. NCBI lineage: Bacteria > Bacillati > Actinomycetota > Actinomycetes > Micromonosporales > Micromonosporaceae > Actinoplanes > Actinoplanes sp. NPDC051405. The sequence goes on from NZ_JBVJIR010000023.1 coordinate 31,179, forward strand.
TTGGGCTTGGGCCGTTTGGGCTTGGGCCGTTCGGGCTTGGGCCGTTTGGGCTTGGGCCGTTCGGGCTTGGGCCGCTTGGCTTTGTCGGGTTCAGGCGAGGGTGCGGAGGCGCTTGGCGGCTTCGTCGATGACGTCCTCGCGTTTGCAGAAGGCGAAGCGGATGAGCCGCCGGCCCTGCTCCTGGTGGTCGTAGAAGACCTGCGTGGGCACGGCCACGACGCCGCAGCGTTCCGGCAGCGATCGGCAGAAGGCGACGCCGTCGGTGCCGCCCAGCGGGGTGATGTCGGCGGTCACGAAGTAGGTGCCCTCGGACGGCAGCACGCCGAAGCCCGCATCCGTGAGGCCCGAGACGAGCCGGTCCCGCCGGGCCTGGAGGCCGTCGCGGAAGCCGGTGAAGTAGGAGTCCGGCAGGGCGAGGGCGACGGCCACCGCCGGCTGGAGAGGTCCCGCGTTCACGAACGTCAGGAACTGCTTCACCCGCATCGCGGTCGACACCAGCGGGGCCGGGCCGGTCGCCCAGCCGACCTTCCAGCCCGTGCAGGAGAAACTCTTGCCCGCCGAGGAAATCCGCAGGGTGCGCTCCAGCATGCCCGGCAGTGTGGCCAGCGGGATGTGGGGCGCGGCGGCATCGGTGAAGACCAGGTGCTCGTAGACCTCGTCCGTGACGGCGTACACGTCGTGCTCCTGGCACAGCCCCGCGATCAGCGCGAGCTCGTCGCCGGTGAAGACCTTGCCGGTCGGATTGTGCGGCGTGTTCAGCAGGATCATCCGGGTGCGCGGCCCGAACGCGGCGCGCAGCTCACCCTCGTCGAAGCCGTACCGCCCGTCCGGGCCGGGCCGCAGCGTGACCGGCCGCCGGACCGCGCCGGCCAGGGCGATCGAAGCCGCGTACGAGTCGTAGTACGGCTCGAAGCACACAACCTCGTCCCCGGGCTCGCACAGCCCCAGAATGCTCGCGGCGATGGCCTCGGTGGCGCCGGCGGTGACCACCACCTCGGTGTCCGGGTCCCGGTCGAGGCCCCAGAACCGCTGCTCGTGCGCCACGATCGCGGCCCGCAGCGCGGGAATGCCCGGCAACGGCGGGTACTGGTTCGCGCCCGAGCCGAGCGCGGCGGTAGCCGCGGCCAGCATCTCCGGCGGCCCGTCGGTGTCCGGGAAGCCCTGCCCGAGGTTGACCGAGCCGGTGCGCACGGCCAGCGCGGACATCTCGGAGAAGATGGTGGTGCCGAACGGGCGCATGCGCCCGACGAGTGGATCGGCCGGGGTCGACGTCGTCACGACGCCAGCCTACGACCGTCCGCTCGGCTGCCGCTGCCCACCGGCGGTCAGAACATCAGCTTGGTGCAGGCGGCGGTGATGAAGCTGCCCTGGCTCGTCTTCTGGGCCACTTCCTGGCCGTCGACCTTGGCGCTGCAGCTCAGCTTGCCCTCCGAGGTCGCGCCCCGGACGGCGATGACCGAGACCAGCGACGAGCCCTTCATCGTCAGCGTCTTGCGCCACGGCAGCGAGGCGTTGCGAACCCGCTGCGGGTCGCCGCCGAGCTTCTCCACGTACACGATCTCGGCCGGCCCGTCGCCGGTGACCTCGTACTCGACCTTGAGCTCCTGGTTCGGATCCACGTTGGGCAGGTTCGGCAGGCCGGTGGGCAGCTCGGTCGGGAGATCGGTGGGCAGCTCCGTGGGCAGGCCGGGCGCGTCGGTCGGCAGGTCCGGGATTTCGGTGGGGAAGTTCGGCAGGGAGTCGATCTTCTCCTGGGCCTTGTCGGTGGCCCGGTTCACCAGCAGCACGGCCGAGGTCACGCCGCCTGCGCACAGCAGCAGCACCACCGCCACGAGAACGGCGACCAGCGGGACGTTGCTGCGCTTCGGGGGCGGAGGGGTGGCGCCGTAGCCGGGCTGGCCGTATCCCGGCTGCCCATAGCCGGGCTGGCCGTAACCAGGCTGGCCTTGACCGGGCTGGCCGTAGCCGGGCTGGCCGGGCTGGCCGTAGCCGGCCTGGCTGTACTCGGGCTGGCCGGGCTGGCCGTAGCCGGCCTGGCCGTACTCGGGCTGGCCGTAGCCGCCTGGAGGGGTGTAGCCGGGCGGCTGGTAGGCCGGCGGCGGGAACTGGCCCTGCTGGTCCGGCGGCGGGTAACCGGCCTGCGCGTCGTAGTGCGGCTGCGGCTGGCCGGGCTGGGGCTGTCCCGGCTGGGCCGGGAACTGCGAGGTGGGCGGGTAGCCGTCCGGCGGTCCGCTGCTCTGCGCGTTCGGCTGCGGCAGCGAGGCATAGCCCGGCTGGAACGACGGCGCCGGCGGGCGTGGTGGCTCGGCCGACAGGGAATCGCCCGACGGGGACGACCACGGCTGACCGGATACGGGTTCTTCCGCGGGGTACGGCCGCGTCGGGTCAGAAGGCGGTGGGTAGCTCAATCGTCTCTCCAGAGCAGGCGTCCGCCCGACGGTACGCCCTCGACGCCAGGATCGGATCACCCGGTCGTGTCGGCCGTACGCCTGACCTGGCCGCGGGTCCGGGCGCGACCGGCTGAACGGCTCTTTCGATCACGTCCGATGCGCGAAAGTATGGTTCTTGCGCAGCGGCCGTGAGCGGAAGTCCGCTACGCTGCCCCCCATGTGTGGGATCGTGGGTTACGTCGGCAGTCGGCCGGCTCTGCAAATCGTCCTCGACGGGCTCCGCCGGCTGGAGTACCGCGGTTATGACTCCGCCGGCATCGCCGTCATCGACGACTCGGTCATCCTGACCGAGAAGAAGGCCGGCAAGCTGGCGAATCTGGAAAAGGCGCTGGTCGAGCGCGCGGGTGACGGCATCTCGGTCGGCTCGACCGCGATCGGGCACACCCGCTGGGCCACTCACGGTGGCCCCACCGACCGCAACGCCCACCCACACCTGTCGGCCGACGGCCGGGTCGCGGTGATCCACAACGGCATCATCGAGAACTTCGCCCGTCTGCGTGCCGAGCTCGAGGCCACCGGCGTCGAGTTCGTCAGCGACACCGACACCGAGTGCGCCGCGCACATGCTCGCCGCCGAGATGCGGGCCCTGCGCGCCGCCGGTGCCGAGGAGGGCCCGCAGCTGCTCGCCGAGGGCATGCGCCGCGTCGTACGCCGGCTCGAGGGTGCCTTCACCCTGCTCGCGATGGACGTCGACGTGCCCGACGCGGTCGTCGCCGCCCGGCGCAACTCGCCGCTGGTCGTCGGCCGCGGCGACGGGGAGAACTTCCTCGCCAGCGACGTGTCCGCGTTCATCGAGCACACCCGCGAGGCCGTGGAGCTGGGACAGGACCAGGTCGTGCTGATCACGCCGGCCGGCATCGAGATCACCGACTTCGCCGGTGCCCCCGCGACCGGCAAGGAGTTCCACATCGACTGGGACGCCTCCGCCGCGGAGAAGGGCGGCTACGACTACTTCATGCTCAAGGAGATCGCCGAGCAGCCCCAGGCGATCGCGGACACCCTCCTCGGCCGGCTCTCCGAGCGCGGCGAGATCGTCCTGGACGAGGTCCGCCTCACCGACCAGGACCTGCGTGACGTGGACAAGGTCTTCGTCATCGCGTGCGGCACGTCGTACCACGCGGGCATGGTCGCCAAGTACGCCATCGAGCACTGGACCCGGCTGCCCTGCGAGGTCGAGCTGGCCAGCGAGTTCCGCTACCGCGACCCGATCCTGGACCGCTCCACGCTGGTGATCGTGATCAGCCAGTCGGGCGAGACGATGGACACGCTCATGGCGCTGCGCCACGCGAAGGAGCAGAAGGCCCGGGTGCTGGCCATCTGCAACACCAACGGCTCGACGATCCCCCGCGAGTCTGACGCGGTCCTCTACACCCACGGCGGCCCTGAGATCGCCGTCGCCTCCACCAAGGCGTTCCTGACCCAGCTCGTCGCCTGCTACCTGATCGGCCTGCACCTGGCCCAGGTCCGCGGCGTGATGTACGCCGACGAGGTGGCGGCCGTCGTCTCCCGGCTGCAGCGCACCCCGGACGACCTGCGGGAGCTGCTTGCCGACATGGAGGACGTGCGGGCGCTGGCCCGTGAGCTCAAGGCCGCTCCGACGATCCTGTTCATCGGCCGGCACGTGGGCTTCCCGGTCGCCCTGGAGGGCGCGCTGAAGCTCAAGGAGCTGGCGTACATGCACGCCGAGGGCTTCGCCGCCGGTGAGCTGAAGCACGGCCCGATCTCGCTGATCGACGACGGCACCCCGGTGGTGTGCGTGGTGCCGTCGCCGGCCGGCCGCGGCGTGCTGCGGGACAAGGTCGTCTCCAACATCCAGGAGGTACGCGCCCGCGGTGCCCGCACCATCGTCATCGCCGAAGAGGGCGACGACGCGGTGGGTGCCTACGCCGACCACCTCATCACCGTGCCCCGTACGCCGACCCTGCTGGCCCCGCTCATGACCACCGTGCCGTTGCAGATCCTCGCCTGCGAGATCGCCGCGGCCCGGGGTCACGACGTCGACCAGCCGCGCAACCTGGCCAAGTCCGTCACCGTGGAATGACATCGCCCCGCCCCACCGCGATGCCCGCGAGCGCGTCGAGCGCCGCGCTGCCGGGCTCCCAGTAGCCGAGGTGCCCGGCGTCCGGCTCGCTCGCGAACACGCGGGCACCGAACGCCGGGTCACTCGGATTGGTGCCGAAGTAGAGGTCGTCCTCCGGCCGGGTGAAGGCCGGCAAGGCGCCACCCGGCACGGCCTGGCTGAGAGCCAGGTCCTCGACCAGGCTCCGCGGCGAGACGGCCGCCCACTGGATGACGTCGGAGTGCGAGGTCGAGGACCACACCCGGTCCGCCGGCACTCCCAGCTCAGCCGCGGAGTCCACGCCGACGCCGGGTGAACCGACGAAGACGACGTCATCGGTGGCCAGACCGGGCTGGGCCGCCGCGGTGCCCACGACCAGCGATCCGTAGCTGTGCCCGAGCACGGTCTGGTGCGCCGGTGCGCCCAGGTGAGTGGCCCGCAACCCGTCCTGGAACCGCCGTAGCCCGATGGCCCCGGCGGTGGCCTGGGACCGGCTCGCAGCCTCGTGCACGAAGTCCGGAGCGTCGTAGCCCAGCCACATGACGGTGCTGGTGGCGGTCTGCGGGGCCAGATCCGTCGCGCGGGTGGCGATCCGCTCGGCGCGGGCCAGCTCACCGCCGTACGAGGCGAGGTCGGCGGTCATACCGGGCACCTGGGTCAGCACATGCGCGGCCCGGTCCGGATCGCCCAGCGCCACCACAGCCCGGCCCTCGCCCGCCGGATCGATCTGCAGGAGGTACGCCCGCGGCCCGGCACCGTCGGCGAGCCGGTTCCGTAGCGCGTCGAGTCCGGGGAGCCGGGCCGGCAGCTCGTCCAGGGTCAGCCTGTTCGCCAGGTCCCGGACACCGGCCGGAATGCCGTCCAGCGGACCCAACCGGCCCGGCTCGGTGGCGAGCAACCAACGGCGCTGCGCCGGAGTCAGCGCCTCCCACCATTGCCGGACCTGGGCCGGCGTGGCGGTGCAGGACAGCGGATCACCCGTCGGCTGGCTTGCTGTGCCGCCCGTGTCCAGCTCACTGAGCCTGCTCGTGGCGGCGCCGTCCGCCTTCGCGGCAACGGTCAGCGCCGCTGTGATGGTCGCCGCAGTGTCGCGTACGGCTGCCGCTGGATGTCCGCTCACCGTGCCGTCATCGGCGACCGTGACGCCCGCCGGGGTGCCACCCAGCATCGACCTGCTCCTGGCCAGAGCCGCGGCGAACTCGCTCAGCGCCTGGTCGGCGATCCAGCAACCCAGCCGGAAGAGGTTGAGCCGGCGGATCAGCCCGGCGAGGTGCGCGGTGGCGGCGTCGGCGGCCGATCCGGTCCAGATCGAGTGGAGGCGGATGGCGTGGGCCCGCAGCTCGGCGGCCCAGCGCCCGGCCGTCGCGGCCCACGCCCGCCACGCGGTGGCTGTGTCACGCCAGCGGCCGGGATCGGTGGCCCGCACCAGGGGATACGTCACGGTCATCGGACGGCTCGGAGTCGCGCCGCGCCGCGGTCGTCCGCGTCGTCGTAGTCGTCCGCTGCCGCGGCTGCCTGCCGGGCCGCTGCCGAGATGTCGTCCGCGAGCGCCCGGAGCTGCACCTGGGCGGCGTCGGCGGCGGCCGACGCGGCCGCGGTGGCTGACCAGGGCGGCCCGCTCGGCGGTGGGGGCGGATCAGTGCTGATCCGCGCGGCTGTCGCGGACAGCGCCCGGGCCCAGGCGCGGACCGCGGCGGCGTCAACTTCGAGCTCGGACGTCATCGGCAACCTCCAGATCGCAACGGGTACGGCCGACGACGTTAGGGGAGTTCAGCCCCTCGGATGTCGCCCCTGTGGACAAGCCGCGGCGGGCGTACCCCGGTTGTCCACAGGCCTGGCGCACGACCGGCCGCGGGGGATCGCGGGCCGATAGGGTTGCTCGTGTGATCGTGTCTGTGGGGATCGACGTCGTGCTGGTGGACCGGTTCGCCAAGGCGCTGGAGCGCACGCCGCTGCTCGCCGACCGGCTCTTCACCGACTCCGAGCGCATGACGTCCTCCGGCAACCCGCGGTCGCCTGAGTCGCTGGCGGCGCGGTTCGCGGCCAAGGAGGCCGTCGCCAAAGCGCTCGGTGCGCCCGCCGGGCTGCGCTGGCACGACTGTGAAGTGGTCACCGATCCGGACGGACGGCCCTGGCTGACCGTCTCCGGTACGGTCGCGGCGGTGGCGGCCGAACGGGGCGTCAGCCGCTGGCACCTGTCGTTGTCGCACGACGGCGGCATCGCCTCCGCGATGGTCGTCGCGGAGGCCTGAGTTACCTGGGGGTTGGAGCATGCGGCAGGCGTGGCGCGTGGCGGACGTCCGCGCGGCGGAGAAAGCCTTGATGGCGACCCTGCCGTCGGGCACGCTCATGCAGCGCGCGGCGGCCGGTCTGGCCCGCCGGTGTGCCTTGCTGCTGCAGGAGTCCGGCGGTGTCTACGGCGCCACGGTGCTGCTGCTGGTCGGCAGTGGCGACAACGGCGGCGACACCCTCTACGCGGGTGCCACGCTCGCCGCGCGGGGTGCGGGTGTCCGAGCCGTGCTGCTGCGGCCCGACCGGGTGCACCTCGCCGGCCTCGCCGCCCTGCGTCGCGCCGGTGGTGTCACTGTCACCGACGTGCCCGCCAAGGTCGACCTGGTGGTTGACGGCATCGTCGGCATCGGGGCCAGCGGCGGTCTGCGGCCGGAGGCGACTGCGCTGGCCGAGCGCCTGCCGAAGCTTCGCGGACGGGACGGGGTACGGCCGCCGGTCGTCGCCGTGGACGTGCCCAGCGGCGTCGCGGTCGACACCGGTGACGTGCCCGGTGAAGCCGTGCACGCCGACGTCACCGTCACTTTCGGCTGCCTGAAGCCGGCGCACGTGGTCGGTCCGGCCGCGACCCTGGCGGGTCAGGTCGAGCTGGTCGACATCGGCCTGGGTGCGACGCTGCACGCCGGCCCGGCGGTACGGGTGCCCGACGCCGCCGACATCGCCGCCTGGTGGCCGAAGCCGAACGCCACCTCGGACAAGTACAGCCGGGGTGTTGTAGGGGTGGCCACCGGCTCCGCGACGTACCCGGGTGCTGCTGTGCTGTCCGTCACTGGTGCCCTCGCCGGCCCGACCGGCATGGTGCGTTACGCGGGCAGCGCCGACCGGGAGGTACTGCGCCGGCACCCGTCCGTGGTGGCCGCCAAGCGCGTGGCCGAGGCGGGCCGGGTGCAGGCGTGGGTCTGCGGGTCGGGCCTGGGCACCGACGACGCAGCCCGCACAGAGCTGCGCAGTGTGCTCGCCACCTCCCTGCCGGTCCTGCTGGACGCCGACGCGCTGACCCTGCTCGTCGACGGTCAGCACGCGGCTGACCTGCGCCGGGACGCGCCACTCGTGCTCACGCCGCACGACGGCGAGTTCGCGCGGCTGGCCGGCGAACGCCCGGGAGCCGACCGGATCGCGGCCGCCTGCCGGCTGGCGTCGTGGACGAACGCCGTGGTGCTGCTCAAGGGCGACCGGACGATCGTGGCCACGCCCGCCGGCGAGGCATGGGCCAACCCGACGGGCACGGCGGCGCTGGCCACGGCCGGCAGCGGAGACGTGCTGGCCGGCCTGCTCGGCTCGCTGCTCGCCGCCGGTCTGCCCGCGGAACGAGCGGCGATCATGGCGGCGTACGTGCACGGGCTGGCCGGGCGCCGGGCCGAGCGCGAGGGCCCGGTGACGTCGGAGGATGTGGCCGCGGCGCTGCGGCCGGTCCTGGCGGACCTCCTGTGACCCAGGTCTTGTCATACCGCTCAGTAGGCTGGTGAACATGTGGCAGGCCGAAGTCCGGGTTGATCTGGACGCTATCCGGGACAACGTCGCGACGCTGCGCGCCCGCACCTCCGCCGAGGTCATGGCTGTGGTCAAAGCCGACGGCTACGGGCACGGGATGCTGCCGGTGGCCCGGGCCGCGCTGGCCGGCGGGGCGACCTGGCTGGGCGTCGCCACCCTGGACGAGGCGTTGACACTGCGCCGGGCCGGCCTGACCGTGCCGGTGCTGGCCTGGCTGCTGGCTCCCGGGTTGCCGCTGCACGACGGCGTTTCAGCTGATGTCGATCTCAACGCCGGCAGCCTGGCGCAGCTCGACGAGTTGGTCACGGCGGCCCGGCGGGCGCAGCGGCCGGCCCGGGTGCACCTCAAGCTCGACACCGGGCTCGCGCGCGGCGGTGCCACTCCGGCCGAGTGGCCTGCTCTGCTGGAGGCGGCGGCGAAAGCGCAGGCCGACGGCGAGGTGGAGGTCGTCGGCGTCTGGAGCCACTTCGTGTACGCGGACGCGCCCGGCCACGAGACCGTTGATCATCAGCTGGCTGTGTTCGCCGAGGGCCTCGCGACCGCGGAGCAGTACGGCATCGAGCCCCGGTACCGGCACATCGCCAACTCGGCGGCCACGCTGACCCGGCCCGACGCTCACTACGACCTGGTCCGGCCGGGGGTGGCGATCTACGGGCTGTCGCCGTTGCCGCCTGAGCACGAGACGGGACTGCGTCCGGCGATGACTGCTCGGGCCCGGGTCACGCTGACCAAGCGTGTGCCGGCGGGGCAGGGTGTCTCGTACGGGCACGCGTACCACACGTCGAAGGAGACGACGCTGGCTCTGGTGCCGCTCGGTTACGGCGACGGGGTGCCTCGGCATGCGTCCAATGTGGGGCCGGTTTCGCTGGGTGGGCGTGTTCGTACGATCGCCGGCCGGGTCTGCATGGACCAGATCATCTTGGACTGTGGGGACGACCCTGTGGCGGCGGGTGACGTGGCGGTCCTGTTCGGGCCGGGTGATGACGGCACGCCTACGGCCACCGACTGGGCCGAGGCGATCGGCACGATCAACTATGAGATCGTGACCCGCTTCGGCGGCACGCGGGTCCCTCGTGTCTACGACGGCACCGCCGGCCTCCCGACCGGCGACCCAGGGGAGGGCGCGTGAGTCCCGCAAAGCCGTCCACAAAGCAGTCCACGAAGCCGTCCACAAAGCAGTCCACAAAGCAGTCCACAAAGCAGTCCACAAAGCAGTCCGCGAAGCCGTCCACAAAGCAGTCCGCGAAGCCGGCCGGAAAGGCCGACCCGCGACGACGCGCCAAGCAGGTCGGGATCGTCGGCGCCGTCATCGGTCTCGCCGCAGCCGGTCTCGCCACCGCCTTTGCCGTCGAGCGCGCCCTCGTGCGCAAGTCGCTGAACGCCCCCGGTGACCCGTACTCCGAGGAGGAGTTCGGCGACCAGCCGTTCGACCGCGAGCTCACCGTCACCGCCGCCGACGGCACCGATCTGCACGTCGAGATCGTCGAGCCCAAGGTCGCCGGCGCCAAGCCCACCGTCGTCTTCGTGCACGGCTTCGCGCTCGACATGGGCACTTTCTACTTCCAGCGGCAGGCGCTGACCGAGCTGGGCGAGAACAGGCTCGTCTTCTACGACCAGCCCGGGCACGGCAGGTCCAGCCGTCTGCAGTCCGGTGACTACGACATCGCCGCGCTGGGCAAGTCGCTCGCCGCGGTGCTGGACGAGACCGTGCCGGACGGGCACATCATCCTGGTCGGGCATTCGATGGGCGGCATGACGATCATGGCGTTCGCCGAGCAGTATCCGGAGTGGTTCGGTGAGCGGGTCACCGGTGTCGTGCTGATGTCCACCTCGGCCGGCCTGATCGACAAGAGCAAGCTCGGCATTCCGTCGCTGGTGGCGCGGGCCAGTGCGCCGTTCTTCCCGATCTGGGGCGGGGCCGCCCGCATCGGTGGCGGTGCCATCGACAAGGCGCGGATCGCGGTCGGTGACCTGGCCTGGCTGCTCACCCGCCGGTACGGCTTCGGCGACGCCCGGCCCAGCCCGTCGCTGGTGACCTTCGTGGAGCAGATGAACTCGAAGACCTCCGTCGAGACCCTCACCAAATACCTGCAGACGCTCTACACGCACAACCGCTTCCCGGCGCTGTCCGCGTTGCGGGGCGTGCCGGTGCTGGTGCTGGTGGGCACCAAGGACTATCTGACCCCGGTAGCCCATTCCGAGGAGATCCTGCGGCGCCTGCCCGAGGCGTCGCTGGTGAAGATCGACAACAGTGGACACGTCGTCATGCTGGAGAAGGCCGCCGAGGTCAACGCCGCGCTGATTCCGTTCCTGGAGAAGATCTCGTGAGGCCGGAGGCAAGGTCCGGGCCGAGTATGACCGGCATTCGACTGGCCACAGTGGACGACACAAAGGCCTTCGGTCGCCGTCTTGCCGCTGTGCTGCGCCCCGGGGATCTACTGCTGCTCACCGGCCCCCTCGGCGCCGGCAAGACCGCGTTGGTGCAGGGCATCGGCGCGGGACTCGGCGTGCAAGGGGCCATCACCTCGCCGACGTTTGTCATCGCTCGGGTGCACCGTCCCGATCCCGCGCAGGGCGGTGCTGTTCCGCTGGTGCACGCGGACGCGTACAGGCTGGGTGACGCGGCCGATCCGCGCGCCGAGATCGACGACCTCGACCTGGACGCGTCGGCGGACGACGCCGTCACCGTGGTCGAGTGGGGCGCCGGCCTGGTGGAGCAGCTCAACGACGAATACCTGGCCGTCCGGATCGACCGGCTCGACGACGACACCCGGGTCATCGACCTCGTCCCTCACGGCGGCGACTGGGGCGCACGACTGGAGAAAATGTGAACCTGCCCGACATGCTCCCGCCCGCCTGGCGTACGGAGCTCCGGCCGTTCCTCGACGAAACGGCCACGGCAGCCCTCAGTGCCTACGTCGGCGAGCAGTACGCGACCAACACCGTGTACCCGCCCGTCGAGGACCTGTTCGCGGCCTATCGGCTGTGCCCGCCCGAGCAGGCCAAGGTGCTGATCCTCGGCCAGGACCCCTACCACGGGCCCGGGCAGGCGCACGGCCTCAGCTTCAGCGTCCGGGAAGGGGTGCGGATCCCGCCGTCGCTGCGCAACGTCTTCAAGGAACTGGCCGAGGACGTCGCCGTCCCGCCGGCGACCAGCGGCGACCTCACCGGCTGGGCGCGGCAGGGGGTGCTGTTGCTCAACGCGGTTCTGACCGTACGCGCGGGAGCGGCGGCGTCCCACGCGAACAAGGGCTGGGAGGCATTCACCGACGCGACGATCCAGGCACTGAACGCCCGCGACGAGCGGGTGGTGTTCCTGCTCTGGGGCAGCTACGCCCGCAAGAAGGCGGCGCTGGTCAGCAACCCCGCGCACGTGGTGCTGGAGGCGGGCCACCCGAGCCCGCTGAACCCTAAGGGCTTCCGCGGCTCCCGCCCCTTCAGCGCGGCGAACAAGGCCCTGGCTGACGCGGGCCGCCCCCTCGTCGACTGGGACCCCCGAGCCTGACCCGGAGGCGCCGCCGGGCGGCAGCCGTCGTGCGGGCCCGCGTGCCAGCCGTCGTGCGGCCCGGGCGGCAGCCGTCGTGCGGGCCCGCGTGCCAGCCGTCGTACGGGCCCGGCGGCAGCCGTCGTGCGGCCCGGCGGCAGCCGTCGTGCGGGCCCGCGTGCCAGCCGTCGTGCGGGCCCGGGCGGCAGCCGTCGTGCGGGCCCGCGTGCCAGCCGTCGTGCGGGCCCGGGCGGCAGCCGGCACGCGAGCCGGGCATGAGCCCCGCGCCCGGCTCCGCCGAGGCCGCCGAAGGCGGTTAGGGTTCTCAGGTGCTCGTTCTCGCTCTGGACACCTCCACTCCCGCGGTCACCGCCGCTCTCGGGGAGGTCTCCGACAGCGGCATGAAGGGGATCGCCGAGCGCCGCACAGTTGATCCCCGGGCCCACGGTGAGCGCCTCGCCCCCCAGATCCAGCTGGTCCTCGACGACGCCGGCGTGCGGCCGCGTGAGCTCACCGCCATCGTCGCCGGCGTCGGCCCCGGCCCGTTCACCGGCCTGCGAGTGGGGCTGGCGACCGCCGCCGCCATGGGGCAGGCGCTGGGCATTCCCACGTACGGGATCTGCTCGCTTGATGCTCTCGGCCGGGCCGCCGGGCCGGGCCGGGTCCTGGTCGCCACCGATGCCCGCCGTCGTGAGGTGTATTTCGCCACCTATGCCGACGGTGTCCGGGTGACCGACCCCGATGTTGCCAAGCCCGCCGATGTCCTGGTCGCGGCTGATCGGGCCGTGGGTGAGGGCGCTCTCAAGTACAGCGAGATCTTCGGTATCCCGATCGACGACCGGCTTCTTTTTCCCTCTGGGGAGGCGCTTATCGCGCTGGCCGCGGAGCAGGTCCGGCAGGGGGCCCCGGGGGATCCGCTCACGCCTCTGTACCTTCGCCGCCCGGATGCCGTCGAGCCCACCGCGCGCAAGGCTGTGCTGCCCTGATGCGTCTCACCCGGTTCCGGTGGTGGCACATCGCCGAGGTGCTGCCCATCGAGGAGGACCTGTTCGGCGCCGAGAAGTGGTCGGCTGCCATGTTCTGGAACGAGCTTGCGCAGCGGCATTTCTACCTTGTCGCCGAGGAAGACGAGAAGGTGGCCGGTTATGCCGGCCTCGCCATCGTCGACCAGCAGGAGTGCTGGGTGCAGAACATCGCCGTCGATCGGCGGGCCCAGCGTGGTGGCATCGGGCGGCAGTTGCTGGAGGCGCTGCTCGCCGAGGCCGGTCAGCGCAAGGTGCTGCTGGAGGTCGCGGTCGACAACGCGCCTGCTCAGCGGCTTTATGCCGGCTATGACTTCGAGCCCGTCGGTCTGCGGCGGGGCTACTACCAGCCCAGCAACACGGACGCCCTGGTGATGATGCGTAATGCCTGACGAGCCCCTTGTTCTCGGGATCGAGACCTCCTGCGACGAGACCGGGGTCGGCATCGTCCGCGGGCACACGCTGCTCGCCGATGCGCTCGCCTCCAGCGTCGAACAGCATGCCCGCTTCGGCGGGGTGGTGCCCGAGGTTGCCAGCCGCGCCCATCTCGAGGCGATGGTCCCGACCATGCAGCGGGCGCTCGACGACGCCGGGGTCACCCTGGCCGACATCGACGCGATCGCCGTGACCGCCGGGCCCGGTCTCGCGGGCGCCCTGCTCGTCGGGGTCGCCGCCGCCAAGGGGTACGCGCTGGCCGCCGACAAGCCCATCTACGGCGTCAACCACCTCGCGGCCCACGTCGCCGTCGACACCCTCGAGCACGGACCGCTGCCCGAGCCGGCCATCGCCATGCTCGTCTCCGGCGGCCACTCGTCGCTGCTGCTGGTCGACGATCTCACCGCCGGGGTCACGCCGCTCGGCGCCACCATCGACGACGCCGCGGGGGAGGCCTTCGACAAGGTTGCCCGGCTGCTCGGGATGGGTTTCCCGGGTGGCCCGGTGATCGACCGGACGGCCCGCGACGGCGACCCCGCCGCGATCGCCTTCCCGCGCGGCCTCACCTCGCCGAAGGACCAGCTCAAGCACCGGTTCGACTTCTCCTTCTCCGGGCTGAAGACCGCGGTGGCGCGCTGGGTCGAGGCGCGCGAGCGCAGCGGCGAGCCGGTGCCGGTCGCCGACGTCGCGGCCAGCTTCCAGGACGCCGTCTGTGATGTGCTGACCAGCAAAGCCCTGGACGCGTGCCGCGAGCACGGCGTCGAGACGCTGATCATCGGCGGCGGGGTGGCCGCCAACTCGCGGCTGCGGGTGCTCGCCGAGGAGCGCGCCGCGAAGCTCGGCATCCGGGTGCGGGTGCCGCGCCCCGGCCTGTGCACCGACAACGGCGCCATGGTCGCCGCCCTCGGTTCGCATCTCGTCGCCGCCGGCGTCGCGCCCAGCCGGCTCGACCTGCCGGCCGATTCCGCCATGTCATTGACCTCGGTCACTGTGGCGGGGTAGGAATCAGCATGATTGCTCGCATGTGGGAGGTACGGGCCCTGGGCAGCGGCTTCGACGAGCTGCTCAGCTGGGTCTGCGACGTGGCATTGCCGCAGGTCGAGGTCCTGCCGTCGCACGTGTCGAGCGAGGTCTACTCGTCGACCGACCACCGCATCGTGGTCATCTCCCGCTGGCGGCACACCCCGGCCGACCTGCCCGCCCCGCCGGCGCACCTGACCGCCCGCGCACCGCACGCCTGGGATTTCACGCCCGTCGATAGATAACGTGCTTCCCCGTGACGGCGCAGTTTCGTACCGTCAGGGGAGAATGCGCGAGCTGCCGCCTGCCGACCCCGGCATTCCCGACGACCGGTCCGCCACCCGCTACCTGGGCTGGCTCGCCCGGCGCACCTGGCCATCCACCACCGGTGGCGCGGTCTTCGGCATCATCTGGATGACCTGCCAGGCGCTGGTCCCGGCGGTCATCGGCCGGGCCATCGACGCCGGGCTGACCCACCGGGACGGCGGCGCCCTGCTCACCTGGAGCCTGGTGCTGCTCGGCATCGGCGTGGTGCAGGCCGCCACCGGGGTGACCCGGCACCGGCTGGCCGTCTTCAACTGGCTGGCCGGCGCGTACCGCACCGTCCAGGTGGCCGTCCGGCAGTCGAACCGGCTCGGCTCGGCCCTGCCGCGCCGGCTGGAGGCGGGCGAGGTCGTCGCCATCGGTACGGCCGACATCAGCCACATCGGCGGAGCACTGGACATCACCGCCCGCGGTGCCGGCTCACTGGTCGCGGTTGTCACGGTGACGGTGATCCTGCTGTCCACCTCGTTGCCGCTGGGCCTGGTCGTGGTGCTCGGCGTGCCGCTGCTGATGGCGGTCGTCGGCCTGCTCATCCGGCCGCTGCACCACCGCCAGCAGGCGTACCGGGAACAGCAGGGCCGGCTGACCGGCCGGGCCAGTGACCTGGTCGGCGGGTTGCGGGTGCTGCGCGGGGTGGGCGGTGAACCGGTCATGTCCGGCCGCTACCGCGCCGAGTCGCAGCGGCTGCGGGCGGCGGGTCTGCGGGTGGCGACCGTGGAGGCGTTGCTGGAGGCGGCCCAGGTGCTGCTGCCCGGCATCTTCCTGGTGCTGGTGACCTGGCTGGGGGCCCGCTTCGCCCTCTCCGGGCAGATCACCATCGGGCAGCTGGTCTCCTTCTACGGGTACGCGGCGTTCCTCGTCGCGCCGCTGCGGCAGCTCACCGAGACGCTGGACAAGCTCACCCGCGGGCACGTCTCCAGCCGCCGGGTGGTGCGGATGCTGCGGGCCCGCACGGACCTGCCCGACCCGGTACGCCCGGCACCCGCGCCGGGCCCCGGTGAGCTGGTCGACAGTGTGTCCGGGGTGGTGGTGCGGCCGGGACTGGTCACCGCGATCGCCGCGGCCGTGCCAGCCGACGCCGTCGCCATCACCGATCGGCTCGGCCGCTACGTCGACAGTGCGCCGGGTACGGCAGCGACGCTGGCCGGCGTACCGCTCAATGATCTTGACCTGGCGACCGTGCGCGAACGGATCCTGGTGGCCGACAACGAAGCCCGGCTGTTCTCCGGGCCGCTCCGGGAGGATCTGGATCCGAGCGGCACCGCGCCGCTGGCCGGCGCGCTGGCGGCGGCCGGCGCGGACGAGATCGTCGCCGCGCTGCCCGCCGGGCTGCGCACCGAGGTCGCCGAGCGGGGCCGCACCTTCTCCGGGGGCCAGCAGCAGCGGCTGCGGCTGGCCCGCGCGCTGATCGCCGACCCGGAGGTGCTCGTGCTGGTCGAGCCGACCAGCGCGGTCGACGCGCACACCGAGGCCCGGATCGCCGACCGGCTGGGCCCCGCCCGGCGCGGGCGCACCACGGTCGTCTGCTCGACCAGCCCGCTGGTGCTGGACCGGGCCGACATCGTCCTGCACGTGGAGGACGGGGTGGTGGTCGCCGAGGGCACCCACCGGGAGCTGCTGGCCGGCCACCCCGGGTACGCGAGGACGGTGTTGCGGGAGTGAGTAACGCGCTGCCCGTGGCGGACACCCGCCAGGTCCGCCGGTACGCCCGCACCCTGTTCCGCCGGCACCCACGCCCCCTGCTGCTCGCCGTGTCACTGCACGCCGTCGCCGCGATCGCCGGACTGGCCGGGCCGCGGCTGCTCGGTGAGCTCGTCGAGTCGCTGCAGCACGGCGCCGGCGTCGGCACCGTCGACCGGATCGCGCTGACCATCGCCGGGTTCATCGTGGTGCAGGCGGTGCTGGTCCGGTTCGCGTACCTGGCCTCGGCCCGGCTCGGCGAGCAGGTGCTGGCCGAGCTGCGGGAGGAGTTCGTGGACCGGGTGCTGGCCGTGCCGCTGTCCACCGTGGAGCGGGCGGGGACCGGTGACCTGCTCACCCGTACGTCGCGGGACGTCGACGCGCTGTCGCGGTGTGTGCGGCTGGCTGTGCCGGAGACGATGATCGCGTCGCTCACCGCTGTCCTGGCCGTCGGGGCGTTGATCCTGGTGAGCCCGTTGCTGGCGCTGCCGCTGCTCATCGCCGTACCGGTGATCGGGCTCTCCGCCCGCTGGTACCTGCGCCGGGCCGGTCCCGGCTATCTGCGCCAGAATGCCGCCTATTCTCAGGTCACGGACGGTCTCGCGGAGACCGTCGAGGGTGCCCGTACGGTGGACGCGCTGCGCCGGCAGGCCGACCGGATCCGGCGTACGGACGCTGACCTGAGCCGCTCCTTCCGTACCGAGAAGTACACGCTGTTCCTGCGCACTGTCTGGTCGCCCATCGTGGAGATCGGCTACGTGCTGCCGGTGGTCGGCACGCTGCTCATCGGCGGCTGGTTCTACCTGCGGGGCTGGGTCAGCCTGGGCCAGGTCACCGCGTCCGTGCTCTACGCCCAGCTGCTCATCGACCCGCTCGACCGGTTCCTCGGCTGGCTGGACGAGCTCCAGGTCGGCGCCGCCTCGCTGGCCCGGCTGCTCGGGGTGGCCGAGACTCCCGGCGCGGCACCGCAGGAGGACGCGGTTCCGCGGGGCGCCCGGATCGTCGCCGACGACGTGCGGTTCTCCTACGTCCCCGGGCGGGAGGTGCTGCACGGCATCTCGCTGACCATCGAGCCGGGGGAGCGGCTGGCGATCGTCGGACCGTCCGGTGCCGGCAAGTCGACCCTGGGCCGGCTGCTGGCTGGTGTCTACGCGCCCGGCGCCGGCTCGATCACGGTCGGCGGCGTGCCGCTGGCCGGCCTGCCGCTGCACCGGCTGCGCACCGAGGTCGCGCTGGTCAGCCAGGAACACCACGTCTTCATGGGTACGCTGCGCGACAACGTCGCCATGGTCCGGCCCGGGTGCCGGCCGCACGAGGTCCGCGACGCGCTCGCCGCCGTGCACGCGCTGAGCTGGGCCGACGCCTTGCCGGCGGGGCTGGACACGGAGGTCGGCACCGGCGGGGTGACGCTGTCGGCGGCGCAGGAGCAGCAGGTGGCGCTGGCCCGGCTGGTCCTGGCCGACCCGCACACGTTGGTGCTGGACGAGGCGACGTCACTGCTGGACCCGCGGGCCGCCCGCGACCTGGAACGGTCGCTGGCCGCGGTGCTGCGCGGCCGTACGGTGGTGGCGATCGCGCACCGGCTCTTCTCGGCCCACGACGCGGACCGGGTGGCGGTGGTGGAGGACGGCCGGATCACCGAGCTGGGCTCGCACGACGACCTGGTGGCGGCCGGTGGCTCCTACGCGGCGCTGTGGGCCTCGTGGCACGGCGCGCCGCCGGTCACCGCAGCGCCAGCGCCACCCCGAGCAGCACCAGGGTGATCAGGGCGACCGCGAAGACGACCAGCAGCTCGCGGCGCTGCTTCTCCTCCGCGGTCTCGGCCGGCAGGTCGCTCACGACCGCCGCCAGCTCGTCCAGGGTGCGGGCATCGCTGACCACGCCGACCCGGTGGGCGAACTCGTCCAGGGTCAGGCGTCCGGCACCGGTGTGCCGCTCGAGCGCGGCCACGATCCGCTGCCGATCCTCGTCGGAAGCGCGGATACTCACGGGGGCACTTTAACCCCTGGCTCACAACAGTGGATCGGCCAGCAAACGTTCGAAGGCGAGTTCGGCCGCGCCGATCAGGGCCGCGTCCGTGCCCAACTCGGGGGTGCGCAGCCGGACGTGTTCGCGGCAGGCGGGCAGCGCGACCTCGTTGAGGCGGCTGCGGATCTGGGCCGCGGCGACCAGGTAGACGTCGCGCAGGGTGCCGCCGAAGATCACCGCCTCCGGGTTGAAGATGTTGATCAGGTTGCCCACGCCCAGCCCGATCCAGTCGCCGACGTGCCGGACCGCCTGCTGGGCCTCCCAGTCACCGCGCATGGCCGCGTCCACCACGTCCAGCACGGCTTCGCGGCCGCTCAGGTGACCGCGGCCGGCCAGCTCCAGCAGCGCGAACTCGCCGATCTCGGTCTCCCAGCAGCCCCGCGACCCGCAACTGCACGGCCGGCCCTTCGGGTTGACGACCATGTGGCCGACCTCGCCGCCGTAGCCGCCGTGGCCGGTGACGCGCCGGCCGCCCGCGATGATGCCGCCACCGACGCCCACGTCGCCGTACAGATAGATGACGTTGTCGCGGCCCGCCGCCGCGCCCCGGCTGTGCTCGACCAGCGCCGAGACGTCGGCGATGTTGCCGACGATCAAGGGGCCGACGTCCCCGATCTCCTCGCTGAGGGCCTCACCGACCGGTTCCTCGACCCAGCCGATGGTCGGGGCCAGCCGGACCATGCCGTCGTCGCGGCGGACCATGCCGGCCACGGCCAGGCCGCCGCCCACGCAGCGGGCGCCCTCGGGAACGTCCATCCGCATCTCGTGGATGAAGCCGGCCAGCGGCTGGATCGCGTCGATGACCTGCATGCCGCGCGGGCGGTCGGTCTCGCGCCGGTCCAGGATCTTGCCGCCCAGCCCGACCCGGGCGGCGCGCAGCCGGTCCACCTCGATGGCCAGCGCGTACGCGTAGACCTGGGACGACTCGGGCCGGACGACCAGCGAAGGTCGTCCGGCCCGGCGGGTCTGCTGTGGCGGTCGCTCGGTGACCAGCCCGGCGGCGGCCAGCTCGGTGGTCAGCGCGCCGATGGTGCTGCGGTTCAGGCCGAGCTTGGTGGTCAGCTCCGCCCGGGACGTAGCCCCGTGGATGTGGACGTATCGCAGCAACGTCCCGAGGTTGTGCCGGCGTACCTCCTCCTGGCTGGGGCCCGCTCGCATCAGGTGGCTGCCCCCTTACCGTGACCGTGAGGCTCGCTCATCGGTTCCCGGTGGCTGCCGCTCTCCGCCGCGACAACGCGTCCACGCTGGCGGCCAGAAGCAGGATAAGACCTGTGACCACGAACTTGGTACCGGCGCTGTATCCCATCAGGCCCATGCCGTTGTCGATCACCGCGATGACCGCCCCGCCGATGACCGCGTCGAGCACCCGGCCCTTGCCGCCGAAGAGGCTGGTGCCGCCGATGACGGCCGCGCCGACCGCGTACAGCAGCACGTTGCTGCCACCGGAGTTCGGGTCGACCGAGTTGGCCCGGCTGGCCGCGATGATGCCGCCGATCGAGGCCATGAACGAGCCGATCACGAAGACCGAGATGCGGATCCGGTCGACCGGGATGCCGGCGCGCCGGGCCGCCTCGGTGTTGCCGCCCACGGCGTACACGTGCCGGCCGTAGGCGGTCCGGCCCAGCACGAAGGTCCAGACGATCAGGAAGACCGCGATGATCGGGGCCACGATCGGTACGCCCTTGACCGACCCGCTGATCAGCGGGTTGATGCTGCGCTCGGCGGTGAGCACCGCGACGGCGGCGAACAGGATGAGCGCCAGCGCGACGATCCGGCCGAGCACGATGCCCACCGGGTCGGTGACCAGGCCGCGGACGGCGCGGCCGCGGAGCCGGGTGAACTGCAGGGCGGCGTACCCGGCCACGGCCAGGATCGCGAGCGCCCAGCTCACCACGACCGACATGTTCTTGTTGGCCAGCGAGAGCACGAACGTCTCCCGGATGGAGATGTTCTTGCCGCCGCTGAGCAGCACCAGCAGGATGCCCTGGAAGGCCAGGAACGCGGCCAGCGTGACGACGAAGGACGGGATGCCGACCTTCGACACCAAAAAGCCCAGCACGAAGCCGATGGCCAGCCCGGTGAGCAGGGCGACGAGGATCGCGGAGGCCCAGTGCCAGCCGTGGTTGGTCAGCAGGATGGCCATGACCGCGCCGCACACGCCGCTGGCGAAGCCGGCGGACAGGTCGATCTCGCCCAGCAGCAGCACGAAGACCAGGCCCATGGCGATGAAGATGACCGCCGCGCCCTGCGAGAACAGGTTGGCGAAGTTGACCGCGCTGAAGAACGTGGGCCGGGCGATACCGAAGATCAGGCAGAGCACGATCAGGCCGAGGATGGCCGGCAGGCTGCCGATGTCGCCGCCGCGTACGCGACCCCAGTAGTCGTGCAGGTGGCTGGCGACCGTGGGCTTGACGACCTTGACGCCGCCGGCCGTTGTGGTGGTGGTTGTCATCGGTCCGCGTCTCCTGCAGGCGTGATGTCGGCGAAGCCGGAGGCGGCCGGCTTCTCGGGCGGCAGGCCGAGGTTGCCGCTGCGTCCGGAGGTGATGAGTTCGACGATCTGGGAGTGGGTGACGTCGGTGGTTTTGACCTGGGCGGCGGTGCGGCCGAGGTAGAGGGCGGCGACGCGGTCGGAGACGGCGAAGACGTCGTTCATGTTGTGGGAGATGAGTACGACGCCGAGGCCGTTGTCGGCGAGGCGGCGGACGAGTTCGAGGACCTGGGCGGTCTGGGCGACGCCGAGGGCGGCGGTGGGTTCGTCGAGGATGACCACGCGGCTGTTCCAGAGGACGGCTTTGGCGATGGCGACGGTCTGGCGTTGGCCGCCGGAGAGGCTGGCGACGAGTTGGCGCAGGCTTTTGACGGTGCGGACGGAGAGGCTGGCGAGGGTGTCGCCGGCCATTTGTTCCATGGTGGGTTCGTCGAGGACGAGTCCGCGGACTTTTTCGCGGCCGAGGAACATGTTCTGGACGATGTCGAGGTTGTCGCAGAGGGCGAGGTCCTGGTAGACGACTTCGATGCCGAGGGCGGAGGCGTCGCGGGGGCTGTGGATGGCGACCTGGTTGCCGTCGAAGGTGACGGTGCCGGCGTCGATGGTGTAGATCCCGCTGACGCATTTGACCAGGGTGGACTTTCCGGCACCGTTGTCGCCGACCAAGGCGGTGACCTCGCCGGGGTAGACACTCAGTCCGACATCGTGCAGGACCTGGACGGGACCGAAGCTCTTGTCGATCCCGCGCAGCTCCAGAAGAGGTGTCGCGGCCACGGGTGTTTCTCCTTCAGTCGATGCGGCGCCGCCCACGCCCGGTCGGGGCATGGACGGCGCCGTCGGGCCCGAGGTGGGGTCAGCTGACGCCGTTGTCCGTGCAGAGCTTGGCGAAGTCGCCGGTGCACAGCTGTTCCTTGGTGACGAAGCCGTCCGCGACGACGTCCTTCACGCTGTCCTTGAAGATCGACTTGGGGGGCAGCAGCACCGACGGCACGGCCGCCTTCGACTCCGGGTCGGTGATCGTCTGGGCGACGTCCTTCTTCTGCCCCTTGGCGAGCGAGATGGCCAGGTCGGCGGCCGCGTCGGCCTCCTGCTTGATGGCCTTGTAGACCGTCATGCACTGGTCGCCCGCGAGGATGTTCTGCAGGCCCTGCACCGTCGCGTCCTGACCGGTGACCGGCACCTTGCCGTTGAGCTTGTTCTTCTTCAGCACCGAGATGACCGCGTTGCCGAGGCCGTCGTTGGCCGCCAGCACGCCCTTGATGTCCTTCTTCTCGGTCAGCATCTGCTCGAAGATGGTGCCGGCCTGCGCGTTGTCCCAGTCCGGTACGGACTGGTCCGGGCCCTTCACGAAGTCACCCGAGTCGTACTTGGGCTTGAGGACCGAGTCGTAGCCCTCCTTGAAGAGGGTGGCGTTGTTGTCGGTCGGGGAGCCGTTGAGCTCGGCGACGACCGGCTTGGTGGCCTTCATGTCGGTCAGACACTTGACCAGGCCCTCGCCCTGGAGCTTGCCGACCGCCACGTTGTCGAACGACACGTAGTAGTTCGCGCCGCCGTTGAGCGTCAGCCGGTCGTAGTCGATGGTCGCGATGCCGGCGGCCTTGGCCTTGTCCAGCACGGCCTTGCCGGTGCCGGAGTCCAGGTTGACGATCATCAGGACCTTGACGCCGCTGGAGATCATGCCGTCGGCGATCGTCTGGAACTGGCTCTTGTCGCCCTGCGCGTTCTGGATGTCCACCGCCACCCCGGCCGCGTCGAACGCCGCCTTCAGGAACTTGGGGTCGTCGGTGCCCCACCGCTGGGAGCTGGCAGTGTCCGGCAGGATGACGCCCACCTTGCCGACGGACGAGCCGCCGGTGCTGCCGGAGTCGCTGCCGCTGTCGTCACCACACGCAGCCATGCTGCCGGTGGCCAGCAGGCCAGCCGCGGCAAGGGCGAACATTCCCTTACGCATTCCTCGAGTCCCTTCGGATCAATCCAGGCCGTGCTTCGGATTCCTGATGGTGACGCTAGGTCACTTGTAGGGTCCGGTTTGCCGGATCTCAGGAGAAAGGTCCCTGACGAGTCGTAACGGTGTCGTAACGGGAGGCGCTACGTCCGGATCTTCGCGGTGGTGGCGTCAGTGAGCCTGATCAGGTCGGCCGGCGCCAAGGACACCTGCAGGCCGCGGCGCCCGGCGGAGACGTACATCAGCTCCAGCCCGAGCGCCGAGTCGTCGATCACCGTGGCCAGTCGTTTGCGCTGGCCCAGCGGGCTGATGCCGCCGCGGACATAGCCGCTGCTGCGCTCGGCGGCCACCCGGTCGGCCAGGGCGGCCCGCTTGCCGCCGGCCGCGGCGGCCAGCGCCTTGAGATCAAGATCGCCGGTCACGGGTACGACGGCCACGGTCAGAGTGCCGTCGACCTCGGCGATCAAGGTCTTGAAGAGCACGGCCGCGTCGACACCCAGAGCCGCGGCGACCAGGGCGCCGTAGTTGGGGGCGTCCGGTGAGACGTCGTACGGATGCAGCTCGTGCGCCACCTCCTGCGCGGTGAGCAGCACGGTGGCCGGGGTACCGGCAGCCTTCTTCGCCACGATCAAGCAGGCTAGCGGCAGAGCAGCACGGTCGGCGCCCCCGCCACCCGGGTCAGCACCAGCGACGCCCCCGCGCTGCCGCTGAGCCGCAGATCCTTGCGCAACTGCTCCGGCTCCAGCGCCGAACCACGCTTGCGGATCTCCAGCCGGCCGATGCCCCGGTCGCGCAGCAGGGTCCGCAACCGTTTCAGGGAGAACGGCAGCACGTCGGTGATCTCCAGTCGCCGGCCGAACACCGTGTCAGCGGGTGCGTCGGTGTACACGTACGCGATCTCCGGGTCCGCGATCCGGCCCCCGACCGCCGCGGCGAACTCGGCGACCAGGTGCGAGCGGACCACGGCCGGGTCCGGGTCGTACAGGAAGGCGCCGACCGGCCCGACCGGCGCGGCCTCGACGCCCGAGCCGGTCAGCTCGGCCCCGCCGGGCAGCAGCACGGCCCGCCGGGCGCATTGCGCGAGGGGCCCGCACCAGAAGGCGGCTTCCACGAGGTCGCCGTCGACGCTCACCCACTCGCCCTCGGCGCCGGCGGGCAGCAACGCGTGGTCGATGCCGGGCGCCAGCTTCAGGACCGTGCGCGGCACCCGTTCGGGCAGCGTGGCGATGAAGTCCCAGGACGGCGACCAGGACCGCGGATCCATCACCCGGCCACGACCGGCCCGGCGCCGCGCCGGATCGGCGAAGACCGCGTCGAACCGCTCCACCGGCACGGTTGTCGCGTCCGCGCACTCCACGGTGACCAGGTCGGCGAGCCCGGCGGCGTCCGCGTTGGCGGCGGCCAGGGCGGCGGTGAGCGGGTCCGCGTCCACCGCGTGCACCCGGATGCCCCGGCGGGCCGCGGCCAGCGCGTCCGAGCCCAGCCCGCACCCCAGGTCGGCCAGGCTGCGCACCCCGGCGGCGGCGAGCCGGGCGGCCCGCCGGTCGGCGACCACGGCCCGGGTCGCCTGCTCCAGCCCCGGGCGGGTGAAAAGCATCGTGGCCGCGGCGGCGCCGAACTTCGCCGAGCCGCGCCGGCGCAGGTCGGTCTGGGTGAGGGCGGCGGAGGCCAGCCCGGGGGAGATCCCGCGGGCGCGCAGGGCGGTGGCCGCGGCCAGCGGCTCGCCCCCGGCGACGTCGGCGGCGGCCGCCAGGGCGGCAGACCCTTCGGCGGTACGCAGGGCAGCGAGCAGTTCGAGGTCCACGGCGAGTCATTCTGCTAGGAGGTGACGTGCTGGCACTCTGGTTGACGGAGTGCTAGTTCCGGCATAATCTCCGATTAGCACTCTCAACCTGAGGGTGCCAGCGCGCGCCCCATCCGGGATGCGCGCCTGCACCAGGCGGACCGGCACCCGCGACGACGGCCCCGCCCGGTGGCATGAGGCATCAGCCCGGCCTGTCCACTGGCCGGCGACAACACCTGTACCCAGGAGGGTATGCCCGTGACTACCGCGACAAAGGTTGCGATCAAGCCGCTCGAGGACCGCATCGTGGTCCAGGCGAACGAGGCCGAGACCACGACGGCGTCGGGCATCGTGATCCCCGACACCGCCAAGGAGAAGCCGCAGGAGGGCACCGTCCTCGCCGTCGGCCCCGGCCGGATCGACGACAAGGGCAACCGCGTTCCGATCGACGTGCAGGTCGGCGACACCGTTCTGTACTCGAAGTACGGCGGCACCGAGGTCAAGTACGCCGGCGAGGAGTACCTGGTGCTCTCCGCCCGCGACGTCCTCGCGGTCATCGAGAAGTAAGACCTAACCGACAGTGCTGACCGCCCTGGCCCGGCTCTCCGGTCCAGGGCGCCGGTGCGTTGAAGGGACCATAAATGGCGAAGATCCTCAGTTTCTCTGACGACGCCCGGCACCTGCTGGAGCACGGCGTCAACACGCTCGCCGACACGGTCAAGGTCACCCTCGGGCCGCGCGGCCGCAACGTCGTCCTCGACAAGAAGTTCGGCGCTCCCACGATCACCAACGACGGTGTCACCATCGCCAAGGAGATCGAGCTCAGCGACCCGTACGAGAACCTCGGCGCGCAGCTGGTCAAGGAGGTCGCGACCAAGACCAACGACGTCGCCGGCGACGGGACCACCACGGCCACCGTGCTCGCGCAGGCGCTGGTCAAGGAAGGCCTGCGCAACGTGACCGCCGGGGCCAACCCGATCGCGCTCAAGAAGGGCATGGACCTGGCCGCCGAGGCCGTCTCCAAGGCCCTGCTGGAGAAGGCGGTCGAGGTCGGCGACCACAAGGCGATCGCCAACGTCGCCACCATCTCGGCCCAGGACGCCACCATCGGCGAGCTCATCGCCGAGGCGATGGACCGGGTCGGCCGCGACGGTGTCATCACCGTCGAGGAGGGCTCCGCGCTGAGCACCGAGCTCGACGTCACCGAAGGTCTGCAGTTCGACAAGGGCTTCATCTCCCCTAACTTCGTGACCGACGCCGAGTCGCAGGAGGCCGTCCTCGAGGACGCGTACCTGCTCATCACCACCCAGAAGATCTCCAGCGTCGAGGAGATGCTGCCGCTGCTGGAGAAGGTCCTGCAGGGCGGCAAGCCGCTGCTCATCGTGGCCGAGGACGTCGACGGCCAGGCGCTGAGCACCCTCGTGGTGAACGCCCTGCGCAAGACCTTCAAGGTCGCCGCCGTGAAGGCGCCCGGCTTCGGGGACCGCCGCAAGGCGATGCTGCAGGACCTGGCCATCGCGACCGGTGGCGAGCTCATCGCCCCCGAGCTCGGCTACAAGCTCGACCAGGTCACCCTCGACATGCTGGGCACCGCACGGCGCGTCGTGGTCGACAAGGAGAACACGACCATCGTCGACGGTGGCGGCCGCAAGGCCGAGATCGACGACCGGGTCGCGCAGATCCGCAAGGAGATCGAGGCCTCGGACTCCGACTGGGACCGCGAGAAGCTCTCGGAGCGGCTGGCCAAGCTCTCCGGCGGCATCGCCGTCATCAAGGTCGGCGCCGCGACCGAGGTCGAGATGAAGGAGCGCAAGCACCGCATCGAGGACGCCATCGCGGCGACCAAGGCTGCGGTCGAGGAGGGCACCGTCCCCGGCGGCGGCGCCGCCCTGGCGCAGATCGCCTCGGTGCTCGACGACAACCTCGGCCTCACCGGCGAGGAGGCGATCGGTGTGCAGATCGTCCGCAAGTCGCTGAAGGAGCCGCTGCGCTGGATCGCGCAGAACGCCGGCCACGACGGCTACGTCGTGGTGGGCAAGTCCGCCGAGCTCGGCTGGGGCCACGGCCTCAACGCGGCCACCGACGAATACGTCGACCTGGTCGCGGCCGGCATCATCGACCCGGTCAAGGTGACCCGCAACGCGGTCTCCAACGCCGTGTCGATCGCGGCGCTGCTGCTCACCACGGAGAGCCTCGTGGTCGAGAAGCCGGCCGAGCCGGAGCCGGCCGCCGCGGGTGGTGGCCACGGCCACAGCCACGGCGGGCACGGACACCAGCACGGCCCGGGTTTCTGATCCGATTTCTGATTCGTCAGAGCAAAAGGGCGCGTCGCGTTTCAGCGGCGCGCCCTTTGTCGTGTGTGATGCGGGATTCGGGGAAAGAGGCGCGGATGATCGTGGTGGTGGAGGGGCCGACCGCGGCGGGCAAGACGTCGTGGTGCCGGCGGTACGTCGGCCGGTACGTCGCCGAGTACGCCGCGACCGGCCGGGAGCCCACCGACGCGGTGGCGCTGGCCCGGCACTGGGCCCGGGTCAGCATGCGGCGCTGGGCCGAGGCCGTCGACCTGGAACGCGCCGACGGGGTGGCGTTCTGCGACACCGACCCGGTCAAGCTGCACTACGCCTGGGGGATGGCGGCCCTCGGCCTGGCCCCGCGCGCACAGTTCGACCGGGAACTCACGGTGACCCGCGAGGCGTTCCGGGCCGGCCGGCTCGGCTTCGCCGACGCGGTGCTGGTCGGGCTGCCTGAGGTCGAGACGCTGCAACGCCGGCGGGACACCGACGAGACCCGGCGGCGGCGCAATTTCGCGGCGCACGTCCAGCTGCGGGAGCCGCTGCAGCAGTGGTACGCGGCCCTGGAGCGCCTCGATCCGGGCCGGGTGATCTGGGAACTGCCGGCCGAAGGCGTGCCGAAGCTGCCGGAGCCGCGCGCCGAGCGGTGCGCGGCGACCCTGCTCGATGAGCTGGTGGCCGCGCTGCCACCACTGCGGCCGGCGGCCGTCATCGAAACGTAAGACCTGTGGCCCGGGTGCGCGGGGCCGCCGGGTGGAGGATGGAGACGTGAAACTCTCCTCGCGGGCCGCGCTGGCCGGGGTCGCGGCGGCCGGTGTGGCCCTCGGCGTCGCCGAGCTGGTCGCCGTCTTCACCGGTCCGCTGTCGTCACCGCTGTTCGCGGTGGGCGGCGTGGTGGTCAACAACGTGCCCGCGCCGGTCAAGGACGCGGGGATCGCTGTCTTCGGCACGCACGACAAGACCGCGCTGATCACCGGCACGGCGATCCTGCTGGGGGTCTATGCCGCTCTGCTGGGCGTGCTGGCTCTGCGCCGGCGGGTGGTCGCGGTGGTGGGGATCGCGTTGTTCGCGGTGATCGGGGTTGTGGCCGCGCTGACCCGCAACGATGCTGGGATTTCCGCTGCGCTGGCGACGCTGGTCGGGGCGGTGGCAGCGTATTTCGCTTTTCGCTACCTGTTGGGGGCGGCGGTCGAGGCGGAGCCTGATGCGGTGGGCGCTACCCCGACAGGTGGTGCAGCTTCGGATTCTTTGGCCGCCGCTTCCGCGCCGTCTGGCTCAGGGCTTGCTGGTGCGGGGCCCGGATCCGCTGGTTCCGTGCCGCCCGGTTCCGGGGGCGCCGGCGGCGGTCGACCGGGTGCGCTTGCCACCGCCTCGGCTGACGCTGACCGGCTTGCG
This sequence comes from Actinoplanes sp. NPDC051405, assembly GCF_055586185.1. NCBI lineage: Bacteria > Bacillati > Actinomycetota > Actinomycetes > Micromonosporales > Micromonosporaceae > Actinoplanes > Actinoplanes sp. NPDC051405. The sequence continues at coordinate 59,365 of NZ_JBVJIR010000023.1, forward strand.
CGTCCGCCGGTGTCGCCGAGTGCCTACCGGGAGGACGGCCGCCGGCGCTTCCTCATCGGCCTCGGCACCGCTGCCGGCATCGCCGCGGTCGGTGGTGTGGGTGGCAGGCTGCTCACCTCCCGCCGCGCGGTGACCTCCGCCCGCAACGCGGTCGTGCTGCCCGCCGCGTCGGCCGCCGGACCGGTCCCGGCCGGTGCCCAGGTCGACGGCGCGACCGCGTACGTGACCTCGAACGATGACTTCTACCGGATCGACACCGCGCTGTACCCGCCGCAGATCGACCCCTCCACCTGGGAGCTGCGCATCCACGGCATGGTGCGCAACCCGATCACCATCACCTGGGAGCAGCTGCTGAAGCGGCCGATGGTGCAGCGCTACGTGACGCTCGCCTGCGTCTCCAACGAGGTCGGTGGCGACCTCATCGGAAACGCGCTCTGGCTGGGCACCCCGATCAAAGACCTGCTGGACGAGGCTCAACCGCTGCCCGACGCCGACCAGGTGGTGCAGCGTTCGAGCGACGGCTGGACCTGTGGCACTCCGACGGCCGTGCTGCGGGACGGACGCGACGCCCTGCTCGCGGTCGGCATGAACGGGGAGCCGCTGCCCGTGCGGCACGGGTTCCCGGTGCGCATGGTCGTCCCGGGACTGTACGGCTACGTCTCCGCCTGCAAGTGGATCACCGAGATCGAACTGACCCGGTTCTCGGACTTCGACGCGTACTGGGTGCCGAGGGGCTGGTCGGCGTTCGGCCCGATCAAGACCGAGTCACGCATCGACACACCGCGTGACGGTGCCAAGCGCGAGGCCGGGCCGGTCACGGTGGCCGGGGTGGCGTGGGCGCAGCACCGCGGGATCACCAAGGTCGAGGTTCAGGTCGACGACGGTCCCTGGGCCGCCGCCACGCTCGCCCCGGTCGTCTCGGTCGACACGTGGGTGCAGTGGTCGTACTCGTGGCCCGCCACCGCGGGGAAGCACACTCTGCGGGTCCAAGCAACCGACAAGGATGGTCAGACTCAGACCAGCACGCCCGCCCCGCCGGCGCCGGACGGGGCCACCGGGTGGCACTCCGTGCAGGTCACGGTCGGCTGAATGTAGTCACGCGAAAGCCGCACTTCCGGTCCGACGACACCGTCAAGTTCGCTCATACGGTGGCTTGTATGTCCACCGACGCGGCTCACACGCCGCAGAACACGCCGACGCGGCTCCCCGCAGGGAACCGCGTCGTCACTTGTGTGGTGATGCCGCGCTCGGTCAGGCGTCAGGCCGCCGGTGCCTGCCGTTGTGCCGGCACCGTCGACTTGTGGGGCCGGCCCAGGCGGGCCTCGAGCCGAACCAGGTCGACCCGTCCGTGAGTCCGATCGGCAAGGTCTTCCCAGCCGACCGCGAGCAGCCGCAGCCGCTCCGCTTCGCTGAAACCTCCCCAGACGCCGTACGGCTCACGGACAGCCAGCGCGTGAGCAGCGCACTCCGCCCGGACCGGGCAGGCTCCGCACATCGTCTTGGCCTTGGCCTCACGACGATTGCGGGAGGAGCCACGCTCACCGTCCGGGTGGAAGAACTGGGCGCTGTCGCGCCCCCTGCACAGGCCAAGTCGTTGCCAGTCCCAAAGATCGGCGATGGGCCCGGGCAGTCTGCGAACGTTCGACATCAACACCCTCCTCCCGCGCGGCACCGCGGAGTGCTGTCATGAGGGGCCTAGCTCAGGCCTGCCGCCGGTGTACCCCGGTGCAGGCTTCGTCACACACGACTTGTCGATGTCTTCGTCGGCCGTATCCCATCGGTGCGGCAAGCCGTACCGATGTTTCCTATTTTTTCCATCTAAAGCGCGTAATGCTGCGGCCGTTGCGTGATCTCCTCTGAGAGAGAAGGAGGATCACTGTGCGTACCGTCCTCGTGTGCGTCCGAACCCCACTAGCGGCCCAGACCGTCGCCTCCACAGCGGCCCGGCTCGGCATGACCGGGGTCGTGCGGACGGCGGTCAGCGAGACCGAGGCCATGATCCGACTGGCTGAAAGGCCGGCCGAGGTCGTACTGGCCGACACCGCCGTGACCCGTCCCGACAGCGTCGGCTTCACCCGGCGTGTCCTCGCCCGTGCCCCACAGGCACAGGTCGTCCTCTTCGGCGCCGAAGACCCCCGGGTCGCGGCGGCAGCCGTAGCCGCCGGCGCCCGCGGCGTCATCCGCGGCGTCGAACACGACCTGGTCAGTGTGGTCGCCAAGGCGTTGCTGCTCCTTCTGCTACCGGTACGCCCGCAGGGCATGCCGATCAACGGCGCGAACGCCCAACCGGCCGCGGTCGGCGGGGCGGGCCGCAACAACAACTCGGCCACCGCCCGCGGTCTGCACCGCGACGGGCTGGCCATGGCCGGCACACCGAACGCGGCCGGCATCCCGGCGATGCTGCCGAACTCCCCGATGGTCCCGGCCCAGCGCGGCGACGGATCAGACATCGACCCGGCAACGGGACGCCCGATGGTCTGGCCCGGCAACGACACGGGCCGCACCGACGCCCCGACGGGCCGGCGACTCACGCTCACCGAGCGCGAACTGCAGGTACTGAGGGGCATGGCCGACGGGAAGAGCAACGCGGAGATCGGCCGGGAGCTGTTCGTCTCGGAAGACACAGTCAAGACCCACGCGCGGCGGCTGTTCCGCAAGCTCGGTGCCCGCGACCGGGCCCACGCGGTCGCGGCAGGCTTCCGGGCCGGCCTGGTCGCCTGACCAGGCCGCAAAACGACCCGCCCGGCCCGAGCCCGGCCGCCGACTCGCGGCCGGGCCGGGCGGAGCTGGGCCGGCGATGGGCCGGGTGGGCTGCTCGGAGCTGGCCTGTCGGTCGGGGTGGGTTGCTCGCCGGTTGGGCCGGTCGGGTTGTTCGGGGCTGGGCCGGGTGGGCTGCTTGGAGCTGGCCTGTCGGTCGGGGTGGGTTACTCGCCGGTTGGGCCGGTCGGGTTGTTCGGGGCTGGACCGGCGAATGGGCCGGGTGGGCTGCTCGGAGCTGGCCTGTCGGCCGGGCTGGGTTACCGGCTGGGCCGGTCGGGCTGCTCGGAGCTGGCCCGTCGGCCGGGCTTTACTCACCGGCTGGGCCGGACCGGCCACTGGGCCGGTCGGGCTGATGGGAGCCAGACCGGCGACTTGCATGATCGAGGGCTGGCCCGGCGATTGGGCCGGGCGGGCTGGTCGAAGGTAGGTCGCCGACATGGTCAGGCTGGACCACAAGTCAAACGCGGTCGAATACCCCACCAGGTAGTAACCGCAACCAAAGTCGCACTTCGCCCGTCGGTGTCGAGGGTGCCGAAACAGGCTAGGCGCCCTTTGCCGTGGCCTGTTTCGGTGCACTCGACACCGACCGCCTTTGGGGCGAAGTGCCAGCCGAGCGAAGCGAGGCCATCAAACAGAGCCATCAGCTGGGTTCGTCGTCCGTGCCCTCGGTCAAGGTGTCGTGCACGCCGTCCGCGTAGCCCCGGGCGTACTCCCACGTCACGTAGTGATCCGGGTCCGGGTCGTAGGCCGGCTCGTGCACCCGGGGCCGCCCGCTGCTCAGCAGGTGCCGGAGGTTTCCCCGCAGCAGGTCCCAGTCGAAGTAGTGCGGCTCGTGGCAGTCCTCGCACTCGATCACCAGGCCCCGGATCCCCGTCGGGCTCAGCAGGGCCTGGTAGATCTCCAGGTCGGAGAGGTCCTCGAGGACGTCTTGCCGCTCGGCCTCGGTCAGCGGGTCGTTCTCGGCGTCCTCCGTGAGGTCGTCGAGTCCGGCGGCCGGATCGGCGGGGTCGCCGTTGAACGGGTCGATCGGCTCTTCTTGCACGGTGTCTACCGTACCCATGTAGAGGCGGTGTGTGCTGGCCCGCACGCGCTGTCCGCCCTTCAGAGCCCCTCACCTGGATGGGTAGGATGAAACACTCCGCCTCTTGCTAGGGATGATCAGTGGATAACGAGTCCGCCCGCACGGTGCCCCTGGGTCTCACCTTCGACGACGTGCTGCTGCAGCCAGGCGAATCCGATGTCGTGCCGAGCCGGGTCAACACGATCACCCGGATGACGCGCAACGTCGAGCTCTCCATTCCGCTGCTCTCCAGCGCCATGGACACGGTCACCGAGGCGCGGATGGCCATCGCCATGGCCCGGCAGGGCGGCATCGGTGTGCTGCACCGCAACCTTTCCCTCGACGATCAGGCTTCGCAGGTCGATCTGGTCAAGCGGTCCGAGTCCGGCATGATCACCAATCCGGTCACCTGCAGCCCCGACGACACCCTGCGGGAGGTCGACGCCCTCTGCGGGCGTTACCGGATCTCCGGGCTGCCCGTCGTCGACGCCGAGGGTGTGCTGGTCGGCATCGTCACCAACCGGGACATGCGGTTCGTCACCGACCACGGCGTCAAGGTGCGCGAGGTCATGACCAAGATGCCGCTCATCTCCGCGCCGGTCGGGGTCAGCAAGGACGAGGCGCTCGCCCTGCTCCAGCGGCACAAGGTGGAGAAGCTGCCGCTGGTCGACGACTTCGGCCGGCTTCGTGGCCTCATCACGGTCAAGGACTTCACCAAGAGCGAGCAGTATCCGAACGCCGCCAAGGACCCGCAGGGCCGGCTCCGGGTGGCCGCCGCGGTCGGGGTCGGCGACGACGCCTACAAGCGGGCGCGCGCCCTGATCGACGCCGGTGTCGACGTCGTCATCGTGGACACCGCGCACGGTCACCAGCGCGCGGTTCTCGAGATGGTCGCCCGGCTGAAGAAGGACACCACCACCGACATCGTGGGCGGCAACATCGCGACGTACGCGGGCGCCAAGGCCCTGGTCGATGCCGGCGCCGACGCGGTCAAGGTGGGCGTCGGTCCCGGCGCCATCTGCACCACCCGGATCGTCGCCGGGGTCGGCGTGCCGCAGATCACCGCGGTGATGGAGGCCTCGCGGGCCTGCCGTCCGGCGGGCGTCCCGGTCATCGCCGACGGCGGCATCCAGTATTCCGGTGACATCGCCAAGGCCATCGTGGCCGGCGCCGACACCGTCATGCTCGGCGGTCTGCTGGCCGGCTCCGAGGAGAGCCCCGGCGACCTGATCTTCATCAACGGCAAGCAGTTCAAGACCTACCGGGGGATGGGCTCGCTGGGCGCCATGCAGTCCCGCGGCCAGGCCAAGTCCTACTCCAAGGACCGCTACTTCCAGCAGGACGTGAACGAGGACAAGCTGGTGCCGGAAGGCGTCGAGGGCCAGGTGCCGTACCGTGGGCCGCTCTCGCGCGTCGCGCACCAGCTGATCGGTGGTCTGCGCGCGGCGATGGGTTACGTCGGCGCCGAGACCATCCCGGACTTGCAGGACAAGGGCCAGCTCATCAGGATTACCGCTGCGGGTCTCAAGGAGAGCCACCCGCACGACATCCAGATGACCGTCGAGGCTCCCAACTACCACTCCCGCTGAACCACTCCCTTAAGAAGGTATTCCGACATGCGTGACGTGGTGGAGATCGGTCTCGGCAAGACCGCCCAGCGCGGGTACCACCTGGACGACATCGCCATCGTCCCGAGCCGGCGGACCCGGGACGTGGACGACGTGTCCACGGACTGGAAGGTCGACGCGTACCCGTTCAAGATCCCCTGCGTCGCGCACCCGTCGGACGCCACGATGAGCCCGCAGTCGGCGATCGCCCTGGGCCGCCTCGGCGGCCTGGGCGTGCTCAACGCCGAGGGCCTGTGGACCCGGTACGAGGATCCGACCAAGATCCTCGAGGAGCTCGCCGGGCTCGACGAGGAGGCGGACGCGACCAAGCGCCTCCAGGAGGTCTACTCCGAGCCGATCCGGCCCGAGCTGATCGCCGAGCGCGTGCGCACCATGCGCGAGGGCGGCGTGACCGTGGCCGTACGGGTGTCGCCGCAGCACACCCTCGCGCTGGCCCCGGTGATCCTCGACGCGGGGGTTGACCTGCTCGTCATCCAGGGCACTCTGGTCTCCGCCGAGCACGTCTCCACCACCGACGAGCCGCTGAACCTCAAGGAGTTCATCGCCGACCTCGACCTGCCGGTGATCGTCGGTGGCTGCACGGACTACAAGACCGCGCTGCACCTGATGCGCACCGGCGCGGCCGGCGTCATCGTCGGCATCGGCGCGGACGAGTGGTCCACGACGGACACGGTGCTCGGCATCCGCGTCCCGATGGCCAGTGCGATCGCCGACGCCGCGGCCGCCCGCCGTGACTACCTGGACGAGACCGGCGGCCGCTACGTGCACCTCATCGCCGACGGCGGCATCCAGACCTCCGGTGACATCGCCAAGGCGATCGGCTGCGGCGCGGACGCGGTCATGCTGGGCGAGCCGCTGTCGCTGGCCGAGGGCGCCCCGGCCGGCGGCGCGTGGTGGCACTCGGCGGCGAGCCACCCGAGCCTGCCGCGCGGCGGCTTCTGCATCGCCGGCGAGCCCGACGGCACCCTCGAGGAGCTGCTGTACGGCCCGGCCGACCGGCCCGACGGCCAGCTCAACCTCTTCGGTGGCCTGCGCCGGGCGATGGCCAAGTGCGGGTACCACGACGTCAAGGAATTCCAGAAGGTCGGCCTGGTCCTCGACCGCTGAGACAGGCGTCGCCGGGGGAGCGCGGCTTCGCCGCGCTTTCGCCGGGGGCACGTAACGTCGTTGCTGTGATGCAGCGAGGGCGTGCCCGCAGGACAGCAACAGTTATGGCCGTGGTGACGGCGCTGGCCGTCGGCGGGTGCACTGCCGACGACAAGACTCCGCGGGCGGCGGAGTCGCCGTCGGTGCCGCCGAGTTTCGCGCCCGGCGCCGAGGGGGCCGGCGACGCCTACTTCCCCAAGTACGGCAACGGCGGCTACGACGTCGCCGGGTACGACCTCAAACTCGACTACGCCCCCGCCTCCGGACAGCTCGGCGGCACGGCGACCATCATCGCCACCGCCACCCAGGACCTGTCGGCGTTCCACCTGGATCTGGCCCGTCTGACGGCCGCGAAGGTGACTGTGGACGGACAGCCGGCCACCAGCAAGGCCGACGGCAACGAACTCGTCGTGACACCGGCCGCCGGGATCGTCAAGGGCAAGGCCTTCACCGTCGTCGTCGACTACAGCGGCAAGCCGCAGCCGCTCAGGAACGAGGCGCTCGGTGTCGGCGGGTGGCTGCGGACCAAGGACGGCGCCTTCGCGCTGGGGCAGCCCGAGTCCGCCAGCACCTGGTTCCCGGTCAACGACCATCCCTCCGACAAGGCCACCTTCGCGCTGGCCATGACCGTGCCCGCCGGCGTCGAGGTGCTCAGCAACGGCGTGCCCGGCGAGCGGGCCACCACCGCCGGCAAGACGACCTGGCGCTGGACGGAGAGCAAGCCGCTGGCCAGCTACCTCGCGTTCGTGGTGATCGGGCAGTACCGGGTGCAGAGCACCACCCACGACGGCAAGCCGATGGTCATCGCGCTGCCCGAGTCGCTGCCGGCCAGCAGCAACGCCGCCCGTTCGCTGGCCCGCACCGGCGCTGTCACGGACTTCCTCGCCACCCAGTTCGGGCCGTACCCGTTCGACGCCAACGGCGGGGTGGTCCTCGACGACGACCGGGTCGGGTACGCGCTGGAGACCCAGTCCCGCCCGGTCTACGGCAACACGTTCTTCGTGGGCCAACCGAACACCACGGTGGTAGTCCACGAGCTGGCCCACCAGTGGTACGGAGACAGCGTCGCCCTCTCCCGCTGGCAGGACATCTGGCTCAACGAGGGCTTCGCCACGTACGCGGAATGGCTCTGGCAGGAGCACGAGGGCGAGCGAACCGCCCAGCAGTCGTTCGACCGGATCTACTCAGGATTCGACTGGTCGGTGCCGACCGGCGACCCCGGCCCCGACCGGCTCTTCGGCGACGCCGTCTACCAGCGCGGCGCGATGACCGTGCACGCGTTGCGCCGCACGATCGGCGACCCGGCCTTCTTCGCCCTTCTCAAATCGTGGCCGGCCGAGCACCGCGACGGCAACGCCACCACCGAGGAGTTCATCGCGGCGGCCGAGCGGGCCGCCGCCGGCAAGGACCTCGGGGAGCTCTTCGAGGCGTGGCTCTTCGGCAAGCAGAAGCCGCCGCAGCCGTAGCTACTTGTTGACCAGTTCGGGGTGCTTGGCCAGGTAGGGCGCCGGGTCCCCGGCCGCCACCGCGCGCAGGAACCCGCGTCCGGTGGCGGTGAGCTGCTCGCCGATGTAGCCGCCGCTGTAGACCCCGTCACCGGGCAGGCCCACCAGGGTCAGGTTGCTGGGCGTGAGGTTGCGCAGCGCGTACGCGTACTCGATCGGGCTCCGCTGCCCGGAGAAGACCAGCGTCTCGCCCAGCGCGTCCAGCACCGCCTGCAGTTTGGCCTGGTCGGTCGCCAGGCCGGCGTCCTCGGCCTTGGTGAGCAGCGCCTTGACGAGCTGCCGCTGGTGGCGCTGCCGGGTGTAGTCGCCGCCGGCGGTGTAGCGCTGGCGGGCGTAGTCGATGGCCTGCCAGCCGACCAGCTTGCGGGTGCCGGGCAGGTAGGTGGCCTGCGGGCCGACGTAGCCGCCACCGCCGGAGCGCAGCGTGCGCAGGCTGCCGTCGGGGCGGCGGTGCTGGGAGACGACCTTCTGGTCGATCTTGAGGGTGACGCCGCCGAGCGCGTCGGTGAGCTTGCTGAGGCCGGCGAAGGTCAGCACCGCGCCGGCGTCGAACTCCTTGATGCCGGTGTACTTCGAGACGGTCCGGGCGAGCAGTTCGTAGCCCTGCGCCACGTTCGCCTTGTCGGTGCCCTTGACCTTGGCGCCGTCGCTCATCGCCTCGGTGAGCTTGTGCCGTCCGCCGCCGTAGCCGTTCTTGGCGAACGCCGGCACGTCGACCCGCAGGTCGCGGGGCAGTGAGTAGAGGTAGCCCCGGCGCAGGTCGGCGTCGACGTGCAGCAGCATGATGGCGTCGGCGTGCGGCTGCCAGTCCGGGATCGTCGTGCGGGTGTCGACGCCGAGGATCAGCAGGTCGAGCGGGCCTTCCAGGTCGGCGCCGGGGGGTGGTGCGGGGCTCGCGGACGTCGGCGGCACCAGTGCCGGCGTCGAGCTGGGCGCAGCCACCGGATCGGGCTCGTCTGTGCCACCGCGCAGGGCCACGACGACGCCCACGCCGGCCAGCAGCAGCACCACGACCACGCCGGCCGCTGCCCAGAGAAGCCTGTTAGTCCGCATGGTGGAACAGTAGGGGACGCTCACCACGTGCTCAACGCCCCGGTGATCTCGCGTGGTGGAACGGGGCATGGACATCGGCAAGATCGGCCGTACGCTGACCGCCGCGATTGCCGAGGCGGCGGTCGGACACGGGGAGGCACGTCCTAGATGAAGCACGTCACACGGCGGATAACCGTCGGGACGCTGTCGGCCGTGGTGGTCGCGACGATGGCCGGGGTCACCACCTGGGCCCTCGCCGCCGAGACCCCCGCCGAGCTGCCGGTGCGGTTGATCGTCGGCACCAAGCTGGGCGCGGACACCGCGGCCCCGCTGCGCACCGTTTCCACCATGGGCGTGCGGACCCTGGACACCGCCGGCCCGGCCCAGCAGGCGATGGCGAGCCTGCGCGCGCACACCCTCGAGGTGTCCGCGGCGCGCAGCGCGAAGGTCATCGCGGCCCTGCGCAGCGACCCGGCCGTGGCGTACGTCGAGGTCGACCACGTGCGCAAGGTCTCCGACGTGACCCCGGACGACCCGATGTACACCGAGGGCCACCAGGGCGAGATCAACCAGGTGCGGCTGCCCGCGGCGTGGGAGACCACCACCGGGGACGCCGTCAAGATCGCCGTGCTGGACACCGGCGTGGCCAAGGTCGGCGACCTGGCCGGCGCGGTCACCGGTGGCTGGAACTACGTCAGCAACAACAGCAACACCACCGACGACGCCGGCCACGGCACCACGGTCGCCTCGATCATCGCGGCCCGGGGCGACAACGGCGTGGGCATGGCCGGTGGCTGCTGGAGCTGCGTGATCCTGCCGGTCAAGGTGCTGGACCGCAACGGCAACGGCTACGACAGCGTCATCGCCAAGGGCATCGTCTACGCCGCCGACCAGGGCGCGAAGATCATCAACATGTCGCTCGGCGGCTCCGACTACAGCAAGGCCCTCTCCGACGCGGTGGCGTACGCGAACCGCAAGGGTGTGCTGGTCGTCGCCGCGGCGGGCAACGCCGGCAACACCTCCAGCCGCAACACCAAGATGTACCCGGCCGCGCTGACCGACGTGGTGGCCGTCGGCGCCACCGCCAAGGGTTCCGATGCCCGCGCCAGTTTCTCCAGCTACAACAAGTCGGGCGACTCCTGGGTCGACATGGCCGCCCCGGGCGTCATCACCGGCATGGACCGCTACGGCGTCTACCACACCGACCAGGAGGGCACCTCCTTCGCGGCGCCGATGGTCGCCGGTGCGGCCGGCCTGATCAAGACGGTGCACCCGGCGTACACGGGCTGGTCGCTGCAGCTCTCGCTGCTCTCCTCGGCCCGCCCGATCGGCAGCTGGAACAAGTTCGGCATGCTCGACGCGGCCAAGGCCCTGACCGTCGCCACCGACGTCACGCCGCCGGCGATCACGGGCATGGCCCCGCGGGCCGGCTCCCTCAACCGGGCCACGATCACGGTCACCCCGCACGGCGTCGCGGACGGTGGGTCACGGATCAGCAAGGTCAACCTGTACGCGGACGGCGTCTACAAGGCCCAGAGCTTCACCGCGCCGTACACGCTGAAGTACAACAGCGCCGGGCGCAACGGCACGGTGAAGCTGCAGCTCCGGGTCTACGACAAGGCCGGCAACGAGACCCGGTACGACCGCTCGATCGTGGTGGACAACGGGCTGCCGGCGGTCAAGATCACCAGCGCGCCGAAGAACAAGGCGAAGGTCAAGGGCACGGTCCGGATCAAGGCCACCGCCTCCGACGCCAACGGGGTACGCCGGGTCGAGCTGCTGATCAACGGCAAGGTGAAGTCGCAGGACACCTCCTCGCCGTACGCGTTCTCGTTCACCGCGTCGAAGCAGCCGAACCCGATGAAGGTGCAGATCCGGGCGACCGACAACGCCGGCAACGTCAGGCTCGACACGGCGCGCACGTACACGCGCTGACCGTCCCTGATCGGAAGCCCTCGCCGGGCGCTCTCGGCGAGGGCTTCTCTGCTCCCGGAAAGCACCCGGACCGGTCCGACGTTTCGCCGCCCGGGCGCCGACCGTGGGGGCATGAATCTGCGCGCCTTGACGGTCGGTCTCCTGGTGGGTGGCATCGCCCTGGCGGGCGGTAGCCCGGCCGTGGCGGCGCCGGTGGACGACGAGGCGCCGGTCTCGCTGATCGTCGGTCTGCGCACCGACGCCGACGTGGTCGGCACCCTCGAGCGCAGCGTCGACGTGGTGGCCAGTGAACCGCTGGCCGGCGCGGTCACCGTCGACGTCCCGGCCGACCAGGTGGGCGAGGCCGCCGACGCGTTGCGCGCCGACCCGGCCGTCGCCTACGTGGAACGTGATCAGGTCGCCCGGGTCGCCGCGGTGCGCCCGGACGATCCCGCGTTCGGCAACCAGTGGGGCATCAAGAAGACGCACGTCGACATCGCGTGGGAGACCACCCGGGGTTCCGCCGCGATCATCGTCGCGGTCGTGGACACGGGCGTGAAGGTGCTGCCCGACCTCGCCGGCCGGGTGCTGCCCGGTCGCGACTTCGTCAACAACGACAGCAACGCCACCGACGACCAGGGCCACGGCACGATGACCGCGGGCGTGATCGCGGCCCGCGGGGACAACCGCACCGGGATCGCCGGGATCTGCTGGACCTGCCAGATCCTGCCGGTGAAGGTGCTCGGCGCCAAGGGCTCCGGCTCGTACAGCGACATCGCGCAGGGGGTGCGCTGGTCGGCCGACCAGGGCGCCGACATCATCAACCTCTCGCTCGGCGGTGCCGCCGACAGCCGGCTGCTGCGCGACGCGGTGGCCTACGCGACCGGCAAGGGGGCGCTGGTGATCGCCGCCGCCGGCAACGACGGCAGCCCGGCCCCGCACTACCCGGCCGCCATCCCGGCCGCGCTGGCCGTGGGCGCCTCCACCTCCTCCGACAGCCGCTACTCGTGGTCCAACTACGGCAAGAGCTGGGTCGACATCGCGGCGCCGGGCTGCAACCCGGCGCAGGCGCGCAACGGCGTCGTCGGCAACTTCTGCGGTACGTCGTCGGCCACCCCGTTCATCTCGGGTGTCGCCGCTCTGCTCGCCTCGACCTCGCCCACCCCGACCGCGGCGGCCATCCGGACGGCGCTGACCACCTCGGCCCGCGGCATCGCCGGCACCTGGATCCCGACGTCCTCCGGCCGGGTCGACGCGGCGGCTGCCCTGGCTTCGCTGCCGGTCACCGACGACTCGGTCCCGCCGGCCACGTCCTTCCTGACGCCCGGCGGCAACGCTCTGGTGCACGGCACGGTCACCGTGGCGGCGAAGGCGACCGACGCCATCGGCATCGCCAAGGTGCAGCTGCTCGCCGACGGTGTCGTGGTGGGCACCGATCGGGTGGCGCCGTACAGCTTCTCGTGGAAGACCGGTGTGCGCCGCAAGGCCGTCACGCTCGGGCTGCGGGCGTACGACCGCGGCGGCAACGTGACCAGTGCCACCCGCCGGGTCACGGTCGACAACTGGGGTCCGTCGGTGCAGATCACCAGCGGCCCGGCCGGCGGCACCCGGCACGTGCGCAAGACGAAGTACGTGACCGCCACGGCCTCCGACAGCAACGGCGTGAGCCGGCTGGAACTGCTGGTCAACGGCAAGGTCACCCAGCGGTACGCGGGCAGCACCCACAAGTTCGCGGTGCAGACCTGGAAGCACGGCGCGGTCATGACCGTGCGGGTACGCGCCTACGACAAGGCCGGCAACGCGCGGTACGCCCCGGCCCGGAAGTGGTACCGCTGACGCCGGTAAACTCGCCAGCCATGAGTACACCCCGCCCGGTTCTCGTCGTCGACTTCGGTGCCCAGTACGCCCAGCTGATCGCCCGGCGGGTCCGTGAGGCGCGGGTCTATTCGGAGATCGTGCCGCACTCGATGCCGGTCGCCGAGATGCTCGCCAAGAACCCCGCGGCGATCATCCTGTCCGGCGGACCGTCCTCGGTGTACGAGCCGGGCGCCCCGGTGCTGGACGCCACCCTGTTCGACAACGACGTCCCGGTCTTCGGCATCTGCTACGGCTTCCAGGCCATGGCCCAGGCGCTGGGCGGCACGGTCGCGCACACCGGTTCGCGCGAGTACGGCCGTACCCTGCTCACCCCGGACTCCGCGGCCGGCACCCTGCTCCGGGAGCTCCCGGCCGATCTGCCGGTCTGGATGTCGCACGGCGACTCGGTCACCGCGGCCCCCGCGGGCTTCTCGGTGACCGCCTCGTCCGCGGGCGCGCCGGTGGCCGCGTTCGAGGATCTGGTCACCCGCCGGGCCGGCGTGCAGTTCCACCCCGAGGTGGCGCACACCGAGCAGGGCCAGGAGATGCTCCAGCGTTTCCTCTACGACATCGCCGGCCTCGAGCCGACCTGGACGTCGTCCAACATCATCGAGGACCAGGTCGCCGCGATCCGTGCGCAGGTCGGCGACAAGCAGGTCATCTGCGGGCTGTCCGGCGGCGTCGACTCGGCGGTTGCCGCGGCGCTGGTGCACAAGGCGATCGGGGACCAGCTCACCTGCATCTTCGTCGACCACGGCCTGCTGCGGGCCGGCGAGGCCGAGCAGGTCGAGAAGGACTACGTGGCGGCGACGGGCATCCGGCTCAAGGTGGTGGAGGCGGCCGACCAGTTCCTCGGGCACCTGGCGGGCGTCACCGACCCGGAGCAGAAGCGCAAGATCATCGGCCGGGAGTTCATCCGGACGTTCGAGGCGGCCGCCCGCGAGCTCGACGCCGAACGGCACATCGAGTTCCTGGTCCAGGGCACCCTCTACCCGGACGTGGTGGAGTCCGGCGGCGGCACCGGCACCGCCAACATCAAGTCCCACCACAACGTCGGTGGCCTGCCCGACGATCTCCAGTTCGCGCTGATCGAGCCGCTGCGCACGCTGTTCAAGGACGAGGTGCGGGCGCTCGGCGCCGAGCTGGGCCTGCCCGAGGAGATGGTGCAGCGGCACCCGTTCCCGGGGCCCGGCCTGGCGATCCGGATCATCGGCGCGGTCGACCGGCACCGGCTCGACGTGCTGCGCGCGGCCGACCTGATCGCCCGCGAGGAGCTGACCGCGGCCGGCCTGGACCGCGACGTGTGGCAGTTCCCGGTGGTGCTGCTGGCCGACGTGCGCAGCGTGGGCGTGCAGGGCGACGGGCGCACCTACGGGCACCCGGTGGTGCTGCGCCCGGTCTCCAGCGAGGACGCCATGACGGCGGACTGGTCGCGCCTGCCCTACGAGGTGATCGCCAAGATCTCCACCCGCATCACCAACGAGGTGCCGGAGGTCAACCGGGTCGTCCTGGACGTCACCAGCAAGCCCCCGGGCACCATCGAGTGGGAGTGAGTCACGGCGCGGTCGGCGGCTGACCCCAGGTGGGGTCGGCCGGGTCGCGCCACACCGGCTCGGCCGGTGCGGGCTCCTCGGGCATCAGGAACCAGGCGATCGGGTACGCCAGCAGCGCGGTGCCCCAGGTGAGGGCGGCGAGCACGACGAAGCCGACCCGGATCAGCACCGGGTCGACGGCCAGGTAACGGCCGAGGCCGCTGCAGACGCCCGCCACGATGCGGTCGTCGAGCGGGCGGCGGAGCTGCTTGTAAGGGGCGACGGTCGGTGTAGTCATGCTCCAAGAGTGGGCCTCGGGGGTGCCTCGCCGCCTCGGTGACTGCCCCGATACCGACCCTGATTCGGGTCCCCGGGATGGGTGATTCGCAGGCATTGCTGGCTGTTACTGCCCGCCTGCGCTCCGTGCGGAGAACCGCCCTGATCAGCGATTACTGTGGGCTATCGTCCTGTCAGGAATCCGACAGTTGTTCCTCGTAGGTAACATAAACCGGGCAAGATGCCGCCCGTGACCCCCGCACTGGAGCCGCTCCGCAGGATCGCGGCATACGCCGTCGCGACCGATCCCCAAGGCCGCGTCCTACTCGTCCGCGCCTCGACCCGCTCGGGCACCCCCGGCGTCTGGTCCCTGCCCGGCGGTGCCGTCGATCACGGCGAGGACCCCAACCACACTGTCGTACGGGAGACCGCCGCGGAGACGGGCCTGTCCGTCGCTGTGAGCGGCCTGCGCGACGTGCTCGCCGACATGCGGTCCCTGCCGCACCGCGGCGTCACCATCCACACCGACCGCCTGATCTACGAGGTGACCGTCCGCGGCGGCAACCTCTACGACCGCGTCGGCCAGCCCACCGACCTCGCCCGCTGGCACACCCTGGCCGAGGCCGAGAAGTTGCGCCTGCGGCCCTTCACGGCCGCTGCCCTGGGCCTGTCCGCCGCTTCGGCCGACCTGCGGCCCGAGGAGGTGCCGGACTTCCCGTCCTTCTACGCCGTCGCCGGCCCGGACGGGCTGCACCGCGCGCAGCGCTTCGCGGCGTACGCGATCGCCACCGACCCGCACGACCGGCTGCTGCTCACCCGGATCGCCCCCGGCTACCCCGGCGCCGGCTGCTGGCACCTGCCCGGCGGCGGCACCGACTACGGCGAGCAGCCGGGCACCGCGCTGATCCGCGAACTGGTCGAGGAGACCGGCCAGGAGGGCCGCTTGATCGAGCTGCTCGGGGTGGCGAGCCACCGCGACGCGGCCTCGCTGGGCCCTGAGGGCTACCCGATCGACTGGCACGGCGTCCGCGCCTTCTACCGGGTCTTCGTCGACGCGCCCACCGAGGTCATCGTCACCGACGTCGGCGGATCCACGTCCGAGGCCTGCTGGATGGCGCTCAAGGAGGTCGCCGAGCTGCCGGCGGACCAGCTGACCGAGGTGACGGCCGAGGCATTGCGGGCGGCGCGGCTAGCCTGAGGGGTGTGAAGGTCAGACGAATCGGCGCGTACGGCCTGTGCCGGGACGACGCCGGCCGGGTCCTGCTCGCCCGCAACTCCCAGCTGTCGGCGTTCCCCGGGCTCTGGACCCTGCCCGGGGGTGGCGTCGAGCAGGGCGAACACCCCGACGACACGGTCGTCCGGGAGTTCGCCGAGGAGACGGGCCTGACCGTACGCGTGACGGGCCTCCGTTCCGTGACGGCCGACGTGTTCCGGCTGCCGATGACAGATACGTGGGAACACACCGACCGGATCATCTACGACGTGGAGCCGGTCGGTGGCAGCCTGCGCAACGAGGCCGAGGGCACCACCGAACTGGTCGACTGGGTCGATCCGGCCGGCCTGCCGCTGATGCCGTTCACCGCGGTGGTGCTCGGGCGGGCGGGGACTCCTTCCGACGTACCGGATGATCCGGACGAAGCGGTCGCCCGGACGCCCGGCAAGGGCCAGCGTTTCGGCGCGTACGGGCTGGTCACTGACCCGGCGGGGCGAATCCTGCTGACTCGGATCGCCAAGGGCTACCCGGGCGCGGGGCTCTGGCACCTGCCCGGCGGTGGCACCGACCACGGCGAGGTGCCCGAGGCCGCGCTGGCCCGGGAGATCCGGGAGGAGACCGGACAACACGGACGGGTGACCGGGCTGCTGGGGACTTCGCACCGGTACGACCCGGCCGCGCTCGGCCCGGAAGGGGTGCCGGTCGACTGGCACGTCGTCCGGGTCCTGTTCCGGGTGCAGGTGGACGAGCCGACGGAACCGGAGGTCGTCGAGGCCGCGGGCGGGTCCACCGCCGAGGCGGGCTGGTTCGATCCGGGCACGCTGCGTGATCTACCGCTGACCGAGGTCACCCGGGAGATGGTCGCCCGGCTCGCCGCCGAAACGGCTCATCGGTGATCGCTCTGGTGAGCCTCGGTTAGACTCGTCACAGGGCCAGGCAGTGAACGTGCCTCCCTCGCCCGTCGGAGGATGAAAACTCCAGAGGACGTCGTTGCACATGGCGGTCGATGAGGTCTGTGAGGTCTATCGCCAAGACCGCTCGGCTATGCGATTGTGTAACCCGCCCAAATGACTGTCCGTAGACGTACGGGCGCAGGGCAGCACCCCGTGACGGCTCAAGCCGGCGGGCACCCGACCCCAAGATGGAGGAGCACGTGCCGAGAACCCCTTGGCGCCGGCGTCGTACGACGGATAGTCCCCGTCCCGCCGGACGTCGTTGGGCAGGCCGGCTGCGCCGTGGCGGAACCCTCGCCCGGCAGGCCCTGTTGGTGCGCGTGGGGCGCAGGTCCGGCGACGCCGGGCGGGCCGCCACAGCCACCCGGGCCGAGGTGATCTACACCGGCACTGAGCTCGTTCCGTCCCCGTACGGCCGCGGTCGCACGGTCGCCACCTCCGGCAGCCACGGCCCCGCGGTCATGGCCCAGCCGGTCGTGGTCGAGGCCGACTCCGCCTCCCTGCTGCCCGGCGCGCACACCCTGCGCCGCCGGATCAGCTTCGCGCTCGTCAACGCGTGCACCCTGGCCAGCCTGGGCCTGGGCCTGCTGGCGATCTTCCTGGCCATGCAGGGCGACCCCCGGATCGCGGCCGCCTGCCTGGTGGCCTGCGTCGGCTTCGACGGGCTCGACGGCGCCCTGGCCCGGCGGCTGGGCGTCTCCAGCCCGTTCGGCGCGCAGATGGACTCGCTGGCCGACATGTGTTCGTTCGGCCTCGCCGCGCCGGTCGTGGTCTACGCCGCGCTGTCGCACACCGTGCCGACCGCCTTCGCGGCCGTCGCCTGCATGCTGGTGGCCGGCTGCGCCGCGATCCGGCTGGCCCGCTTCAACGTCTCGCCCAAGGACGGCAAGTTCTTCTCCGGCGTGCCGACCACCCTGGTGGCGGCGGTGCTGGCGCTGACCGTGCTGATCGAGCTGCCGCTGCCGGGCATCGCGGTGCTGGGCGGCGTGGCGCTGCTGGCGTTCGCGATGGTGTCCAGCTTCCCGTACGCGAAGCTGGCCCGGCTCGTGAAGCTGCCGCCGTGGCTCTGGCTGCTGCCGATCGTGGGCGCGCTGGTGGACCCGCGACTGACGTTCGTGCTGCTCGTGGGGGCGTACGTGCTCAGCGGCCCGCTGATGTGGATGCGCGCCAAGCGGGTTTGATCTCGTAGGACGTGAAAAGGGCCGGCCCGTGAGGGCCGGCCCTTTTGCGTCGGATCACTACTTCCAGCGGGCGATGACCGAGCTCGCGCCGATGACCTTGTCACCCACGGCGACGACCGCCTCGGCGCGGTCCGCCGGCAGGTAGACGTCCGTGCGGGAACCGAAGCGGATCAGGCCCATCCGCTCACCCTTGGCCACCAGGGTGCCGACCGGGGTGCGCTGCACGATCCGCCGGGCGATCAGGCCGGTGCGCTGGGCCACCACGACGGTGCCGTGGCCGGTGTCCAGCACCGTGTACGCCGCCACGTTGTGCTCGGCGGCCGCGGTCATGGCATTGGCGTAACCGCCGTCGATCACGAAGTAGTCCGTCACCCGGCCGGCCACCGGCACCCGGTTGACGTGCACGTCCAGCACCGACAGGAACACGGCGATGCGCAGGAACTCGCCCGTGCCCAGGCGCTCGTCGGTGAGCCGCTCCACGGAGAGCACCCGGCCGTCACTGGCGGCCACGACGGCGTTCGCCTCGGTGGGCACATCCCGCTCGGGGTCCCGGAAGAACGCCGCGACCGGAGCCGCCGCCAGCGCCGGGAGCAGCCACAACTTCGACTTCGGCCGCAGCGTACGGGCCAGCCCGGCCAGGCCCAGCGCGATGCCGGCGGCCGCGACCCCGTTGGAGTCGATGTGCATGGACCGGGTTACCGGCACGCTCGACGGCCGGTACGCCGGCGCCAGCGTCGCGGCCACCTTGGTGTCGGCCTGGCTGAAGCGCAGCTTGTGCACGCGCAGCGGCGGCTGGTTGCGGGTCACCAGGTCGGTGCCGACCCCGAACAGGGCGCTCTGCCGGAAAAGTTCGGCGGCGGCGCCTCCGGTGCGTCCCGGGACCGCCGGGGTCGCCACGGAGACCACAGCGCCCTCGGTGAGGTACTTGGACAGGCTCTCCAGGACCGCCCGGGCCTCCTCGGCGGTGCCGGTGAGCGGCTCGCCCAGGACGACCACGTCGGCCGGGTCGGCCTCGGTCAGTGAGTCGACGATCCGGACCCGGTCGGCGATCCAGCTGCCCAGCCCGGTGATGTGGTCCCGCAGCAGCTCAGCGGTGCTGCGCTCGCCGGCGACCAGGGTCAGGGTGTCGCCGGGCAGCAACGCCTCGACGGCGGCGGCCACCACGGTCGAGGCGTGATCGGCCCCGATGACCAGGGCGGTCGTAGCGGCGTTGTGACGGGCGAACTCGGCGGTGAGGGCGCGTGCGGCACGCGGCCCGACGCCGGTCACGGGTGCGGTGGACACGGCGGGAAACGGCGTCATGGC
Source organism: Actinoplanes sp. NPDC051405 (assembly GCF_055586185.1). Classification (NCBI taxonomy): domain Bacteria; kingdom Bacillati; phylum Actinomycetota; class Actinomycetes; order Micromonosporales; family Micromonosporaceae; genus Actinoplanes; species Actinoplanes sp. NPDC051405. The sequence goes on from NZ_JBVJIR010000023.1 coordinate 78,727, forward strand.
GGTGCGGGCTCCTCGCGCTGTCGGGATTTCCTCTGCTCGGAGAGCATATTGCGCCGGTCGCGGGCCCCACCCGTTGGTGTGACCCGCGACCGGCGCGCCGCGTCAGCCGCGCCGGGGCGCGCCGTCCTGATCCTCGCCGGACTGCACATCGCGGCCCGCCCCCGGGCCTGGATCCACCCGGGTGACCTCGGTCGTCGGCTCGTCCCCGGCCCCGGCGGCACTGCCGGCGGGCGGGAGCGGAGCCGTCGGCTCGTCGATGACCCCGGTCGGCTCATCCCCGGCCGGATCCGCATCTGCGGGCGCCGGCGGCGCGGAAGCAGGCACGGCGGGCGGCGCCGACACGGAGGCCGCGGGCGGTGCAAAGGTGGGCGCCGCGGGTGGCGCGGATGAAGGCGCCGCGGACGTGGGGGCCGCAGGCGGTGCCGAGGCCGGGCGGGTGGCCGTCGCCGGGTCCGGGACCGGGTGCTTCAGGTACGCCGGGTGCAGGTCGACCCGGTCGGCCGGGTTGTCCAGCAGTTCCCGGACGATGTCCGCGTGCATCTCCGGCGGCAGGTCGCCCGGCGTCTCCACCTGCGCCTCGGCCTGCACCGGGGCGGGCACCTCGGTGCGCCGGCCGGAGCGGATCGCGCCGAGCAGCCCGATCGCGCCGAACAGGATCAGGGCGCCGGCCACCAGCCAGCCCGCGGCGGGCAGCCGGACGGTCACGACCTGCGCGATCGCCCACCAGACCGCGACGAGCAGGAAGAGCAGACCGAAACTCAGCGAGATGCCGTCGGTACGGTGCGGCCTCATCGGATCACCTCCAGGTCACCGGTGTTCAGTTCGATGGTCAGGCGCAGCGTGCCGCCGCCGGCGCCGTCCGAGCCCAGGTCGGTGACCTCCTGCGAGCCGAGTTCCTTGCCGTCCCATTCGCGGCCGAAGATCCGGGCCCGGCCGCCGTCCATCCGCACCGAGGTGGTGGTGTCGACGTTGTCCGGCAGCAGGATCTTCATCTGGCCGACCTTCATAGCGACGGTGGTGGCCTGCTCCTTGCCGGTGAAGTCGACGGCGCGCAGGTCCAGGGTCGCCGTACCGATGGTGAAGTCGTAGCGGTCCGCGACCGCGGTGATGGTCTTGGGCCGGTAGGTGCTGTTGCCCAGCTCGCCGCCCCAGGTCTCGGCGCCGCTGGAGATGCCGAGGCCGAGGCAGGCCAGCAGCGCGAGGGCGATGAGGCCGCGGGCCCGGCCGAACCAGGCGCCGACGACCAGGCCCAGGCCGATCGTGGTCAGCGCGGCGGCGAAGTAGGCCGAGACGGAGACGTCGACGCCGGAGAGGTCGATCAGGGCCAGCACGCCCATGACCACCACGATCATGAAGAACGTGATCCGACCGAGCTTGGAACGCTCGCGGCGCTGCTTCGGCGGGCGCGGGGGCCGGGGCGGGGCCGGCGGCGTCATCGTGCGGTTACCGCCCTGGGCCCACGGCCCGTGCGGGGCGAACGGCGGACGGTAGCCACCGGGCGGCGGCCCGAACTCGGGCGGCCGGGGCGGCGCGTAGGCGGTGCTCGGTGGCACGTAAGCCCCCTGGGTGTAGTTGGGCGGGGTGGGTGGCAACGGAGCGGTCACCGGTTCGCGGGCCGGTGCGGCCGCGGCCGGGAACGGGGTCGTGCGGGGCTCGTCCGGAGCGGCCGGAGCCGGCGGAGGCGTGGGAGCGGGCGGCGTGGCCGCGGCCGGCGTGGCCGGGGGAAACGGGGCGGGACCAGCCGACGGGGCACCAGGCCAGGGTCCCGGCGTGGGGGCGGCTCCGGGCGTCGGGGCGGTGGCGTTCGCCCGGGAGTTGCGCCTGAGCAGCAGCCCGCCGCAGACCAGCACCGCCGCCGCGAGCAGCGTGGCGCGGAAGCCGTCGCGGACGATGAACGCGAAGGTCAGCGCGGCCGCCCCGCCCAGGAGCACGATCGACAGCGGGGCGGTGGCCGAACGGCCGCGGCCCAGCAGGGACTCGATCGGGGAGGCGGTGTCGCCCTCGGCCGGGATCAGCAGCCAGCCGACCAGGTAGATCAGCACGCCGACCCCGCCGAAGAAGCCCAGTACGGCCAGCAGCACCCGCCAGAGCACCGGGTCGGTGTTGGTGGCGTTGGCGATCGCACCGGAGACCCCGGCGACGTAGCGGCCGCGAGTGGGCCGGATCAGCTTCTCCCGGGCGAATGTGGGCCCGCTGTCGGGCGCACCGAACCACGGCGGCGGCATCGCACCGGGCGGCGGCTGCCCACCCGGAGGCGGCGTCCCACCGGGCGGAGGCGTAGCTCCGGGCGGCGGCACGGCGCCGGGAGGCGGGACAGCGCCGGGAGGCGGGACAGCGCCGGGAGGCGGGACAGCTCCGGAAGGAGGCGGAGGAGGGTCGGCCGCCGGCGGGGCGCCCGGTGCCGGAGGCTCGTAGGCCGGTGGCAGGTCGGACGCGGCCGCAGCGGGAGCCGGCGCCGGAGGCGGGACAGCCGAAGGTGCCGGAGCGTCCTGCGACGACCCGGTAGCTTCGCGGGACTGGGCAGCTTCGTCGGTCATGGCTTCGATACTGGCGGTCCGGCGACCCGAACCGCCTCAGGCGGCGACCCTGACACCACCCTGAGATCCGGGGGGCCCGGTGATGGGGGAGTTTCCCCGTGGCCCGCGACCCCCCGGCCGTGTGACGATCGAACAGGCCGCAGCGCACGCCGCGCCCTGACTGGAGGAGGAGCGATCACCGCCACCGCAGTAACCCCGACACCGCGCCGGCTGTACCGGCCGCGCGATCACCGGGTCATCGCCGGTGTCGCGTCCGGTCTGGCGCGTCATCTGGGCATCCCGGTGACCGCGGTCCGTATCGCCCTGGTCGTCCTGCTCAGCTTCAACGGCCTCGGTTTGCTGCTCTACGCGGTCTTCTGGGCCGTCCTGCCGCAGCAGCTGTCCACCGGCGCCGGCCGTACCCGCCGCGACCTCGCGCTGCTGCTCCCGTTCGGCGCCATCGGCCTGGGCGTCATCCTGCTGCAGGGCCTGCTCTTCGGGGACAACGGCGTGGCCGGTACGGCGGGCTGGCTCATCGCGGTCACCGCGGTCGGCGCGGGCGTGATCTGGCACCAGTCCGACCCGACCCGCCGCGGCCAGTGGGCCGACGCGAGCCCGCAGGCACCCTGGCTCGCCGCCGTGGTCGCCGAGAGCGACCGCCGCTCGTTCATCTTCCGCTTCATCGGCGGCGGGGTCCTGGTCGCGACCGGCGTGATCGGCATCCTCGCCGTGTACGCCCCGGCCGGCAACCTCAGCGCCGTCTTCAACGGGGTGATCTTCGCGCTGGTCGGCCTGCTGGGGGTCGGCGTGGTGGTCGCCCCGCTGCTCTGGCGCACGTTCAGCCAGCTCCGCTCCGAGCGCGAGGGCCGCATCCGGGAGCAGGAGCGCGCCGAGGTCGCGGCCATGATCCACGACCAGGTGCTGCACACCCTGGCGCTGATCCAGCGCAACTCCGCGGACATCAAGGAGGTGCAGCGGCTGGCCCGGGGCCAGGAGCGCAGCCTGCGCAACTGGCTCTACAAGCCGAGCGCCTCGCCCACCGAGCGGTTCGCCGCGGCGCTCGAGCAGGCGGCCGCCGAGGTGGAGGACACGTACGCGATCTCGGTCGAGACCGTGGTGGTCGGTGACACCCCGTGCGACGAGTCGGTTGCCGCGCTGGTCGCCGCCGCGCGTGAGGCCCTGGTCAACGCGGCCCGGCACGCCGGCGTGCAGACCGTCTCGCTCTATGCGGAGGTGGAGGCCGAGGAGCTGAGCGTGTTCGTCCGCGACCGCGGGGCCGGCTTCGAGTTGACGGCGGTGGAGGATACGAGACACGGGGTACGCGGTTCGATCATCGGGCGGATGCGGCGGCACGGCGGCAAGGCCGAGATCCGCAGCGCCCCTGGGGACGGCACCGAGGTACGCCTGACGCTGCCGGTTTCCCGGGAGAGCGTCACCGCCGGAAAGGAGACAGCACGATGACCGAGCCTGTAGCCGAGGAGAACCGGCGGCTGACCGTTTTCCTGGTGGACGACCACGCCATGTTCCGCGCCGGCGTCCGCGCCGAGCTCGGTGCCCACGTCGAGGTGGTGGGCGAGGCGAGCACGGTGGCCGAGGCCGTGGTCCGGATCGCCGCGACGACTCCGGACGTGGTGCTGCTCGACGTGCACATGCCCGACGGCGGGGGCCGGGCGGTGCTGGACGCCATGCGGCGTACCCATCCGCAGGTGAAGTTTCTCGCCCTGTCGGTCTCCGACGCGGCCGAGGACGTGATCGGCCTGATCCGGGCCGGCGCCCGCGGGTACGTGACCAAGACGATCTCGCCCGACGAGCTGGCCGCGGCGATCCGGCGGGTGGCCGACGGCGACGCGGTGTTCAGCCCTCGGCTGGCCGGCTTCGTGCTGGACGCGTTCGCGTCGCGCCCGGACGTCCCGGTGGCGGATCCCGAGCTCGATCAGCTGACCAACCGCGAGCGCGAGGTGCTGCGGCTGCTGGCGCGGGGGTACGCCTACAAAGAGATCGCAAAGGAGCTGTACATCTCCATCAAGACTGTGGAAACTCACGTGTCGAACGTTCTGCGCAAGCTGCAGATGTCGAACCGGTACGAGTTGTCACGCTGGGCGGCTGACCGCCGGCTCGTCTGAAGGAGTTCCGCACCATGGTCCGCAAGGCCCCACGGCTGGTGGCGGCTGCGGCAGTCGCCCTCGTGCTGTCGGCGTACGGCTGCACGGACCATGGCCCGGACGAGGATGTGCCCGACCGGACGGTGGTCATCGGCATTTCCGAGCCGGGGCATCTGATCCCCAGCAACACCGTGGACGTGAGCGGCAAGCAGGTGCTGTCCGCGCTGTTCCAGCCGCTGGTCACCTTCGACGCGCGCAGCACTCCGGTCCCGGCCGCCGCGGAGTCGGTCAAGGCTGACCCGACGGCCCGGATCTGGACCGTCAAGCTGAAGCCGGGGCTCACTTTCAGCAACGGCGAGCCGGTCACCGCGGACAGCTATCTCGACGCCTGGAACTACGGCGCGTACGGCCCGAACCACCAGAGCGCGACTTCCTACTACGACCGCATCGACGGGTACGCGGATCTGCAGGTGCGCGACCCCGACGGCGACTCCGGCCCGCAGTCGCCCGCGGATCCGCGGGCGAAAACCTTGCGGGGCCTGAAGAAGGTCAGTGACACCTCGTTCACCGTGACCCTGTCGGCGCCGTTCGCGGGCTTCGCCGCGCTGCTGAACGACGTGGCCTTCTATCCGTTGCCCAAGGCCGCTTTCTACGCGCCGGGGGTCGTCGCCGGCGCTTTCGAGAACGCGGTCGTCGGCAACGGACCTTTCAAGATGAAGGGCGGCTGGGAGCGCGGCAGCCGGATCCTGATGGAGAAGGCGCCCGGTTTCCCGGGGCCCGCTCCCAAAGTGGACGGCCTGCTGTGGAAGATCTATGACGACGCCGGTGACGAGTACGCCGATCTGGTCGACGGCGACATCGACGTGCAGACCCGCATTCCGCTCGAGCTGATCGACAAGGCCACCGAGGACCTCGGGGGACGCCTGCAGAAGAGTCCGAACTCCACCTTCACCTTCCTCGGCTTCCCGATCTTCCAGCCGGACTTCGCCGAGCCGGAGGTGCGCCGGGCGCTCTCCCTGGCGATCGACCGCCAGGCGATGGTCGACGAGGTCTTCCACGGGACCGAGACCGCCGCGACCGCGTTCGTGTCGCCGGTGGTACCGGGCTACCGGGCCGACTCCTGCGCGGAGTACTGCCGGTACGACCCCGCGCGGGCCAAGGAGATGTACCGGGCGGCCGGCGGTCCCGCCGCCGTCACGGTCTCGTACAGCCGGGACAGCGGCCCGCGGAGCTGGGTCGACGTCCTGTGCCGGCAGATCACCGCGGCGCTGGGCATCAAGTGCACCGGAGCCGGGGAGGACGATCTCGCCGCGCTGCTGGGCAAGGTCGAGAAGCGGCAGCCCGTCGGCCTGATCCGGCTGAGCTGGACCATGGATTATCCGCTGCTGGAGAGTTATCTCTCCCCGCTGTACGCGACCAACGGCTCGTCGAATCTCTACGGCTACAGCAACCCGGCCTTCGACAGCCTGCTGGGTGAGGGCTCCAAAGCGCCGAAGCCGGCCCAGGCGGTCAAGAAGTGGCAGGAAGCGGAAGACCTCCTGGCTCAGGACATGCCTGTCATCCCGCTGCGTTTCGGGCAGAACCTCTTCGGGCACTCCGAACGGGTCAGGAACGTGTCGATCGACTCCGCGCAGCGTATCGATGTGCTGGGCGTCGAGCTGGTCGGCTGAAGCTGTCCGGCCGTGCCGCGGTGCCCGCGGTGAAGGGTGCCGAACCGCCCGGTTTGTGCTGGATCATTTGTGCGGTAATCGCCTCTGCGCTGCGCATTTGCACATATCCTGGGCCCGTATCGGATTGATAACACGTCTTTCGGTGCTGGGTCAGCAGGTGTCAGAGTTGCTTCGGCCTCACGCGCCTGTGGTGAGCCGCCGGGAGCTCAAGTAGAACGCTGTCGACGGCGGTGCACTGTGCGCGGGCTCCGGGGCTGTCGTCGTTCGGCCGTCGTGGTTGACAGGCGATGTATCGAGGTGTCAGAAGTTCCGACTTCCTGCCGCACCAGATCGGCGACCGCCGATCGGGGGCTGCGAGCAGGCGGGTGATCCAGACGTGATCACCAGATATGCACAAGAGGAGGCCCCCAACCATGAGAGTCTCGAAGCGGGCGAGGCTGGTCGCTATGACCGCGGCCGTTGCGCTCGTGGCGGCCGGATGCAGCGGTGGCGACGACAGCGACACCGACAATGCCGGCGGCGATACAGCGAACGGTGCCATCACCATCGACGGCACCCAGCCAGAGGTCGGCCTGATCCCGGCCAGCACCACCGAAACCGGTGGCGGCAAGATCATCGACTTCATGTGGACCGGTCTGGTCAGCTACCCCAACGACGGCAGCGCCCCGGTCAACGCCGTGGCCCAGTCGATCAAGACGACCGACTCCAAGGTCTACACCATCACCCTGAAGCAGGGCACCAAGTTCCACGACGGCACCGAGGTCAAGGCGAAGAACTTCGTCGACGCCTGGAACTGGGCGGCGTACTCGCCCAACGGTGCGCAGAACTCCAGCTTCTTCAGCGACATCGCGGGCTTCACGGACGTCAACACGGCCGACCCGGATGACGACGGCCCGAAGAAGGCGCCGGAGCCCAAGGCCAAGACCATGTCCGGCCTGAAGGTTGTCGACGACTACAACTTCACCGTCACGCTGGCCACGCCCTTCTCGATCTTCCCGACGAAGCTCGGCTACAGCGCCTTCATGCCGCTGCCGGACGTCTTCTTCACCCAGAAGGCCGAGGAGTTCGGCAAGAAGCCGATCGGCAACGGCCCGGTGAAGTTCGTCTCCTGGACCGACAACGTCGAGATCAAGCTGACCCGGTTCGACGACTACACGCTCGACGACAAGGTCAAGATCAAGGACGTCACGGTCAAGATGTACCAGGAGGACACGGCCGCGTACGCCGACCTCCAGTCGGGCAACCTCGACTTCCAGCAGCAGATCCCGGTCTCGGCGCTCGCCGGTGACAAGTGGAAGTCCGACCTCGGTGACCGCGCGCTCAACGTGCCCACCCCGGTCACGGGCATCATCGCCTTCCCGTTCTACGACAAGCGCTTCCAGAACGTGGACCTGCGCCGGGCGATCTCCAAGGCGATCAACCGCCAGGAGATCACCGAGAAGATCTTCTTCAACTCCCGGACCCCCGCGGACAGCTGGGCCAACCCGCTGACCCCGGGCAACCAGGCCGGCAACTGCACCGCGTGCAAGTTCGACCCCGAGGGCGCCAAGGCCGACCTGGCCAAGGCCGGCGGCTTCACCGGTGAGATGGTGCTGTACTACAACGCGGACGCCAGCCACAAGGAGTGGATGGAGGCCGTCGCGCAGAGCATCAAGAACGTGCTGGGCATCAATGTCCGCGCCGAGGGCATCCCGACCTTCGCCGTCTTCCGCCAGGGCATCAACGCCAAGCAGATGAAGGGCCCGTACCGCGCCGGTTGGCAGCAGGACTACCCGGACGTCGAGAACTGGATCGGTCCGCTGTACGTGACCGGCGGCTCGTCGAACGACGGTAGCTACAGCAACCCGAAGGTGGACGCGCTCTACAAGGAGGGCACCGCGGCGGCCGACGTCGAAGCGGCGCACGCCAAGTTCGCGGAGGCGGTGAAGCTGATCGACCAGGACGTGCCGACCATGCCGATCTACTTCTCGAACCAGCAGTCGGGCACCTCCGACAAGGTGAAGAACGTCGACACCACCAACGTCGGCGAGATCGACCTCTCTTCGGTCGAGATGGCGTAGGCGCAGCTTTCCAGTCTCAGGTCCGGCTCCGCACTCAGGGAGCCGGACCTGAGTCGGTCTGTGAGAGGCGTCATGACGCCTGCTGGTACACACTGGGCAACACGAGCGCCCACATCCGCACGGGGCGCCACAAGCGCCCGTCTCTGGGAGGACCTATGGGCCGTTACGTCGTCAGACGGCTACTACAGCTAGTCCCCGTTTTCATCGGAACCACCTTTCTCATCTACTGGCTCGTCTGGTCCGTCCCTGGCGATCCCTTTGCGGGCAAGTGTGGCGACCGTCCGTGTCCTGCGAACTACATCCAGGTCATGACGGAGAAGTTCAACCTCGACAAGCCGCTGTACGTGCAGTACTTCACGTACATGCAGAACCTCCTGCAGGGCGACTTCGGCGAGACGTTCGGCGGTCGCTCGATCAACGACCTCATCGCCGCGGCGTACCCGAACACCATCAAGCTGGCCATCGTCGCCCTGGCGGTGGAGGCGATCATCGGCCTCACCGCCGGTGTGCTGACCGGTCTCCGGCGCAACGGCTTCCTGGACAACCTGGTCCTGGTCTCCACGCTGTTCCTCATCGCGCTGCCGACGTTCGTCACCGGCTTCGTGCTGCAGTACCTGTTCGGCGTCCAATGGGGCGTCATCAAGCCCACGGTCTCCAACCCGCCATCGTTCACCGAGCTGCTCATCCCCGGCTTCGTGCTGGGCAGCGTGTCGATGGCGTACATCGCGCGCCTGGCGCGCACGAGCATCGCGGAGAACCGGAGTGCCGACTACGTGCGGACTGCCATCGCGAAGGGCCTGCCGATGCGGCGGGTGGTCGGGGTGCACCTGCTGCGCAACTCGTTGATCCCGGTCGTCACGTATCTCGGCACCGACCTCGGTGCCCTGATGGGTGGCGCCATCGTCACCGAGGGCATCTTCGGCATCAACGGAATCGGCCGGGAAGTCTACCGGGCCATCGTGACCAAGGAAGGCGCTACGGTGGTCTCCATCGTCGTCATCCTGGTGCTCGTCTACCTGGTGATGAACCTGCTGGTCGACATGCTGTACGCCCTCCTGGACCCGAGGATCCGCTATGAGTGATCCGACCATGAGCTCGATGGTCACCACGCCACGAGCCGAGCAACCCACTGCGCCGGGGGCCACCGCCCCCACGGACGCGGGACTGCCGGAAAATCAGCGGGCCGACAAGCCCCGCGGCCTTCTCGGCGACGCGTGGCGCGACCTGCGCCGCAAGCCGCTGTTCTGGATCTCCGCGTTCTTCATCGCGCTCTTCCTGGTGATGGCGGCCTTCCCGTCCCTGTTCACGTCGGCCGATCCCAGCTACGGCACTCTGTCCCGCAGCCGCGTCGGCCCGTCTGCCGACGCGTGGTTCGGCTACGACGTGCAGGGCCAGGACGTGTATGCCCGGGTCATCTACGGCGCCCGCGCGTCGATCCTCGTGGCGGTGCTGTCGACCCTCGGCACCGTGCTGATCGGCGGCCTGGTCGGTGTGATCGCCGGCTTCCGCGGCGGCTGGTTCGACACGATCCTGTCCCGGGTCGCGGACATCTTCTTCGGTCTGCCGTTCGTGCTCGGCGCGATCGTCATCCTGTTCACGTTCAACCCGCCGGGGGCCAACCGCGGCGAGTTCGAGATCATCATGCTGGTGGTCGTGTCGCTGGTCCTGCTGAGCTGGCCGGTGTCGATGCGGATCATGCGGTCCTCGGTGCTGGCCACCAAGGAGGCGGACTACATCGTGGCGGCCCGGGCCCTGGGCGCCAGCAACCTGCGGATCGTGTTCAAGCACCTGATCCCGAACTGCCTGGCCCCGCTCCTGGTCTACTCCACGATCCTGGTGGGTTCCTTCATCGGTGCGGAGGCGACGCTGTCGTTCCTCGGCGTGGGTCTGCAGTCGCCGGTGGTGTCCTGGGGCGTCATGATCAACGAGTCCCAGAACTACATCCGCGTCTCGCTGTATCTGCTGCTGTTCCCCGCCGCCTTCCTCGTGACCGCCGTGCTCAGCTTCGTGATGCTGGGCGAGGCCGTGCGCGAGGCCCTCGACCCGAAAATGCGGTAGGAGCCACCGTGTCCGAAGTTGTCATCACTGATCCCGAGTTCTCGAAGACCGGCCGTCCCAGCGGCCGGCTCCTCGAGGTCGAGGATCTGCACGTCGAGTTCCGCACCCGCGACGGCATCGCCAAGGCCATCAACGGCGTCTCGTTCCACGTCGACGCCGGCGAGACGCTGGCGGTGCTCGGCGAGTCGGGTTCCGGCAAGAGCGTGACCGCCCAGACCATCATGGGCATCCTGGACCAGCCGCCGGGGCACGTCTCCGGCGGTCAGATCCGCTTCCACGGCAAGGACATGCTGAGCATGTCGGAGGAGGGCCGGCGCAAGATCCGCGGCCATGGCATCGCCATGGTGTTCCAGGACGCGCTGTCGGCTCTCAATCCGGTCTTCACCGTGGGCTTCCAGATCGGCGAGCAGTTCCGCATCCGCAAGGGGATGAGCCGCGCCGATGCCAAGAAGCGGGCGATCGAGCTGCTGGACCAGGTCAAGATCCCCAACGCGAAGCAGCGGGTCACCGAGTTCCCGCACCAGTTCTCCGGTGGCATGCGCCAGCGCGTCATGATCGCGATGTCGCTGGCCCTCGACCCCGAGGTGCTCATCGCCGACGAGCCGACCACCGCGCTGGACGTGACCGTGCAGGCCCAGATCATGGACCTGCTGGCCGACCTGCAGCGTGAGCGGCAGATGGGGCTCATCCTGATCACGCACGACCTGGGCGTCGTGGCCGACGTGGCCGACCGCATCGCGGTCATGTACGCCGGCCGCATCGTCGAGGAAGCCAACGTGCACGACCTGTACGCGCGGCCGGCGCACCCGTACACCGTGGGTCTGCTCAACTCGATCCCCCGGATCGACGAGAAGGGCCAGGAGCTCCGCACCATCAAGGGGCTGCCGCCGAACCTGATGCGGATCCCGCCGGGCTGTCCGTTCCACCCCCGCTGCCCCAAGGCGCAGCCCGTCTGCGTCGAGAAGGTGCCCCCACTGCGCGTGGTCGCACCGGCGCGGGGCAGTGCCTGCCACTTCGCCGAGGAGGTTCTGCGCGGTGAGTGAGACCATTCTCGAGGCCAAGAACGTCGTCAAGCACTATCCGGTCACCCGGGGCGTGGTTTTCCGCAAGACCATCGGCCAGGTCCAGGCCGTGGACGGCGTGTCGTTCAGCCTCAAGCAGGGCGAGACGCTGGGCATCGTGGGCGAGTCGGGCTGCGGCAAGTCGACGCTCGCCCGGGTGCTGATGAATCTCGAACGGCCCACCGCCGGCTCGGTCGAGTACCGCGGTCGTGACATGTTCACGATGGGCGGTGGCGAGATGCGCAAGCTGCGGCGGCAGATCCAGCTCGTCATGCAGGACCCGTACACCTCGCTCAACCCCCGGATGACGGTCGGTGACCTGATCGGGGAGCCGTTCGAGATCCACACCGACGTCGCGCCCAAGGGCAGTCGTCGCAAGAAGGTGCAGGAGCTGCTGGAGGTGGTCGGGCTCAATCCCGAGCACATCAACCGTTACCCGCACCAGTTCTCCGGTGGTCAGCGCCAGCGCATCGGCATCGCCCGGGCGCTCGCGCTGCGGCCGGAGATCATCGTCTGCGACGAGCCGGTCAGCGCGCTGGACGTGTCGATCCAGGCCCAGGTGATGAACCTGCTGGACAGCCTCCAGAAGGAGCTGGGCCTGGCGTACATCTTCATCGCCCACGACCTGTCGGTGGTGCGGCACTTGTCCGACCGCGTCGCGGTGATGTACCTCGGCAAGATCGTCGAGATCGGCACCGAGGACGAGATCTACGAGCGGCCGACGCACCCGTACACGCAGGCTCTGCTGTCCGCGGTGCCGGTGCCGGACCCGAACAGCCGCAGCACGAAGGCGATCATCCGGCTCACCGGCGACGTGCCGAGCCCGGCGAATCCGCCGTCGGGATGCCGGTTCCGCACGCGGTGCTGGAAGGCGCAGGACATCTGCGCCGAGCAGGTTCCGGAGCTGGTGGAGCGGCCGGGCACGGATCACCCGAGTGCCTGCCACTTCGCCGAGGAGCGCGAGATCGTGGTGACCCACGAGGCCGGGACGCTCTGACCCGGCTCAGCCCACCGACGAACCAACCCAGCCGCGCCGCCGTGGTCCTCTGCCGAGGGCTACGGCGGCGCGCTTCGTTGTGGGGGACGCCCGCTTCCGTCAGAGCGGTCCGCGGCCCGCCCGCAGCAGCAGCAACGCCACCTGGGTGCCGTCCGGGCCGAGCGCCTCGCGGAAGCGCTCGACGATCTCCCGCTCGCGGGACAGGACCAGCCGGGTGCCGCCCGAGGCCATCCGGGTGCGGCCGACGTGCTGGGACAGGCGGGAACGTTCCAGCCACAGGTCGATCAGCGCCTGGTCGATCTCGTCGATCCGCTCGCGGATCGCCTTGATCTCCTCCGCGGCGGGTTCGGCGCCGGCGCCGGTCTGCTGGTCCATCAGGTCTGCGCTCATGTCGTGCTCCTCGGGTGCTGACGTCCCGGTCGGCCCGGCCCGGGCAGCATCAAGCCCCGGGCTCGGGAGCCCGGGGCTTGATGTAGGTCTGTCGTTCAGACGCGTCCTACGGTCGCCGGAGCTCCGGGTCCGTAGTAAAAAAATCGCGTCTGCTGGATCACGAAGCGAGTATGTACCCGGCTCGGGCCGCTCCGCAAGGAAACGGCCCGAACCGTGGGACGCGCCCGATCAGCCGATCTTGGTGATCCGGTTGGCCGGGCCGGGCGCGACCGGGGTGCCCGCGCCGAGGTAGCCGATCAGGGCGTCGACGTCGAAGCCCGGTGCCGTGGTGCGGCCCGTGCCCAGCGTCAGATTGGTGAAGCCGTCACCGCCGTTGGCCAGGAAGTCGTTCGTGGTGACCTGGTAGTTGGCGGCCGGGTCGATCGGGGTGCCGTTGAGGGCCAGCGCGCTCACCTTCGAGCCCGCCGGGGCGGTGCTGTCCCACGAGTAGGAGAAGCCCGCCGACACCTGCAGGATGCGCTGGGTGGTCTGCCCGCCGAAGCCGACGAACTGCTGCTCCAGCACGTTCTTGAGCTGCGCGCCGGTGAGGGTCTGGGTGACCACCAGGTTGTTGAACGGCTGGACGGTGAACGCCTCGCCGTAGGTCACCTGGCCGATGGCCTCGCCGCCGGCCGACGCCTCGGCGTCGAAGTCGGCCCGGATGCCGCCCGGGTTCATCAGCGCGATCTGCGCGTTGGCGTTGGTCCTGGTCCAGGCCAGCTGGGCGTCCGCGATCACGTCACCGAGGGCCGACTCGCCGTTGGCGCCGGCCGTACGGGTGATGTCGCCGGTGATGGTGCCGACGACCCGGTTGGCGATCGGGGCCACCGCGGTGCGGTACTTGTCCGCGACCTTCTTGGCGTTCGGGTCGACCGTGTCCGGGTTCTTCAGGAAGACGCCGGCGGCGTCCTTGAGCCAGCCGCCCTTGCCGTCGGAGACGCCGTTCTCCACCACCACGTTCTTGGCGGTGATGTCGGCGAACCGGCCGCTGCGCCGGTCGATCGCGTAGTCGATGTCGGTGATCAGCTGGCCGTTGGTGCCGGCGCTGGTCACCACCGAGGTGCCGGCGGAGTTCGGCAGTGTGCAGGTGTAGAAGCGGTGGGTGTGGCCGGAGACCACCAGCCGGAACTCGGGGTTGAGGCCCGCGACGATCGGCACGATGGGCCCGGAGAAGGCGTTGCAGTCCGAGACGCCGGGGACCGGGACCTGCTCGGAGACGTTCTGCTGGCCGCCCTGGTGCACGAGCAGCACCTGCGCCTTGACGCCGAACAGCTTGAGCAGGTCACCCCACTTGTTGGCCGTCTCGACCTCGTTCGCGAAGCGCACGTTCTGGATGCCGGCCGGGTTCACGATGCCGGCGGTGCCCTCCAGAGTGAGCCCGACGAAGCCGACCGGCACGCCGTTGACGAACTTGATGTCGATCGGCGGGAGGATCGGCAGGCCGGTCCTCTTGTTGATGGTGTTCGCCGCGAGGTAGGTGAAGTCGGCGCCGCCGAAGCCGTCGCCGTCCTGGCAGCCGTCCTTGGGGTGACAGCCACCGCGCTGCATCCGGATCAGCTCGTCGACGCCCTCGTCGAACTCGTGGTTGCCCACGGAGCTGACCTGCAGGCCGACCTCGTTCATCAGCTCGATCGTCGGCTCGTCGTGGAAGGCGGCGCTGACCAGCGGCGTCGCGCCGATCAGGTCGCCGGCGCCGACGGTGAGGGTCTTGCGGCCCTCGGCGGCGGCGTCGGCGCGCAGCTTGCGCAGGTAGGTCGCGAGGTATTCGACGCCGCCGGCCGGTGTGCCGTTGACGACCGCGCCGCTGCCGGCGGGCGGGTCGATGGCGCCGTGGAAGTCGTTGTAGCTGAGGAACTGGCCCTTGACCGTCTTGCCGGACAGTCCGTAGGACACGCTGGCCGGGGCCATGCCCGGCAGGTACTGGGCGACGGGCGTGGTGGCCGGTGCTGCGTCGGGCTTCGTCGTCGGCAGGGTGGCGACGACGGCCAGAGCGAGGGCCGGTACGGCGAGATGACGCAGCACGGCCCAGCCGCGGCGGCGGGGGTGGTCCATAGTATTCGGTCTCCCGGTCGGGTAACGGAGCAACCAACGCCTGACAGCCTGCTGCATCGACGCTGGTCAGCGCTACGGGCTGGGGATGACAGCTTGGTTGCGGCGCGGGGCTGTGGACTGCCTCGAAAGATTGTCGGGGGTGCGGCATAGACTTGTCCGGCGATGCGAGCCCTTCCGGAAAACTCCCAGCCCCTGTTTACGATGCCGCCTGTCCAGGAGGGGAAAACCCCTGGTCAGCAGGCCCCGCCCAGGCGACAGCCGGCCCGGCGGACGGATCCGGAGACGCTGCTCGACGGGCTCAACGGGCCGCAGCGCGACGCGGTGACCCACGCCGGGTCACCGTTGCTGATCGTCGCCGGTGCGGGTTCGGGCAAGACCCGGGTGCTGACCCACCGGATCGCCTACCTGCTGGCCGCGCGGGACGTGCATCCCGGCCAGATCATCGCGATCACCTTCACCAACAAGGCCGCCGGGGAGATGAAGGAGCGGGTCGCCGCCCTCGTCGGTCCCCGGGCCCGGCTGATGTGGGTGTCGACCTTCCACTCCGCCTGCGTGCGCATCCTGCGGGCCGAGCACGAGCACGCCGGGCTGAAGAGCACCTTCTCCATCTACGACGCGGACGACTCGCGGCGGCTGATGCAGCTCGTCGCCCGCGAGCTCGACCTGGACCCGAAGCGATACACGGCCCGCGGCCTGGCCGCCCAGGTCTCCAACCTGAAGAACGAGCTGGTCGAGCCCGAGGAGTTCAAGGACCGGGCGAAGGGCCCCAACGAGCGGGCCGTCGCCGAGGCGTACGTGCTGTATCAGCGCCGCCTCAAGGAGGCGCACGCCCTCGACTTCGACGACATCATCATGGCGACCGTGCACCTGCTGCAGTCGCACCCGCACGTCGCGGAGGCCTACCGCCGCCGCTTCCGGCACGTGATGGTCGACGAGTACCAGGACACCAACCACGCCCAGTACATGCTGGTCAAGGAGCTGGTCGGGCCGGCCGAGGGCGAGATCGAGCCGGCCGAGCTGTGCGTGGTGGGCGACGCCGACCAGTCGATCTACGCGTTCCGCGGCGCCACCATCCGCAACATCCTGGAGTTCGAGCGCGACTACCCGAACGCCCGCACGATCCTGCTGGAGCAGAACTACCGCTCCACTCAGACCATCCTGTCCGCGGCCAACGCGGTCATCGACCGCAACACCTCCCGCAAGCCCAAGCGGCTCTGGAGCGACCAGGGCGCCGGCGAGCAGATCGTCGGGTACGTCGCCGACACCGAGCACGCCGAGGCCGACTGGGTGGCCCGCGAGATCGACCGGCTCACCGACAACCACGAGGTCCGCCCCGGTGACGTGGCGGTCTTCTACCGCACCAACGCGCAGTCCCGCGTCTTCGAGGAGGTGTTCATCCGCGTCGGCCTGCCGTACAAGGTCGTCGGCGGGGTGCGCTTCTACGAGCGCAAGGAGGTCCGCGACGCGCTGGCCTACCTGCGCGCGGTGGTCAACGACGACGACACGGTCAGCATCCGCCGCGTGCTCAACACCCCCCGCCGTGGCATCGGTGACCGGGCCGAGGCGTGCGTGGAGGCACTGTCCACCCGCGACCGGATCTCGTTCGGCCAGGCCCTGCGCGGTGCGAAGAACGCCCCCGGCATCTCGACCCGCGCGGCCAACAGCATCGCCGACTTCGTCCAGCTCCTCGACGACCTGCGGGAGATGTCCCTGACCGCGCCGCCGGAGGAGGTGCTGGAGGCCGCGTTGCAGCGTTCCGGCCTGCTGACCGAGCTGGAGGAGAGCCTCGACCCGCAGGACCAGGGCCGGGTGGAGAACCTCCAGGAGCTCGTCAGCGTCGCCCGGGAATACACCGAGCGGGTGGAGGCCCAGGCGGCCGAGGACGAGGACGCGCCGGCCGCGACGCTGGCCGGCTTCCTCGAGCAGGTGGCGCTGGTCGCCGACGCCGACCAGATCCCCAGCGACGATCCCGAGCACCAGGGCGTGGTCACTCTGATGACGCTGCACACCGCCAAGGGCCTGGAGTTCCCGGTGGTGTTCCTCACCGGTCTCGAGGACGGTGTCTTCCCGCACATGCGGGCCCTGGGGGACAACACCGAGCTGGAGGAGGAGCGGCGGCTGGCGTACGTCGGCATCACCCGCGCCCGCCAGCGGCTCTACCTGTCCCGCGCGGTGACCCGGTCGGCGTGGGGTCAGCCCCAGTACAACCCGCCCTCACGGTTCACCGACGAGCTGCCGAGCGAGCTGGTGCGCTGGGAGCGTACGGCGGGGTCGTACACGTCGTGGTCGGGCACCGGCGGCGGTGTCGGCGGCCGTGGTGGCGGTGACCGCGGGCGTGGCGGCGGCTTCTCCGGCGGCACCCCGAAGGCGCAGCAGCTCGCCCAGCGCCTCGGCGTGGACGCGAGCAGGCTGACCACCGCGAGCGAGATGAAGCAGGCGCCCAAGGTGGCGGCCGGCGACCGGGTCAACCACCAGCGGTACGGCCTGGGCCGGGTGGTGACCGTGGACGGCCACGGTCCCGGTGCCCGCGCGCAGATCGACTTCGGCGACCAGGTCATGTGGCTGGTCCTGCGGCACGCCCCGATCGAGAAGATCTAGCCGGCCTCGGCCGGGGTGGCGCAGCCGGTGATGTCGACGCCGTGCTCGCGCATCCAGGCGGTCGGCTCGATCGGGTTCTTGTAGCTGCCCTGGTGCACCTCGAAGTGCAGGTGCGGGCCGGTCGAGTGACCGGTCGAGCCCTCGCGGCCGATCTGGTCGCCGGCCGCGACGTGCTGCCCGACGGTCGTGGTGATCACCGACATGTGCCCGTAGTGGGTGAGGTAGTCGTTGCCGTGGTCGATCAGCACGGCGTTGCCGTAGCCCTCGGCGGGTCCGGCGGCCACGATGACGCCCGCGCCCGCGGCCCGGATCGGGGTGCCGTCCGGCGCGGCCAGGTCGACCCCGGCGTGCAGGCGGCCCCAGCGCGGGCCGAAGCAGGAGGTGGTCGCGCCTTCCGGCATCGGGTTCACCCACAGCGGCAGCGGCTTCTCCTTGCGGGCCTGCGGGACGAACGGCACGCCCTCGTCGACGAGCTGGACGCCGGCTGCGGTGGCGGACGGGGACGAGGCGACCGGGGTGGGCGTAGCCGTGGGGGACGGCGAGGGCGTGGGCGTCGGGGCGGGCGTGCTGGGGGCCAGGGCTGCCTGCGCGGCGGCCTGGCGGGTCTTGGTAGTCGCCGGGGAGGACGACGCGCCGTCGGTCGCCGTCGTCAGACCTGCCACGCCCACGCCGGCCACCAGAGCGGCAGCCACGGCGTAACGGCCCTTCTCGGTGACCGGGGTGCTCGGAGCGCGGTGGCTGTGCAGCGGCGTCGTTCTGCGGTGGCGGCCGCGGACGTTCCGGTTGGCTCGATGCTGCACGGCGGGGTGATCCTCCAGGTCTCGGTGTCCGACACCTGCCTGTCGGCACCGTCCTGCGGATCTTGAGGGGAGCGCGCCCGGTGCAACCGGCCCGGTTGCGGGACGGTTGCGGACATGAAAACCGCCGGACCAACAGCGGTCCGGCGGTGGGCGGAGCGGGATCAGGAGGCGGCGAGGTCTCCGTACACCGACTCGATGCGGAGCTTGATGTCGACGCCGTGCTCGCGCAGGAAGACGATCGGGTCGGTCGGTGCCCCCTTGACGTGCACCTCGAGGTGCAGGTGGGTGCCGTACGAGTAGCCCGTGTTGCCGACCTCACCGATGACCTGGCCGGCCTTGACCTTGTCGCCGCTCTTCACCAGCAGCCGCCGGGAGTGGGCGTAGATCATCTCTGTGCCGTCGGAGTGCTTGATGGTGATCGCGTACCCGTAGCCGCCCTGGTAGCCCGCAGAGGTCACCTCACCGGCGTGCACGGCCATGTACGGAGTGCCCTCGGGCGCCGCCAGGTCGATGCCGGCGTGCAGCTTGCCGAAACGGACGCCGTACGCGGAGGTGAACTGGTAGTCGTTCAGCGGGAGCAGCCAGGCCTCGGCCTCGGCCTGCTCCTCGGAGATCTTGGCGCTGGTCTCGCGGTCCTCGCCACGGGAGGCGCGCTCGCCCTCGGCGGTGCGCTCGGCCAGGGCGTTGTCGGCGGACGAGGCCGCTTCCAGATTCTGCAGGACCGTGGGGTTGACGGCCTTGGCGTCCGGGAGCTGCGAGGCGGCTCCCAGGGCGACCACCCCGGCGCCGACGAATGCCGACGTGACGACGACGGCATAGCGGCTGCGCGGAGGGGTAGGAACGCGGCGACGGCCGCGATAGCGGTCGGGCTCAGACGACAAGCGCTGACGCACGAACAACCCTCCGTCGGTGGCAAAGAGCGGCAGCCACCGGGCGGGGAACAGATGCTGAACGGTGGTTTGCCGAGCGGTCGGTCCGGCGTTAACCGGTTGACAGCCGTGGGCCACGGTAACGAAACGCAACGCCGGTCACAAGTCGCAGCGCCAATTCCCTGACAGTTAGCTGTCGGCATTAGGACGCGAATGTCCGAGTTGGTGGCAATTCTGAGGTGAAAGAGTGTTGGCTCTCCGTAACTACGCTTCTAACGCAAAGTCATGTGACGTGGAATACGTTAATTGGTGCTTGCGCGCGGTGTCCTGATGGTCTTGGTGCCGGCGGGTAGTACGGAGCGGCGGCTTCCTCGGTTCAACCGTGCCGGGTTACCGTTCGTTCAGGTGGCAGTTTCCTTCTCGGCCGGCAGTGCAGCCGGTGAGCGCCGAAGGGGTCGCAGATGCAAGCACGGATCAGGGTCGTCGTCGCCAAACCAGGGCTGGACGGCCACGACAGGGGCGCGAAGGTGGTGGCCCGCGCGCTGCGGGACGCCGGTATGGAGGTCGTCTACACGGGCCTGCACCAGACGCCCGAGCAGATCGTCGAGACCGCCATCCAGGAGGACGCGGACGCCATCGGGCTGTCGGTGCTCTCCGGGGCGCACATGACGCTGTTCCGGCGGGTGCTGGAACTGCTCGCGGAACGTGATGCGGCCGACATCGTGGTATTCGGCGGCGGCATCATTCCGGCCGACGACATAACCGAGCTGGAGAAGATGGGCGTGGCCCATATCTTCACGCCGGGCGCGACGACCGCATCCATCATCGAATGGGTACGCGCCAATGTGGCCACGCCGGTGGCGTGACCAGACAACCGCAAAGAGTCAATAAGAAGTAAGGGAGAGGCCGGACGCACCCCTCACACGTCCGGCCTCTCTATGCACGATGCCCCGCCGCCACCCCTCGACCGACAGGGCATCGGCCGCTCTCGTCATCGCTCAGCGCTCCGACATCACACTCAACGACGCCCCCGAACCGGGGTTACGCGACCCGGGACGACTTTTTCGCGCGGTCCGCGTAGCCTCTCGCACCGTGCAGCCCTACCCCGTGGTCCCGCGCATCCCCTCCGACCAGCCCTTCATCGTCCGGCCCAGCGTCCGTAAGCGCGTCCTGGTCTTCGGCGGCTTCGTCCTGGCCCTGATGGCCTTCCTCGGCTGTGTGCTCGGCCTCGGGGCGATCGGCTCCGACAACGGCCCGGCCCTGCTGGTGCTCTTCCTCGTCATCACCGTTGTCTTCGTGGGCCTGTTCGGCCTGCAGATCTGGCTGCTCGCCGGCGGTGGCCCGGTGCTCGCGGTCGGGCCGGCCGGCCTGTGGATCAAGACCCGGCCGAGCCGGGGCCAGGCCATCTGGCTGCCCTGGGAGGCGATCGGCATGATCTCCCGGCGGCGCTGGAGCATGGAGAAGATGCTCTGCGTGGCTCCCCGCGACCCCCGGGCCGAGCAGAAGCTGGGCGCGTTCACCGCCTTCGACTCCATGGTCACCCAGGCCGCGTTCGGCACCGGCTTCACCGCGACACTCAACTTCGCCGACAAGAGCGAGCAGGAGATCCTGCAGGCCGTCGCCTATTTCGCCGCGGGACGCGTGCCGTTGACGTAACCCGGCGGCTGTGTGGTCTTGCACACCGTGCACCCGCGGCGGCGCACCCGGTGGTGAGGTGGCTAGGCTGCGAAATGAGGCCTCAGGGCCGACATTTCTCTCACGCTGGCGGCGACGCAACGACGCGCCGCGGACATCAGGTCGGGACGCGGGTACGCGGCTTGCCGGGGCAAGCGTCGCGAGCGAAAGGAGACACGTGGACCTGTTCGAGTATCAGGGGCGCGACCTGTTCGAACGGCACGGGCTGCCCGTGCTGGGCGGCGGCGTCGCCGAGACCCCGCAGGAGGCCCGCGCGATCGCCGAGCGACTCGGCGGCAAGGTCGTGGTCAAGGCGCAGGTGAAGGTCGGCGGCCGCGGCAAGGCCGGCGGCGTCAAGCTCGCCGACGGCGCGGACGAGGCCGAGGCCCGCGCGACGGACATCCTCGGGATGGACATCAAGAGCCACACCGTGCACAAGGTGATGCTCGCGGAGACCGCGGACATCAAGGAGGAGTACTACTTCTCCTACCTGCTCGACCGGGCCAACCGCACCTTCCTCTGCATCGCCTCCGTGGCCGGCGGCATGGAGATCGAGACGGTCGCCGAGGAGGACCCGGAGCGGGTCGCCAAGATCGCGATCGACGCCAACGAGGGTGTCACCGAGGCCAAGGCGCGCGAGATCGTCACCGCCGCCAAGTTCCCGGCCGAGGTCGCCGAGCAGATCGTCGACATCGCGGTGAAGCTCTGGAAGGCCTTCGTGGCCGAGGACGCGACCCTGGTCGAGGTCAACCCGCTCGCCAAGGTCGGCGACGGCCGGGTGCTGCTGCTGGACGCGAAGATCACCCTCGACGAGAACGCCGGCTTCCGGCACCCGGACCACGAGGCGCTGATCGACCAGTCCGCGGTCGACCCGCTGGAGCAGGCGGCCAAGGCCAAGAACCTCAACTACGTCAAGCTCGACGGCGAGGTCGGGATCATCGGCAACGGCGCCGGCCTGGTCATGTCGACGCTCGACGTGGTCGCGTACGCGGGCGAGGGGCACGGCGGCGTCAAGCCGGCCAACTTCCTCGACATCGGCGGCGGCGCCAGCGCCCAGGTCATGGCCAACGGCCTGGAGATCGTGCTGGGCGACCCGGCGGTCAAGTCGGTCTTCGTGAACGTCTTCGGTGGCATCACCGCCTGCGACGAGGTGGCCAACGGCATCATTAAGGCCCTCGCCCTGCTCGGTGAGCGCGGCGAGGCCGTCACCAAGCCGCTCGTGGTCCGCCTCGACGGCAACAACGCCGAGGCCGGGCGCGCGATCCTGGACCAGGCGAACAACCCGCTGGTGCAGCGGGTGGACACGATGGACGGTGCGGCCGAGCGCGCCGCCGAGCTCGCAGCTGCGGGGAAGTGACGACATGGCTATCTGGCTCACCAAGGACTCCAAGGTCATCGTCCAGGGCATGACCGGCGCGGAGGGCTCCAAGCACACCCGCCGGATGCTCGCCGCGGGCACCAACGTGGTCGGCGGTGTCAACCCGCGCAAGGCCGGCACGACCGTGGACTTCGACGGCACCTCGCTGCCGGTCTTCGCGTCGGTCGGCGAGGCGATGAAGGAGACCGGCGCCGACGTGTCGGTCATCTTCGTCCCGCCGGCGTTCACCAAGGGTGCGGTGCTCGAGGCGATCGACGCCGAGATCCCGCTGGCCGTCGTGATCACCGAGGGCGTGCCGGTGCAGGACTCGGCCGCGTTCTGGGCGCACAACATCGCCCAGGGTCAGAAGACCCGGATCATCGGCCCGAACTGCCCCGGCATCGCCTCGCCGGGCGCCTCCAACGCCGGCATCATCCCGGCCGACATCACCCCCGGCGGCCGCATCGGCCTGGTCAGCAAGAGCGGCACGCTGACCTACCAGCTCATGTACGAGCTGCGCGACATCGGCTTCTCCACCGCGGTCGGCATCGGCGGCGACCCGATCATCGGCACCACCCACATCGACGCGCTCAAGGCCTTCCAGGAGGACCCGGAGACCGACGCGATCGTGATGATCGGTGAGATCGGCGGCGACGCCGAGGAGCGCGCGGCCGAGTTCATCAAGGCGAATGTGACCAAGCCGGTCGTCGGCTACATCGCCGGCTTCACCGCCCCGGTCGGCAAGACCATGGGCCACGCCGGCGCGATCATCTCCGGCTCGGCCGGCACCGCCGACGCCAAGAAGGAGGCCCTCGAGGCCGCCGGCGTCAAGGTCGGCAAGACCCCGAGCGAGACCGCGCGGCTCATGCGCGAGGTCATGAGCTGACATTGGTACGGCCACAGGCGCGCCGCGGCACGGACGGTTCACGTCCGGACCGCGGCGCGTTGCCGCGTCCGGCGACTTTCCGCCGCGCCCGGCCACCGAGACCGTCCTCGGCGGCGGGCCGCTTCCCGCGTACGGGTCGCGATGCGTCCCTTACGGGCCGGATTGCGGCCCCGGGAGCGGTCGTTTCGGGTGGTTTGCCGTCGGCTTGGTCCGCACAGGCGTTCGGTTGCGGGGCTTTCCGGCGGTCGATGTGCGGCGCGTCGCCGTTTCTGCGTCGCCGCAGGCCGTCCGGCGTGGAAAAGTAGGCCGCGATGCCGACCACCCCCGACCGTCGCGACGGTCGACCCGCCGGCTCGGAGGACCAGTTCGAGGCCGCCGAGGCCGTTCACCTTGCCGCCCGCGAGACGGTCACGGTGCGCCCGTCGGCACCCGAGCGCCCCACGGTCCGGGTCGACCCGGGCGACCGCGCCACCGTGCGGATCGGTCCGGGCAACCACCAGACGGTCAAGCTCCCCGGCCAGCGCCGCCCGCCGCCCGGCCCGGGCCGCGCCCCGCTGCCGGTGGCGGCCGCCTTCGCGACCTGCTGGGCCGCCCTGGTGTCGTACGTGCCGGTGGCCGCGGTCATCGGCATGGCCCGCACGCTCGAGGGTCAGGGTGGCCTGGGCGGTGCCGCGCACGCCGGGCTGGCCGGCTGGCTGCTCGGCCACGGCGTCCCGATCGGCACCTCGATCGGCCCGCTCGCCCTGGCGCCGCTGCTGCTCACCCTGCTGGCCGGCTGGCGCCTCAACCGCGCCGGCCTGCACGTCATCCGCGCCATCGGCGCCCGCCGCAGCGGCTCACCCCGGGTCGCCCTGCTGGTCGCGGGCATGATCGGCATCTGGTACGCGCTGCTGGGCGCCCTGGCCGCGGTGCTCGTCAACGGCAAGGGCACCGAAGTGTCCGCGAGCCGGGCGGCATTCCACTTCTTCCTCGCCGGACTGGTGTTCTCCCTGATCGGCACGCTGCGCAGCACCGACGCACTGGTCGTGACGGCCCGCCGCATCCCACCGGCGCTGCGCCACGGCCTGCGCACGGGCGTCGTGGCGGCGCTGCTGGTGCTGGCGGCCGGGGCTGCCTTCGCGGGCCTGTCCGTGGCGGTCGGCGGGGGACAGGCGGCGGACATGATCTCGGCGTACCGGACCGGGGTGGCCGGGCAGGCCGGGATCACCCTGGTCAGCCTGGCGTACGGGGCCAACGGCGTGATCTGGTCGGCGGCGTACCTGCTGGGGCCCGGTTTCCTGCTGGGCGCCGACTCCGCCGTACGGGTGACCGAGGTGACCCTCGGCCCGCTGCCGACCGTGCCGCTGCTGGCCGGCCTGCCGGACGGCCCGATGGGCGCGAGTGGCGCGGCACTGCTGGCGGTGCCCGTGCTGGCGGCGATGGCGGCCGGCTGGCTGCTGACCCGCCGGCTGGTGAACCTGCATCACGTGGTCGACGGGCACCTGGTGCACGGGCGCACTCCGGGCGACCCGGCGCCGGTCGAGCCGAGCTGGTCGCTGGTGCTCGGCGCGGCGGCCCTGTCCGGCCCGGTGGCGGGTCTGGTGCTGGGCCTGCTGTCGTGGATGTCGGGCGGGTCGCTGGGCGACGGCCGGCTCTCCGAGATCGGCCCGGTCCCGTGGCACGTCGCCCTGATCGCGACGATGGTGGTCACGGTCTCGGCCTGCATCGGCGCGGCGGCGGGCCGCGCGTTCCGCGCACCGGCCCGCAGCTGAGCCGGCTTCCGGCGGGCCGCGCCTTCCGCGCCCCGGCCCGCAGCTGAGCCGGCTTCCGGCGGCAGCCCGCCGGGACGCGCGGAGGGCGCCCGGTCCGGCGCTGCGCCGACCCCGGCCAAAAACCCGCGGAGGGCGCCCGGCGCTGCGCCGACCCCGGCCAAACCCGCGGAGGGCGCCCGGCGCTGCGCCGGCTCCCGGCCAAACCCGCGGAGGGCGCCCGGCCCGGCGCTGCGCCGACCCCGGCCCAAGACCCGCCGGATGCGCGAAGGGCGCCCCGGCCGGTGCCGGGACGCCCTTGCGGTGGTGCCGCTCAGATCGTCAGGAGTTCGACGACATGAGGTCGCCCAGCGCGCCGGTGGCGGCCAGGATGATGTTGATGATCAGCGCCAGCACGATGACACCGAAGGTCACGTAGGCGAGCGTGGGCTTCTTGCCGACCTTGCGGGCCTCGAGCAGGCTCAGCACGCCGAAGACGATGCCGAGGGGCCAGCAGCAGAAGGCGAAGACGATGCCGAGGACGCCCCAGAGCGTCACCTTGTCGTTGCCCGGCGCTGCGGGCGGCTGCTGACCGTAGTAGGGCGGTGGCGTCACGGGCGAATCCTCCAGATAAATCCGCGCAATGCGGTGATGTGCAAACCGGGCGCACGTGGACCATCACGTGAGCGGCCCGCAGCCTAACCGATGATCAGCGGTTTCCGCTGTCCTCGAAACGACCCGTTTGCCGTCGTCAGCGGCCACGGCGATAGGGTGCTCGGGTGACAGACCCCGCGCCCGCCCGCCTGGTCGTCCTCGTCTCCGGCTCCGGCAGCAACCTGCAGGCCCTCCTCGACGCCGCCGCGGATCCCGCGTACGGCGCGAAGGTCGTGGCCGTCGGCGCCGACCGGGACGGCATCGCCGGGCTCGACCGTGCGGCCGCCGCCGGTGTGCCGACGTTCGTCGACTCCGTCAAGGCCTATCCGACCCGCGACGACTGGGACGCCGCCCTGACCGCCCACGTGGCCGAGCACAAGCCCGACCTGGTCATCTCGGCCGGCTTCCTCAAGCTGGTCGGCCAGGACTTCCTGGCCGCCTTCGGGGACCGCTACGTCAACACCCACAACGCGCTGCTGCCGTCGTTCCCGGGCATCCACGGCCCGCGCGACGCCCTCGCCTACGGCGTGAAGATCGCCGGGGCGACGCTGTTCTTCGTCGACGCCGGTGTCGACACCGGCCCGATCATCGCCCAGGTCAGCGTGCCCGTGCTCGACGACGACACGGAAGAGACGCTGACCGAGCGGATCAAGGAAGCCGAGCGCCGGCAGCTGGTCGAGTACGTCGGCCGGCTGGTGCGCGAAGGCTGGACCATCACGGACAGGAAGGTCTCCATCCCATGACCGTCGAGGACGGCCGCCGGCCGATCAAGCGGGCCCTGCTGAGCGTGTACGACAAGACCGGCCTGGTCGAGCTCGCGCAGGCCCTGCACGCCGCCGGGGTGCAGGTGGTCTCCACCGGCTCCACCGCGTCGACCGTCGAGGCCGCCGGGGTTCCGGTGACCCGGGTCGAGGAGCTGACCGGTTTCCCGGAGACGCTGGACGGCCGGGTCAAGACGCTGCACCCCAAGGTGCACGCCGGCCTGCTCGCCGACCTGCGGCTGGAGACCCACGCCGCGCAGCTGTCCGAGCTGGCCATCGAGCCCTTCGACCTGCTGGTCAGCAATCTGTACCCGTTCACCGAGACCGTGGCGTCCGGCGCGACCGTGGACCAGTGCGTCGAGCAGATCGACATCGGCGGGCCGGCGATGGTCCGTGCGGCGGCCAAGAACCATCCGTCCGTGGCGGTGGTGACGGCCGTGGCGGCGTACCCGTTGATTTTGGACGCCCTGCGCGACGGCGGTTTCACGCTGACGCAGCGCAAGCTGCTCGCCGCTCGCGCCTTCGCCGACATCGCCGAGTACGACGTGGCGGTGGCGAACTGGTGCGCGACGACGCTGGCGCCCTCGGAGTGGCCGGAGTTCGCCGGGCTCGCGCTCAAGCGCGAGAGCGCGCTGCGCTACGGCGAGAATCCGCACCAGCAGGCCGCGCTCTACCTCGACCCGAACGCGCCCGCCGGGCTGGCCCAGGCCGTGCAGCTGCACGGCAAGGAGATGTCCTACAACAACTATGTCGACGCGGACGCCGCCTGGCGCTCGGCCAACGACTTCACCGAGCCCTGCGTGGCCATCATCAAGCACGCCAACCCGTGCGGCATCGCGGTCGGCGCTGACGTCGCCGAGGCGCACCGCAAGGCGCACGCCTGTGACCCGGTGTCGGCGTTCGGCGGGGTCATCGCGGTCAACCGGCAGGTGACCGTGGAGCTGGCCCAGCAGCTCGACGGCATCTTCACCGAGGTCATCGTCGCGCCGTCGTTCACCGAGGAGGCGCTCGCGGTCTTCCGCGAGAAGAAGAACCTGCGCGTGCTCGTGGCGCCGGCCTGGAACCCGCCGCCCGCGGAGATCAAGCAGATCGGCGGGGGCGTGCTGGTGCAGATGTCAGACCGCATCGACGCCGAGGGCGACGACCCGGCGGGCTGGACGCTGGCCACCGGCGAGGCGGCCACCGCCGAGGAGCTCGCGGATCTGGCCTTCGCCTGGCGGGCGATCCGCTCGGTGAAGAGCAACGCGATCCTGCTCGCGCACGACGGCGCGACCGTCGGCGTGGGCATGGGCCAGGTCAACCGGGTCGACTCGGCGCACCTCGCGGTGAACCGGGCCGGCGCGGACCGGGCCAAGGGCAGCGTGGCCGCGTCCGACGCGTTCTTCCCGTTCCCGGACGGCCTCGAGGTGCTGATCGCCGCGGGCGTCAAGGCGGTCGTGCAGCCGGGCGGCTCCATCCGCGACAACGTGGTCATCGAGGCGGCCGCGAAGGCCGGGATGACCGTCTACCTGACCGGTACGCGGCACTTCTACCACTGATGGACGTCGTCCGGAACGAGACGTTCGCGGGCCAGGACTGGGCCCTCGCCGAAGTGGAACGCGCACACTACGAGGACTGCGCGTTCCACGACGTCGACTGGTCCGAGGCGAAGCTGACCGGGTGCACGTTCACGCACTGCGAATTCGGCAACGTGCGCTTCAACGCCGCCGAGCTGAACGCCTGCGCGATCACCCAGTCGGTGCTGCGGCGCTGCTCGTTCTTCGACGCCACCGTGACCGGTTGCAAACTCACCGGCTCGCAGTTCCTCGACTGTGGACTACGGCCGCTGACCATCGACGGCGGCGACTGGGGTTTCGTCTCGCTGCGCGGGCAGAACCTCACCGCCGCCAAGCTCGGCGGGCTGCGGCTGCGGGAGGCCGACCTCACCGGCGCCGACCTGACCCGGGCCGACCTGCGCGGCGCCGACCTGTCGCACGCCCGGCTCAAGGACGCCGTTCTGAAGGGCACCGACCTGCGCGGCGCCGACCTCGACGGGGTCGCGCTGCACGGCCTCCGACTGGACGGCACCAAGATCGACATGGCCCAGGCGGTGCAGTTCGCGACCGCGTACGGCGCCAAGGTCAGCGCCTGAACAGTGGTTTACCTCGCCCCGGGCGGCCCTGCCCGGTAATGCGCCGTTAACCGACTGATACGGTCCGGAAAAAGCGTCCCGCCGACTGGGAGTGAGAGACATGGGCAAGAAGGTCACCGTCGTAGGCGCCGGTTTCTACGGGTCCACGACCGCACAGCGTCTGGCCGAGTACGACATCTTCGAGACCGTGGTGCTCACCGACATCGTCGAGGGCAAGCCCGAGGGCCTCGCGCTCGACCTGAACCAGTCCCGCCCGATCGAGGGCTTCGAGACCAAGGTCGTCGGCGCCACCACCGGCCCCAACGGCGAAGGCTACGAGGCCATCGAGGGTTCCGACGTCGTCGTGATCACCGCCGGCCTGCCCCGCAAGCCGGGCATGAGCCGGATGGACCTGCTCGGCGTCAACGCCAAGATCGTCCGCCAGGTGGCCGAGAACGTCGCCAAGTACGCCCCCAACGCCGTCGTCATCGTGGTGTCGAACCCGCTGGACGAGATGACCGCGCTGGCCCAGATCGCCACCCAGTTCCCCAAGAACCGGGTGCTCGGCCAGGCCGGCATGCTCGACTCGGCCCGCTTCACCAACAACGTGGCCGAGGAACTGAAGGTCCCGGTGAGCAGCGTCAAGACGCTGACGCTGGGCTCGCACGGCGACACCATGGTGCCGGTGCCGTCGAAGTCCACGGTCAACGGCAAGCCGGTCGCCGAGCTGCTCCCGGCCGACAAGGTCGAGGAGCTGGTCACCCGCACCCGCAACGGCGGCGCCGAGGTCGTGGCGCTGCTCAAGACCGGCTCGGCGTACTACGCCCCGTCGGCGGCCGCGGCCCGGATGGCCCGCGCCGTCGCCGAGGACTCCGGCGCGGTCATGCCGGTCTGCGCGTGGGTCGACGGCGAGTACGGCATCTCCGGCGTCTACCTCGGCGTCGAGGCCGAGATCGGCGCGGAGGGTGTGAAGCGGGTCGTCGAGACCGACCTCACCGAGAGCGAGCTGGCCGGCCTCAAGGAGGCCGCCGAGGCCGTCCGCGCCAAGCAGGCGGACGTCGCTTCGCTCTGATGATCGTCAGGAAGGCCGGGGCCGTTGGTCCCGGCCTTTCGCATGGTCAGAAGTTGCGGGGGCGCAGCTTGGCGACGGTAATTTCCAGCTGCCACGGGCTTTCGACGCTGATCACGTCGGTGAAGGTGCCCGACGGCTCGTACGCCTCCGCTTCGCGGTTGAGCCGGTACGTCTGCACGGAGATCCCGCCATCGGTCTCGACCAGCCAGAAGTTGGCGATGCCGGCCTTCGCGTACAGGGCCGGCTTGAGTACCCGGTCCACGCTCTGCGAACCCGGCGAGACGATCTCCACCGCCAGCACGACCTCGTCCGCCGTGAAGCTGCCGGACTGTCGGCGGGCCGCCTCGAACGTGGTGACCTGCACATCCGGGATGAACATCCGGCGCGAACTGAGTTCCACGTCGTTGGCCTGGCTCACGAAGAGGTCGTCCGGGCAGGTCTGCTCGAGCGCGACACCGAGACGCATGGCGATGACCTGGTGGACGCTGGTCGGCGAGGGGGACACGTGCAGGGCTCCATCGATGAGCTCGCGGCGGACGCCGTCATCGGGCAGGGCATGGAGGTCGTCGACGGTCCAGCCGTCCACGGGCGGCAGCCCGCTGAGCGCGGCGGTCATGGGAACCCCCTCCACTTCAGGCGCGACTTCAGTCGCATCATACGTGAGCTGAGGGAGGGGCCAGACCGTCATTCCCAGGTACGGCAGTACGGCTGACCCAGGTGCGACACCGCCAGCCACGAGCCACGGGTGGTGGCCGCGGTGAGCGCCGCCTCCCGGCTCTTGCGGGCGAGCTGCGCGTCCATGTCATGCCCGTAGGCCAGGGCCGGATCCACCAGCTGCACCGCGTGCACCAGCAGGTCCCCGGTCACCAGCACCGACTCGCCGCCGCCGGAGACCAGCACCGACTGGTGTCCGGGGGTGTGCCCGGGCGTGGAGATGATCCGTACGCCCGCGCCCAGCTCGGCGTCACCCTCGACCACCTGCAGCCGCCCCTGGTCCCGCAGCGGCCGCAGCAGCGCGTCCTGCTGGCGTGCGGCGGTGAAGGCGTCGACCTCCGCGCGCTGCACGATGACCCGGGCGTTGGTGAACGGTGAATCCGCCGGGACGGCCCAGCCGATGTGATCGGTGTGGAGGTGGGTCAGCACGATCGCCTCGACGTCCGCGGCCTCGATCCCGGCCGCCGCCAGTTCGTCCGGCAGGTGCCCGGGTACGGGAGCCCAGTCGGCGGCGAGTGAGTGGGCCGGCCCGATCCCTGCGTCGACGAGGGTGACCGGGCCGCTGTCGCCGTACCGGATCGCGAAGCTCCGGAAGCGCAACCACCAGCGGCCGTCCGCGGTCCGCGCACCCGGATCGCGCTCGTCGGCGGCGGCCCACTGCTCGGCCGTGGCGTCCGGCAGCGCGTCCTCGCGCCGGTCGAAATGCGGCCCCTCGGCGTCCTGCAACGCGACGACGGTGAGCGGGCCGATCTTCCGGATGGCAGACATCCCGCCATTCTGGCGGCGTGGGCCGGCTCGTGCGAGAGGGTTAGGGCGAGGCCGGGAGGCGATCTTCCACCGACCTGCAGTACGCTCGTACTGCTAGAAGCACGTGTCCCGGAGAGGAGCGCCGGTCGATGGCGAAGATCAAGGTCAACAACCCGGTCGTGGAGCTCGACGGCGACGAGATGACCCGGATCATCTGGAAGCAGATCCGCGAGCAGCTGGTGCTGCCGTACCTCGACGTCAACCTCGAGTACTACGACCTGTCGATCCAGTACCGCGACGAGACCGACGACCAGGTGACCATCGACGCGGCCAACGCGATCAAGCGGCACGGCGTCGGCGTCAAGTGCGCGACGATCACCCCGGACGAGGCCCGCGTCGAGGAGTTCGGCCTCAAGAAGATGTGGCGCTCGCCCAACGGCACGATCCGCAACATCCTCGGCGGCGTCGTCTTCCGTGAGCCGATCATCATGTCCAACGTCCCGCGGCTGGTGCCGGGCTGGACCAAGCCGATCATCATCGGCCGGCACGCCCACGGCGACCAGTACAAGGCCACCGACTTCGTGACCCCCGGCCCCGGCAAGCTGACCGTCACGTTCACGCCCGAGGACGGCTCCGCGCCGATGGAGTTCCACGTCGCGGACTACCCGGGCGGCGGCGTCGCGATGGCGATGTACAACTACGACGACTCGATCCGCGACTTCGCGCGCGCCTCGTTCCGGTACGGCCTGGCCCGCAACTACCCGGTCTACCTGTCGACGAAGAACACGATCCTCAAGGCGTACGACGGCCGGTTCAAGGACCTGTTCGCCGAGATCTTCGAGACCGAGTTCGCCGACCAGTTCAAGGCGGCCGGCCTCACCTACGAGCACCGCCTGATCGACGACATGGTGGCCGCCGCCATGAAGTGGGAGGGCGGCTACGTCTGGGCCTGCAAGAACTACGACGGTGACGTGCAGTCCGACACCGTGGCCCAGGGCTTCGGCTCGCTCGGCCTGATGACCTCCGTGCTGATGACCCCGGACGGCAAGACCGTCGAGGCCGAAGCCGCGCACGGCACGGTCACCCGGCACTACCGGCAGTGGCAGAAGGGCGAGAAGACCTCGACCAACCCGATCGCCTCGATCTTCGCCTGGACCGGCGGCCTCAAGCACCGCGGTCTGCTGGACAGCACCCCGGCGGTCACCGAGTTCGCCGAGACGCTGGAGAAGGTCTGCGTGGAGACGGTCGAGGGCGGTCAGATGACCAAGGACCTCGCGCTGCTCATCTCGCGGGACGCCCCCTGGCTCACCACGGACGAGTTCATGAACGCCCTGGACGAGAACCTGGCGCGCAAGCTCGCCTGAGCTCGTACCCGATAAAGCACGAAGGCCGCCGCGCACTTGCCGGCGGCCTTTTTGCGCGGCTTGAAGCTCGCAAAACGGATGTTTAGGGCGGGTTTTGCGGGGTATGGCGCGTAACCCCTGCGTGGGCCGGTCGTTTTCCTGGATAGAACGGATGACGGTCGCGTCGCGCTTCTGGTCGCCCGCCGGTCCGGCCGCCTTGTCCCGGGCGCCGACCGGTTCTGGAAGCAGCGCGCGATCAGTGGGCGAACGCCCGCCGTCCCTTCCCCGCGGGGGGCCTCGTCCCAGGCCCCCCGCGCCCTCTCTGCTAAATGGCCTCGCTCCGCTCGGCTGGCACTTCGCCCCAAGAGCGGTCGGCGCCGAGGACACCAAAACAGGCCACGGCAAAGGGCGCCTAGCCTGTTTTGGCGCCCTCTCTGCTAAATGGCCTCGCTCCGCTCGGCTGGCACTTCGCCCCAGGGCGGTCGGCGCCGAGGACACCAAAACAGGCCACGGCAAAAAGCGCCTAGCCTGTTTTGGCGCCCTCGACACCGACGGGCGAAGTGCGGGTTTGGTTGCGGTTACTTCACGCCGAAGGCGCGGCCTGCTTCGACGGCTGCGCTCAGGGCCTGCTGGTGGAGTTGGGTGGCCAGGTCGCGGAGGGAGTCGAGGGCTGGGTTGACGCCGGCCAGGGTGAGTTCGCGTTCTACGACCGTCAGGTTGGCGCCCCACTGCTCGGTGAGCATGCGGTGGAGGTACGGGGTTGAGTAGTCCCAGCCGTGTTTGGGGGTGCCCGGGCCGTAGGCGCCGCCGCGAACGGTGGCCAGCACGACCGGCTTGCCCGGGATCAGGCCTTCGGGGGCGCGTACGCGGGGGTCGGTCATGATCAGGTCGAACCAGGCCTTGAAGTGCTGGGACACGCCCCAGTTGTAGAGCGGCACGGCCAGCAGCACGGCGTCCGCGTTGACCAGTTCGTCGGTGAGGGTGGTGGCCAGCTTCACCGCGTTCGCCTGCTCGGCGGTGTGCTGCTCGGGCGGGACGAAGCCGGCGCCCACCGCATGTCCCCACGCGTCGGCGGGCAGCACGTCGACGCCGATGTGCCGACGCTCGACCTGGTCGCCCGGGTGTGCGGCCAGCCACTCCTGCTCGACGAGGTCGGCGATCTCGCGGCTCGCCGAGCCCTCGACCCGGATGCTGGCGTCCAGCCGGAACAACGTCATAGTTCGTCCCCTTTGTAGATTATGACTTCACGCTTGAAGTCAACGATGACGCGCTTCAAGCGTGAAGTCAACCGTGAAGTGACGTACGTCAAGTTGGCTGATCACGGCCGGTAGGCTGCATCCTGTGGAAGGCCGGAACGAACCCCAATGGCTGTCGCCCGACGAGAACGACGCCTGGCTTGCCCTGTCCTGGCTCATGTTCCGGCTGCCGAGCGCGTTCGACGCCCAGCTCCAGCGGGACAACGGCATCTCGTTCTTCGAATACCTGGTGCTGGCCGGCCTGTCCATGTCGCCCGGCCGGCGGCTGCGGATGAGCGTGCTGGCACAGTTCGTGAACGGCTCGCTCTCCCGGCTGTCCAACGTGGTCAAGCGCCTGGAGCAGCGGGGCTGGGTCTTCCGTGAGCCCAGCGCCGAGAACGGCCGGTTCGTCGAGGCGGTGCTCACCGACACCGGCTGGGACATGGTCGTGGAGGCCGCGCCCGGCCACGTCGCGGCGGTCCGGCGCTACGTCTTCGACGTGCTGCGCCCCGAGCAGGTGGCCGAGCTGCGCGACATCGGCCGCCAGGTGGCCCGGCAGGTCGCCCCCGACCACGGCTGGCCGCCGAGCGCCCCGAGAAACGTCGTGGCCGACTGAAACTTAGAGCGCCTCGCGGAGACGCTGGGCGGCCGCTTCCGGGACGATGTCGTTGACGAACGCACCCATCGCCGACTCCGAGCCGGCCAGGTATTTCAGCTTGTCCGCCGCCCGGCGGATGCTGAACAGCTGCAGGTGCAGGTAACCCAGCTCGCGGCCCTCGCCGACCACCGCCTGGTGCCAGGCCGAGATGTAGGGCATCGGCTTGCCGAAGAGCGCGTCGAAGCGGCGCAGCACGTCCAGGTACAGCGGCCCGAAGGCGTCACGTTCCGCGTCGCTCAGGGCCGGGATGTCGGCGACCTGCCGGTGCGGGGCCAGCTGCACCTCGTACGGCCAGCGGGCCGCCGCCGGGACGTACGCCGTCCAGTGCTCGTTGGACGCCACCACGCGGACCTGGGCCTTCTGCTCCGCGGCCAGCACGTCGGCGTACAGGGTGCGGCCGCCGGTGTGCTCGGCGTGCTTGCGCGCCGCCCGCAGCATGGCCTCGGTGCGCGGCGGCACCGTCGGGTACGCGTAGATCTGCCCGTGCGGGTGGCTCAGCGTCACGCCGATCTCGATGCCGCGGTTCTCGAACGGGAACACCTGGGCGATGCCCGGCAGCGCCGACATCTCGGTGGTCCGGTCGGCCAGCGCGTCGAGCACCGTGCGGACCCGGGCCGGCGGCAGCGTGCCGAAGGAGCTGTTGTGGTCGCTGGTGAAACAGACGACCTCGGTGCGCCCGATGCCCGGCTGGACCGGGACCATGTCGGTCAGCGCGGTGATCTCGTCCGGCTTGACCCGGTCGCTGAAGGACGGGAACTGGTTCTCGAACACCACCACGTCGTAGTCCGGCGCGGGGATCTCGCTGGCGAACTCCGGCGTCGACGGGCACAGCGGGCACTTGTCGCTCGGCGGCAGGAAGGTGCGGGTCTGCCGGTGCGCCGCGACCGCCACCCACTCGTCGACCAGCGGGTCGTACCGCAGCTGGGAGGTCGGCGGCGGGGGCGGCAGGTGCCGGGTGTCCGGCCACTTGGCGCGGTCGGCGTCCGGGGTCTCGTCGAAGTAGATGAGCTCGCGGCCGTCGGAGAGCCGGATCGCAGTCCTCTGGGAGATCATTGGGCGCTTACCACCATCAGCTCGTCAACCATTTCCACCAGGACCGCACGTGCGGCCTCGTCCAGTTGGTCATCCGTGATCACCACGTCGGCGCGGTCCAGCGGCACGATCGAGGAGATGCCCACGGTGCCCCACTTGGTGTGGTCGGCCAGCACCACGAGCCGCTCAGCCGCCTCCACCAGCGCCCGGTTGACGTCGGCCTCCATGAGGTTCGGCGTCGTGTAGCCGGCCCGCTCGCTCATCCCGTGCACGCCCAGGAACAGCATGTCCAGGTGCAGGGTGCCGATCGCGGCGACCGCCACCGGCCCGACCAGCGCGTCCGAGGGCGTACGGGTGCCGCCGGTCAGCACCACGGTCTGGTCCGGGCGCCCGGCGCGGTAGAAGACGTCGGCGACCGGGATGGAGTTGGTCACCACGGTGAGCGCCGGCACGTCGACGAGCCGCTGGGCCAGGCCCGCGGTCGTGGTGCCGGCGGACAGCGCGATGGCGTCACCGGGGGAGACCAGGGCGGCGGCGCGCATGGCCATCGCCGCCTTCTCGGCGCGCTGGCGCACCGACTTCGCCGCGAAGCCCGGCTCGTGGGCCGAACCGGGGCTCACCGTGGTCGCGCCGCCGTGTACCTTCGCCAAGAGGCCGCGGTCGGCCAGGGTCTCCAGGTCGCGGCGGATCGTCATGTCGGAGACGCCGTACTCGCTGGCCAGTTCGCTGACGCGGACGCCGCCGGCGGCCCGGACCCGGTCCAGGATCGCCGCCTGGCGCTGCTGCGCGAGCATCAGCACTCACCGTCGCTACGACGGGATAACCGCACGAATTCGAACACGTGCGAACACTACCCGCTGAGCGGGTGTGCGCAAAAGGTGGTGTGTCAGATACCTCGGCCCCGCTTGTGCAGCGCCGACAGCACGTTCTCCACCTTCACCGCGCCGGTCATGGCCGCGAGGGCGATCGCCGTCCGCGGCTCCTTCCAGTTGGCGCGGACCGCCTCCTTGCTGAACTGCCACGCCTGACTGCGGTTGCCGGTCGCGGCCGACCAGCACGCGAGCTGACCGTAGACGCGGGCCGCGCCCGGGCCGCAGCCGCTGATCTCCGGGTGGCGTTGCATCATCCAGCGCAGCGACGAGATCTTGGTGGCGTACTCGTAGGCGTAGTGCGAGGTGCGGCCCCACAGGACCCGGACCAGCGGCTCGTCCAGGTGCACGATCGGCGCGCGGCGGGCCGCCCGCAGCAGCATGTCCCAGTCCTCGTTCTGGCTGCCCGGCGCGTCCTCGGCGACCAGCCCGATCGCGGACTCGGCGAGCGCGTCCCGGCGGATCAGGAACGACGACGAGTGCAGCATCGCCATCCGGGAACGGGCCAGCTCGTCGACCGTCACCCGGCTGCGCCCGGCCAGCCGCGGGGTGGTCCGGCCCTCGTACTCGACCTCGATCGCGCAGGTTGCCATCTCCGAGTCGGGCTCGGCCACCAGGGCGGCCACCTGGCGGCGCAGCTTGTCCGGCGCCCACTGGTCGTCGTCGTCGCAGAAGGCCACGAACTCGCTGTCCAGCGCCAGGATGCCGGTGTTGCGGGCGCCGGCCAGCCCGGAGGTGCGCCAGTTCGTCAGGACCAGCACCTGGACGCCGTCGGTGGAGGCGAGCAGGTAGTCGGGCTCGGTCTGGTCGTAGACCACCACGATCTTCAGCTCACCCGGGTAACGCTGGGCGCGTACCCCGGCGATCGCCTTACGGAGCAGTTCGGGACGGTTGCGGGTGGGGATCACGACACCGACGGACGGCCAGTTCATCACGCCTCCTGGGGAACTTCTGCGGGGTTGAGCGGGTAGCCGTACGCGCGCAGCATCGGGGCGCACACCGCGCCGACCAGCCGGCGCTGGCCGCTGGGCAGTGCGCGTACCCAGGCGTCGTCGCGGCGCAGCGGCAGCCGGCCGACGCTGAAGCGCATCGGGTTGCCGGCCGCGCTGTGGCCGACCCGCAGGTCGGCGTAGCCGTCGCCGAGGAAGCCGAGGTCGGCGTCGGTGACCGGGACGCCGGCGTACTCGGCGAGTTCGCGCAGCGCGGCCCGCGGGTCGGTGAGGAACTGCTCGTAACGAATCCGGCGGACCGGCACGCCGCGGCGCGAGAGCAGGCCGAAGGCCGCGTTGTGCGCGTTCCACAGCAGGGCCGAACGGCCGGGGGAGTAGCGCGTCATCTCCTCGCTGCCGTCCGTCTCCGGCCGGGTGACGGTCTTGGTCCACGAGTACGCGACCCCGCGCGCGTCCCGCACCACGTGCACGACCCGCAGGTCGACGTCGTCGGCCCAGCGCAGCACGTGCGCCAACGCACTGTGCTTGGAGGAGTCGACGACCACCTGGGCCCCCGAGACCGCCGCGGCCGCCGAGTAGACCCGGGCGTAGAAGCTCGCGTACTCGCGGACGTCGGCGCGCTGGGCCGGCGGCAACTGGGCGCCGGCCAGGCGGGGGATGTGCCGGGTGCGCTCGACCGCGTCGCGCAGCGCGTGCACCCGTTCGACGTCCACATTGCCCCAATGGCCGAAGGCGCGTTCGCCGACGCGCTTCCAGAACGTGCAGGCCGAGAAGCGGGCGCCGCAGCCGCAGCGCTCGTCGTCGCGGATGTCGCGTTGCCAGAGGTGGACGATCTCGCCGAGCGAGCACACGGAGGGCAGCTCGCCGAGGAGGCGCTCGACGAGCGTCGTTCCGCTTCGTCCTAATCCACCCAAATAAAGAACCCGTGCCACTTTGGCCCACCTTCGCTCGTTTCGCTCCTATAACGAGCGAACAAGGGTGAAGGAGGCGTCGCATGACAATCGAGGCATTCGACCGGGTGCATCTGGACGGCACGGGATTCGACCGGATCACCGAGGAGGAGGTGGTGGCCGTCGTCCGCGAGGCCATCGATGCGGGCCGGGGCGGCCGGATCCTGACCCCGAACGTCGACATCCTGCGCCAGGCCCAGGTGGACAGCGAGGTCCGTGGTTACCTCGACGACGCCGACCTGGTGGTCGCCGACGGCATGCCCCTGGTCTGGGCCAGCAAGCTGAGCGGCACCCCGCTGCCGGAACGCGTCGCCGGCAGCAGCCTTATCTGGTCGCTGTCGCGCGGCCTGGCCCACGACCGCCGATCGATCTTCGTCGTCGGTGGCACGCCGGCGGCCGACGGGACCAAGGACGGTGCCACCCGGGCCGCCGACCGCCTGGCGGGTGAGTGCCCGGGGCTGCGGATCGCCGGAACGCTGTGCCCGCCGTACGGCTTCGAGCGCGACGAGGAGTCCTACGCCGACCTCTGCCGCAAGGTGGCCGGGGCGGAACCGGACCTGGTCTTCGTCGGGCTGGGCTTCCCGAAACAGGAGGGCGTGATCACCCGGCTGCGGGCCGAGCTGCCGCGGGCCTGGTTCATCGGCTGCGGCGCGGCGGTCAACTTCGTGGCCGGTGACGTCGAGCGGGCGCCGCGCTGGATGCAGAAGACCGGCCTGGAGTGGGCCCACCGCCTGGGGACCGACCCGGGGCGGCTGGCCGGGCGCTACCTCAAGCACGATGCCCCGTACGCGATGCGGCTGCTGGCCGGCGCCGCCGCACGCCGATGACCCGGACACACCCGCGGCCGCCGGGCGGGTGGGCGCCCGGCGGCCGCGGGCGGCCTATTCGGGATTGAAGTACGGATCCCGCGTCAGCCGGGCGAACTGCTGGAACGCGGGTTTGTCCCCGGCCAGTTGGAACTGCTGCTTCGGCCCGTTGCCCTCGGGATCGGACTCGAAGTAGACGACGGCCTTGATCTGCTTGTTGGCCTTGAAGGTGCGCTCGGCGTCGGCCAGCCAGGCCGCCCGGCCGGCCGAGCCCCACGCCTTGGCCACGCCGAACTCACCGATGATGATCGGCTTGGGCCGTTGCGCCGCCCACTGCAGGAACGGGCCCATGAGCTGCCCGATCGGCTGGAACAGGTTCCCCGCGTAGACGTCCACGCAGGTCCAGTCCACCTGGTCGTCGCCCGGGTAGAAGGCCGGCGCGTCGCCGCGGATGAAGCCCTCCGCGGTGGGGCACCAGACCCATGACACGTTCTTGACCCGCTGCTCGGCGAAGATCTGCCGGATGTGCTTGTACGCGGCGATGTAGTCCTCCCCGGACCACATCGTGGCGCGCAGGTTGGGCCGGTCCATCTCCCACCGGATCCGCAGCAGCACCGGCTCCTTGACCTTGCGGATCGCCTTGGCCTGCCGGCGGATCAGCCGGTCGTGCTCGCCGGCCAGGATCGAGCGGTTGTCCCCGGTGGCCCAGCTGACCATCAGCGTGGCGTCGGTGTCCAGGAACTCCTCGTCGGACGCGGTGCCGACCATCTGGTCGAAGCGCCGGTACGTGTTGACGATGTCGAGCGGTCGCCCGAGGTCCTTCTCGAGCCCGTCGACGGCCTCGACCCGGCCGGCATGGGTCAGGGCGTCCGGCTTGATCCAGGCGCCCAGGTACGCACCGGTCTCCGGCGCGGAGAACGGGCCGGACTGGAACGGGCCCGGGTTCACGGCCACGGCCACCGGCGCACTGGTCAGGTCGGGGGACGGCGTGGGCTCGGGCTCGGCCCGCCGGTGCGAGGTGCAGCCGGCGAGCACGAGGACGAGCAGGCCCAGCAGGGCGAGAACACGGCGCATGACAGTGGCTACTTCTTCCGCCGGGCGGTGTAGAGGACGTTGACCGCGAAGCTGTCGGTGCCCGGCAGCTTGCGGGCCGCCGCGTCAGCGGCGCGGGCCAGCAGCTTGTGGTCCAGCGACTCGGTCAGCATGGAGAAGCCGCGCCGCTCGATCACCTCGAAGCCGTGCCGGTCGAGCAGTTCGCCGACCTCCTCGTGGGACAGCTCGGCGAACCAGCGCTCACCCGAGTGCCGCCGGGCCCGCAGGTGCCGCAGCGATCCGGCGTTGCCGTGGTTCTCCACCACGAGCAGCCCGGAGGCCGCGTCCGGCAGGGCCCTGGCGGCGAACGCGATGGCCCGGTCCCGTACGTCGGTGTCTACGTTGAGCAGCAGCCGGAACATCGTCACGATCGCCGGGTATCCGGCCCGCACCGGCTCCGGCACCGGGCCGTCCATCGGCACCTGGTGCCAGTGCGCCTGCGAGCCCACCTCGGCGGCCTTGGCCATCATCTCGGCGGACGTGTCGTAGCCGTGCGCCTCGCGGACCAGGCCGTGCAGCGTACGGATGGCGCGCCCGGTGCCACAGGCGAAGTCGTGCTGCACCGGCGCGGTGTCGAACTCCCGGGCGACGAGCTTGCGCAGGTACGCCTGCTGCCGCTCGTTGATCCGCGACGCGTAGCTGTCCGGCGCGTACGTGACGTGCTCGTACTTGTCGACGGCTTCCGCGTCCTGGAACACCTTGGTGTATTCGGTGGTCAACCGGTCCTCCTCTGGGTGAGCTTGCGGGGCTTGAAGGCGTTGAGGCCGAGGCGTTTGCGCAGCAGCCACGCGCCCGCGGCGAAGGCGGGCACGGCCAGCGCGACAGCCAGCGACATGCCGCCCGGTCCGGCGCCCGCCACGACGGTCACGAGCCGGGGCAGGACACCGAAACAGGCGACGGAGAGCCCGGCGGCGGCCAGCGTCCCGGGGCCGAACGGGTGCAGCCGGGCGGCCCGGCCCACCTGGATCAGCGGCAGCACGTTGTTGGCGACCATCGCGCAGGCCAGCCCGATCGCGGCGCCGAGAGCGCCGTACCGGGGGATCAGCAGCACGTCCAGGCCGACGGTGACGCCCAGCGCGACCAGGACGTTGATCAGGTTCCAGGAGGTGCGCCCGGCCATGGCCAGCACCATGTCGACCATGCCGCAGCCGGTGGCGACGAGCATCGCGCAGCCCAGCACGACCACCACGTCGGCGCCGCTGCGGTAGCCGCTGCCGAACAGTCCGAGGTAGACCGGCGCGAACAGGATGACCAGGAAGGTGATGGGCCAGGTGACGAGCACCAGCCAGCCGGTGGCCGTCTGGTAGAGGTGGTTGGCGGTGTCCCGGTCGCCGACGGCCAGCGCCTCGGCCAGCCGCGGCTGCACCGACTGGGAGATGCCCTGGTTGGCGAACTGGATGAGCACCACGAACCGGCCGGCGACCGCGTAGATCGCGGCCGGGGCCAGCCCGCCGAGGGCCGCCACCAGCAGCACGTCGATGCGCTGCAGGGCCAGCTGCGCGACGCTGGCCAGGGCCCGGGGCCCGGTGAACCGCCAGAAGTCGCGACGCAGCTGCCGGCGGTCGCGGCGGCGGGTGCGCGGGCCGTCGGGCCGGGCGGCCAGGTACGTGCGCCGCAACGCGACCGCCGCCAGGATCACCACCGGCAGGTACGGCACCGCCCAGGCGAACGCGAACGCGGGCAACGTCGCCGTGCCCCACAGCGTCGCCACCCCGACCGCGCCGACGCACAGCAACTGCAGCGTGCTGCGCAGGACGCGGTCCAGGGTGACGGTCGGCCGCATGGCCTTGTAGCCGCGGGTGGCGGTGAGCAGCGCGTCAGTGAGCGCCTGCAACGGCAGGAAGACGGCCAGCACCCGCAGGGCGGTGATGTGCGCGGCCATGACGTGCGGCGAGTCCTCGGCGGTGAGGTGCGCGATCGCCGGGGCGCCGAACCACATCGCGACCGCCAGCACCAGCGCGAGCACGACGACCGGGGTCAGCGCGATCCGCAGGCAGGCGCCGAGCAGGTGGTCGCGGCCGGTGGCGCGCAGCCGGGCCGGCCAGTAGACCAGGCCCGTCTGCGTACCCAGCTTGGCCAGCCCGCCGGTCAGCACGAAGGCCGCCGTGGCGGCGAAGAACGCGCCGGCCTGCTCGGCGCCGAGGCTACGGGCGACGATCCAGGTGACCACGACGCCGGTGCCGCCGGCCAGCGCCGAGCCGACCATGTTGGCCAGCCCGCCGCGGGCGACGCCCCGGGTGCCGCTGCGGTCCGGCGCCGCGACGTCGGTGACGGTCATGCCTGGCGCCAGATGGGCACCCGGCCCAGCCACGTGATCAGGGCGTCGTCGTGCGGCGCGAAGTGCTCGGTCAGGTCCTGGCGCAGCGCCGGGTCCATGTCGGACTGCCGGGGCCGGGCGTTGTGCCGTTCGAACGGCGGGTGCCCGAGGTCGGTCGGCAGTCCCAGGAACCGGCACACCTCGTCGTAGGTCTGCTCGGGCTCGGCGAAGAACCGCTCGCTCTCCACCACGTGGATGCGTTCCCGGCCGACGTGCTGGGCCATCACGCTCAGGTAGCGGGCGTACTCGCCGCGGGCCCGGTAGGCGTGGTGCTGGTGGCCGAAGGAGTAGTAGGTCGGGTCGGTCGCCAGCTTGTGCTCCTGGCGGTGCAGCCGGGCGGCTTCGAGGGCGAGCGCGTTGCCGAAGTCGCGTTCCTGCTCGAAGCCCCGGGCCACCTCGTGGTGGTGCTGCGAGTAGGCCCGCTCGACCGGGTCCCGGACCAGCACCACGAGCTTCGCCCCAGGCAGGTCCGCGGCGATCCGGGCAGCCGCCTGCGGGTGATACATGTAGTACGGGCTCGACTCGAAGGTCTGCGCGTCCACGCCGTAGCGGGTACGGATCTTCTCGGCGCTGCGCTGCATCGGGAAGTGGCCCTTGTACCAGCCCATGCCCCGGTCGTAGGACACGTCGAAGTAGTGCACGCCCTTGTGCAGCACCGCTTTGAGCACCACCGGGTGCGCGGCGAGCGCGCGGTAGAGCGAGGTCGTGCCGCAGCGCTGACCGCCGCAGATCAGGAACGACGGGGTCATCCGGGCCGGGGCGGTGAGCCGGCCGTACGAGCGCGTGCCCAGGTGCACGACCCGCTTGACGGGTGTCGGAACTTTGGAGACGTCCATGGCTACTGCGGCCTTCCGATGGTGTGGTGGCGGGTCACAGCTCTTCGACCCGGCGGATCAGGACCGGCAGCAGCCAGGTGCCGAGCACACCCAGCCGGGCGCCGGCCTCGGCCTGCCGGTCGGCGAGGTACCGCGCGGCCAGGTCGATCAGGTAGAGCAGGGCGGTCAGCTCCCGGACGTCGTCGGCGACCCCGAACGGCGCGAGCAGCTCCCCGGCCCGGCGCACGGTTGCCTCGACCGCGGCGGCGGCATCGCCGGTGGACTGGATCCGCTTCTGCAACTCGTGGTGTACGGCGTCGAAGCCGACCGGCACCCCGGTGGCGAACCGTTCCCAGTCCCAGACCAGCAGCGCGTCCGCGAGGTTGGCCATGTTCCACGGGGCCCAGTCGCCGTGCCAGGCGCCGTACCGCAGGGTGTGCTGGCCGGCGTGGGTGGCGAGCAGCTCCGCGGCCGAGGTCAGTGCGACCCCCTCGGGCCGGTCGCCGAGCGCGGCCAGCCGCCCGCGCAGCTCGGCCCAGTACGCGCTGCCGACCAGCGTGCCGCTGTGATAGCCGCAGCACCCGGCGATGTCGAGCATGGCGGCGATCAGCCGGCGCTGGGTCAGCGGGGCCCGGGGCAGCCAGACCGGCAGCGCCGACTGGATCAGCACCTGCAGGCCGCGCCACTGCCCGGCGTGCAGCACGGTCGGCACGGACAGCTTGGTCAGCCCGACGGTGCCGAGCGCGGTCAGCGCTGACGTCTCGGCCTTGACCAGCCGCTGGGTCAGCGGGCCGGTGCCGAGCTTGCCGAAGCCGAAGGTCTCACCCTCGGGGCTGATGAGCTGCAGCACCGGCTTGCGGTTGGCCCGGGCGGGTCCGATGTGGATGCTGACCGACAGCTCACGGCCCAGGGCCTGGCGCAGGTGCCCGTCGACGCTCTCCCCGGCCGGGCCGGTGACCTTGATCCGGTCGCGCAGCAGCACCCCGGAGGCGCCGGTGCGCAGGGCCGCCACCACGGCGTCCCGCTTGAGGCGGGCGCTGCGGGACTGCGGTTCGGCGTAACGGCGTACCGCGGCGGCGGCGACCCGGCGGGAGGTGTTCGGCACCAGCAGCCGGGGCCGGCGCGCGTCCGGCACGACCAGGTATTCGGTGATCGGCTCGCCGGGGCCGCCGGTGGTGTCGCACGGTGCCGGGTAGAGCAGCTCCAGCACCTCCGCGAGGTACTGCGTGCGCAGTGCCGAGTCGCCCGCCGTCAGGGCGGCGGGCGCGGTCTTAACGGGACTCATGGGC
Organism: Actinoplanes sp. NPDC051405; assembly: GCF_055586185.1. Taxonomy (NCBI): domain Bacteria; kingdom Bacillati; phylum Actinomycetota; class Actinomycetes; order Micromonosporales; family Micromonosporaceae; genus Actinoplanes; species Actinoplanes sp. NPDC051405. Next base: position 122,997 of record NZ_JBVJIR010000023.1, read on the forward strand.
TGGCCCTCCGGATCTGTTCGCCTCTTGTTCGTTGCGCCAGAGCAGCGCGTACGCCAGGAACATGAAGACCAGGGGGGTGGCCAGCGAGTTGTACCAGAGCATCGCCGAGAAGGAGCTGACGATGGCGGCGCTGCCGGCGATCCCGATCGGGGTCCGGTCGCGCCGGAAACGCCACAGCCCGTAGCCGAAGAAGGCCAGGTAGGCGATGGTGCCGGCGGCGCCGTGGGCGTACACCAGCTGCCAGAACTGGCCGTTGCCGCCGACGGTGAAGTTGCCGCAGCGCTCGCACTCGGAACTCTCGCCGACGGTGATCGAGTTGCGGCCGCCGATCGTGTTGCGGGTCGAGCCGAAGCCGATCACCGGGGACTCGGCGAAACCGTCGACCGCGCGCTCGATCAGGAACGAGCGCACCCCGTTGGACTTGCCGTTGTCGATGCGGGCGTTGACCGTGTCGCCGAGCGGGGTGGCGACCAGGGCGAGGACCAGGCCGGCCACGGCGAACAGGACCGCCGCGATGACCCACAGCCGGCCCATGAGCACGTACCGGACGGCGACGTAGAGCACGACCACGCCGATGCCGATCCACAGGCCGCGGTTGAGCGAGACGACCGCCGGGACGATCGAGACGCCCAGGCAGAGCGCCGCCAGCAGCTTGACGCCGCCGCGCCGGGTAGCCCCGGCCGCGACCACCAGCCAGACCATCAGCAGGCAGAAGTTGTTGCCCCAGGTGTTGGTGTAACCCCACGGCGCGGCCGGACGGGGCTTCTCCCCGCCGACCAGGTCCATGATCTGCGCGGCGTACGGGTGCACCATCGACTGCACGAAACCCTTGCTGCGCAGGCCCGGGGGCAGCAGCAGCTCGACCGGCGAGGTGAACTCGAAACGCCCGGCGACCATGCCGAGCAGCCCGCCGAGCACGGTGACGACGAACAGCCAGCCGAGCAGCTTGACCAGGCGCCGGCGGGAGAGCTCCAGCTCGGTGAGGTTGCCCGCGTACACCAGCAGGACGGTCAGGGACGCGTACAGGGACAGCCGGTAGACGACCGCGATCAGGCGGCCGCTCGCCGGCTCGGCCACCGTCCCGCTCGGGTCGGCGCCCAGCGCCGCGATGCTCACCACGACCGCGGCCAGGAACAGCAGCCACCAGGCGAAGCCGGGCGGCAGCAGCACGGGCCGGCCGGCGGCCCGCCGGCGCAGCAGCAGCACCAGCATCGGCACCGCCATCAGCGGGAAGATCAGCACGCCCAGGCCGAGCGCCCACCACAGGGGATAGAAGGCCAGCATGCTCGCCAGCGGCCAGGCCGGCAGGGCGGTCGTCCGCTTCGCCGGGGCGCTGTGCGCGGGCCCGGCGGCCCGGGTGCTGGTGGTGCCAGGGCCGCCCGGGACGACCAGCGTCACTTCTCGTCCGGCTGCTCGCCGGTCTTCTCGGCCGTCTTGGTCTGGGTGCCCGCCGAGCCCAGGTCGATGATCGCGGTGACCTCGTCCAGCTCGCTGGGGCGCGGGCGGACCGGGCCGCCCTGGGCCGGACCGGCCGGCACCCGCCGCATCTGCTGGGTGCGCTCGGTGTCCAGCACCGCGGTCTCGTCCGGGCGCGGCTCCGGCCGTTCCTCGCTCTGCTGCTGCTCGGGGCGCTGCGTGGGCCGCGGTTCGGGCCGGCGCTCGGCCGGCAGGGTGACCACCGGCAGGTTCTGCTCGTCGGCCCGCATCGCGTTGAGCCGGGGCAGCACCACGGCACCCAGCAGTGGCGTGCCCACCCGGCTGAGCTGCTCGGCCGCGTCCAGCAGGGCCGGGCGCTTGGCCCGGCGCAGCTCGACCGCGAGGATGGCCGCGTCGGCCAGGCTGGCCAGGCTCTGCGCGTCGGCGCTGCTGCTGGTCGACGGCGCCTCGATGACCACGTAACCGGTCTGCCGGCGCAGCGCCTCCAGCGTGTCACGTAGCCGCTGGGACTGCATGAGCCCGGCCGCGGTCGCCGCGCCGCCGGTTGTGATGACCCGCAGCGACGGGATGCGCGGGGTCCGCTGCATCGCCTTGTGCAGGCCGATCCGGCCGGCCAGCAGGTCGGACAGGCCCGGCATCGGCGCGACGCCGAGCATCCGGGCCAGCGGGGCCGCGTCCACGACGCTGTCCGGCAGGTGCGCGCCGATCAGCACGACATCACTTCCGGTACGCGCCAGCGCGGCAGCCAGGTTCGCCGCCACCAGCGTGGTCGCGGAGCCCCGGCTGGCCCCGGTCACCACGATGATCTGGTCCCCGCTGTTCAGACTGGCCAGGATCTCGTTGCGCAGCCGGTTGAAGACCCGCCCGCCCGGCCCGTACGGCTGCAGCACGTCGTCGAAGTGCGGGGTGGTCCGCTCGTCCAGCGCCGCGAGCACCGGGATCCGGCCCCGGTCGCGCACGTCGGCCGCGCTGCGCAGGCGCCGGTCGAACCGTTCCCGGATAAAGGCCAGCGCCAGCCCGGCCAGCAGCCCGACCATCCCGCCGGTGGCGATGTTGAGCATCGCGTTCGGGCTGATCGGCGAGTCCGGCACGCGGGCGTCGCTGATGATGCTGCCGGCGCTGACGGTGGCGGTGGTCAGCTCGTTGAGCCGGCCGGTGATGCTGTTGAGCTGGTTCTGCGAGTTGTTCCGCAGACTCTCCAGGTTGCCGCGCTCGAAGCTGCCGTCCGGCGCCTTGGCCAGCCGGTTGTTGATGCTGGTCAGGTTGGTGGTGAGCTGCTTGGCCTTGAGGTTGAGGGTCTTGATCTTCTGATCCAGCTCAGCCCGGGCGGTCTCCTCCCGGTTGCGCAGGTACGCCTCGGCGAACGCGTGCGACCCGGCCTGCGCGGCCTCCGGCTTGTCCGCCTGGAAGCGGATCACCAGCACGGTGGTGTTGGCCGGCACCTCGACGGCGACGTCGTGGGCCAGCTCGATCGGCGAGATCGGCGAGCGCAGCAGGGCCGCGGCCTTGACCGCGACCGCGCCCGAGCCGACCAGCTGGGCCTCGGTGTCCAGGTTGATGGGGCCCTTGGTCCGGCCGCCGGAGGCGTTGGTGTCGCCGGACACGGGCTGCACCAGCACCGAGGTCGACGACTCGTAGACCTTGGGCACGACCTGGGTGACCAGGGCGCCGAGCCCGAGCCCGGCCCCCGCGGCGGCGAGCACGACCCACCAGTGCCGGCGGAAGACGCCCAGGTAATGCGAGAGGTCGGCGGACACCGGGCGCGGATCTTCCATCGGTTCGGCGGCCCTTTCGGGGTGTGGAGTGAGTTGACGGCAATGGGCGTTTCGCCCCCGTAGGGGGTAAACGGCCCGTGCGCCGATGCGTAACTACTCCGCCGCCACCGGTTACTTCATGTTCGGTTCCACCCAGCCGCTCTCCACCAGGTACGCCAGCACCACGTCGATGGCCTCGACCACGGTCATGTCCGTGGTGTCCAGCGTCAGCTCGGCGTCCGCCGGCACCTCGTACGGGTCGTCGATGCCGGTCATCCCGCGCAGCTGTCCGGCCCGGGCGCGGGCGTACAGGCCCTTGCGGTCGCGGCGCTCGCAGACCTCCAGCGGGGTCGCCACGTGGACCAGCACGAACCCGGCCCCGGCCTCGGTGGCCATCGCGCGCACGGCGGCCCGGGCGTCGGCGTACGGGGCGATCGGGCAGGCGATCGACATGCCGCGGTGCCGGGCCACCTCGGCCGCCACCCAGCCGATCCGCCGCACGTTGCGGTCGCGGTCGGCCCGGCTGAAGCCGAGCCCGGCCGAGAGCTCGCGGCGCACCACGTCGCCGTCGAGGAAGGTGATCGTGCGTTCGCCGCTCTCCCGCAGCGAGTCGGCCAGGCCGCGGGCGATCGTGGACTTGCCGGAGCCGGAGAAGCCGGTGAAGAAGACGACCAGGCCGCGGTGCCGGCGCGGTGGACGGACCCGGGACAGCTCCTTGGCCACGGCCGGCGGGGTGTGCCACTCGGGCAGCGGGAAGCCGCGGTCGAGCAGGTCCTCCACCTCGGCCGGGGTCATCGCCAGCCGGCGGTTGCGGGGCGGGATGTCGTCGCGCCAGCGCCACTGACCGTCGCGGTTGTCGTAGGCGAGCTCGCGGGGGACCAGCACCCGCAGGCCGCCGCCGGAGAGCATGTCGCCGGTGGACAGGACGTGGGTGACGCCGTACGCGGTCGCCACCCGGGCCCGCAGCAGCGCGTCACGCATCTCGTCGTTGCGCGGCATCAGCGGCACCGCGACGATCGTGGCCGGCGGCATCCGGTCGCGGGCCGCGAAGATCGCGCGGACCAGCGCCTCCGGCGGCAGCCCGTCCGGGCCGGGGCCGGTGACCGGGATGATGATCAGCAGGTGTGCCGCGAGGGTGCGGGCGGCGTGCGCGATCTGGGCCAGTTGCGGGCGGTGCAGCGGCCGGTCGGCGATGACCCCGAGGACCCGGCCCGGCGGGAGCAGGGCCTTCACCTCCTCCGGGGTACGCCGCAGCCGCTGGAACGGCCCGTGCCCGCCGTCGCCCATCCGGCGCACCGTGCCGCCGATCGCGTACATCTGCTCGCTGGTCGGCCAGGCGTCGCTGACCTCCACCGCGGCGACCGGCGCGCCCTCGGGGTCGGTGAGCACCACCGTGCGGCGCAGCGGATCGTCGAGGTTCAGGGCCGCGCCCATCTCGGCGGGGATCTCGCAGGTGACCCCGACCGGCCACGGGGTCCCGTCGGCGAGCCGGCCGCGGCGGCGCAGGGCCGTCAGGTCGGCCCGCCCGAGGAAGCCGGTCAGCGGCGCGTACGCCCCGGAGAGCAGCAACTCCAGGTCGGCGAGTTCGTGTGCGCGCGGCGTGTACGACGGCGCGTCACGCAGCACGTCCTCGGGCAGCACAGAACCGTCGTTCACCTAAGACTCCCCTTGCAGCGGCTTGAGGGACAGTTTCGCAGCCGCACTCCGTGCGGTCGAGCGGGGTCGGCACTCTGTCTGATCTAGACCGTCGCCACGCGGCGAACCGGCCGTGGTAGTCGACAAAACGGACTTTAGGTCGCATAGTGGGCGATCGTGAGACGTCGACCGCGCCGGACCAGGCTTCTGCACCTCATCGCCATGACGGCGATCTTTGCCCTCTCCGTGGTGGCCACCCTGTCGTGGGCCTGGACCGGCGGCGTCGATCAGCTCGGACTGCCCGGCACCGATCCCGTGGTCACCCGGCCCGGCGGGCCGCTGCCCCCGTTGCCCGGCGCCCGGCCGCCGGCGGAACCCGGCGTCCCGGCGATCCCCGGCGCTCCGACGGCCGGACCCGGCGCCTCGGGAGTGCCCGTACCGTCCGGCTCGGCTGCCCCGAGTGCCTCGGCCGGCCGGCCCGGCCCGGGACAGACCGCGCTGGCCGCACCCCAGCCGGCGATGCGCGACCGCAACGGGCAGCGCTGCCGCACCGGGCGCAAGCTCGTCCCGTCCTGCGGCGTGCTCTGGGGCGTGGCCCCCGGCGCGTTCACCGACGACCGCGGCCGGCGCGCGCTGGCCGACTTCGAACGCAAGACCGACCGGCACCAGGCCGTCTACCACGCCTACCACAAGGGCAACCGGCAGCTCTTCCCGACCGAGGCGGAGCGGAAGATCGCGCGCGAGCCCGGCCGCGAACGCATCCTCTTCCTCAACTGGAAGCCGGCCGGTGCCTCCTGGGCCGCCATCGCGAAGGGCGACAAGGCCACCGACGCGTTCCTCGACCGGCTGGCCCGGCACATCAACCAGGACTACCCGGAGCAGTTCTTCTTCACGGTGCACCACGAGGCCGAGGACAACGTCAAGGAGAAGAAGGGCTCCGGCTACACCGCCGAGGACTACTCGGACATGTACCGGTACGTGGTGAAGCGGCTGCGCGGGCACGGGGTCGACAACCTGGTCACCGTGCTGGTGCACATGGCGTACGTGCCGCACACCAGCAAGAAGTGGTTCGACGACATGTACCCGGGCAACGACGTGGTCGACTGGATCGGCTTCGACACGTACGCCTACAGCGACCCCGGCTACGGCCACGGTGACTTCGCCGAACTGCTGAACCGGCAGAGCTCGGCCCGCCCGAACTGGCCCGGCTTCTACAACTGGGCCGCGAACAAGCACCCGGACAAGCCGCTGATGGTGGCCGAGTGGGGCGTCTGGTCCTCGAAGAGGAACCCCGGGCACAAGGCCGAGTTCTACCGCGAGGTGGGCCGGCAGATCCGTAACTTCCCGAAGATCCGGGCGCTGGTGCACTTCGACACCCCGCACAACCAGGACGGTCGCGACTCGTCGGTGGACGCGACCCCGGAGGCCCTGATGGCCTACCGCAAGCTGGGCAAGATGCCGATCTTCCAGGTCGACGTCGCGCCCAGCCTGCCGTAGGCCGGATTGGCGCAGCTCAGCGGCGGACGGTGACGGCCTTGCTGGTGGCCTTGCCGTCGGTGTGGCCGGTCTTGCGGGCGATCACCGTGACGGTGACCTTCTTGTTGCGCATCGAGGACGTCAGCTTCAGCGACGACTTGGTGGCGCCGCGGATGAGCTTGCCGCCCAGCCGCCACTCGTAGCGGTACGAGTCGGCCTTCGGCGACCAGGTGCCGGCGGACACCTTGACCGTGCGGCCGACCTTGGCCGTACCGGTGATCGCCGGCTTCTTGGTGGCCGCCGGCGCCTTGCCCTTGGCGACCGCGACCGACGCCGCGGAGGTCGTCGACCCGGCCTGGTGGCCCGACCGGATCGCGGTGACGGTCACGGTGAGCCGCTTGCCGAGCACCGCGGCGCCGACCGGGTACGACGACCCGCTCGCACCCCGGATCGCGGACCCGTTGGCCCGCCACTGATAGGTGTACGACGTCGCCGCGGGCGTCCAGCTGCCGGCCGAGACCTTGACCGTCGAGCCGACCGCCACGGTGCCGGTGATCGCCGGCGCCTTGGTGGCCTGCAACGCCGTCAGCGTGACGGTGAACGCGTTGGCCAGCACGACCGGCTCCGCGTCGGCACCGAACGAGTCGATGCTCAGCGCGGCCGGGCCGGCCGGTGCGGTGGTCAGATCGACCTCGGCGGTCAGCGTCCGGCGATCCGCCGACACCGACTTGACGGTCGCGGGCAACGCCGGGCTGCCCGACGGGGTGACCAGGACCGTGTCCCGCAGGTGCAGGGACGTGCCGGTGACGGTGATGGTGCGCTTGGCGCCGTTGGCCACCGAGGCCGGCGCGGCCGCCGTCGCGGTGAACCGCTCCCCGCCGCACAGCGGAGTGTGACAGGTCGCCTCGAGCCGGTACGGGTGCTCGCTCGCGCGGTTGCCGTTGGTCAGCAGGTACACGGTCGGCTCGACCGGCTGCCGGCCGTGCCAGCAGTGGAACCCGCCCTCGCCGATCGCACAGCTCTGCATGCCGCTGCTGCCGGTGACGACGTACATGCCGGTGTCCCAGAAGAAGCCGTCGTCCGGGTCGTCCGGGTTGTTGACGTCGATGGTGAGGTCGTCGTAGTAGGTGGCCGGGGCGACCACGCACAGCGCGGGCTTCGTGCTGCTCAGCGCGCCGGTGTACGGGCCGAAGCCGTACGCGGCCGACGGCACCTTGGCGCACTCGGCGGGCGGCTGACCGTTGGCCCACACCTTCCACACGTCGAGCTGGTACGCCGTGCTGCCGGTGCCCAGGCTCCACACCAGCACCTGGTACCTGCTCTCACCGGTGACCGCGCAGGCGCTGACGTAACCGGCGCAGCTGGTGGTCTCACCGTCCGGGTCCAGCACGATCGTGCGCGACACGTTGTCGGTGTCGCGGCTGTCGATGAGCACCCGGTCGGCCGCGTTCGCCGACACCTGGTAGCAGCGCAGGTCCCCGCGGGAGGACAGCGTGCCGGTCAGCGACGGCGATCCGATCACTGTGGACGTGATCGGGGTGCAACCCGTGGCGGCTGCGGTGACATCCCTGCGCGAGAACGAGAACGTGCCCGTCGCCGTGCTGCCCTCGACCAGGACCGTGGCGGCGCCCGCCTCCAGCTGGCAGACCGTGAAGTTCGCGTCGGAGGCCTGCGTGTAGCAGCGCCGCGAGCCGGTCGGACCGAAGACGGACAGCCGGGCCTTGCCGGTCCCCGCGGTACGCCGGAACGACAGCACCTCGCTCGCCGAGTGCTGACCGGCCGGCAGGGTGAAACAGCCGACGTACTTGTCGCCGCCCAGCGTCAGCGACGGCGTGGCGCCGCTCGCCAGCGTCGGACAGGCCGGCCCGCCGCTGGTACGGGCGAAGGTCAGCGCGTACGGCCCGGTGACAGAGCCGGTGTCCTCGTCGAGGTGCAGCACCACGTGGAAGGGCGCGGTGCCCTCCAGCACGCAGGAGTAGTCCCGGAGCTGGTAGATGTCGCACTCGTAGTTGCCGGTGGCGTCGTACACCGTCATCTCCGGGCGGCCCGTGCCGGTGGCGTCCTGCGGCTTGAGCAGAGCCAGGCCGGCGCCCGTCGGGGTGGGCAGCAGCAGGCAGTCGTACTGACCGGCGGCCTTGAACTCACCCTTGGCCGGGGCGGCGGTGGGCTGGTCGGACGTCGTCACACAGCCGCTCGCGGCATCGGCGGCGGGCAGCAGCACGGTGGCGTAGGTGTTGCCCTCGGTCACCAGCGTGTACGACCCCGGCGCCGGGAAGGTGCAGGTGCCGACCCCGCACACGCGCTTGCCGGCCTGGTCGAAGATCGTGCCGTAGCCGTGGTAGTTCTCGTCGTCGACGACCTCGACGCGGTACCGGCCCGCGGCCGGCACGGTCAGCGTGCGGCACTCGGCCGCGGTGGGCTCACCGGCCGGGGCAGCGCCGTAACGGCCGACCGGGACGGTCGCGCATCCCTGCGGGTCGTTCAGCCGGCGCGCCTCGATTTCGGCCCACCGGTCGTCGGGGTCCTCGGACCAGGACGGCTCCGAGATGATCCGGTACGGCCCGTTCCCGGGTAGCACGCAGCCCTTCTCGTCGTCCTCGCGGACCGCGTCGCAGATCCGCTCGCCGGTGGTGCCGGTGATCCAGCCGCCGGAGCGCAGGTCGATCCGGTCGCCCGGCTGCGCGTCGAGCGGGTTGCACTCGACCTGCAGGGGCGAGGTCACCCGCACCCGTACGGCCGGGGTGTCCCAGGCGGTGCCGACGGTCGGGCCGCAACCCGTCGTCGAGGCGAGCGGGAAGACAGCGACGGTGACGGTGTGGGGGTCGACCCACGAGTCGCTGCTCTCGCCGAACAGCGTGTACGTGCCCGCGGCGGGCAGCGGGCACAGCTCGCGCTGCTCACCCCACTTGGTGCAGAGGACGGCACCGGTGCGGTCGGTCACCCGCCAGTTCAGGTACTGGGCGTTGTCGAAGGACAGCAGGTGCAGCCCGGCAGCCGCGGTGAAGGTCTGGCAGGTGACGTTGTCGCCGCCGATCGTCGCCGAACCGGAGCGGTCGCCCGGGTCGCCGAACGACGCCACCGGCACGTCGTCGCAGCCGGCCGGGTCGGACAGCCGGGTCACGGCGACCCGGTGAGCCGTCGCGGCGCCGTACTGCTCGGTCACGAAGAAGCTGTACGGCCCGGCGCCGGTCAGCGTGCACTCGCGGGCGTCCTGCAGGTAGCAGATGCCCTCGCCGGCCGCGTTCTCCAGCTGGCCGCGCACGTCGGAACCGCCGACGCCGCCCACCGAGATCCGGACGAGCGTGCCCTCGGCCTGGTCGATGCGGTAGCACCGCCCGGCCGAGCCGGCCGCCAGCGTGCCCTGCGTGGTCGTGACCGGGAAGGCCAGGGATTCGTTCGGCACCGCGGTGCACGCCGACGGGTGCGACCGCGAGTCGACGCCGAGCGCATAGGCGTTGCTGCCCGATCCGAAGTAGAGGCTCACCGTGATGGTGTAGGTGCCCGCGGCCCCGAGGACACAGTCGCTCGGGTAGGTCCCCAGGTAGCAGCTGGTCTCACCGTCGGCGCTGGTGAGCATGCCGCTCAGGCTGTCACCGCCCTCGACCTGGGCGCGCAGCACGAGGATCAGCCGCTCGCCGTCCGCCGTGGTGGTGAGCGTGTAGACGTGCTTCTGCTCGTCCTTGATCTCGGCGCAGTCCACTGCCTCGCCGAGCTTGATCACACCCCCGCAGGGCTCGGCGGCGGCCGCGTCAGCCTTGCTCGGCTTCGGCTTGGGCTTGGCCGCCGGCTGCGGCGCTTTGCTCGGGCTGGGCGGCACGGACGGATCAGGGGTCGCCGTGGGGGTGGTCTCATCGGCCGACGGACTCGGCGTGACCGGCGGTGCCGGCTGAGCGGGAGCCGACGCCGAGGCGGACGGTACGGGCTCCTCGGTCGCGGCGGCGGCGGGCTGCGGGGCGGTGAGCAGCGCGGCGGCGACAGCGATGCCTGCGAGCGCCTGAGTGATCCGATGTCTGCCGTACCGTGCGCGCTTCGTCAGGCGTGGTGCCATGCGCCGTACCCCCGTGTTGCTTCGATGTCCGATGAAATCCAGCGGCATCTTTGCATGTGATCCACTCGCCGTGTGTCCCGTCCTCAGGGGGTACTCGGGGGTTTACCTGATCCGCTTCGGTGACAGGGGTTCCTAGGCTGTCGGCTGTGAGCCTCATCGTTACCCAAGGGTTGACCAAGACGTACGGCACGCAGGTGACCGCCCTGCATGACCTCACCGTCGCTGTCGAGCCCGGGATCATCGGACTGGTCGGCGCCAACGGCGCCGGCAAGTCGACCTTCATCAAGATCATGCTGGGCTTGATCGCGCCGACCGGCGGGCAGGTGCGGGTCTTCGACATCGATCCCACCGTCGACCCCGACCGGGTCCGCGCCAAGGTCGGCTACATGCCGGAGCACGACGCGCTGCCCCCGGACGTCTCCGCCGCCGAGTTCGTCACCCACCTGGGCCGGATCAGCGGGCTGCCGCGCACCGCCGCCCGCGAACGGGCCTCCGAGGCGCTGCGCCACGTCGGGCTCTACGAGGAGCGCTACCGGCAGATCGGCGGCTACTCGACCGGCATGAAGCAGCGGGTCAAGCTCGCCCAGGCCCTGGTGCACGATCCCGACCTGCTGCTGCTCGACGAGCCGACCAACGGTCTGGACCCGGCCGGGCGCGACGCCATGCTGGCGCTGATCCAGCGCATCGGCAACGAGTTCGGCATCTCGGTGGTGGTCTGCTCGCACCTGCTCGGCGAGGTCGAGCGGATCTGCGACTCGCTGGTCGCGATCGAGGGCGGCCGGCTGCTGCGCGCCGACCGCATCTCGGCCATGACCGAGGCCAGCGAGGTGCTCGCGGTCGAGGTCAGCGAGGGTACGGACGAACTGGCAGCGGCGCTGGAGGCGCTGGAGCTGCCGGTCACCCGGGACGGCCGGATGCTGCTCGTGCCGCTGACCCAGGAGGCCACCTACGACCACGTCCTTCAGGTGGTGGCCGATCTCGATCTGCCGCTGCACCGCCTGGACCAGCGACGCCACCGGGTGGCCGAGCTCTTCGCCACGAGGGAGACCGCGGATGCCTGAGTCGAGCGTCATCCACGACATCGGATACCAGCGCTACACCGGCCCGCGGCTGGGCCGCGGCGCCGTGTTCGCCGCCATCTACGTGCACGGCCTGCGCGCGGCCTACGGCTTCGGCCGGTCGGCCAAGGCCAAGATCTTCCCGTGGCTGGTCTTCGGGATCGTCGCCCTGGTCGCGGTGATCCTCGCGGCGGTACGCGCCCAGCTCGGCACCCTGCCGCTCAACTACATCCAGTTCGCCGACGCGATGAGCTGGCTGATCATCTTCTTCGTCGCGATCGTGGCCCCGGAGCTGGTCTCCCGCGACCTGCGCTCGGGGGTGCTGCCGCTCTACTTCAGCCGGCCGTTGCGTGCCGCCGACTACATCGGGGCCAAGGTCGCCGCGATGGTGACCGCGGTGTGGATCCTGCTGGCCGGCCCCCAGTTCATCATCTTCCTGGGCGGCGCGTTCACCACCAAGACCGGGATGTCCGGGGTCTGGAACGAGATCGAGGACCTGCTCCCGGCCTGGGGCTACAGCCTGATCTGGGCGCTGCTCTTCACCGCGATCGGCCTGCTGATCGCCTCCCTGACCGGCAAGCGGGCGTTCGCCGCCGGCGGCATCGTCGCCGTCTTCCTGATGACCACCCCGGTGGTCGGCGTGCTGTCCATCCTGCCGTCGTCCACCGCGCAGGACCTGGCCGGTCTGGCCAGCCCGATGACCGTGGTCAGCGGCGTCGGGCAGTGGCTGATCAGCGGGGCCAACACCGGCCTGAACATCGGCGAGTTCGGCCCGGTGTACGCCATCGAGGCGGCCACCCTGATCGCCACCTGCCTGCTGCTGCTACTGGCCCGCTACCGGAGGGTGGCCTCGCTGTGACCACAGTCGAGCTCGAGAACGTGTCCCGCTGGTACGGCAACGTGGTGGCGGTCAACGACATCAGCATGACGCTGGAGCCGGGCGTCACCGGCCTGCTCGGCCCGAACGGCGCCGGCAAGACCACCGTGCTGCACATGATGGCGGGCTTCCTGTCGCCCTCGCGCGGCACGGTGACCGTCGACGGCGCGCCGACCTGGCGCAACCCGGAGATCTACCGCCGGCTCGGCCTGGTCGCCGAGCGCGAGGCGGTGCACGGCTTCCTCACCGCCCGCGAGTTCGTCCAGGCCAGCGCCAAGATGCAGAAGCTGCCCGACCCGAAGGCCGCGGCCGAGCGGGCGCTGCACCTGGTCGAGATGACCGACGCCGCCGACCGCCGGATCGAGACGTACTCCAAGGGCATGCGCCAGCGCACCCGGGTCGCCGCGGCCCTGGTGCACGACCCGCAGGTGCTGCTGCTGGACGAGCCGTTCAACGGCATGGACCCGCGGCAGCGGATGCACATGATGGGCCTGCTGCACGAGCTGGGCGACCGGGGCCACACGATCCTGTTCAGCTCGCACATCCTGGAGGAGGTGGAGCAGGTCTCGGGCACGGTCCAGGTGATCGTGGCGGGCCGGCTCGCCGCCTCCGGCGACTACCGCCGGATCCGTCGGCTCATGACCAACCGCCCGCACGTCTTCGCCGTGCAGTCGTCCGACGACCGCCGGCTGGCGGTGGCGCTGATCGGCGAGAAGTCGGTCAGCGGCGTGGAGATCGACAACGCCGGGCTGACCGTACGCGCGTCCGACTACGGCAGCTTCACCCGCGCGCTGCCGCGCATCGCCATCGGTGAGGGCATCCGGCTGCGCAAGCTGCTGCCCTCCGACGAATCCCTGGAGAGTGTCTTCTCCTACCTGCTGGAGGCCTGACGTGTCGACCGTTGCGTGGATCACTGCCCGCGGACTGTTCGGCCGGCGCCGGGTGCTCCTGCTGCTGCCCCTGCCGCTGCTGCTGGTCGGCCTGGCCGTGCTGTGCCGCTCCTACGACGTCAACCCGGCCGACTGGGGCACCCCGGTGCTGGTCGGCCTGGGCCTGGCCGTGGTGCTGCCGGTGATCAGCCTGATCGTGGGCACCGGTGTGCTCGGCTCCGAAGTGGACGACGGCACGATCGTGCACATCCTGACCAAGCCGCTGCCGCGCCGCGACATCATCCTGGCCAAGCTGGGCGTCGCGATCGGGGTCAGCGCGGTGACGTCGGCGGTGCCGCTGTTCGTGGCGGGCGCGCTGGCCGACTCGGCCCGCCTGGGCCTGGGCCTGGCGGCGGCCGCGGTGGTCGGTGCGTGCGCGTACTCGGCGTTCTTCCTGCTGCTGAGCCTGCTGACCCGCCGGCCGGTACTGCTCGGCCTGGTCTACATCCTGGTCTGGGAGGGGCTGCTGGGCCGCTTCGTCAGCGGCACCCGGGTGCTGTCCATCGAGCAGTACGTGATCACGATCGCCGACAAGATCGCCCCGACCGCCATCCTGGAGTCCAAGGTCTCCCTCACGGTGTCCGTGGTGATGGCGGTGATCTTCGTCCTGGGCTGCACCCTGGCGGCGGTGGACCGGCTGCGCAGCTTCAGCATGGCCGGCGAGACGAGCTGACCGTGGGCGAGGATGAACGGATGTCTTCCTTTCGCTCGGACCTCGCCTATGTCACCGACCAGGGGTACGGATTCCACGCCGCCGCCTGTGCGCCCGGGATTCTGGCCCTGCTGGAACCGGTGCGGGAGCGTGGCGGCCTGGTCCTGGAGATCGGCTGCGGGACCGGCCTGCTGACCAGATTTCTGGTGCAGGCCGGTCACCGGGTGGTCGCCACGGATGCCGCACCGGCGATGCTCGAACTCGCGCGCGCCGCCGTGCCGGGCGCTGCGGACATCCGGACCCTGGTCCTGCCGGACGAGCCGGTGCCCCGGGCCGACGCGATCATCGGGGTCGGGCACGCCCTGAACTATCTGCCGGACACCGCGGCGGTCCAGCGCGGGCTGGCCGCGCTGGCCGACGCGTTGCTGCCGGGCGGCGTGCTCGCCCTGGACCTGTGCAACCTGGAGTGGGGCACGGCCTGGGCGGACGCGGTGGGGCAGGGCCGGGCCGGCGCCGACTGGGCGATCGTGACCCGGTTCAGCCGGCCGGCGCCGGACCGCTTCGACCGTGAGCTGACCACCTTCGTCCGGCTCCCGGACGGCACCTACCGCCGCGACGACGAGCACCACGGCAACGTGCTGATCGACACCACCACGGTCCCGGCTCTGCTGCGCGCCCACGGGGTGACGGCGACCGTGGGCGACTCCTTCGCCGACGACGAGCATCCGCTGCCGCCCGGTCTGAAGAGCGTCATCGGCTACGCGGCTAGCTGATCCAGCAGTACAGCCGCTGCTCCTCGGTGCGGGCCAGCCGGCCGACCGCGCCGAGGATCTCGGTCGCCAGCTCCGGGTCGATGGGTTCGCCCTCGGCGGCCCGGTCGGCGGCCCACTGCCTCGCGACCCGGTCCAGCTCGGTTGCGCTCGCGCGGCTCAGTGCCTGCTGGAGCTCCAGGGACGCGGCGACGACCTGGGCGCCGTCGTCCTCGTCGGCGATGACCGCCGAGGCGGACGCGGCCAGCGCGTCGTCGAAGCTGCGGCCGGTCAGCAGGCTGTCCCACTCCAGCAGGGCCAGGTCGGCGTCGAAGTTGCCGTAGGTGACCGACTCGTGGCCGGCGTCCGGACCGCCGTCGACCTGGGCCTCGGCGGCCTCGTCATCGGCGGCGACGAAGAATCTGATGATGCTGCTCATCCGGGTATCCCATCAGAGCCGGACCCGGGCCGCGACGGGCAGGTGGTCACTGCCGGTCGCCGGAAGGGACCAGAGCTCGGTGACGGTCACCCTCCGTCCCATGATCTGGTCGATCCGCGCCACCGGGGCCCGGGCCGGCCAGCTGAAGGCGAACGTCGACCGGGCCGTACGCAGCTCCGCGCTGAGCGGCGCCAGCGCACGGTCGTCCACGGTGTAGTTCAGGTCGCCGAGCAGCAGCACCTTGCCGAGCGGCTCGGCGGCGATCATCCGGCCGAGCCGGGCGGCGCTCTCGTCCCGCCGCGACGAGCTGAGCCCGCCCGCCCCGATCCGCACCGAGGGCAGGTGGGCGACGTAGACGGCGACGTCCCCGCCAGGCAACTCGGCGACAGCTCGCAGCCCCCGGTTCCAGTCGGTGCCGACCCCGCTCGGCCGGATGTCGACCGGTGCCGCCTCGGTGAGCGGATACCGCGACCACAGCCCGACCGTTCCCTGCACGGTGTGGTGCGCGTACTCCGCCGGCATCGCCGCGAGGTAGGCGGGCAGGGCGGCCGGCGTCACCTCCTCCAGGGCGATCAGGTCGGGCCGTACCTTGACCAGCTCACCGACCGTGCCGGCCGGGTCGGCGTTCTCGTCGCTGACGTTGTGCTGCACGGCGGTGAGGTCGTAGGGGGAGTCGCCGTCCGGCAGCAGGTGGCCACCGAAAAGGCCGAGCCAGGCGGCGAGCGGCAGCAGCGCGGCCAGGGCGGAGATCCGGGAACGGCGCCACCACGCCAGGGCGAACAGCACCGGGATGGTCAGGCCGAGCCAGGGCAGGAACGTCTCCACGAGACTGCCGAGATTTCCGACGGTGTTGGGTACAGCCCGATGAAAGAGCAGCACGCAGGCGAGGATCACGGCTGACACGGCGAGGCTGCGCACCCCGCGATGCTGGCAGGGCCCCGCAAGGTCGTCAGGCTCTCCCGTAGACCTCGGCGAGTGCGGTGAACGCGGCCTTCGGCTCCCACGGCAGGTCGGGGTAAGTCTCGCCGTGGCGGTCCTCGTACACCTTGACGATGCCGTAGCTGGCCAGGTCGAGGTCGTCGCGGGGATCGCCGCCGGGGCGGTGCGGGTGGTCGTGGAGCGCGAAGATGAAGACGAAGGTGGCGTCGACGCCGGCCGCGTCGAAGACCGCCAACAGCTCGCGGAGGTAGGTGGCCTGGCCTTCCTCGTCGCGGGTGTGGTCGCCGGTCAGCCGCAACGGGCCGCTGTCGCCGTACTCGACGATCTCCAGGCCCTGCGCACCGCGGTCGCCGGCGCCGCGGTACGTGGCCGAGCCGAACTCGGTGATCGCGACGGGTTTGCCCCGCAGGGCCGGGCTGCGCATGCCCTGGGGCACGGAGGCGTAGGTGACCCGGCCGCCGAAGCGCTCCCGCACGACGGCCACCGCTTTGCCGAGGAAGTCGTTGACCCGGTCGCCGACCTCGGCGATCACCGCTCGGACGCGGTCCGGCTCGCTCAGCAGCGCCAGCCGTTCCTCGAGGCTGTCGCCGGGCAGGAACCCCGGGGCCATGATGCTCAGCTCCGCGCCGGTGACGAACACGACCTCGCAGCCGCGCACCCGCAGCCGCTCCGCCCGCCCGGCGCAGTCGGCGAACAGCGCCAGCATCTCGTCGGTGCCCAGCTCCAGCGGGTACGGCGAGAACCAGACCTCCAGCCCGAGCCCGGCCGCGACGGAAGCGGCGGACTCGATCCGCTCGGGATCGCCGCCGGTGACCCGCACGGCGGTGCAGTGCAGGTCGTTCCGGATGATCGCGAGCTCCCGCTCGGGTCGCCCAGCGGGCGGGCACCAACAAGAACGCGATCTACCGCCGCTGGCCGGACCGCCTCGCGCTGGGCATCGCCGCCTACCGCCACCTGGCCACGGCGATCCAGCCACCGGACACGGGCACACTCCGCGGCGACGCCCTGGAACTGCTGCGCCGGGCGAACCGGCACTGGAGCTCGCCCCTGGGCGCGGTCCTGCGCGACCTGCTGGCAGCAGCGGGCAGCGCCCAGAAGCTGGTGGCGCAACTGCCGGAGCAGTCCACCGACGCGATGACCGCGATGTGGCTGACGGTCCTGGGCCGGGCGGTGGCCCGCGGCGAGGCGGCCCCGGAGTCGCTGCACCCCCGGGTGGCGACGGTGGCAATCGTGTTGCTGCGCAACGAGTTCGTGACCAGGGGAGTGCCGTCAGCCCCGGACGAGGTCCTCACCGAGATCGTCGACGAGGTCTACCTCCCGCTGGTCCGGCACCGCGGCCCTTAGGCCCTGGTAACTAAGGGGTTCAGGTGTGTACCGCGCCAACCCGAAGCGCCTCGCCGAGGAGACCAGGCTGTGGGTATGGCTGAGCGCCGCGGCGACCGGCGATCCGGCCGTGGTGCGCTGCGAGTTGACGGTGGGCCGGGCCGCGCTGCGCCACAAGCCGGAATTCGTCGCGGAGATCCTGGCGGCTCTCTGCGGCTGAGACCCTTCCGCTGAACCTCAACTTCCTTCTATTGTGGACGCACAGTCGCCGGGCCCTCACTTCGCGTAGGTGCCGCGCCGCAGGCTGGACCTTTCACGGGAGAGGCACGGGGATGATCAGAAAGCTCATGGCAGTGCTCGCCGCTGCGCTGGTGTTGCTCGCCGCCGAGCCCGCGGAGGCGGCCACCGTGTTGCCACCCGGGGCCGCACACAAGATCGGCAGCACCTACCAGGAGCGCGTGAGCACCGGCGAGGTCCTGACCTTCCGGCAGGTGAACGAGGTGGAGAGCGTCGCTCTCGTCTCGCGGCGCAGCCTCGGGCAGTGCAGCTGGACCTACTTCTGCCAGTGGGACAGCACCAACTACGACGGCGAGTTCCACCGGTACAGCCTCAACGGGATCGCCGGGGCTCCCGGACACTGCTGGAACCTGGGCAACGCGGCGAGGGACGACGGCGAGAGCTGGTGGAACGACACCAACACCGACGTACGGGTGTACGACTGGGTGAACTGCAACGCCAGCGGCTGGAACCGCACGGTCGCGGCAAGCGGCTACGCCACCTGCCAGAGCAGCGACTGGTGCGACCGCGTGACGAGCCTCTACGCCTGCGGCCGCTTCACGACTCCCGGATCACCTTGTTGACGACGTCCGGCCCGTAGTGCTGAGCATGCACAACCACCTGCGCGAACAAGTCCGCCAGCAGATCGAGGACCGTAACGCGCATCCCGCCGCCGCGCTGATCGACTCCCAGTCACTGCGCGGCGCCGGGACCGTCGCACGCGCGAGCCGCGGCTACGACGCCGGCAAGCTCGTCGACCGGGCCGCCCAACGAACCCCTTATTTACCACGGTCTTAGAGACGGCTGCGGAGGGTGGTGCGGCCCGGGCCTTGCAGGTCGGCGACCGCTGCTGCTCGTCCGCAGGCCGCCATGCCGAGCGCTTCCGCCGTGCCGGTCACCAGCTCGCCGCTCCCGCCACGCCACTCCGTGTCGGTGGCGGCGAGCTCCAGGCCGGCGAGCCGCCCCGGCGGCACCAGCGCCGGCGCGACCGCCGGCGAGACCAGATAGTCGAGCAGGATGCGCCAATGCTCCACCGGTACGTCCGCAGCCAGCCCCAAAGGCCGGGCGATGTCCCGCAGGTGCACGCACGTGTCGGCGAACGGGCCGAGCGGCCCGACCCGGGGCGGGTTCACCCGGTCGGCAGCGTGGTCGCGCAGCAGGGTAATCAGCTCAGCCCGAGGCTTCTGAGCCAGACGCCGGGTGAAGTGGTCCACCGTCCGGTCCGTGTCGCCGCGGTAGCGCAGGGCCACCACGAAGAACCGGCCGAAGCCCACCAGCATCGGCTGGACGAAGTGGGCGGCCAGATGATCCACGGTCCAACCCGCGCACAGTGTTTCCGCCTGCCACTGGGTGTCGTCGAGGGTTTCGAGGAAGTCGGCGATCAGCAGACGGTTGCTGGTCGTCCGGGCGTAGATCTCGGCGTCGGTGATCATGCGGCCCGCCTCCGCACGTCGCGGCTCAGGGCAGCCAGGACCTTGGCCGCCGTTGCGATCTCCTGCTCGGTGCAGTCCGGGGCCAGCGTGGCCAGCTGCCGCAGTTCGTCGCCGCGGATCCGGCCGATCACCTGGGTTCCGCTGCCGGTCAGCACGATCAGCACCGATCGCCGGTGGGCCGGATTCGGCCGGGACTCCACGTAGCCCAGCTTCAGCAGGTCGTTGACGTGGCGCTGGACGCCTTGCCGGGCCAGGTCGAGCCGGTCACCGATGGCCGGGACGGTCGCCGGGCCGTGCTCGGCGAGGACTTCCAGGACTGCCCGGGTGCCCACGCTCAGGCCTTCCGGCCGCAGGGCCGCCTCGACCACCCGGGCGGAGTTCAGGACCAGTGGCCGTACGTGCCGCAGAACGTCGTACAGGGCAGCTCCACGCGCCAACATGACAACTATGATGTCATACGCGTGCAGCTCGGGTGGGTCGGGTCGGCGGCGGCGGCGATCACCGCGTCGAGGCGGTCCCGGGTGGCGAGCAGGCCGGTGATCTGCTGGTCGATGCGGTCGCGCTCCGTCGCCAGCCGGGCCTGCGACTCCGGGGTGCTCACGCCCCGGTCCACGCACGGCAGCAGCTCCAGGATCGTCTGGCTGGACAGGCCCGCGGCGTAGAGCTGCTGGATGAGCTGCACCCGGTCCAGCGCCGCCGGCGGGTACGTCCGTTGCCCGCGCGGCGTCCGTTGCGAGGCCAGCAGCCCCTGCTCCTCGTAGTAGCGCAGCGCCCGTACGCTCACGCCCGCCGTGCCGGCCAGCTCGCCGATCCGCATGGTCGTCTCCCTGTACTCGTGAGGCCGGTCACCACACTTGCCTCTGACGTCAACGTCAGGTTTTAGCGTAGCCGTCATGAAGATTTCTGGTTCTGTCGCGCTGGTCACCGGCGCCAACCGCGGTATCGGCCGCCAGTTCGTCCTCGAGCTGCTCGCCCGTGGCGCCGCCAAGGTTTATGCGACCGCGCGTAATCCCGAGCTCGTCGACATTCCCGGCGTCGAGGTGCTGGCGCTGGACATCACCGATCCGGCTTCGGTGGCCGCCGCGGCCGCGCAGGCCGGGGACGTCAACCTGCTGATCAACAATGCCGGCATCACGACCCACACCAACCTCGTCACCGGCGACCTGGACAAGATCCGGCTGGAGCTGGAGACACACTTCTGGGGCACGCTCAACGTCATCCGGGCCTTCGCGCCGGGGCTCGGTGGCGGCGCGATCCTCAACGTGCTGTCCCGGCTGTCCTGGGTCTCCTACAACGGCGCGAACGCGTACAGCGCGGCCAAGGCGGCCGAGTGGAGTCTCACCAACGGCGTCCGGGTCGAGCTGGCCGAGCAGGGCACGCTGGTCACCGGGCTGCTACTCGGCGCCGCGGACACCGACATGATGGCCGGTTTCGACATCGAGAAGGCCGACCCCGCCGACATCGCCCGGGCCGCGCTGGACGGCATCGAGGCCGGCGCGCTGGAGGTCATCGCCGACGAGGGGACCGCGCAGGTCAAGGCCGCCCTGGCCGGCGACCCACGGGCGCTGTACCCCGCGGCGGTCTGAGCACGAAACGGCCGGGCCCGCACTGCGCGGGCCCGGCCGTCGACACGTACGCGAGCGGTCAGCCCGTGTTGCGCATGCCGGCCGCGATGCCGTTGACCGTGGTCAGCAGCGCCCGCTCCAGCGCCGTCGAGTCCGACGCCGAGCGGCGCGCGCCCGGTGCCGTCGGCGCCTGACGCTCGTCGGCGTTCAGCTCGCGGTACTGGCGCAGCAGCGCGACCTGCAGGTGGTGCAGCGGCTCCAGGTACGTGTCCCGGACGCCCAGCGTGCGGGACAGCTCGGGCTGGCTGGACAGCAGCTCGTCGCGGCCGGTGATGGCGAGGATCTGCTCGACCGTCCTGGCGTACTCCTGCTCGATCGTGCCGAAGATCGGCTTGAGCTCGGCCGGGACCAGCGTCTCGACGTACCGCCGGGCGATGGTCAGGTCGGTCTTGGCCAGCATCATCTCCACGTTGGAGACGAACGTGCGGAAGAACTGCCAGTTGGCGTACATCTCCTGGAGCACGTCCGCCTGGCCGGCCTCGCGGACCGCGGTCAGGCCGGTGCCCACCCCGAACCAGCCCGGCACGATCTGGCGGGTCTGGGTCCAGCCGAACACCCACGGGATGGCCCGCAGGCCGCCGAGCCCGGCGTCGGCGTTCGGCCGCTTCGCCGGCCGGGAGCCGATGTTGAGCGCGCCGAGCAGCTCGGTCGGGGTCGCCGCCCAGAAGTACGCGGGCAGGTCCGGATTTTCGACCAGCGCCCGGTACGCCTTGAAGGCCGCGCCCGACGCCGTGTCCATCGCCGCGTCCCAGCGGGCCAGCGAGGAGAGGTCGACCGACGGCGACGTGTGCAGCAGCGTCGCCTGCAGCACGGCGGCCACGGTCAGCTCCAGGTTTTCCCGGGCCAGGGCCGGCAGCGTGTACTTGTCGGAGATGACCTCGCCCTGCTCGGTCACCTTGATCGCGCCGTCCAGCGTGCCGTACGGCTGGGCCAGGATCGCCTCGTGCGTGGGGCCACCGCCGCGACCGACCGTGCCGCCGCGGCCGTGGAACAGCCGCAGCCGTACGCCGTGCCGGGCGGCGACGTCGCGCAGCGCCCGCTGCGCCTTGTGGATCGACCACTGGCTCGTGGTGATCCCGGCCTCCTTGTTGCTGTCGGAGTAACCGAGCATGACCTCCTGCAGGTCGCCGCGGGCCCGCACGATCTCCCTGTACGCCGGCAGGGACAGCATTTCGTCCAGCAGCTCGCCACCGGCGTCCAGCTCGGCCGGGGTCTCCAGCAGCGGCACGATGCCGATCCGGGCGCGGCCGGTGTGGATGTCGACCAGGCCGGCCTCGCGGGCCAGCACCGCCGCGGCGAGCACGTCGTCCACGCCCAGGGTCATCGAGATGATGTACGACTCGATCACGTCCGCGCCGAACCGGTCCTGCGAGTCGCGGATCGTGTTGAACACGTCGAAGGTCTTGCGCGCCGAGTCGGTCAGCGGGGTGTCGTTGCTCGACAGCGGCCGCCGGCCGGTCAGCTCGGTGGCGAGCAGCTTGGTGCGCTCGGGCCGGTCCAGCGACAGGTAGTCGTCGACCTCGCCGACCTGGGTGTACATCTGCGCCAGCACCTCGTGGTGCTTCTCGGCGTGCTCGCGGACGTCGAGCGTGGCCAGCTGCAGGCCGAAGGCGGACACCGTACGGATCGCCGACGCGACCGTGCCGACCGCGGTGAGCTGCCCGGAGTTGCGGGCCAGCGAGGCCCGCATCAGCTCCAGGTCGCCGACCAGCTCGCCGGTGCCCAGGTAGTCGCGGCCGGGCACGTGGGCGGTGCCGCGCCGCAGCCGCTCGCGGGTGTTGGCCAGCTTGGCCTTGATACAGCGGACCTTCAGCCGGTACGGCTCCTCGGCGTTGGTGCGGCGGAAGCGGGGCGCCACCTCGGGCAGCGCGTCGAGGTCCTTGGCCAGGCTGGCCGACAGGTCCAGGGACACGCCGCGCAGCCGCCGGGACACCGACAGCTCGTCGATCAGCGCGTCCATCGCCGCCTCGGTGGCCTGGATGCCGTGCTCGTGCTGGATGATCAGCACGTCGCGGGTGACGGCCGGGGTGACGAACGGGTTGCCGTCGCGGTCGCCGCCGATCCACGTGCCGAAGGTCAGCGGGCGCGACGTCGGCGAGGTCTCCACGCCGAGCTGGCGCAGCGTCTCGGCGAGGTCGTCGAGCACCTGCGGGGCGGCGTCGGCGTACAGGTCCTTGAGGTAGTAGACCGCGTTGCGGGCCTCGTCGGTCGGGTCGGGCCGGTCCAGGCGCAGCTCGTCGGTCTGCCAGAGCAGGTCGATCAGCTCGGCGAAGCGACGGGTGGAGGCGGTCGTGTCGGTCGCGCCGTACAGGATCGCGGCACTGGCCTCGCCGTCCAGCGAGTCGGCGAGCTGGCGCAGCTTCGACAGGATCGAGCGGCGGGCGGCCTCGGTCGGGTGCGCGGTGAAGACCGGCCGGACGGCCAGCCGGCGGGCGGCCGCGGCGATCTCGTCGGCCGGCACGCCCTGCTCGGCGATGCGCTTGGCCGCCTGGTCCAGCCAGCCGCCGTCACGGGCGCGGCGGCGCTGCAGGTCGCGGGCGCGGTGCACCTGCTCGGTGATGTTGGCCAGGTGGAAGTAGGTGGAGAACGCCCGGGCCAGCTTGGTGCCGGTGGTGACGTCCAGGGCGGAGAGGCGCTCGGCGGCGGCCGGGGCGTCCGCCCGGACCAGCGCGCGGACCTCCTCGACCAGGTCGAGCAGCGGCTTGCCCTCCTGCCGGGCGAGCGTCTGGCCGAGCAGCGTGCCGATGCGCCGGATGTCGGCGCGCAATGCCGCATCAGGGCCTTCGGGGTCGAGTTGGCCGAGCTGGTCTGTCATCGGAGCGCTCCTCGGGTGAAGAACTTGCAGGGGTTTTCCGCCGCGGACGGGATCGGCATCGCGTGCGGAAGGACAGCGCTGTCCCGACTTCGCTGATCGTATCGGTGCCCCGCCCGGCCGGCGTGATTTGAGGTAAGTCTCATAGGCGCTTACGGCCGCTTCACGCCTTTCCCGATTACCTGTGCACCACAGACGTCCGGGGAGGACAAGAAATGCCAAGAAGGACCCGAATCGTGGTGGCCGGTGCCGTCGCCACCGCTGTTGGCCTGGCTGTGGCCGGCATGGGTGTGGCGGACGCCGCGGCGGCCCCACCGCCGCTGGCCTTCACCATGGCCACGGCGAACGTGCTGGCCGAGCGGTACGTGTACGACGGCGAACAGGGCTACCTCGACCTCGACTTGGGCGTGAACGTCATCGCCGGCAAGGACCCGCTGGAGATCCGGGCGAAGCGCTCCTCCTACGCCAAGCCGATCACCGCCGACCAGATCGTGGTCAGGAACGGCAAGAAGAAGGCTGTGAAGCTGCCGGCCGGGATGGTCACCGGGTGGGGCGGCCTCACGGACTTCACCACGATCACCTTCAAGAACGCGGCGGGCAAGCAGGTCGCCGGCTACCAGACAGATTTCTGTCCGAACGCCTACCAATCCGCCCGAACCCGGCGGGACGCGCCCGCGCAGAACCCCTATCCGCGGGGCTGCTCCGAGGGTCCGTTCAACCTGGGCGCGGTGTGGGGCATCCAGGCCGGCTGGAACGCGCCCGTCGCGAGCATGCCGCGCACCGGCGAGTTCGACCTGCCGGACGGCGTTTACGCCGCGACGGTCAGCGTCAACAAGAAGTACCGGGACTACTTCAAGATCGCGGCGAAGAGCGCGACGCTGAAGCTCACCGTCACGGTCAAGACCATCGACCGGGGTGACGACGCGGCGGCCGCGGCCAAGGCCCGGGTCCAGGCGGCCCGCGCGGGCGACGACCCCGCCGAGGCTGTTGCTCTCGCCGAGCACGGTGAGCACGCCGGTCAGGGCGAGGAGGATCTGCAGATCTCCGCGTACAAGCCGGAGTTCCGGCCGCCGGCGAAGCGGCCGCGGGCGGTCAAGGCCTCCGCCCTCGCCAAGGGACCGCGCCCGGACCTGCGTTCGCTGCCCGCCTCGGGCATCTCGCTGTCGCAGGAGGAGGACAAGAAGTGGTACGTGAACTTCGGCGCCACCGTCTGGAACGCGGGCACGTCGCCGTTGCTGGTCGACGGTTTCCGGCAGACCGGCACCGAGCGGATGGACGCGTACCAGTACTTCTTCGACGCCAAGGGTAAGGAGGTCGGCTCGGTCGCGGCCGGCACGATGGAGTGGGACGCCCGCGAGGGGCACCGGCACTGGCACTTCACCGACTTCGCGCAGTACAGCCTGCTCAAGGCGGACAAGAAGGTCGCCGTGCGCAGTGGCAAGGAAGCCTTCTGCCTGGCCAACACGGACGCGGTCGACTACACGATCCCGAGCGCCAAGTGGCGCCCGGACAACACCGACCTGTCCAGCTCGTGCGGTCAGAACACGGCCGTGGCGGTGCGTGAGGTGCTCGACGTCGGCAACGGTGACACGTACACGCAGGACCGGCCCGGCCAGTCCTTCGACCTCACCGGCCTGCCCAACGGCACGTACTACATCGAGGTCAAGGCCAACCCCTCGAACAAGCTCGCCGAGCTGAGCACGAAGAACAACACTGCCCTGCGCAAGATCGTGCTGGGTGGCACCGCGGCCGAGCGCACTCTCAAGGTGCCCTCGGTCAACGGGCTCGACTGATCGTCGGACGCCGATACGAGGCGCCGGTTCCCTCGGGGGCCGGCGCCTTCTTCTGTGTCCCCACCTGCGTGCTTCGAGGTGAGTCTCTCAAGCCCTTACGTCCGCTTCACGCCATTGAAGTTTACCTGTGCGTGATACCCGCCTCCGGGGAGGAAAAGCATGACAAGAAGGACCCGCATTCTGGTGGCCGGCGCCGTCGCCACCGCTGTCGGCATCGCCGCCGGCGGGATGGGCGTGGCGAACGCGGCCGCCGATCTGCCGCCGCTGGCGCTGACGCAGGCGACGCCGAACGTGGTCGCCGAGCGTTACGTCTGGGAGGACGAGACCTACCTGTTCTTCGATCTGGGCGTCAACGTGATCGCGGGCAAGGACCCGTTCGAGATCCGGGCCAGCCGCAAGTCGTACGCGGACCCGATCGTGGCCAAGCAGATCGTGCTCAAGAACGGCAAGAAGACCGAGGTGACGCTGCCGGCCGGGATGGTCACCGGCTGGAACGGCCTCAAGGACTTCACCACGGTCAGCATCAAGGACGCCGCGGGCACCGAGGTCGCGAACTACAAGACCGACTTCTGCCCGAACGACTACTCCTCGACGCGGACCCGGCGGGACGCACCGGCCGACAACCCGTACCCGCAGGGCTGTTCCTACAACCCGTTCACTCTCGGCTCGGTCTGGGGCATCCAGGCCGGCTGGAACGCGGTCACCGACAGCCTGCCGTCGACCGGCGACTTCGACCTGGCGGACGGCGACTACACGGCAACCGTCACGCTGAACAAGACGTACCAGGACTACTTCAAGATCGCGGCGAGCGGCGCCTCGCTCACCGCGAACGTCAAGGTGCAGACCGTCGACGAGGGCAAGAGCGCCGGCGAGGCTGTCAAGGCCAAGGTCAAGGCCGCGCGCGCCGGCGCGGACACCGCCCAGGCCGCGGCCCTCGCCGAGCACGACGAGCACGCCGCCCAGGGTGACCCGAACTCGCAGATCTCGGCCTACAAGCCGGAGTTCCGCCCGCCGGCCAAGAAGCCGAAGGCGGTCAAGGCGGCGGCCATCCCGAAGGGCCCGCGCCCCGACCTGCGCTCGCTGCCCGCCTGGGGCATCGCGCTGGAGCAGGGCGACGGCAAGGCGTACGTGAGCTTCGGCGCCACCGTCTGGAACGGCGGCACCTCGCCGCTGCTGGTCGACGGATTCCGGCAGACCGGCACCGACCTGATGGACGCGTACCAGTACTTCTTCGACGCCAAGGGCAAGGAGGTCGGCTCGGTCGCGGCCGGCACCATGGAGTGGGACCCGCGCGACGGCCACCGGCACTGGCACTTCACCGACTTCGCCCAGTACAACCTGCTGAGCGCGGACCAGAAGCAGACTCTGCGCAGCGGCAAGGAGGCGTTCTGCCTGGTGAACACGGACGCGGTCGACTACACGATCCCGAACGCCAAGTGGCGCCCGAGCAACACCGACCTGTCCAGCTCCTGCGGCCAGAACACCGCCGTGGCGGTGCGTGAGGTGCTCGACATCGGCAACGGCGACACCTACACCCAGTCGCTGCCGGGCCAGTCGTTCGAGGTCACCGACCTGCCCAACGGCACGTACTACATCGAGGTCAAGGCCAACCCGGTGAACAAGCTCACCGAGCTGAGCACCACCAACAACACCTCACTGCGCAAGATCATCCTGGGCGGCACGCCGGCCGAGCGCACCCTCGAGGTGCCGCCGGTCAACGGCATCGAGGGCTGACCCACACCGAACGGCCCGCGGGCACCGGCTCCAGCGTGGGAGCCGGTGCCCGCGGGTCTTCGTCAGGGGGGTCCTCGTCAGGATCGGGAGCCCGCCAGGTCCAGCGCGTACTCCGCCCACCACTCGCCGGCCGGCGGCGCGCCGTTGCCGCAGGCGCCGTCGGACTCACCCGGGCGTTTGATCCACAGGTACGCGTCGGCCAGCGGCACGCCGGTCCGGGTGGTCGGCGCCTCGCCGAGCGCCCGTCCGGGCGGGTTGCACCAGTGCCGGTCGCCGCCACCCTTCTGGGCCGGTCCGTTGCCGTTACGGCTGGTGTCCACGACGAAATGCGCGCCGCTGAGCAGCGCGGACAGCCGGCTGCCGTAGGCCAGGTTGTCCGCCGTGGTCTCGAAGTTGGCCACGTTGAGCGAGAAGCCGGACGCCCGGTCGATGCCGGCCCGGCGCAGGGCGGCGGTCAGCCGGGACGGCTGCGTGATCCAGGTCGGATTGCCCGCGTCCAGGTAGACCAGCACACCCGGGACGGCCCGCAACGTGTCCACGGCGTCGGCGAGCAGGTCGTAGCGCTCGTCCGTGGCGTCCTCGTCCAGGCAGCCCTGCACCGCCTGCGGGAGGGCGTCGGGTTCGAGCACGATCAGCGCCTGGTGACCGCGCAGGGATTCGGCCAATGTGCGTACCCAGGCCCGGTAGTCCGCGGCGTCGGCCGCGCCGCCGGCCGACTGCCCGGAGCAGTCCCGCTCCGGGATGTTGTAGAGGGTGAGCACCGGCAGCCGGCCGGCCGCGGTGGCGGCCGTGACCAGCGTCCGGGCCCGTTCGGCGTAGCCCGGCGCCGCGTCGGCGAACCAGGTTGCGGTGGGCTGGTCGGCAATCCGCCGGATGGCGGCGATGTCAGTGGTACGCCCGGTGCCCTGCCACGCCGCGAGCTGGTTCACCGCCGCACCGTTCGGATCCACGTACAGCTGGCGGTCGCTGAGCCGCCCGCCGGACTCGGCCGCGGCACTCGACCGCACGGCCGCCGGGCCGAGCACCACGGGGGAGTCCGCGCCGCGCCGCGCGAGCACCACGATGGCCGCTATGACCAGCACGAGGGCCAGTCCGGCCACGGGCAGCGCCCAGCGGCCCCGCGTCGGGGTGGCGTGTTTCGGCATCCCTCAGCGCACCCGCACCCAGCGGCCCGCCGACGGCACACCCTTGTCGTCCACCAGGAACAACATGTACCAGCCCGAGGGCACGAGCCCCCTGGCCTTCGGGATGGACAGGGCCACACCGTTCGCCGACGGAGTCACGTCGAGCGCGACCGAACGCTGGTCGACGTCGGTGACGTGGGTGACCGCGCTGGGCCGCAGCAGCCGGGCCGCGCGCACGCGGCCGGCGTCCGGCGTGGCGAAGTCGACGGTCGTGCCGCGCTGCACCGAGGACGGTCCGGCGCCGACGACCGGCCGGCTGCCCTTGAACAGGTACGGCGGTGAGTACACCTCGATGCGCTGCTCGAAGGTCCCCGGGTTCCTGCCGGCGGGGTCGTAGAGCGGGTCGCTGCCCATGGTGATGACCCGGCCGTCGGGCAGCAGCAGCGCCTCGGAGTGGTAGTTGCGGCCGATGGTCGACTCCGCGGCGGTCTCGAACCGGTTGGCCGCCGGCCGGTAGATCTGCACGTTGAACAGGTCGCTGCGGGTCTTGCCGCGGTACTCGCCGCCGCGGTATCCGGAGGAACCGCCGGTGGTCAGCACGGTGTCGTCGGGCAGCAGCACAGTGCTCAGGTAGCGGGCCGGCTGCGGCAGATCCGGGCCGGGCTCGTACGCGGGCGCCTTCGCGTCCAGGTCCGCGATGGCCGTCCGCCGCGTGGACACGGCCGACTCACCCACCTCGCCGCCGCCGAAGATCATCACCCGCTGGTCCTGGGCCGGCGGCAGCAGCACCGACGAGCTCGTCTCGGTCATCCGCGGGTCCCGCAGCCCGGGCACCACCTGGAACTTGTTCTTCTCCAGGTCCCACAGCCCGGGCGTACGGCCGACGGTGTCCGAGCCGTAGCCGGAGTTGGAGCCGGAGAAGAACAGCCGGCCGTCGCCCATCAGGTGCAGTGCGGGATAGGTGGGGAAGACCCGCTTGAGCTTCGGCGCGTCGACCCAGCGCTGCTGGTCCCGGACGTACCGCTCGTTGTCGCCGGGCAGCATCCGGCCGAACTCGTCCAGCCCGGACACCGCGAGCACGTCACCGTTGGGCAGCTCGGCCAGCGTCGGGTACCAGCGGCTCTTGACCATGTCGCCGGTGCGCACGTACCGCTCGGTCCGCGGGTCGAACTCGTAGGAGGTCTTGTCGCCGCCGTACTCCTGCTTCTCGCGGGTGATCTTGTCAGAGACGCCGTAGATGTTGCGCCGGTCCAGGCCCTTGAGGCCGGCGACCGCGTACTGCGCCGGGTGGTCCACCACCGCGGCGTCGCCCTCGGCCTCGGCGTCGACCCACACCTCGACCTCACCGGCGTGGGTCATCACCTTGTCGCCGTGCTTCATCGCGGTCGCGGCCGGCACGGTCACCTCCGTACGGGTCAGATAGACCTTGCCGTCAGCGCCGGTCAGCCGGGTGCCCTTGGGGAAGGTCCGGGGACCGCCGGCCGGCGACTCGTTCTTGATCTTCATGACGCCGGCGGCGTGGGTGATGTTCTTCTCCAGCACCTCGTACGACTTCGTCCCGCCGGCGATCAGCAGATTGCCGTTGGGCAGGAACGTGTGCCCGGCGCAGAACACGTCGGTCGGCGTGGGCACCTCACTGAACTTGTCGCGCGCGGGGTCGTAGAGCACCGTGCGGAACGTGCCGGCCTCGAAGTTGTCCCGGTTGTTACCGCTGCCCGCGACGATCAGCACCTTGCCGGTGCTCAGCAGCGCCGCGTGGATGGCGTTGACCCGGCGGGCGGCTGGTACGGGCAGCTGCGCCCAGTGGCCGTACTTCTCCTTGTAGGACTGGCGGTTGATGGTGAAGTCGTGCAACGCGTTCGAGCCGAACGCCACCACGGGCCGGTTGACGAAGACGACCAGGCCCAGGACGACGAGGCCGATCAGTCCGCTCAGCAGGCGGCGCAGCAGCGACGGGCGGGGGCGGGGCTTCATACGTAGGTCTCCACGGGTTCAACGGCGGATTTCTTCTGCGGGGTGCCGCCGGACGGGGGCGGGGCGGCCCGGCGGCGCTGGTACTCCTGGCCGGCCCAGATCGCGGGCGGCAGCAGGCAGATCACGAGATTGAGGGCCGGCCAGAGCCACATGGTCCCGTCGACGTGGCCGCCGATCGGCGCGCAGACGAGCAGCACCAGGTAGAACGCGGCCCAGCGCAGGCCCGGCCCGAACGTCAGCAACCGGTCCGGGCTGGCCGAGTCGCCCTTGGGTGTGACCACGAAACCGGTCTGCCGGCGCAACAGCGAACTCAGGTACGACGAGACGTACACCGGGGTGGACAAGGTGGACATCAGCATGCCGGTGAGCCCCGAGGAGCCGGCCTCCTCGTGCGGGCTGGTGTTGTGCCGGCGGTTCCACACGTACAGGCCCAGCTGGAACAGCGCGGCGTCCACATAGAGCATCAGCCAGACTTCCTGCGGCACCTGGACGCCCTTGGCGCCCAGCACCAGATAGCAGACGGCGTTGAGGGCACCGAGCAGCCAGGCCAGCGCGGTCAGCGGGTAGTACGACATCAGCAGCGCATAGTGCAGCGCCCGCCGGAACCCGAGCCGCCACATCACCTTGCGGAACGACGTGACGACGACCTCGTCCGTGCCCCGCGACCACCGGTGCTGCTGGGTGAAGTAGTCGGTCCACGACGACGGTCCCTCGCCGACCGCGAGCACGTCCGGGGTGTAGACCGAACGCCAGCGCTTGCCGGAGTGCGGGTTGCGGCTGCTGTGCAGCACCAGGCTGGTGGCCATGTCCTCGGTGATGGAGTCCTGCAGGCCGCCGATGCTGCGCAGCGCCGAGATGCGCACCGCGTTGTTCGTGCCGACCAGCATGGAGACTCCGAGCCGGTTGCCGGCCCGCTGCAGCAGCGAATGGAACAGGTACTGCTGGGACTCGGCCCAGCGGGTCACCACGTTGTCGTAGTTGCCGTAGATCTGCGGGCCGACCACGAACGCCACGTCGGGATCGCGGAAGTAGCCGAGCAGCCGCTCGCAGAAGTTGGGCATCGGCACGTGGTCCGGGTCGACCGAGACGAAGACGTCGTAGTCGTCGCCGTGATCGCTGACCCACGAGTTGTAGTTGCCGTGCTTGGTCTTCGCCTTGAACGCTCCGGCCGGGGTGTTGAACTCGGCCCGGCCACGACGGCTGAAGTGGTGCACGCCGGTCCGCGCGCACATGGCCTTGACCTCGTCGTCGTCACCCTCGTCGAGCAGCCACACGTCGTAGCGGCCGGGGTGACGGATGGCCCGGGCCGCGCGCAGGGTCCGCTCGACCATCTCGACGGGCTCCTTGCCCGGCACGATGGTGGTGAGGAACGCGACCCGCAGCGTCCGGTCCGGCACCATCGGCACCGGATCACGGGCCCAGAGCGTGGCCAGGCACAGCGTGAAGACGTTGACCAGCCGGAACAGCTCAATGAGCCCGGTCGACGCGATCATCAGGGCGGTGGCGACGTAGAGCCACGTCTGCATCCCCGCATCCGGAATCTCCATCGAGGACAACAGCCACGCGAAGAACGTGGTCTCGAAGGTGAAGGCGAACAGCGTGATCAGCACGGTGGTCAGCGGCCGGCGCCGGGCCAGCGGGCGCATCTTGACCCGGGCCGGGCCGGGGGCGGGGACCTCCGCGGGGCCGGCGAGCACGCTGTAGCCGCTGTACTCGTACTTGCCGGGCAGCAGGACGGTGGGGTTGTTCAGAGCGCGTACGAGGGCGGGGTCCACAGCCGCTCGGGGCGCGGGGATGGTCTGCGGTGGCGGAACGGGGTCGCTCATCGGCGTCCTCTCACAATCGGACCCGGGCATGGCGGTGTCGGCGAGAAACGCCCGGAGGCGCTCGCCGGAGCTGAGCGGGCAGCGTCAGGCGGACAGCGGCACGGCTGAGCGCACCCGCACCTGGGTGTCGGCCGTACTCCCGCCGCTGACCCGCGGCCGGTTGAGCTGGCGGGGACGGGCTGCGGGCTCCGGGCGCGGACCCAGCAGCAGGTGGGCCGGCGTCGAGGCCGGCCGCAGCTTGCCGACGAAAGCCTTGCGGGCGGCGGCGAAACCGGACCGGTCACCGAACATGTCGCTACTCATCTCGGCCAGCTCACGCGCCTCGTAGACGTCCAGCGGCACGCGTTCGGCGGCGAGCCGCTTGGCCTTGGCGGACTGCCGGCGGCGGGCGTCCCGTGCATCAGCGTGCCGGCCGGCAAGTGCGGTGAGCCACTCGGTGTACGCCTCGGGATGGCGCGGGCCGACCTCGTCGACCAGGCCCAGCGACGCCGCCTGCTCGGCGCCGACCGGCAGCTTGGCGTCGATGAGCCGCTGCGCGGTGTCCGGCCCGACGCGCCGGGGGAGCGTGTACGTGTGCAGCTCGGAGCCGTACAGGCCGATGTCGTAGTAGGGGTTCAGCACGATGCCGCGCCGGGCCGCCACGATGTCCGCGCCCAGGCCGAGCATCACGCCACCGGCGCCGGCGCTGCCCGCGTACGCGGCCACCACGACCTGCCGGGTGCACGAGATGATCTCGCGGCACACCGCGTTGATGGCCTTGATGTTCGCCCAGGCCGCGGCGGCCGGATCGGCGGCGGCGTCGATCGCCGTGAGGTGGATGCCGTTGCTGAAGGCGTCGGTGCCGCTGCGCAGCACCAGCACCCGGGTGTCCTGGGCCGCGGCGTGCCGCAGCGCGGCCAGCAGCCGGCGGCAGTGCCCGGTCGACATCGCGCCGTTGTAGAAGTCGAAGGCCAGCCAGCCGACCGGCCCGGTCCGCCGGTAGCGCACCTGCCGGTACGACGGCCCCTCCGGTTCCGTGCCCGGGGGCAGCGGCGAGTCGGGTACGTCGTGCAGCCGCTTGCCGAGCAGCGTGGTGGCGGGCAGCTTCACCTGTCCCGGGCGGGTCGCGTCACGCAGCTGACCCAGCCACAGGCTGCCGTCGCCGGTGGCCACCAGCACAGCACCCTGGCGGCGGCTCAGCACCGTGCCGGGACGGGCGCCGCGGGCCAGACCGGGATGCGCGTCGTACGCGAACACCTCCAGCCCGCTGACCGTGGTCCGTACGCCGGGAGCGCCGTCGGCCGCGCGGATCCGCCGCAGGATCTGCTCGCTGGACAGCGACCAGTCGAACGCCCGGTCGGCCTGCTTCATCGCCGGGCGGGCCCGGGTGCCCGGGACCTCGATGGTCATCTCCGTGGCCGGCACCGGGCGGAACGCCGGATCGGCCGCCTTGGCCAGGACCTCGGAGAGGCACTCCATCGCCGCGTCGGCCACCGGTCCCTGGTAGAGCGAAGACTTGCGGGGGGCGCCGAGGGGCATCGGGAACGTACGGGTGGCCCAGATCGGCCCCGAGTCCATCTCCTGCACGGCCTGCAGTGCGGTGACCCCCCAGGTGGTCACGCCCTCGGTGATCGCCCAGTCCAGCGACGACGGCCCCCGGTCGCCGACCGGCCCGGGATGGATGATCACCGTGCGGTACTTGCGCCAGACCTGGGCGGGGACCCGGTCCTTGAGGTACGGGCACAGGATCAGCTCGGGCTCGGCCGCGGCGACGCCGTCGATGATGTCCTGCGCGCCCGTGGCGAGCAGCACCCCGACGTCGTGGCCCGCCTCCCGCAGCGTGCACCAGGCCCGCTGACTCAGACCGTTGAACGCCGACACGAGCAGCAGAACCCGCACATTGCCTCCCCAGACAATTCCCCCAACGACCCGCGGGCAGTCTTTGCCACCTCTTTGTCGTTATGTCGGACATGCTGTCCGATAGCGGTCCACGGTCCCGATGGTGCCGGGCGGCGGACTAAGCTTTGGGGCATACCCCCCGTCCAACTGGCGTCGGGGTTTTTCGATGTGCCTTACGGGAGTCTTTTCCATGCGACCTGATGGATCTTCGCGGAAGTTCCTCCCATGCAGCTGAGTGGCCTGATCCCGGCCGCCCTGCGGGACCGCGGGCTGGCCCGGGCCCGTGACCTGGCCCGCAAGGGCGGCGCCGACTCCGACGCGCTCGACCTGACCGCACCCGCCGCGCTGCGACCCTTCGTCGTGGCCGCCGTCGCCGGTCCGGCCGAGCACGGTGGCGCCGGCCGCCCGGTGCTGGCCGTGACCGCGACCAGCCGCGAGGCCGACGACCTGGCCGACGCGCTGGGCTGCCTCATCTCGCCCGACCGGGTCGCCGTCTTCCCGTCCTGGGAGACCTTGCCGCACGAGCGCCTCTCGCCCCGCTCCGACACTGTCGGGCGCCGGCTGGCCGTGCTGCGCCGCCTGGCCCACCCCGGCGCCACCGGCGGCGAGCCGGTTCAGGTCGTCGTCGCGCCGGTCCGCAGCCTCCTCCAGCCTCAGCTCAAGGGCCTCGGCGACCTCGAGCCGGTGGAGCTGGCCACCGGGGGCACCGCCGAGCTGGAGACCGTCGCCCGCCGGCTCACCGACATGGCGTACGCCCGCGTCGACCTGGTCACCAAGCGCGGGGAGTACGCGGTCCGCGGCGGCATCCTCGACGTCTTCCCGCCCACCGACGAGCACCCGTCCCGGGTCGAGTTCTGGGGCGACGAGGTGGAGGAGATCCGCACCTTCGCCGTCGCCGACCAGCGCACGATCTCCGAGGTCCAGCGACTCTGGGCGCCACCCTGCCGCGAGCTGCTGCTCACCCCGCAGGTGCGCGCCCGCGCCGCCGAGCTGGCCGAGCAGCACCCCGAGATCGGCGAGATCCTGGACAAGCTGGCCGACGGCATCCCGGTCGAGGGCATGGAGTCGCTCGCCCCCGCGCTCATGGACGGCACCGACTCCATGGAGCTGCTGATCGACTGCATGCCGCGGGGCACGCACGTGCTGCTCTGCGACCCCGAGAGGATCCGCACCCGGGCGCACGACCTGACCCGTACCTCCGACGAGTTCCTGGAGGCCAGCTGGGCCGCGGGCGCCGTCGGCGGCCAGGCCCCGATCGACGTCGGCGCCGCCGCGTTCAAGACCCTCGCGGACGTACGCGCCCACGCCGCGGTCCTGCACCAGCCGTGGTGGACCATCTCGCCGTTCGGCCTGGACCCGACACAGGAGCCCGCCGCCACCGACACCCCGTGGCTGGAGACGCCCGCCGTCGAGGTCTCACCCGACCTCGGCGACGCGATCAGCCTGCACGCCCAGCCCGTGCCGCTCTACCACGGCGACACCGCCAAGCTCGCCGCCGACCTGCGGCAGTGGGCCGGCGAGCAGTGGGCGATCGCGCTGGTCTTCGAGGGCCACGGCACCGCCCAGCGCGCCACCGAGCTGCTGCGTGACGCCGGCCTCGGGGTCACCCCGGTCGATGCCATCCCCACCGCGATCGAGCCGGGCCAGCTCCTGGTCACCTGCGGCGGGCTCAACCACGGCTTCGTCGACGAGAGCTCCCGGCTCGCGGTCATCACCGGCAACGACATCACCGGCGGCCGCGGCGCGTCCACCAAGGACATGCGCAAGATGCCCAGCCGGCGGCGCAACACCATCGACCCGCTCGAGCTCAAGCCCGGCGACCACGTCGTGCACGAGCAGCACGGCATCGGCAAGTACGTCGAGCTGGTGCAGCGAACGGTCAACGGCGCCGAGCGCGAGTACATGGTCATCGAGTACGCGGCCAGCAAGCGCGGCCAGCCCGGCGACCGGCTGTTCGTCCCCACCGACCAGCTCGACCAGCTCTCCCGCTACGTCGGCGGCGAGTCCCCCACCCTGCACAAGATGGGCGGCTCCGAGTGGCAGAAGAGCAAGGCCCGGGCCCGCAAGGCGGTCCGGGAGATCGCGGCCCAGCTGATCCAGTTGTACGCGGCCCGGCAGGCGTCCAAGGGCCACGCGTTCGGCCCGGACACCCCGTGGCAGCGTGAGCTCGAGGACGCCTTCCCGTACACGGAGACCCCCGACCAGATGGCGGCGATCATCGAGGTCAAGCAGGACATGGAGCTGGCCGTCCCGATGGACCGGCTGATCTGCGGCGACGTCGGCTACGGCAAGACCGAGATCGCGGTCCGGGCGGCGTTCAAGGCGGTTCAGGACGGCAAGCAGGTCGCCATCCTGGTGCCCACCACGCTGCTCGCCCAGCAGCACTACAACACGTTCGCCGAGCGGATGAGCCAGTTCCCGGTGACGATCAAGCAGCTCTCCCGGTTCCAGACGCCCAAGGAGGCCACCCAGACGCTGGAGGAGGCGGCCAACGGCACCGCCGACATCGTCATCGGCACCCACCGGCTGCTGGCCGCGGCGACCCGCTTCAAAAACCTGGGCATGGTCATCGTCGACGAGGAGCAGCGCTTCGGCGTCGAGCACAAGGAGCAGCTCAAGACCCTGCGCGCCTCGGTGGACGTGCTCACCATGTCGGCCACGCCGATCCCGCGCACCCTGGAGATGGCGATCACCGGCATCCGGGAGATGTCGACCATCGCCACCCCGCCCGAGGAACGGCACCCGGTGCTGACCTTCGTCGGCGCGCACGACGACAAGCAGGTGGCCGCGGCGATCCACCGCGAGCTGCTGCGCGACGGCCAGGTCTTCTACCTGCACAACCGGGTCGAGTCGATCGACAAGGCGGCCCGCCGGCTGCGCGAGCTGGTGCCCGAGGCGCGGGTCGCCGTCGCGCACGGCCAGATGGGCGAGGAAGCCCTGGAGAAGGTGATGGTCGGCTTCTGGGAGAAGGACTTCGACGTGCTGGTCTGCACGACCATCGTCGAGTCCGGCATCGACATCCCGAACGCCAACACGCTGATCGTCGAGCGCGCCGACCTGCTCGGCCTGTCCCAGCTGCACCAGATCCGCGGCCGGGTCGGCCGCGGCCGCGAGCGCGCGTACGCGTACTTCCTCTACCCGCGGGAGAAGCCGCTCACCGAGACCGCCCACGAGCGGCTCGCCACCATCGCGCAGCACACCGAGCTCGGCGCGGGCATGTACGTGGCCATGAAGGACCTCGAGATCCGCGGCGCCGGCAACCTGCTCGGCGGCGAGCAGTCCGGCCACATCGAAGGCGTCGGCTTCGACCTGTACGTGCGGATGGTCGGCGAGGCGGTCAGCGCCTTCAAGGGCGAACGGCCCGAGGAGGAGCCCGAGGTCAAGGTGGACCTGCCGATCGACGCGCACCTGCCGACCGACTACATCGCGGTGGAGCGGTTGCGCCTGGAGATGTACCGCAAGCTCGCCGAGGCCCGCGACAACGCCCGCCTGGACGAGGTCGTGGCCGAGATGACCGACCGCTACGGCGAGCCGCCCGAGCAGGTGAAGAACCTGATCGCGGTGGCCCGGTTCCGGCTCCTCGCCCGGGCGTACGGCCTCACCGACGTCTCGGTGCAGGGCAAGCACCTGCGGTTCTCGCCGCTGCCGCTGCCCGACTCCAAGCAGATGCGGCTCAAGCGCTACCACCCGGACGCCGTCTACAAGACCACCAACGACCAGGTCAGCGTGCCCCGGCCGACGACCCGGCGGGTGGGCGGCGAACCGCTGCGCGACCAGGCCCTGCTGCAGTGGTGCGCGCAGCTGCTCAAGGACGTGCTCGGCGAGGTTCCGGCCCCGGTGTCGGCATGATCCGATATCAGGGGGTGGGCGGTGTACGTCACATCAGCCGTGAGAGAGTGCTAACCATGCAGCGTGCCCGCCGACTCGCATCCACCGCCGTCGTCGCCGCCCTCGCGGTGAGCGGCCTGTCCGCCTGCCGCGCGGAGCCCGACGTGGCCGCGTACCTGGGTGACGGCAGGACGATCACCGAGGCCCGGGTCGAGGGTGTCTACGACGAGGCCCGCGACGAGCTCACCAAGGCCCGCGAGCAGGTCCAGCAGCAGCAGGGCAACGCCGGCGCCTCGGCCCAGCCCGTCCCGCCGGTGCAGGTCCCGTTCAAGCAGAAGGACGTGCTGAACGCCCTGCTCACCATCCAGCTGCTGGAGCAGGCGGCGAGCGCGCACGGCGTGCAGGCCGCCGCTGAGCCCACGGTCGAGCAGGTCGCGCAGGGCTCGAACTACTCCGCCAACTGGGAGTACACAAAGCTCTACACGCGTACCTTCCAGCTGCGGGCGGCCCTGCTGCCCAAGGTGGCCCCGGCGCCGCTGACCGACGCCGACCTGCGCCCGGTCTACGACAAGCTGCTGTCCGGCAGCGAGGCCGGCGCGACGCCGTTCGAGCAGTTCAAGACCCAGCTCTCGGCGGAGAACAAGCAGGCCCTGCAGCAGAGCATCGGCCTGCGCAACGAGCTCGCCAAGATCGTGGCCGACGGCGACGTCAAGCTGAACCCCCGCTACGGCAACCAGCAGCTCGTCCTGCTGTCGGCGCAGGCGGGCAACGCGGACGTGGCCCTGGTCGAGCTGTCGCTCGCGGGCGCCGACGCCTCCGAGGCCCCGTTCGTCACCGACGTCTCCTGATGGCCCCAGCCGGACGCATCGTCCTGCTGGTCACGTCCCCGCGGCTGCCGGCCGGTCTGCTCACGGCCGAGGCCTGGGACCTGCTCCGCGCCCACCCGGTCTACACCCCGGGCGAGAGCGACCAGGTGGACGCGCTGCGCTCCTCCGGGGTGACGGTGACGGTGATCGAGCCCGACCCGGAGACCCTGATCGCGGCGCTGCCCACCCACCCGACGGTGATCTGGCTGGCCGGGGCGGCCGGCGACGAGGACTTCGCCCGGCGCCTCGGCCTGCGCCTGGCCCGCGAGCCCGCCCTGGCCGAGCTGGAGCTCTGCTACGGCTCGTGGGACCCGCCGGGCGCCCGGCTGCTGGACGCGGTGGCGGTGATGGACCGGCTCGCCTCGCCGGGCGGGGACCCGTGGAAACTGCAGCAGACCCACGAGAGCCTGGCGCCGTACCTGCTGGAGGAGAGCTACGAGGCGTACGACGCGATCGCGGCGTCCGACCTCGACGCGCTGCGCGAGGAGCTCGGCGACGTGCTGCTCCAGGTGGTCCTGCACTCCCGGCTCGCGGAGAACCTCCCGGAGGACGAACGCTGGAGCATCGACGACGTGGCCGGCGGCCTGGTGGAGAAAATGGTCCGCCGCAACCCGCACGTCTTCGCGGGCGAGGAGGTCGGCGGCGTCGAGGACATCATCGACAACTGGGAACGCATCAAGAAGGCGGAAAAGGCCCGCGACTCGGTGCTGGAAGGAATCGCGCTGAGCCAGCCGGCCCTGTCCCTGGCAGCGAAGATCCTCCAGCGCGCCGAGCGGGCCGGGGTGGGCGTGCCGCTGCCGTCCGGGGCGGGCCTGGGTCCGACGTTGCTGCGGCTGGTCGCGGATGCGCGGTCGCAGGGGCTCGATGCGGAAGCGGCGTTGCGGCAGGCGGCCCTGGACCTGGCGGCCGAGATCCGCAAGGCCGAGGGGTGACGTCCCGTCCCACTCCCTCTGATCCTCCTGCCGCACCGATTCCGCCTGCCGTTCTGATCCGCCTGCCGTACCGATCGCGCCGGCCGTTCTGATCTGCCTGCCGCTTCGGTCTCGCCGGCGCGTGAATGTCGTACCCGACGAGTAGATTTCGCTCCATGCCGGAGTTCGTGCCGCTCGCGGAGAGCATCGTCGACGCCATCCTGGAGACCGACCCCGCCCTGGCGTCGTACGCCGGTGACCACCGCTTCGACGATCGCCTGCCCGATCTGTCGCCCGGTGCGGTGGCCGACCGGGTGACCATGCTGCGGGACGCCGCCGACGCCCTGTCCGGCACGGACCCGGACGACTTCGACGACCAGGAAAAGGTCGACCACGCGATCCTGTCCGCCATCGTCGAGCGCGGCATGTTCGAGCTCAGCGACGTCCGTGAGCACGAGTGGAATCCCCTCGTCCACAACCCCGGCCCGATGCTGCACACCCTGCTGGCCCGCCCGTTCGCCCCCGCGGAGGAACGCCTCACCAGCCTCGGCGGCCGGCTGGCGGCCGTCCCCGACGCCCTCGCCACCGCCCGCGCGGTCCTGCGCGACGTGCCCCGGCTGCACACCGAGGTCGCAGTCGGCCAGTTCGCCGGCGCGGCGACCCTGATCCGCGACCAGGTGCCCGGCCTGCTCGCCGAGGCGCCGGGCCTGCGTTCCGTGATCGAGCCGGCCGCGGCCACCGCCCTGGCCGCCCTGGCCGAGTTCGACGGCTGGCTCAAGGCCCGGCTGGAGAGCGGCGAGCCCGGCCGCGACCCCCGCCTGGGCCGCCCGCTGTGGGAGGCCCGGCTGTGGCACACCCTCGACACCGAACTGCCGGCCGCGGACATCCTGTCCCGTGCCGAACGCAACCTGACCGAGGTCGGCGAGCAACTCCGCGCAGCCGCCGCCGAGCTCACCGGCGGCCCGCCCACCGACGAAACCGTCCGCCGCGCCCTGGACACCCTGGCCGCGCAGCACCCCGACGACAGCACCATCGTCGACCTGGCCAAGGTGACAATGGGCGAGGCGACGGAGTTCGTCCGCGAGCACGCCCTGATGACCCTGATCGAGGACCCGTGCGTGATCGAGGAGATGCCGGAGTTCGCCCGCGGCGTGGCGGTGGCCTACTGCGACCCGCCCGGCCCGCTGGAAACCGCGGACGTCCCGACGTTCTACTGCATCGCCCCGGCGCCGTCGGACTGGCCCAAGGACCGCGTGGAGTCGTTCTACCGTGAGTACAACGACCACATGCTGCGCAACCTGACGGTCCACGAGGCGATGCCCGGCCACTTCCTGCAGCTGGCGCACTCCCGCCGGTTCCGCGCCGACACCCGGGTCCGCGCGCTGGGCTTCTCGGGCCCGTTCGTGGAGGGCTGGGCGGTCTACGCGGAGGAGCTGATGGCCGGGCTGGGCTTCGGCGGCCTGCCGGTCCGCCTGCAACAGCTCAAGATGCAGCTCCGCATGAGCCTCAACGCGGTCCTGGACCAGCTGGTGCACTGCGAGGACCTGACCGAGCAGGAAGCGATGGCCATGATGACCGGCCGAGGCTTCCAGGAAGAAGGCGAAGCCGCCGGCAAGTGGAAGCGGGCGCTGCTGACCTCGACCCAGCTCTCAACGTACTTCGTGGGCTACACAGAAATGTCAGCAATCGCAGCGGCCCGCCCGTTCGGCGCCACCCCCAAGGCCTGGCACGACGCGATGCTGGCGCACGGGTCGCCGCCGCCTCGGCACTTGCGCACGTTGCTGGGGGTTTGAGGCTCCTCCGCGGCTTGGCGCGGCCATCATCGGCCGGGGGCCGGGGGCCGGGGGCCGGGGGCCGGGGGCCGGGGGCCGGGGGCCGGGGGCCGGGGGCCGGGGGCCGGGGGCCGGGTGGGCGTGGTGGTGTCGGGCTGGGCTGTGGCCTGGAGGCTGCTGCGGCGCGCCAGGTGATGCTGTCTCGGCCTGGTTTCGGCCGGGCTGGGACAGGCAGACTGCGTCGGGCGCCGTCGCGGTGCGTCCGGCCATGCCTTGCCTGGCCGTGCCGGCCTGGGCGATCGGGAGTTGTCGCGCTTTGCGACATATGGCCCAGCCGTGCCGGGCTGCGTCGCATTCGCGCCTGGCCGGGCCGGGCTGTCGCATTTGCGCCTGGCCGCGCGGGGCTGCGTCGCAATCGCGCCTGGCAGCGCCGGGCTGCCGCCTGGCCGCGCCGGGCTGCCGCCTGGCCGCGCCGGGCTGCCGCGCCCAGCCGCACCGGGCTGCCGCGCCCAGCCGCACCGGGCTGCCGCGCCCAGCCGCGCCGTGCTGCCGCGCCCAGCCGCGCCGGGCTGCCGCGCCCAGCCGCACCGGGCTGCCGCGCCCAGCCGCACCGGGCTGCCGCGCCTGGCCGCGCCGGGCTGCGTCGCGTTCGCGCCCAGCCGCGCCGGGCTGCCGCGCCTGGCCGCGCCGGGCTGCGTCGCGTTCGCGCCCAGCCGCGCCGGGCTGCCGCGCCCAGCCGCGCCGGGCTGCCCGCGCCTGGCCGTGCCGGGCTGCGTCGCACCACGCCCGGCCGCGCCGGGCTGCGTCGCAGCTGTGTCGGGCGGAGCTGGGGCTGGTTCGCATTTAGATCTTGGTAATTATTGGCCGCCATAGGGGCCATCGGCCACCAAGATCTGCCACGCCGCCGGCCCATCAAGCTGCCCCGCTCCGGACATGGCGGTGCAGCCCGTAACAGCCTCGTGTTGGGCAGCGCCAGGCCGCGTTGGGCGACGCCACAGGCGGTCTGTCCAGCAGTCGTCGGCGGTGAGGCCACCGCGGGTCAGGCCGGCGCCACGGTGAGCTGGCCAATCCCGCCCCGGGCCGATCCAGCTGAGCCGCCGGCTCAGCAGCAACCCCGAGCCGTAGCTACCGGCCTCGCCGGTCCACCAGTTTGGCCGACTTGGGCAGGTCGAACATCGCTTCCTCGACCTCCTCCGAGTAGTGGGTCATCGCTACTTCCACCCGGGCAGAGTTCAGGATGCCGTCGAAGCTGCCCAGCACGCCCTCGTTGGTGATGCACGTGGTGAAGTCGCGGGCCGCCGCGTCGTCGACGCCGCGGAGCTGGACGCAGGTCGCGTGCCGGCCCGCGATTGTCGTGTCGTGCTGGTCGACTTCCACGTCGTTGTCCAGCACTGCCGCGTTCAGCAGGGCCAGCACCGTCGCC
Source organism: Actinoplanes sp. NPDC051405 (assembly GCF_055586185.1). Taxonomy (NCBI): domain Bacteria; kingdom Bacillati; phylum Actinomycetota; class Actinomycetes; order Micromonosporales; family Micromonosporaceae; genus Actinoplanes; species Actinoplanes sp. NPDC051405. Next base: position 165,588 of record NZ_JBVJIR010000023.1, read on the forward strand.
GGGGGGACCAGGCCGCTTTCGCCCGCGCCTTCGAAGACCGTTGCCGGGGCCGGGGTCGCTGCCGTCGCCGGCGCCGTCAGGGTGCAGGTCGTTGTTTTTTCCGTACGGCATTCCGTGGTCGCGTCCGCCGTCACCGTCACCTTGCCGCCGGGGTACACGTACGCCGTCCGGGCCGGTTTCCGGGTCTGCGCGACCGTCGCCTTCTCTCCGCCCGGCAGCTGGTAGTTCGCCTCGTACGTCAGGTCGGCCGCCGACGTCATCTGCGCCGCCAGGTCCGCCACGAGGTCGTTGCGGGTCAGGCCCTGGCCCGACTCGTCCAGCTCCGAGCAGCCCGCCGTCGCGACGCACAGCATGAGTACGGCCGTGGCGAGGCGTCGTCTGAGAACGGGCACGTGACCCACCTTGGCCGATGCGTGCAACCGCGCGCAAACCGGTTATCAGGCCCGGGTGCGGCTCAGTAGCTGCTGGCGCATGACGTACCGGCGGATCACCCGGGCCTGCGCCTCCGTCACGTCGAAGATGGCCACCAGCTCCACCGACATCGGCCCCGGCGGCACCTGCTGGGCCAGTCGTTCGACCTTCGACGCCGTCGCGCCCACGTCGATGATCTCGCTGCCCAGTTCGATCCGCAGCTGCAGGTCCTCACCGTCGCGGACGTTCGTGTCCTCGAAGTGGGCCCGCATGCTGTGTTCGCTGATGTCGCGGATCCAGCCGTTCGCGTCCGGGAAGCCGGCCCGGTACATGATCACCTGCTCGCCGCCACCGCCGCGGACGAAGTGGCGCTGCTGTTCGACCAGCGGTTCACCGCGGGCCTCCACCTGCAGCCGGTTCTCGGCCACCTCCAGCACCGCGCAGGTCAGCGCGTACCGGCCGCGGGGGGCCGCCGACCAGCGCAGGGTCACGTCCGCGCCCACGACGGGGACGGCGACCAGCGGGGCCGACAGTGTCAGACCTTTGCCCTCCGCGTGCACGACACGGACACGGGAGGCCTGCTCGTCGGAGGCGGTCATCTCGACGTACGAGCCGGCATCGGGAAGGAGCACGGTAGTAGTCATGGCGATACCCGAGATCGGCATTTTCCGGCCCCGCCTGAGGCATGTGGCGGCGTAAGTTCACCGGCCGCCGCCACGGGCGACACCCCGGGTCGATACGCTCTAGCCCGTGGTGGGCCGCAGGGTCGCGGTCTGGAATCTATCCATACGAGCATGAGGAGCGACACGACAGATGGCCACCATTGAAGCGATCGTCGCCCGGGAGATTCTCGACTCGCGGGGCAACCCCACCGTCGAGGTCGAGGTGGGCCTGGACGACGGCACGGTCGGACGCGCCGCGGTGCCGTCCGGCGCCTCCACGGGCGCCTTCGAGGCGATCGAGCTGCGGGACGGTGACAAGGGCCGCTACCTCGGCAAGGGCGTCGAGAAGGCGGTCAGCAACGTCGAGGACAAGATCGCCGACGAGCTGCTCGGCTACGAGGCCAGCGAGCAGCGCCTGATCGACGAGAAGATGCTCGACATCGACGGCACCGCCGACAAGTCCGAGCTGGGCGCCAACGCCATCCTCGGCGTGTCGCTCGCCGTCGCCAAGGCCGCCGCGCTCTCCGCCGAGCTGCCGCTGTTCCGCTACGTCGGCGGACCGAACGCGCACGTGCTGCCCGTGCCGATGATGAACATCCTCAACGGTGGCGCGCACGCCGACTCGAACGTCGACGTGCAGGAATTCATGATCGCCCCGATCGGCGCGCCGTCGTTCCGCGAGGCGCTGCGCACCGGCGCGGAGGTCTACCACGCGCTCAAGTCGGTGCTGAAGAAGAAGGGCCTGTCGACCGGGCTGGGCGACGAGGGCGGCTTCGCGCCGAGCCTGCCGACCAACGCGGCCGCGCTGGACCTGATCGCCGAGGCCGTGCAGGCCGCCGGCTTCAGCCTGGGCACCGACATCGTGCTGGCCATGGACGTCGCGGCGACCGAGTTCCACAAGGACGGCGCGTACGTCTTCGAGGGCTCGCCGAAGTCGACCGACGAGATGATCAACTACTACGCCAAGCTCGCCGAGACGTACCCGATCGTCTCCATCGAGGACCCGCTCGACGAGGAGGACTGGGCCGGCTGGACCGCGCTCACCGCCCAGATCGGCGGCAAGGTCCAGATCGTCGGCGACGACCTGTTCGTCACCAACCCGACCCGCATCGGCCGGGGCATCGCCGAGGGCGCCGCCAACGCGGTCCTCGTCAAGGTCAACCAGATCGGCTCGCTGACCGAGACCCTGGACGCCGTGGACATGGCGCACCGGGCCGGCTTCAAGACGATGATGAGCCACCGCTCCGGCGAGACCGAGGACACCACCATCTCGGACCTGGCCGTGGCTGTGGGTAGCGGCCAGATCAAGACCGGTGCGCCGGCCCGTTCGGACCGCGTCGCCAAGTACAACCAGCTGCTGCGCATCGAGGAAGAGCTCGGCAGCGCCGCCCGGTACGCCGGTGCGGGCGCGTTCCCGCGTTACCGCACCGCGTAACGCTGCGTCGACAGATCATGGAGTTGTGGCTCCGCGTCGCCTGGGCATAGTGTCCAGTGGCAGGTGCCGCAACTCCATGGTCTTGGGCGAGCTCCGGGGGAGGGGCAGGGATGACGCAGCGCCGCACACCGAGTGGTCAGGGCCCGGCCCGTCGTCCCACCGGTCATGCGGGACGCCCGGGCAGCCGTACGGCCGCTCGTCCGGCCCGTAGCCGCGACACCGCCGCCACCCGGATCGAGCCCCGCCGGACGCCGGCCCCCCGCACCACCAGCGGCATCCGGTCCGGCAGCCGGCCGGCGGCCGCGCGCCGCGCGCCCGCGACCGGGGCGACCAAGCGCACCGTCGCCACCCGCCCCAAAGCTTTCACCGGCCGGGCCACCGTGCTGATCGTCGTGCTGGTGGCCCTCGCGCTGGCCTACACCTATCCGGTCCGCGTCTATCTCGCGCAGGAGTCCCAGATCGCCCAGATGCAGGCCGACCAGGCGTTGCAGCAGGCCAAGATCAAGGGGCTGACCGAGGAGGTGGAGAAGTGGAAGGACCCCGAGTACGTCCGCAGCCAGGCCCGCGACCGCCTCTTCTACGTGCGCCCCGGTGAAGTGCCGCTGCTGGTGCTGAACGACCCGGCCGGTGCCGCCCGGGACGCCGGTAAGAGCGCTGCGGCGCAGACTCAGAACCGCTGGTACGACACCCTCTGGGGCAGCGTCGCCGCTGCCAACTCAGAAACCCGGAAGTAGATGACGACACCCTCCGAGACGGATCTGCAGGCAGTCACCCAGCAGCTCGGCCGCCGCCCCCGCGGCACCCGGGCGATCGCGCACCGGTGCCCCTGCGGTAACCCGGACGTGGTGGAGACCTCCCCGCGCCTCGACGACGGCACCCCGTTCCCGACGCTGTTCTACCTGACCTGCCCACGGGCCACGGCCGCGTGCAGCCGGCTGGAGTCCGCCGGCGTCATGCGGGAGATGCAGGACCGGCTCGCCACCGACCCGGCGCTCGCCGCGCAGTACGAGAAGGCGCACGAGGACTATCTGCAGCGCCGGGAGGCCGTCGAGCACGTCGAGGAGATCGAGAACGTCTCCGCCGGCGGCATGCCCGACCGGGTCAAGTGCCTGCACGTGCACCTCGGGCACGCCCTGGCGGCGGGGCCCGGCGTAAACCCGTTCGGTGACGAGGTCCGCGCGGCGGTCGAGCCGTGGTGGACAGGCAGTCCGTGCGTGCCGCCGCCGGCTGAATAAACTCGGCCGCATGCAGGTCGAGATCCGCCGCGCGCGCACGTCCGACGTCCGGGCCATCCGGAACCTGGTGGACACGTACACGTCGGACCGCCGGCTGTTGAGCAAGGCCACCGTCACGCTCTACGAGGCCGTCCAGGAGTTCTGGGTGGCCGTGGACGCGGCCACCGACCAGGTCGTGGGCTGCGGCGCGCTGCACGTGATGTGGGAGGACCTGGCCGAGATCCGCACGGTCGCGGTGGATCCGGCGTACCGCGGTCTCAAGATCGGCCACCGGCTGGTCGCGGAGCTGCTCGACGTCGCCCGGCAGCTGGGCGTCGCGCGGGTGTTCTGCCTGACCTTCGAGACCCGGTTCTTCGGCTCGTTCGGCTTCACCGAGATCGACGGCGCGCCCGTCCCGCACAGCGTCTACGAGCAGCTGCTGCGCTCGTACGACGAAGGTGTCGCCGAGTTCCTCGACCTGGAACGGGTGAAGCCGAATACCCTCGGTAACACGAGGATGCTCCTCCATCTCTAGGAGAACAGCGTGAGAGTCGCGGCGATCGACTGCGGGACCAACTCCATCCGGCTGCTCATCGCGGACATCGCCGGCGGCCGCCTCACCGACGTGGCCCGGCGGATGGAGATCGTCCGGCTCGGGGAGGGCGTCGACCGCACCGGCCGGCTCGCGCCGGAGGCGATCGAGCGCACCCGCAAGGCCCTGCTCGGGTACGCGACCGAGATCGCCGAGCTGGGGGTGAGCCGGGTCCGGATGTGCGCGACCTCGGCGTCGCGGGACGCGGCGAACGCCGCCGACTTCACCGCGATGGTCCGCGCCACCCTGGGCGTGGACCCCGAGGTGATCAGCGGCGACGAGGAGGCCCGGCTGTCCTTCGCCGGGGCGGTCACCGGGCTGACGGCCGAGCAGCCGTACCTGGTGGTCGACATCGGCGGTGGTTCCACCGAGTTCGTGGTGGGCGGCGACGAGGTCAAGCACGCGATCTCGATGGACATCGGCTGTGTCCGGATGACCGAGCGGCACCTGCGCAGCGACCCGCCGACTGCGGCGGAGGTCGCGGCGGCGGAGCAGGACATCACCAAGGCCGTCGACACCGCCCTGCGGACGGTGTCCGGCCACGGCACGGCGACGCTGGTCGGGCTGGCCGGTTCGGTCACCACGGTGGCCGCCCTGGCTCTGCACCTGCCCCGGTACGACGCGGAGCGGATCCACCACGCGCGGGTCCCGTACGACGACGTGGCGAAGGTGACCCAGGACCTGCTCGGCTCGACGGTGGCCGACCGCCGGGACCTGCCGGTGATGCATCCGGGGCGCGCGGACGTGATCGGCGCCGGGGCCCTGATCCTGCGCATCATCATGGAACGCGCCGGCAAGACCTCGGTGATCGCCAGCGAGCACGACATCCTCGACGGCATCGCCTTCTCCCAGGTGGATCCGGCCGCCGAGGAGGACGCGGTGCCCGCCGCCCATCCCGCGCGCAAGGTCGACCACCCCACCCTCAAGAAGTTCTTCTCCACCCTGCGGGCCGCGACGCACCGCGACTGAGCCGCCCGGCCGCCTTGACCGGCGGTGCGAAAGTGGTCCGGCAGGCCGGTAACGGCGATCGATCCGTCGGCGGCGGTACCGTGCCTTTGACACTACTTCGCATCGCGAAGTAGTGTGCACCGCGTGGATACCACCCAGCTCCTCAAGGGCGTGCTGGACCTGGCCTGCCTAGCCGCCCTGCGCGACGAGGACGGCTACGGCTACGACATCCTGCGCCGTCTCCGGACGGCCGGGCTGACCGAGGTCGGCGACGCCTCCGTCTACGGCACCCTGCGCCGGCTCTTCAACGCCGGCCTGCTCACCACCTACGTCGTGCCCAGCGACGAGGGTCCGCACCGCAAGTACTACGCGCTCAACCCCGCCGGCCGGGCCGAGTTGCAGCGCTCCGGCAAGGTCTGGCACGGTTTCGCATCCACGATGGACGATCTGCTTCGCGAGCGGGAGACGGCGTGATCACCACAGCTCAGGACGAGATCAATCTGTACGTGTTCGCGGTCCGCGCGGCCCTCGGTGACCTGCCCGAGTCGCTGCGTGACGAACTGCTCGAGGATCTGCCCGAGCACCTCGCCGAGGTGGCGGCCGACGGCGAGGGTTCGCTGACCGACCGCCTGGGCAGCCCCGAGGCGTACGCCGCGGATCTGCGGATGAGCGCCGGCTTCGTCGGCGGCTTCCCCGATCCACCCGGGCGCACCGACCAGTTCAAGGAGATGCGCGACGTGGCCCTGGCCCGGCTGCGCGTCGCCGACGTGCGGCTCGGCCCGCTGTTCGGCGCCGAGCGGGCCAGCGACTTCCTCGTGCAGTTGCGCCCGGCGTGGTGGGTGCTGCGCGGCTACCTGGCGGCCATGGTGCTCGCCTGGATGCTCGACGACAGCGGCCAGCCGATCGGTCTGCTGCCGCGCATCGGTGGCAGCGAGGCCGTAGCCCTGCTGCTGCTCGCGGCCGGCATCCTCGGCTCGATCTGGCTCGGCCGCCGCTCGGTGCGCCTGACCCACTGGCCGCAGCTGGCGCTCTACGCGGGCTCGGTGGTGCTGGTGCTCGTCGCGCTGGGCGGCTTCCTCAGCGCCGACAGCAGCAGCCGCGGCGCCCCCTACGCGGACGTCAACTACGAAAACTCGAACCCGTACGGCAACATCGAGGACCTCTTCGTGTACGACGAGCAGGGCCGGCTGGTGCAGAACGCGCGCATCTTCGACCAGAACGGCGCGCCGCTGCGCCTGGGCAACGCGTACTGCTACGACGAGTCGGGCAACTACACCGAGGTCCAGACGCTCACGTACCCGTACTGCGCCGAGCGGGATCCGTTCCGGGCGCCGACCGCCACGGCCAGTGCGGCAGCGGGGGAGGCGTCGGGTGCTCCCGGGGCGAACGGGCCGGGCCCGGTGCCGCCGCTGGAGGACGGCTCCGGGGTCAGCCCTTCGGTCAGTCCCTCGACCAGCCCTTCGGCCACTTCGCCGAGCGTCTCGCCGGCACCGAGGTAAAGGCCTGGTAACGGGGTCGCGGCGGCGCTGCCCGGATCGCTACCTTGTGCTCCGATCGGCCGACCCCCTCGGCCGGAGCCCGAGAGGAATCATCGTGAGCAACCCGGTCGCGCCGCCGCCTTCTGCCGGTGACGGCTTCCCGCCGCCCGCCAACCAGGGCTTCGGCAACGCCCCTGCGCAAGGCCAGCCCTACGGCGCGCCGCCGGCGCAGGGTCAGCCTTACGGCGCGCCGCCGGCGCAGGGCCAGCCCTACGGTGCCCCGCCGGCCGGTGGCCAGCCCGGGCCCGGCCAGCCCGTGTCCGGCCAGCCCTACGGGGACCCGGCGCAGCAGGGCTTCGGCAGCCCGGCCGCCTTCCCGCCCGAGCCCAAGAAGAAGAGCGCGTTCGGCCGGATCGCGCTGCGCATCCTCGGCGCCATCGTCGTGTTCGTCATCATCGCCGTGGCCCGCGAGGCCTTCTTCGGCGACAAGGCCAAGGACGCCGCCGTCGGTGACTGCGTCGCCTCCTCCGAGGACGTGAAGGTCGACGAGGAGACCGAGGCCGACGCCAAGGTCGTCGACTGCAGCTCGGCCGACGCCGCGTTCACCGTGGTCGGCCGGGTCGACGGCGAGAGCAACACCAGCAGCAAGTCCTGCGAGAAGTTCTTCAAGGAGAGCGAGGAGTACTTCGTCTACGGCAGCACCGCCGGCAAGGGCTACCTGCTCTGCCTGCGCCCGAAGGCCTGACTTACCCCGGTACGGCGGGAGCCCCACCCCGGCTGCTCCCGCCGTCCCGCGCAGTGCTGTGCTGGAGCCGTGCCCAGCCGTACCCCTGAAGACGTCGCCCAGTACGCGGCCGCCGCGCCCGACCTGCCGGTCCTCGACGCCGGCGTCGCCGATTGCTTCGCCTGCCCGCGCCTGGTCGCCTGGCGCGAGGAGGCCGCCCGGGTCAAACGGGCCTCGTTCCGCGACCAGACCTACTGGGCCCGCCCGATCCCGGGTCTCGGACCCGCCGACGCGAGCATCGCCATCCTCGGTCTCGCCCCGGCCGCCCACGGTGGCAACCGCACCGGCCGCATCTTCACCGGTGACCGTTCCGGCGATGTGCTCTTCGCCGCGCTGCACCGGGCCGGCCTGGCCAACCAGCCGACCAGCGTCGCGGCCGACGACGGCCTGGCGGTGCGGCACACCCGGATCTTCGCCGCGGTCCGCTGTGCCCCGCCGGACAACAAGCCGCTGCCGGTCGAGCGGGACACCTGCGCGCCGTGGCTGCACCGCGAGCTCACCCTGATCCGGCCCACGCTGCGCGTCGTCATCGCGCTCGGTGGTTTTGCCTGGGCGGCGTGGTGGCCCGCGATGACCGCCGTCTATGGCCTGCGGCCGCCCGTCCCGCGTCCCGCCTTCGGCCACGGTGCCCAGGTCAGCCAGCCCGGCGTGCCCGAGTTGCTGGGCTGTTACCACGTTTCCCAGCAGAACACGTTCACCGGCCGGCTCACCCCCGCCATGCTCGACGACGTCCTCGGCCGTGCCAAAGACCTGGCGGGCCTGGCATGATGCGGACTCTGCCGATTTTCCGCCGTGCACGGACGACCTAAGGCCGGGAGTGTTGGATCTCGCCGCACTGCGTCGCTGGTGGCCGCTGGCCGCCGTCCTCGCGCTGCTCTTTCTCGCCTCGCTGGCGGCCACCCGTTCGGCCCCGCAGCTGGACAGGTTCGAGCCCGATGCCGCGCCCAGCATCGAGGCCGCACCGCTGCTGCCGCCCTCGCTGGAAGCACGCGTCGAGCCCTCGCAGGAGCCGTCGAAGGCCGGCGGTGACCTGCCCGACTGGACCGGCACCGTCGCCCTGGTGATCCTCGGCATCGTCGGCGCCATCGTGATCGGCCTGGTCGGGTGGGCGCTGCTGCGCCAGACGCTGAGCCGCCGCGGCAACCGCGGCCGCCGGGAGCCGCGCCGGCCGGAGGCACGCACCGCCGAGGACCTGGTCGCCGCGCTGGACGCGGGCCTGCAGGAGCTCTCCGACACCGACCGGGACCCCCGCCGGGCCGTGATCGCCTGCTGGGTACGCCTGGAGCAGGCCGCCGCCGCGGCCGGCACACCCCGGCACGCCGGTGACAGCCCCACCGACCTGGTCGCCCGGCTGCTGGCCGAGCAGCGCCTCGACGCCGGCGTGCTGACCCCGTTCGCCGCGGTCTACCGCCAGGCCCGATATGCCACCCACACCGTCGACGACCAGATGCGCCAGCAGGCCCGCTCGGCCCTCGAACGGCTGCGGGTCGACCTCGGCGCCGGAGTCAGCTCGTGAGCCGCGAGCAGGACGGCGGGCTCGAGGACCTCTTCGGCAGCCGGCCGGCCGAGGTCATGCTCCCGGACCCGCCCGAGGAGGAGGCCGAGAAACCGCGGTCCCGGATCGGCTGGGTCGTCCGCAACCTCCTGCTCGTCGCGGTCGCCACTGTCGTCACCGTGGCAGCGCTGCGGTCGCGCGGCATCAACGTCTCCATCCTGCTGATCGTGGCCGCGTTCGTCGCGCTGCGGCTGCTGATGCTGGCCGTGTCCGAAGTGGCCCCGCCGCCGCTGCCCAAGCCGGCGACCCGCCGCGGCGAGGACGAGGGCGACTACCGATGGGCCGGCACCGATACCCTGCGGGCGGCGGTACGGCGCTGGGAGCAACGGCTGGAGTGGTCGCAGCACGACTTCGAGAGGTTCTCGCGTAACGTCCTGCCCGTGTTCGCCGAGCTCGCCGACGAACGCCTGCGGCTCAAGCACGGGTTCACCCGCGCGTCCGATCCGCGGCGGGCCCGGGAGCTGCTCGGCGAGCCGCTGTGGGAGTTCCTGGACGAGCCGGGCCGGCGCTCGCCGAAGCCCCGTGAGCTGTCCACGTACGTCGAGGCACTAGAGAAGATCTGAGAAGGGTGGTTCGGTGACGGACGCGAGCGTGGAGGCCCTGCCGCCGTACGAGGTCGGCAGGCTGGCCGGCGCTGTCCTGGACTCGGTCGGCAGCGTGGTGGTCGGCAAGCGCGAGTCTCTCGAGCTGGTGCTGGCCGGCATCCTGGCCGGCGGTCACGTGCTGCTGGAGGACCTGCCCGGGCTGGGCAAGACGCTGACCGCCCGCTGCTTCGCCCAGTCGCTCGGCCTGGACTTCCGCCGCCTGCAGTTCACCCCCGACCTGCTGCCCGCAGACGTGACCGGCTCCTTCCTCTACGACCAGCGCAAGGGTGACTTCGCGTTCCGGGCCGGGCCGGTCTTCACCAACATGCTGCTCGCCGACGAGATCAACCGGACGCCGCCGAAGACCCAGGCCGCCCTGCTGGAGGCGATGCAGGAGAAGCAGGTCTCCGTCGAGGGCGTCACCTACCGGCTGGACCCGCCCTTCCACGTGCTGGCCACGGCCAACCCGATCGAGTACGAGGGCACGTACCCGCTGCCCGAGGCCCAGCTCGACCGGTTCATGCTGCGCGTCTCGTTCGGCTACCCCAGCGAGGACGAGGAGTGGGAGGTGCTGCGCCGCCGCATGTCCCGCCGCCAGGAGGAGTCGCAGCTGGCGCCGGTGGTCGACGCGCGCCGGCTGATGGCCATGCAGGCCGCGCTGGAGCAGGTCGTGGTCGAGGACTCGATCGGCCGGTACATCGTCTCGCTGACCTCGGCGACCCGCGAGCACGCCTCGGCGCTGGTCGGCTCGTCGCCGCGTGGCTCGCTGGCGCTGCTCCTGCTGGCCCGGGCCCGGGCGGTCATGGCCGGCCGGGACTTCGTGGTGCCCGAGGACGTCAAGGACGTGGCGGTCCCCGCGCTGGCCCACCGGATCACGCTGCGGCCGGAGATGTGGCTGCGCCGGGTCGACCCGTCCTTCGTGGTCCAGGAGGTGCTGCAGGCGGTGCCGGCGCCGGCCAGTGGTGCCCTGCCGACGTACGCGGGCGGGTACACCGGCCAGTGACAGCCTTGGAGCCGCCGTCGTTGCGGACCGCCGTACCCCCTCAGGGGCCGGCGGCCGACGAGGGGTGGGCGGCGCCCGCCTGGGTGCCCACCCGGGCGCTGGGCCGCACGGTGCTGCTGACCGGTCTGCTGCTGGTCCTCGGGGTGGCGCTGGGCCGCGTCGATCTGGTGCTGCTGGCGGCGCCGTTCGCCGTCGGCGCGGCGATCGGGCTGCGCCGGATGCCGCGCTCCGCGCCCGAGCTCACGGTGGACGCGGACGAGGAGCACATCGTCGAAGGCGGCAGCGTCGGCGCCGGGCTCACCGTGGCCAACCCCGACGTCATCCCGTACGACCTGGTGGTCGTGCGGACCCGGACCTCCCCGTGGCTGGAGCTGCGCGACGCCGACCGGCCGTTCGCGATCACCGTCGCCACCGACGGCTGGACCGCCGTCGAGCTGCCCGGCGAGGCGACCCGCTGGGGCCGGCACGAGGTGGGTCCGGCCGCCGCCCGCGTCGCCGCCTGCGGTGGCCTGCTGGCCTGCCGCCCGGTCGTGACGCCGGCCCGGCGGGTGCGGGTGTATCCGGAGACCGAGCCGTTCGCGGCCACCGAGGCGATGCCGGCGGCGGCCGGCCTGGTCGGCAACCACCGGTCGCGGCGGCCCGGCGAGGGCGGCGAGCTGGCCGGGGTACGCCCGTTCGCCCCCGGTGACCGGTTGCGCCGCATCGACTGGCGCGTCTCCCTGCGCACCCGCGACCTGCACGTGGCCTCCACCCTGTCCGACCGGGACGCCGAGGTGCTGCTCCTGCTGGACGTCCTCGGCGAGGCCGGCGCGTCCGGCGGCGTCAAAGGCCGGGCGTCCGTGCTCGACACGACGGTCCGCGCGGCCGCCGCCATCGCCGAGCACTACCTCCAGCGCGGTGACCGGGTCTCGCTCATGGAGTACGGCTCCTCCGCCCGGCGGCTGCGCGCCGCCACCGGACGCCGGCAATACCTGACGGTTCTCGAGTGGCTGCTGGACGTCCGGGCCGACACCGGCGACCAGGGCCCGCACGAGCACGTGTTCGGCGCCCACCACGTCTCCTCGGACGCGCTGGTCATGGTGCTGACCCCGCTGGTCGACCCGCGCTCGGCCGACATGCTGGCCGGGCTCAGCCAGTCCGGCCGCTTCACCGTCGCGGTCGACACGCTGCCCGCCGGGGTCACGCCGCCGAACCGCAGCCCGTGGACGCCGACCGCCACCAAGCTGTGGCGGATGGAGCGGGAGAACGTTTTGGGCCGGTTGCGCGAGCACGGGGTGCCGGTGGTGACCTGGGCCGGGGCCGGCAGCCTGGACCTGGTGCTGCGGGACGTGTCCCGGCTCGCCTCCGCACCTCGGGGGCGCTGACATGCTCGACGGCATCACCCGGCGGATCGAACGCACCCGGACCACCGTGGCCCGGGCGACGGCGCTGCCGTTGCTGGTCCGCGGCGGGATCGCCCTGGTCTTCGTGCTCGCGCTGATGGTGGCCTGGCCGGCCGCGCTGACCGCGAGCCGCTACGTCGTCCTGCTCGCCCTGGTCGGCGTCTACCCGGCCTTCGCTCCGCGCGGCCGCGGCGTGACCTTCGCGGTGCTGGTCGTGGTGGGCGGCTGGATCCTCGACACCACCTGGTACGACGCCCGGGTGGCCCTGTGGCGGGTGCTGAGCATCGCCGCCCTGACGTATCTCGGGCACACGCTGGCCGCGCTGGCGGCGGTGCTGCCGTACGACGCCATCGTCAACGTGGACGTGATCGCCGGCTGGCTGGCCCGGGCCCTGCTGGTCGTGCTGATCTCGGCCGTGCTCACCGTGATCACGCTGGGCCTGACCGCGGAGCTGGCCGGGGGAGCGTTCGTGATCGCGACGCTGGTCGGACTGGCCGCGGCGGTGGCCATCACCCTGCTGCTGGGCCGGCTGCTGCGCCGCCCGTAACGGTGAGCGCACCCTAAGTTTCCAGCGAAATGAAACCGAAACGTGTGCGTTACGGCACTTGACTAACGGGGTTGTGCTTGGTCACAGAACCGCGCACGGCGGCCCTCGGATCCGGATGATGGAAGGGTGAAACCGCAGCGGATCGTCGTCGTAGGGGCAGGTCACGTGGGGCTGTACGCCGCTCTGCGCCTGTCGAGGAAGCTCAACTCGGTGCAGGCTGAGGTGATCGTCATCGATCCGCAGCCGCACATGACGTACCAGCCGTTCCTGCCGGAGGCCGCAGCCGGCAACATCTCGCCGCGCCACTCGGTCGTGCCGCTGCGCCGCGAGCTCAAGCGCTGCCACATCGTCTCCGGCGAGGTCACCAAGGTCGAGCACGCCCGCAGGACGGTCACCGTGCGGCCGATCGACGGGCCGGTCAAGGAGATCGAGTACGACCACATCATCGTGGCCCCCGGTTCGGTCTCGCGCACCCTGCCGATCCCCGGCCTGCGCGAGCGCGGCATCGGCTTCAAGACCATCGGTGAGGCCATCTACCTGCGCAACCACATCCTGGACCGGCTGGACATCGCGGCCACCACCCCGGACGCCGGGATGCGCAAGGCGTCGCTCAACTTCGTCTTCGTCGGTGGCGGTTACGCCGGCGTGGAGGCGCTCGCCGAGATGGAGGACGTCGTCCGCGACGGCCTGAAGTACTACCCCGAGCTGGAGCAGGACGAGGTCCGCTTCGTGCTGGTCGAGGCGTCGAACCGGATTCTGCCCGAGGTCGGCCCGGAGATGGGCGCGTACGCGGCCCGCCAGCTGCAGAAGCGCGGCATCGACATCCGGCTCGAGACCCGGATGGAGTCGTGCGTCGACGGCGAGGTACGGCTCTCCGACGGCGAGACCTTCCGGGCCGAGACCATCGTCTGGACCGCCGGCGTCAAGCCGTCGCCCATGCTCGACCACACCGACCTGCCTCGCGGCCCGCGCGGGCACCTGACCTGCAACACGATGCTCCAGGTGGTCGACGGCGACAACGTGCTCGACGGCGCCTGGTCGGCCGGCGACTGCGCGCAGGTCCCCGACCTGACCAACCCGGGTGCCTGGTGCTCGCCGAGCGCCCAGCACGCGGTCCGGCAGGCCTCCCGGCTGGCCGACAACATCCGCGCGGTGATCATCGGCGCCCAGCCCAAGGACTACAAGCACAAGTACGCGGGCAGCGTCGCCAGCCTGGGTCTGTACAAGGGCGTCGCCAAGATCTACGGCGTCAAGCTCAAGGGCTTCCCGGCCTGGATGATGCACCGCACGTACCACATGAGCCGGATCCCGTCGTTCAACCGCAAGGTGCGGGTGCTGGCCGACTGGACGCTGGCCTTCGTGCTCAAGCGGGAGGTCGTCTCGCTGGGCCAGCTGCACGCCCCGCGCGAGGAGTTCACCCACGTGACCCCGCCGCTGGGCGACGACCGCAGCGCCGAGCCGGTGGGCGCCGGGTCCCGCTGAGCGTGGTTTGTGCCCGTCCCGGCGTTCTGCGGGGCGGGCCCGACCGGCTACGGTGAGCAGCAACGCATCGGCCCGGGTGGTGGAACGGCAGACACGGCCGCCTTAAAAGCGGCTGCCCAAAAGGCGTGCGGGTTCGAGACCCGCCCCGGGCACGGTTTTCAGCCTGCTCACAGCTTTGCCGGGCGACATCCAGCTGGTATTGCGCTTACCCTTGAACAGCACGCCCCTACGTGCCTCAACCTCAAGGGAGGCTGGACACAGTGAAGACTTCCAACCCGGTGCTCTCGCGCCTCGGCCAAGCGGCCGAGCGGGAGCGGACCGCCGGGTACAACCCGGCCGGACCGTACGGCCCGGCCGCCGGTCAGCCGGGTTACGGTCAGCCGTACCCCAGCGCACCGGGATATCCGGCTTCGCCGCCGGCTGTGCGACCCATGACGATCGACGACGTCGTCGTCAAGACCGTGACGCTGCTCGGCATCACCGGTGTCTCCGCCGTCGCGGCGTGGAACCTGGTCCCGGACTCGCTGCTCAGCGCGGCCTGGATCGGTGCCGCGGTGGTCGGCCTGGTGCTGGGCCTGGTCATCTCGTTCTCCCGGATGGCCAACCCGGCGCTCGTCGTGGCGTACGCGGTCATCGAAGGCGCGTTCGTCGGCCTGGTCAGCAAGTTCTACCAGGAGATCGCGGGCTTCCAGGGCATCGTCCTGCAAGCGGTGATCGCCACCTTCGGCGTGTTCTTCCTGATGGCGTTCCTCTACCGGGCCCGGGTCATCCGGGCCACGCCGAAGTTCGTCCGCGGCATGATCGCCGTGATGGCCGGCCTGTTCGCCGTCATGCTGATCAACTTCGTCCTCTCGCTGTTCGACGTCACCACCGGGCTGCGCAGCAACGGTGCCCTGGGCATCGGCTTCAGCATCATCTGCATCGTCGTCGCGTCCCTGAGCTTCATCCTCAGCTTCAACGAGGTGGAGGAAGGCGTGCGGATGGGTCTGCCGCAGCGCTACTCGTGGACCGCGGCGTTCGGCATCCTGGTCAGCCTCATCTGGCTGTACCTGGAGGTTCTGCGCCTGCTGAGCTTCCTGCAAGGCGACGATTAGCCGCCCGCACCACAACGTCACACCCGGCAGCGGGGGGGGGGGGGGGGGGGGGGGGGGGGGGGGGGGGGGGGGGGGGGGGGGGGGGGGGGGGGGGGGGGGGGGGGGGGGGGGGGGGGGGGGGGGG
>NZ_JBVJIR010000024.1:0-26545 GCF_055586185.1 Actinoplanes sp. NPDC051405
TCCCCCCCCCCCCCCCTTCCCCACCCCCCCCCCCCCCCCCCCCCCCACCCCCCCCCCACCCACCCCCCCCCCCCTCCCCCCCCCCCCCCCCCCCCCCCCCCGCCGCCGGAAACGCGTCAGACCAGGGCGGACGTCGCGGTGACGTCGGTCGCCTTGGAGATCACGTGGTCGACGATCCCGTAGTCCTTGGCCTCCTGGGCGGTGAACCAGCGGTCCCGGTCGGAGTCGCGGCCGATCTCCTCCGGGGTGTGCCCGGTGTGGAAGGCGATCCGCTCGTTCATGACCGACTTGATGTGCAGCATGCTCTCGGCCTGGATGGCGATGTCGGCCGCGGTGCCGCCGATGCCGCCGGACAGCTGGTGCATCATCACCCGGGCGTGCGGCAGGGCGTACCGCTTGCCGGCGGTGCCGGCGCAGAGCAGGAACTGACCCATCGAGGCCGCCATGCCCATGGCGATCGTGGCCACGTCGTTCTTGATGTACTGCATCGTGTCGTAGACGGCCATACCCGCGCTGATGGAACCACCCGGCGAGTTGATGTACAGGGCGATGTCCTTCTCGCTGTCGGCCGAGGCGAGCAGCAGCATCTGCGCGCAGATCCGGTTGGTCACCTCGTCGTTGACCTCGCTGCCGAGGAAGATGATGCGCTCCCGGAGCAGCCGCTCGAAGACCTGGTCGTCAAAGGATGCGCCACCCGCCCGCATCGCGATCTCGTCAACTCTCATGGACCCACCCTCTCGCACGAGCCGGGAGTCTGTCGCACCCACCCGGCATTCGACCTCTACCACCTTCCCCGGTAAAGGGCGCCGATCCCAGCGATTCTCCTCAGGGCGAAAGACCAGGGGTCACCGGCAAGGATGACCGGGACGGAGCTGCCATATTCTCGTACGCGTCAGCGCCCATGTCCCGCTGCGCCAGGAAGAGGCCGGCAGTGATCGATCTGGACCAGCCGGCTCATGACCGCAGGCGGCGCCCGCTCGCCACCACACGGGCGCTGGTCCTGGTCGTGGCGGGGTCGTTACTGGCCGGCGGGGTAATCGGCGGCGTCGCGACGTACATCGGGTGGTATCGGCCGTTGGCGGTGTCAGTGGAAAAGGCGGATCAGGCTGCCTGGTCCACGGTCTCAGTGCTGCTCTTCGCCGAGGACGGTGTGCTGACGGTGGACCACGAGCGGCGGCGAGTACGCATCGAAGCCCAGGTCACGGTCGTCAATGCCGGCCCGGAGACGGTCGGCGTCCATGCCGTCCGCGTCGACCAGCCGGGCGTCACCGTACGCAGCTCCGAGAAGGAACGTCAGGTCCCGCCGGGTACGTCGTTGCCCGTCGACGTGGTGGTCGAGTGGAACTGCGCTGTGGATCCGCCCCAGGAACTCATTGCTGTCGTCAGCGTGGAGACGGTGGACGAGCAAGTCGGGCAAATGTTGCCGGCGCCCCTCTCCGGTACGCCGTGGATCGAGAGCGGGCGTAAGGGCTGCGCGGGCTTGGGCTGACTCGCCGGGGATCCGGGCGGCTGAGTACCGTTGCTCCCCGTGCCAGAGGGACACACCATTCATCGGCTTGCGGCGCGGCATCGGGCGCTCTTCGCCGGCCAGGTCGTCCGGGTGGCCAGCCCGCAGGGGCGGTTCGCCGCCGGGGCCGCGCTGCTGGACGGGCGCACGCTGGTCGACGCCGAGGCGTACGGCAAACACCTGCTGCACCACTTCGACGACGAGTCGACGATGCACATTCATCTCGGGCTGTACGGGAAGTTCGCCGATGGTGAGCTGCCCGCGCCGGCGCCCGTCGGGCAGGTGCGGCTGGCCATGTCCGGTGCGCGCCACTGGCTGGAGCTGCGGGGTCCGACCGCCTGCGAGGTGCTCGACCCGGTGCAGGTCGCGGCGTTGCGGGCCCGGCTCGGGCAGGATCCGTTGCGCGACGATGCCGAGCCGCGGCTGGCGTACGCCCGGGTGGTGGCCAGCGGCAAGCCGGTGTTCGCGCTGCTGCTCGATCAGACCGTGGTGGCCGGGTGCGGGCTCATCTACGCCAACGAGGTGTTGTTCCGGGCCGGGCTCGCGCCGACCACACCGGGGCGGGACATCAGCGTGCAGTGCTGGGCGGAGCTCTGGGACGACCTGCGGGCCCTGATGAAGGAGGGGGTCGTGCGGGGGCGGATCGACACCGTCCACACCGCTCACACGCCGGAGGCGATGCGGCGGGCGCCGCGGGTGGACCGGCACGGCGGTGAGGTTTATGTCTATCGCCGTACGGGTCAGCCGTGCCTGGTCTGCGGCACCGCGGTCACCCGGGGCCCGATGGCCGGGCGGAACCTCTACTGGTGCCCGGTCTGCCAGCCGTCAGAGTGAGGACGCCGGGCCGGGCGCCGCCGCGGTGGGGGCCGGTGGCTGGTCCGGGATGCCGAGCTGGAAGTTCTCGGTCAGCCAGGGCAGCAGCTGCTCGTACGCCAGGATGGTGTCCGGCTGGTTGAAGTCGTGCGACAGCACGATCGCGCCCGGCCGGGTGTCCTTCTGCACGCCTTTGATGATCTTGTCGACGTGGGCGGCGTCGTCCTCTGTCTCGGTGTGCTCCCAGTCGCGGGGGTCGACCTCCCAGTAGAGCGAGGTCATGCCGTCCGTGTACGCCGTCTGCACCAGCGCGTCGGTGAAGTTGCCGCCCGGGGCGCGGAAGAACGGGATCTCCGCACCCGGCACCGCGGCCAGGATCGCCTCGTTGGTGCGGCGCAGATCCTCCTGGATCTTCTCCGGCCGCTTCTTGCCGATGGTCAGGCTGTGGTCCCAGGTGTGGTTGCACAGCGTGTGACCGGCGGCGGCGATCTGCCGGACGATGTCCGGGTGCCGCTGCACCTGGCTGCCGACCAGGCAGAACGTGGCTTTGACCTGGTACTTGGCCAGTAGTTCGAGGATCTTCGGGGTCTGCACCGGGTCGGGACCGTCATCGAAGGTGAGCGCGACGGTGGCCGAGCCGGTCGTGCGCAGCGACTTGGCCGGGCCGGTGCCCTCGGGCACGAGGATCGCGGGCGCCGGGCTGGTGGCGGCCGCCGATGGCTGCGCCGGGCCGGACGGCTTGGCGGCGGGCTTGCCCGGCGTGGTCGCGGCGGGCTCGGCGGCCGCGGTGGGCTTCTCGCCGGGCTTCTGCTGCGGGGTCTTGTCCTTCTTCTGCGCCGGCGCCTTGGTCGAGGTGGCGACCGCGTGGTCGGCGGCGTTGACCGGGTTGACCTCGGGGGCCACGCTCTGCTGGATCGGCACGAAGAGCAGCAGGCCGACCGCCACCAGGGCGGCGAGCAGGACCTGCTGCCGGCGCCGGCCGATGAGCAGCCAGGACTCGATGGGCAGGGTGCCGGGTGCGCGGTGGCTGCCGGTGACGGGCGGGCGGCCGCTGTCGGCCAGCGCCCAGCCGCGGACCGCTTCGGCCGCGTCGCGGACGACGGGCAGCGGGCGGACGGTGATGGCGAGCGGGTCGCCGGCCTTCGCGTGCTTGCCGCGGGACGAGCCGCCGGCGGCGGTCGCCCGCCGGGCCCGCGTGCTGGTGCGTCGATCGTCCCGGTTGCGGCGCGGGGCGAGGTCGAGGGAGGTACGGCGACCGCCGGCCACCCGGGTCGTCGTCGGCGGACGCAGCACCGTGGCGTCGGCCAGTGACTCGGGGCGCCGGTGCCGTCCGTTGGCGGTCTCGCCGTCGAGGACCTGGACGTGCGGGAAGCCGCCGGTCGTCGCGGTCAGCGCGCCGCCACTGCGGGCGCGCGCCGCCGGCTGCGCAGCGTGCCGCGGCCCGTTCTCCGGCGCCGTACGAGGTGAGGGGAGCGACGGCATTCGTCATGCCTACCGGTTTACAAGATCAAAGACGATACCGCTTTCGTGATCATTGCGTGACCGGAAGTGATCGCTCCTGCTCACAGCTTTGCGCGCAGAGCGGATTGATGACGACACATCGGACGATAAGCATCACCCCGCCGCGTGCACGGCGTCCGTCGCCTTGCGCGCGGCGATCAGCACGGGATCCCACACCGGGGAGAACGGCGGCGCGTAGCTGAGATCGAGGGCCGTCATCTCCTCCACGGTCATGCTGTTCCAGACCGCGATCGCGAGGGAGTCGATGCGCTTGGCCGCCTCCTCACGGCCCACGATCTGCGCGCCGAGCAGCATGCCGGTCCGCTTCTCGGCGATCAGCTTCACCGCCATCGTGCTGGCCCCGGGGTAGTACCCGGCCCGGCTGGTCGACTCCACTGTCGCCGTGACGAACGCGAAGCCGGCCGCATGGGCTTCTTTCTCGGTCAGCCCGGTCCGGGCCACCTCCAGCTCGCACACCTTGGTCACCCCGGTGCCGATCACGCCCGGGAACGTCGCGTAGCCGCCGCCGATGTTGATGCCCGCGACCCGGCCCTGCTTGTTGGCGTGCGTGCCCAGCGGCACGTGCACCGGCCGGCCGCTGACCCGGTGCACGGTCTGCACGCAGTCGCCGGCCGCCCAGATGCCGTCCAGGTGCCCCTGCGGGCCGATGACGCGCATCCGCAGATCGGTGCGGAGCCCGCCGGTCACCCCGACCGGGATGCCCGAACGCACGGCGAGCGCGGTGTTCGGGCGTACCCCCAGGCCCAGCACCACGATGTCGGCCGGCAGCGTCCCCTCCGGGGTGACCACCGCCGAGATCCGGCCGTCGGTGGTCTCCAGACCCTGCACGTGGGTCCCGGTGCGGACCTCGATGCCCAGCCCGCGGATGGCCTCGCCGACCCGCTCGCCCATGTCCGGGTCGACCGTGGCCATCGGCTGCGCCGACTTCTCCAGCAGGGTCACGGCCAGGCCGCGCCGGACCATCGCCTCGGCCATCTCCACGCCCACGTAACCGCCGCCGATCACGACGGCGGTGCGCGGCTGCGGCTCGCGGTCGAGCCAGGCGTGGATGGCCGAGCCGTCGTCCAGCGTCTGCACGCCGAACACGCCCTCGCCGTCGATCCGGGCCCAGTCCGGCGTCACCGGCACCGCGCCGGCCGCGTACACCAGGTGGTCGTAGCTCTCCCGCCGTTCGCCGCCGCCGTCCAGGTCGCGGGCCACGACCTCGCGGGCGGTCAGGTCGATGCCGACGACCTCGTGGCGAGTGTGCACGCTGATGCCGGCCTCGCGGAACTCCTGCGGCGTACGCGCGATCAGCGCGTCACGGTCCTTGACCGCACCGCCGATCCAGTACGGGATCCCGCAGGCCGAGTACGACGTGAAGTGCCCCCGCTCGAACGCCACGATCTCCAGCTCGTCCGGCCCCAGCCGTTTGCGGGCCTGTGACGCCGCGGACATCCCGGCCGCGTCCCCGCCGACGACGACGAGTTTCACCGTTCGCCCCGGGTGGTGGCCGCGAGCCAGTCCACGACGGTCCCGACCGAGCCACCCTGGGCCAGCAACGCCCGCTGCCGGGCCGCGCCCGTGCCGTGCGCGCGCAGCCTTCCCAGCAGGACAGTGGTCATCTCCAGGTCGCCGTGGCGTTCGAGCTCCGGGCGTACGTAGTCGAAGAGCTGGCGCATCAGTTTCCAGGCCGGCCGCGGTTCCCGGGTGGCCATGTCGATATTGAGGCCTTCCAGCCCGTCGTGCGCGGCGCGCCAGTGCGCGGCCATCAGCAGCGGGTGCGGCACGTTCGGCGCTTTCCGGCCGTCCTCGACCTCCCTCAGCAGGGTGGCGACCAGGGCGCGGGCGAGAGCCGCCAGCAGCATCGCGTCGTCCGGGGTGGGGCAGACGTCACCCATCCGGATCTCCACGGTCGGGTAGTTCGCCGAGAGCCGGGCGTACCAGTAGAGCATTCCCTCGTCGAGCATCGCGCCGCTCGCCACCAGGTCGGAGATCATCGTCTCGTACTGCTCGTGGGACTCCAGGTACGGCGTCGGGCCGACCGTGGGCCAGCGCTCCCAGAGCATCGAGCGCCAGCTCGCGTACCCGGTGTCGCGGCCGTCGAAGAACGGCGAGTTCGCCGTCGCGGCCTGGAAGATCGGCAGCCAGGGCCGCAGGTGGTTGAGAATCTGCACGCCGGTCTCCGGGTCGGGGACGCTGACGTGCACGTGCATGCCGTTCAGGCCGCCGCCGGGGGAGAGGTCACCGAAGCGCTCGCGCATCCGGTGGTAGCGGGGCTTGTCGACGATCCGGGAGTGCTCCCCGGGCGCGGGGCTCGCGCCGACCGCGACCAGCCGGGCGCCGGCGCGCCCGGTCGCGGCGGCCAGCCCGGCCCGCAACCGGGTCATCGACTCGAAGAGATCGCGCAGGTCCAGCTGGGGCGGACTGGCCGTCTCGATCTGGCTGCGCACGAACTCGTGCTGCACCGAGTCGCGGATGTCGTCGCCGAGGTGGTCGAACACCTCCTCGACGCGGTCGACCGCGCGGGGCTCGGTGGCGTCGACGAGCAGATACTCCTCCTCCACGCCGAGCGTGAGGAGTCCCTGGGCTTCTGCCTCGTCGGCCATCTCCTCGGAGATCGTTGTTGCCGTCGCCGCGCTCTCCGAAGTTGCCATGACCGCAAATTACCCGGCCGCGGTCTCCGGAAAACGAAGGTTGCGCCGCGCGCGTAGCGTTCGAGGCATGCTGCTGCTGGGGTTCTGGGCGTTCGCCGCCCTGCAGAGCCCCGCGCCCGGGTCGTCCACCCAGCTGGTGCTGGGTCTCGCGGCTGTCGCGGCCGCGCTGTTCGTGGTGCTGGCGGCCGCCGCCGTCATCCCGGTGCCATCCCTGCGTCCCGCGTCGGCCGGCGTCGGCCTGGCCGTGCGGGCCCTGCGCCGGCGGCTGCCCCGCCTGCTGGATCCCGGCGCGGCCGGGCGGCCGCGTCCGCGAGCCCCGTCGGCGTGCCCGGCGGTCGTGCTCCCCGCGCGCTGACGCGCGCCCGGGCCGGCCGTCTCCGCGTCCTTACTTCCTTTCGGACCGCAGGGGTACGCCCATGTCCTTCTCCGCTGCGCTCGATGCCGTCGTCGGTGTCGCGCATACCGTCCTCGAGGGTCTCGCCACCCTCCTGACCCCGGCCGTCGGCGGGCTCTCCGCCGCGCTGGCCATCGTTCTGTTCACCGTCGCCGTCCGGCTGCTGATCAGCCCGCTCACCTGGTTGCAGGCCCGTTCCGCCCGGCGCGGCGCCGCGCTGGCGCCCGAGCTGGCAGCACTGCGCGAGCGGCACCGCGACGATCCGGTGCTGCTGGCCACCGAGACGCTTGCCCTGCAACGCGCGAACGGCGCCGGCCCGTTCGCCGCGATGCTGCCCGCCCTGGCCCAGGCCCCGTTCTTCATGCTCATGTTCCACCTCGTCCAGCCCGGCGCCGGTACGCCCACCGGCGTCCTGGCCGGTCACCTGCTGGGCGTGCCGCTGACCGCGCACCTCGCCGCCGGCCTGCCGGTCTTCGCCGTGCTGCTGGCGCTGGCCACCGCGTTGGCCTGGTGGTCCTCGCGCCGCACCCGGCTGCTGCTGCCTGCCCCGGCCGATCCGGCTCAGCCCGGCGCGACGCTGCTGCCCCGGATCATGTCCGCGCTGCCGTTCCTGACGGTGGTGATGGTGGCCTGGCTGCCGCTCGCGGGTGGCCTCTATCTGGTCACGTCGGCCGCCTGGACCGCGCTTGAGCAGGCGGTTCGGCGTCGTCCCGCACCGGTGAGCAATCGGTAGTCATGCATATTGACAAGCTTCCGTAACACCCTGGAAACTTCCAGAGAGCGCTCTCAGCACGTCATCCCCATCCCCCGAAAGGCCGTTGTCATGAGAAGCACCCCGAACAAGTGGCGCCGGCGGTTGCTCGCTGCCGCCGCTGTCGTGATCGCCGGAGGCGCCTCGGCCGTCTTCGTGGCGCAGGCCGACGCGGCCGTACCGCCCGCCCCCTCGGGCATGAGCCTGATCTTCAGCGACGACTTCACCGGCGCCGCGGGCACCGGGCTGAACCGCAGCAACTGGATCTACGACATCGGCACCGGCTACCCCGGCGGCGCGGCGAACTGGGGCACCGGCGAGATCGAGCGGATGACCGACTCGACGCAGAACGTCTACCACGACGGCAACGGCAACCTGGCGATCAAGCCGATCCGGGACGCGGCCGGCAACTGGACCTCCGGCCGGGTGGAGACCCAGCGCACCGACTTCGCCGCGCCGGCCGGCGGAAAGCTGCGCATCGAGGGCCGCCTGCAGCAGCCGAACGTCACGGGTGCGGCGGCCGCCGGCTACTGGCCGGCGTTCTGGACCCTGGGTGACGCGGCCCGGCCGGTCGGCGCGACCAACTGGCCGAGCATCGGCGAGTGGGACATCATGGAGTCGATCAACGGCCGGCCCTCGGTCTTCTCGGCCCTGCACTGCGGCGTCAGCCCGGGCGGTCCCTGCAACGAGACCACCGGCCTGGGCAGCGGCGAGAAGTCCTGCCCGACCTGCGGCACCGCCTTCCACACGTACGCGGTCGAGTACGACCGCAGCGTCTCCCCGGAGCAGCTGCGCTTCTACCTCGACGGCGCGCAGTACCACCAGGTCAACGCGAACCAGATGGACGCCACGACCTGGAACAACGCCACTCACCGCGGCGTGTTCATCATCCTGAACGTGGCCATGGGCGGTGGCTTCCCGGCCGCGTTCGGTGGCGGGCCCACCGCGGCGACCCGGTCGGGCGTGCCGATGCTGGTCGACTACGTGGCCGTGTACCGCTCGGGTTCGGGTGGCACCACCCCGCCGACCACGCCGCCCACGACGCCGCCGGCCGGTGGCGTGCGCAACGCGTACGGCCAGATCGAGGCCGAGTCGTACAACGCCGCGTCTTCGGTGATCAAGGAGACGTCGTCCGAAGGCGGTCAGAACGTCGGCGCCATCGGCAACGGTGACTGGCTGCAGTTCGACAACGTCGACTTCGGCACCGGCGGCGTACGCGACTTCGTGGGCCGGGTCTCCTCCGGGGCGGCGGGCGGCGTCAGTGGCCTCGTCGAGGTCCGGGTCGACAGCCGCAGCAACGCGCCGATCGGCAGTTTCGCGCTCGCCAACACCGGCGGGTGGCAGTCCTGGCGCTCGGTGCCGGCCAACGTGGCCAACGTGTCCGGGCGGCACACGGTTTTCCTGACCTTCACCAGTGGACAGCCGGCCGACTTCGTCAACGTGAACTGGATCCAGTTCCGCAGGTAGCGACTTCGTTCAATACGTACGCATAAGGGCCGGGGGCGTGACCAGCGCCGCCGGCCCGCGCACCTTAAAGAACTTTAAGGTGCCGGGGGTCTGGACTAGTTCTGTTAACAGTCCTAATAATCAATGAACCTAACTGTTCGACGTGGAAGGCCCACCCCCATGCGCCGATCCCTGGTCCTCGCCGTGTCCGCCGCCCTGGCGGCCGCCGGCTCCGCTGTCTACATAGGATCTTCCGCGAGCGCGGCCACCGCCTGTGCCCCGGCGTGGAGCTCCTCGGCGATCTACGTCAAGGACAACTCCGTCTCGTACCAGTCGAAGAACTACACCGCGAAGTGGTGGACCACCAACGAGGTCCCCACCGCCAGCGGGCAGTGGGGCGTCTGGGCCGACAAGGGAGCCTGCGGTGGTGGGACGACGCCGACCACCCCGCCGGCCACGACCCCGCCGACCACCCCACCCACGACCCCGCCCACCACGCCGCCGACGACGCCGCCCACCACGGTGCCGCCGAGCAACGGCACGCTGCCGGCGCACTTCATCACCGGCTACTGGCAGAACTTCGACAACCCGGCCAACGAGCTCAAGCTCGCCGCCGTGCCGAGCACCTACGACCTGGTCGCAGTGGCCTTCGCGGACGCCACGAGCACCCCGGGCGCGGTCTCCTTCACCATCGACGCCGGGCTCTCCGCCTCGGTCGGCGGCTACACCAACGAGCAGTTCAAGGCCGACATCGCGACGCTGCACTCGCGCGGCAAGAAGGTCATCATCTCGGTCGGCGGTGAGAAGGGCTCGGTCAGCGTCAACGACGCGGGCGCGGCGACCAACTTCGCCAACTCGGTCTTCTCGCTGATGCAGACGTACGGCTTCGACGGCGTCGACATCGACCTGGAGAACGGGCTCAACCCGACATACATGGGTCAGGCGCTGCGCAGCCTGCGCGCCAAGGCCGGCGCCAACCTGATCATCACGATGGCGCCGCAGACCATCGACATGCAGAACCCGGCCGGGTCCTACTTCAAGCTCGCGCTCGACATCAAGGACATCCTCACGGTCGTCCACACCCAGTTCTACAACTCCGGCGCGATGCTCGGCTGCGACCAGAACGCCGCGTACGGCCAGGGCACGGTCAACTTCCTGGTCGCGCTGACCTGCATCCAGCTGGAGGCCGGGCTGCGTCCCGACCAGGTGGCGCTCGGCCTGCCGGCGACCACCAGCGCGGCCGGCGGCGGTTACGTCTCACCGTCGGTGGTCAACCAGGCCCTCGACTGCCTGGCCCGCGGCACCAACTGCGGCTCGTTCCGCCCGCCGCGCACCTATCCCGGCATCCGCGGCGCGATGACCTGGTCGATCAACTGGGACGTCACCGCCGGCAACGGCTGGGCCAACACCATCAAGCCGCACCTGTCCACCCTGCCCTGATCGCCGGCTTCCCCCCTCTGGAGATATCCCCCATGAAGTTGAAGAAGAAGTACGCCGCCGCCCTCGCGGTGGTCCTGGCCGCGGCCGGGGTCGGCACCACCGTCCTGCTCGCGCCGGGCGCCTCGGCGGCTGTCGCCTGTGCTCCGGCCTGGAGTTCCTCGGCGGTCTACCTCAAGGACAACACCGTCTCGTACCAGGCGAAGAACTACACCGCCAAGTGGTGGACGCAGGGCGAGGTCCCGACCGCCAGCGGGCAGTGGGGCGTCTGGGCGGACAAGGGTGCCTGCGGTGGTGTCGTCGACCCGACGACCCCGCCCACCACGCCGCCGACCGGCCCGACCACGCCGCCGGCCACCGGCACCAAGATGGCGGCCGCGCCGTACATCTACCCGGGCTGGGGCAACCCGCCGGCGCCGGCGACGGTCATGAACGCCACCGGCATCAAGGCCTTCACCATCGCCTTCGTGCTGGCCAACGGCTGCAACCCGGTCTGGGACGGCGAGGGCGGCCTGACCGGCGGTTCGCACGAGAGCACCATCAACGCGATCAAGGCGGCCGGCGGCAGCGTCGTCCCGTCGATCGGTGGCTGGAGCGGCAACAAGCTCGGCCCGAACTGCGCCACGCCGGAGCTGCTCGCCGGCGCGTACCAGAAGGTGATCGACGCGTTCGGCCTGAAGGCGATCGACATCGACATCGAGAACACCGACGAGTTCGAGAACTACACGGTCGCGGACCGGATCGTCGGCGCGCTGAAGATCGTCAAGCAGAAGAACCCGTCGGTGAAGACGATCCTCACCTTCGGCACCACGCCGACCGGCCCCAACGCCCACGGCATCCGCCTGATCAACCAGGCCAAGGCGATGGGTGCCAACGTCGACATCTTCGCGCAGATGCCGTTCGACTTCAGCGGCGGTGCCGACATGTACGCCAGCACGGTGGGTGCCTCCGAGGGCCTGAAGGACCAGCTCAAGTCGACCTTCGGCTGGACCGACGCGCAGGCGTACTCGCACATGGGCATCTCCGGCATGAACGGCCTGTCCGACCAGCAGGAGCTGACCAGCACCGACACGTGGACCCGGATCCGCGACTATGCGAGGAACAACAACTTCGCCCGGTTCACCTTCTGGGCGGTCAACCGGGACCGCGGCTGCGCCGGTGGCGGCGTGGTCTCCGACTGCAGTGGCATCGCGCAGTCCGACTGGGCCTTCACGAAGATCACCGCAGGCTTCTAGGCACCGTTTCTCCCCTGGCGCGCGGCCGTGGATCTCACCGATCCGCGGTCGCGCGTCGCCGTTTGCGCACCTTCTTGATCACCCAGCTGGCGATCGCCACCGCGAAGAACGCCATGATCGCGTAGTCGAACCAGCTGCTGTACGTCTCCAGCTGCTGCCACCGTGAGCCCAGGGCGTAGCCGCCGCCGATGAACAGGCAGTTCCACAGCCCGCTGCCCAGGGTGGTGAGCAGGGTGAACATCCCCAGCTTCATGTGGTTGGCGCCGGCCGGGATGGACACCAGGCTGCGGACCACGGGAGCCATCCGGCCGAAGAAGACGGCGCCCTTCTCGTGCCGCTCGAACCAGCGGTCGGCCAGGTTGAGGTCGTCGGCGTCGACCAGCGGGATGCGGTCCAGCCAGCGGCGCAGCCGCTCCTCACCCAGCGCGTAGCCGAGCCAGTAGAGCGCCAGGGCGCCCAGCACCGATCCCGCGGTGGCGGCGATGCCCACCAGCACCAGATTCACCCGGCCCGAGCTGGCCAGATAGCCGGCCATGGACAGCACGATCTCGCTGGGGATGGGCGGGATCAGGTTTTCCAGGGCCACGAGCAGTCCCACGCCCAGCTCGCCGAGCGACTCGATGACCGATGCCACCCAGCCGGTCAGGCCACCCAGCTGACTGGGCTCGGTCTCCGCGGCCAGGTAGTACGGCACGCTCATCCGGCGCTCCTTCGTGTCGGTGCTCGATGGTTACCCGGCTTCCAGAGTACGAACCGCTTGCCGTATATACCTGCCATCGGTATATGCTGCCACCCATGACCGACACACCGATGCGCGAGCCGACCTTCCTGGTGCTCACCGCGCTGGCCTCCGGACCGCAGCACGGTTACGCCGTGCTGGAGGACGTGGCCCGGATGACCGACGGCCGGGTCCGGCTGCGGGCGGGCACCCTTTACGCGGCCCTCGACCGGCTGCGCACCGACGGCCTCATCGAGGTCGACCGCGAGGAGGTCGTGCAGTCCCGGCTGCGCCGTTACTACCGGCTCACAGGGGTCGGGGAGAAGCGGCTGGCCGCCGAGAGCAGCCGTCTGCGCCAGCAGGCCACTCTCGCCGAGGGCCGGCTGCGCGCCCGGCACGACCTGGGAGGGGCACCCGCGTGACCGCACCGCTGGAGATCCAGTATCGCCGCCTGCTGGCGATCTATCCGCCGGCGCACCGCCGCGCCTACGAGGAGGAGATGGTGGGAGTGCTCATGGAGGGCGCCGCACCCGGGCAGCGCAGACCCGCCCTGGGCGAGGCCGTCGACCTGCTCCGGGCCGGCCTCCTCGCGCGCCTCGGCCGCGGCGCACAGGGTCTGCGCACCTCCGCCTGGCGCGATGCCGCCGCGGTCGCGGCTCTGCTCGGCGCGGTGCTGCTCGTGGCCGCGGCCGGCCGCCGGCTGATCGGCGGCCTGCGCTACCTCCTGGAGTACGACGACCCGATGCGTTTCCTGGGCGTCGACGGCGGCCTGCTGATCGACGTGGCCGCCCGTACGGTGGCCTGGCTCGCGGTCGTGGTCGCGATCCTGCTCGCCGCCCGGCGTACGGCAGTGGCGCTGGCTGTCGTGGCGGTGCTGGTGGAGATCGCCGCCATCGCGGTGTGGCAGCCGAGTCAGGAGTTCCGCGCGATCCGGATGTCCTGGGCCCTGGTCCTGGGGCTGCTGACGGTGGCGTTGCTGGTGCTGTCCCGGCGCGGCCGCCCGGCCTTCGCGACCCTGGGCCGGCGCGGCGGCGCGATGATCACCGGAGGTCTGGCCCTGGCCGCGGTGAGCGCACTCCTGCTGCCCTGGTGGCCGACGCCGCCGCAGATCTTGGGACTGCTGACCGTGACCGACGCCATGCTCGTCACCGCCGGAGGCTTGCTGCTGGCCGGCCTGCAGCGGGTCCCCGCCGGCACCCGGCGCCGGATCCTGGTGCTGTTCGCGGTCGTGTTCGCGGTGCCGATCGCGCAGCGGCTGCTGGAGCAGGCGATCGGCATCAACCTCGCACGGTCCGTGACGCCCGGCATCGTCGTGGCCGATGTGCTGATGATGGCCGGCGTCCCCCTGCTGGCGTTCGCCCTCGGGGTCGTCGTCCTGCACCTACGTGAGAACGTGAACGTCTCGATCTCGGTGACCCGGACGGGGTCGCCGTCCGTGTGAACGGGGCCGCCGCGTCGTGCCGGGATGGTCCGGGGTGGCGCGGCGGCGGTAGTGTCCCGGCGCGATGGAAACGTTGAGTACACGCGGGCGGACAACCCGGGTCGCGGTGACGGTGGCCGGGGTGGTGCTGCTGCTCCTGGGCACCTTCTGGGGGCAGGACGACGACTTCCCGTTCGGGCCGTTCCGGATGTATTCCACCGCACCCGATCCCAACGCCGACGCGCCGGACACCCGGGTCGAGGGTGTCGACACCACCGGGCGCACCGTGGTGCTGACCGAAGCCAACAGCGGGCTGCGCCGGGCCGAGATCGAGGGCCAGCAGCAGGCCTACATCGACGACCCGGCCCGGCTGCGGCAGGTGGCCACGGCATACGCGGAGAAGAGCCCAGGGGCCGCGCCGCTGCGCACCGTCCGGATCGTCATCCGCTGGGAGGGCATCGAGGACTCCCGGCCCACCGGCACCAGCCGGGACGAGATCATCGCCACCTGGAGCGCACCGTGAACCGGCTCACCCGCTGGCTGACCGAGCCGGTCCCGCTGGGCCGGGTCGCCGCGTTCCGCACGCTGATCTACCTCTTCGTCGCGGCCGACCTGGTGATCTTCACGCCCTGGGTACGCCACCACGCCGCCACCCCCGGCGATCTGTACAAACCGCTGCTGGTCGGCCGGCTGCTGCACCTGCCCACCCCGACCCCGCTGCTGGTGCACGGGATCTTCTGGGTGCTGCTCGTGGTCGCGCTGGCCGCGGCCACCGGGCGGGCTCCCCGGCTGCTCGGCTGGACCGTCTTCGCGCTCTACTTCGAGTGGATGGTCATCGCGATGAGCTACGGCAAGGTCGACCACGACCGGGTCGGTCTGCTGGTCGCGCTGGCCGTGCTGCCGACCGTGGGGCGGGCCCGGCACGGCGATCCGCGCAGCACGGAGGCCGGCGGCTGGGCGTTGCGGGTCACCCAGATCGCGGTGGTGTGCACGTACTTCCTGGCGGCCTGGGCCAAGCTGCGCTTCGGCGGCATCGACTGGGTGACGAGCTCGGTGCTGGCCCGGGCCATCATCCGCCGCGGCACGGAGCTGGCCGACCTGATCGCCGGGGTGCCCTACCTGCTGATCCTCGCGCAGTTCGGGATCGTGGCGTTCGAGCTGGCCAGCCCGGCGATCTTCTTTCTGCGGCCGCGGTGGCGCAACTACGCGGTGGCGTTCTTCTACTCGTTCCATGTGGTCACGTTCGCCACCATCACCATCTCGTTCGCCCCGCACCTCGCCGCGATCACCAGCTTCCTCGCGCTGGAGAAGGTCCGGCCCCTGACGTGGGCCCGAAGTTTCCTGAAGCGGAGCCGGGGACAAGTAAGGGGGCATGAGCGACCGGTGGTATGAGAAGGCCGTCATTTACTGCGCCGACATCGACACGTTCGCCGACTCCAACGGCGACGGCGTCGGTGACATCAAGGGCATGATCGGGCGGCTGGACTATCTGGCCCGCCTCGGCATCACCTGTCTGTGGCTGAACCCGGTCCACCCGACGCCGAACCGCGACGACGGCTACGACGTGGCCGACTTCTACAACGTCGACCCGCGCCTGGGTACCCTGGGCGACTTCACCGAGCTGGTGCACCAGGCCCGGGACCGGGGCATCCGGGTCATCATCGACCTGGTCGTGAACCACACCTCCGACCAGCACCCGTGGTTCCAGTCGGCGCGGTCGTCGCCGGACTCGCCGTACCGGGACTGGTACGTCTGGTCCGAGACTCAGCCCGAGGACCGGCACCAGGGCATGGTGTTCCCCGGTGAGCAGGCCGAGACGTGGACCTACGACCGCACCGCGAAGCTCTGGTACTACCACCGGTTCTACAAGTTCCAGCCGGACCTCAACATCAAAAACGCCGAGGTCCGCGAGGAGATCAAGAAGATCTGCGCGTTCTGGCTGCAGCTGGGCGTCTCCGGGTTCCGGATGGACGCGGTGCCGTTCATCATCGAGGAGACCGAGCCGGGCAACCCGAACTCGCCCAAGGACATGGCCTTCCTCAGCGAGCTGCGCCAGCACGTGCAGTGGCGCCAGGGCGACGCCGTGCTGCTGGCCGAGGCCAATGTCGAGCCAGAGCAGCTCAAGGACTTCTTCGGCGACGGCGGCGGTTCGGCCAACCGGATCCACATGCTGTTCGACTTCATGCTCAACGGCCGGCTGATGCTCTCGCTGGCCCGCCGCAACCCGGAAGCGATCATCGACGCTCTGCGTGACACGCCGCAGCTGCCGGTCGGCGGTCAGTGGGCCACGTTCCTGCGCAACCACGACGAGGTCGACCTGTCCCGGCTCACCGCCGAGCAGCGCAACGAGGTGTTCGCCCAGTTCGGCCCGGACGAGAACATGCAGCTCTACGGCCGGGGCATCCGCCGCCGGCTGGCCCCGATGCTGGGCGGCGACCGCCGGCGCGTCGAGCTGGCCTACGCGCTGCAGTTCAGCCTGCGGGGCACGCCGGTGCTGCGGTACGGCGAGGAGCTGGGCATGGGCGACGACCTGACCCAGGATGGGCGCGACGCGATCCGTACCCCGATGCAGTGGAACATGGCCGCCAACGGCGGCTTCTCCACCGCCAAGACCGACCAGCTCGTGCGTCCGGTGATCACCGGCGGCGAGTACGGCTACGAGAAGGTCAACGCCACCCTGCAGCGGCACGACCCGAAGTCGCTGCTGTCCTGGTTCGAACGGATGATCCGGACTTTGAAGGAGGCACCGGAGGTCGGCAGCGGGAGCTGCACCCACGTGGACGTGCCCGCCCCGGCGGGACTGCTCGTGCACCGCGCGGACGACTCCACCGGCTCCATGCTCTTCCTGCACAACCTGGCCGAGGAGGACGGTGTGGTGGATCTCAGCAGCCTGTACCCGGAGGCTGATTTCCCCAACGACGTGCTCGCCGACCAGGAGTATCCGGAGCCCGGCAAGTTCGACCAGCTCAAGGTCGCGGGCTACGGCTACCGCTGGATCCGGCTGTGCCGGAAGCCGTGACCGTGAATCTGCATCCTTGATGCAGAAAGATGCCCCCGCCAGGTAACCCGCGGGTAACAGCTGGGTTAGAGTCGGCCGACTGCGTAACAGATCAAGCGGGAGGCCAGCAATGACCCAGCCGAGTCGGGTAGCGATCGTGACCGGGGCCGCACGTGGCATCGGTGAGGCGACCGCGCGCAAGCTCGCCGCCGACGGCCTGTCCGTGGCGGTCGTCGACCTCGACGAGGGCGCCTGCGCGAACACGGTGACCGCGATCCACGACGCCGGCGGCACCGCCCTCGCCGTCGGCGCCGACGTCTCGGACGCCGTCCAGGTCGCCGCCGCCGTCGAACGGGTCACCGCCGAGCTCGGTGCGCCCACGGTCCTGGTCAACAACGCCGGCGTGCTGCGCGACAACCTGTTGTTCAAGATGAGCGACGACGACTGGGAGACCGTGATGGCGGTCCACCTGCGCGGCGCGTTCCTGTTCAGCCGGGCCGTGCAGAAGCACATGGTCGACGCCCAGTGGGGTCGCATCGTCTGCCTGTCCAGCACGTCGGCGCTGGGCAACCGGGGTCAGGCCAACTACGCCGCGGCCAAGGCCGGCCTGCAGGGCTTCACCAAGACGCTGGCCATCGAGCTGGGTCGCTTCGGCGTCACGGCCAACGCGGTCGCGCCCGGTTTCATCGTGAC
This sequence comes from Actinoplanes sp. NPDC051405, assembly GCF_055586185.1. NCBI lineage: Bacteria > Bacillati > Actinomycetota > Actinomycetes > Micromonosporales > Micromonosporaceae > Actinoplanes > Actinoplanes sp. NPDC051405. The sequence continues at coordinate 17,570 of NZ_JBVJIR010000024.1, forward strand.
CGACATGACCGCGGCCACCGCGGCCCGGGTCGGCGTCGACTTCGCGGACTTTCAGAAGGCGGCGATCGGTCAGATCCCGGTCGGCCGGGCGGGCCGTCCCGAAGACGTCGCGAACACCGTATCCTTCCTGGTCAGTGAAGGAGCGGGTTTCGTCTCCGGCCAGGTGATCTACGTGGCCGGCGGTCCCCGCGACTAGCCGTCATGGCTTGATTCGGCGAGCTACACATGATGGAGCGGGCCGGACGGGCCGAAGGGTGGAGAAGCCGACAGTGAACCGAAGGATGAGCTCCCGTAGCGTGTCGTTGACCAGCACTTTCCTGCTGCTGGCCGCGGGAGGGGTGGCCGCCTGCGACAACGACGACACCCAGGACGAGGCGTTCTACTGCGCCGACGCCAACGGCACCGTCGTGGACGAGGACAACTGCGACGACGATGACAACAACGGCGGCGGTGTGGGTTTCGTCCCGCTGTTCTTCATCTGGCACTCGTCGAGCTACGGCTCCGGATACCGGCCCGGCTACCGGCTGCCCGCGGGCGGCAGCAAGTTCGCCTACAACGACCGGGCCGCGCGCTCGTCGTTCGGGCTGCCGTCGACCGGCCGGATCAGCAACGGCACGATCAAGACCAGTGTGGTCGGCAAGGGTGGCAGCGGCACGTCCGGCAAGTCGGGTGGCTGAGCGTTGAAGCGGGTTCCCTACGGCCCGGTCCGTGACGGCTGGCGGCTCACCAACTACAGCCTCGGCCTGACCTACAACGACACCGAGCTGCCGGACGGCACGATGATGTCGTACTGGCAGGAGGGGCCGTACTACGACTTCAGCGAAGCCGAGATCGAGGAGCTGGAGGCGGCGACGACCGCGCTCAACAGCATGTGCCTCGAAGCCGGCGACTGGATGGTCCAGCAGTGTCCCCGGCACACCGCGCAGGGCCGCCGCGACGGCTACTTCGCCTCGGTCTGCGGCCCGGAGACCTGCTTCCTGGCCAAGATCGGCATCCCGGAGTACACCCACGAGCAGATCCTCCGCACGTGGTTCGACGGCGACGCCGAGACCTGGACGCACCAGGACAAGGACCCGGACGGCCGGATCCCGATGCAGACCCCGGACTACTCGCCGTCCGTCTACGGCCGCTTCGACCTCTGGTACAACGGCGCCGGCAGCATCCCGCGCCTGCTCGAATACAACGCGCAGACGCCGACGTCGCTGGTCGAGGCCGCGGTCATCCAGTGGCACTGGGTCGACCAGACCGGCGTGACCCAGCACCCCTGGCGGCAGTGGAACTCCATCCATGACCGGCTGGTCGGCTGGGAGGCGGCTGACGGCGAGCCGGCCAACCCCGGCGCCTGGCGGCGCAACATCGGCAAGCTGCGCGAGGCGCGTCCGTGGCTGCCGGAAAAGCCCAAGATCTTCTTCGCGTACGAGACCAGCGAGACGTCCGGTGAGGACCGGATGAACGTGGCCTACCTGATGGCGACCGCTGAGGAGGCCGGCTATCCGGTCGAGCTGATCGCGATGAGCCAGATCGGCTGGGACGTGGCCGGCGACCGGGTGCTCTTCGTGCCCTCCCCGGGTCAGGAGTACAAGGCGCAGCCGATCGACGTGATCTTCATGCTGTACCCGTGGGAGTGGTTCTGGAACGAGGAGGGCGGCAAGGCCTTCTTCCGCAACATGGCCGACCCCGCCAAGCGCGGCACGGTGTGGATCGAGCCCCCGTACAAAGCGGCCCTGCTGGGCAACAAGGCGCTGCTGCCGGTGCTGTGGAAGCTCTTCGGCGACGACCCGGAACGCGGTAAATACCTGCTCCCGGCCTACTTCGCGGAGTCGTCGAAGGCGGCGACCCTGACCTCGTACGCGAAAAAGCCGGTCTGGGGTCGCGAGGGCGGCTCGGTCAAGCTCGTCCGGGAAGGCGTCACCCTGGTCGACAACCCCACCGAGTACGGCAACGACGGCCGGTTCGTGGTGCAGGAGCTGCTGGAGCTGCCGTCGTTCGACGGGCTCGAGGGCACTGTGCACCCGGTGATCGGCGCCTGGCTGATCGACGGCGAGCCGGCCGGCATGGGCATCCGCGAGGGCCTGGGCACCGACGGCCTGGTCACCCGGGACAACTGCAACTTCCTGCCGCACACCGTCGGCGCCGATTCCTGAATTTGTCTCACCGCCCCTCAACGTTCCGGCTCCACCGGCGCGTTGAGGGGTTGTGACATGACGTCACCCCGGAGGTCCTGGTCCGGGTGCAGCAGCGGTGGGGCCGCATCGGTGGGCTCGACTCGCCGGAGGCCTAGGTCAAGCGCACGGTCCTCAACGAGTTCCTGTCCTTCGGCAGCGCCGTGGCCTCGGGCACCTCGGTCAGCGTCGGCACGGTGACCCCGGCGCCGGCGGGCGGCACCAGCCTGCGGGTCGGCGGCCGGCCCGCGCGCCACCTGTACCCGGAGGGCGGCCACTACCTGGTCGTCGAACTCGGCGGCGGGCTGCGGCTGACCGTCTTCTCCCTCGACCTGGACCGGCCGGCGATGGTGGCGCCGACCGAGGCGGCCGGTGCGCCGAACCCGACGGCCCTCAGCTGGATCGGTAGCTGACCGCCGCCTGTCAGTGCCGTCCGCCGGTCAGAGCTGGCCGGTCATGGCCGGCTGGTCACGGGCGGCTGGTCAGGGGCGGCCGGTCAGGGCCGGCCGGGCCGGTTGCGCCACAGCCACCAGAGGCCGATCAGCGGCAAGACCAGCGGCACGTAGCCATAGCCGCTGCCGAAGCGCGACCAGACAGTGGCGTCCGGGAAGGCCTCCTGGTCGAGCACGCTGAGGGTGCCCACCACCAGGACGCCGACCAGCTCGATCGAGCAGCTGGTCAGGGCGATCAGGCGGCCCCGGGGGCCACCGACGGCGAGGCCGATCGTGGCCGCGAGGTAGACCAGCGCGGCGAACGCCGACAGCAGGAACGCCAGCGGCGCCTCGGAGAACTTCGTGGCGATCTGCACGCCGGCCCGGGCGCCCGCGGAGACGGCGAAGATGCCGTACACCAGCAGCAGCACCCGGCCGGCGCCGGTGCCCAGCGCCGCATCCCGCGGCCTGGTGTGGGCGGGTGTCGGCTCAACCACCGGTGGCCTCCGCGATCTGCTGCAGCCGCAGCACGAGAACCGGCAGCACCAGGCAGGCGACGCCGAGGATGAGGGTGCCCCAGCGGGTCGGCTCGAGCCGGGCCAGATAGAAGCCGACCGGGGCGAACGCGACGGTGGTGATCAGGTAGCCGATGAAGGTGGTCGTCTCGCCCGGCCGGTCCCCGCCGATGAGCCCGACGACGGCCACCACCACGAGCACCGCGACCAGGGCGCTGAGACCGAGCATGGCCCACAGGTCGGTGTTGCTGGGGGCGCGGTTGAGCGCCGAGCGGATCAGATACCAGATCCCCAGCAGGAGGGCCACGACGATGGTCGCGGTCGACAGCGGGCCGTTCATCACCGGCACAGCGTACTGATCAGCGGCAGCGTGTTAGCTTTCGGCCGGGTGTGATCTCCAGCGGGAAGGCGGCACGAGGATGCGGTTCGGACTTTTCGGTACGGGACCCTGGGCCCACCAGGCGCACGCCCCGGCGCTGGCGGCGCACCCGGACGTCGAGTTCGTGGGTGTCTGGGGCCGGGACCCGGCCAAAGCGGCCGCGCTGGCCGCCGAACACGGCGCGCAGCCCTACGCGGAGATCGACGCCCTGATCGCCGACGTGGACGCGATCGCCGTCGCATTGCCCCCGGACGTGCAGGCCGACATCGCCCTGCGCGCGGCCAGGGCGGGCAAGCACCTGCTGCTGGACAAGCCGATCGCCTTCACCACCGAGGCCGCCGCTGAGATCGTCGCGGCCGCCGCCGAACAGCAGGTGGCCGGGGTCGTCTTCTTCACCCGGCGCTTCATGCCGCAGATCCAGCAGTTCATCGACGAGGTCCGCGAGGCCGGCGGCTGGCTGGAGGCGCGGATCGACCACCTCGGCTCGATCTTCCAGCCCGGCAACCCGTTCGGGGCGTCGGTGTGGCGCAAGGAGAGCGGCGGCCTGTGGGACGTCGGCCCGCACGCGGTCGCGCTGATCCTGCCCGTGCTGGGCCCGGTCGCGCAGGTCACCGCGCTGGCCGGCGACCGCGACATGACGCACGTGCTGCTGCGGCACACCGGCGGCGCGATCAGCACGCTGACGCTGTCCGTCGACGCCCCGGCCGCCCTGGAACGCGAGGACGCGGCGTTCTTCGGCGAGTCCGGGGTCGCCGACGTGCCGCCGGTGCCGTGGCTGCCGGTGGAGGCCTTCGGCCGGGCGGTGGACGCCCTGATCGGCGCGGCGAACGGCGGCCCGGCTCCCGCGCTGGACCTGGCCTTCGGTGCCGAGGTGGTGGCGATCCTGGCCGCGGCCGGTGAGTCGATCGCCACCGGCCGCACCGTCACGCTTGAGGCGGGCTAGCGGCAGCGCCAGAGCAGCGGATGGTTCTCGACGTCGGGCGCGCTGGAGTAGCCGGCCACCACCAGGCCGTCGTCGCTGATGCTCTCGACGATGTACTGCTGCTCGCCCTTGAGCCGCGGGTACGCCGGGAGCTTCGTGTTGCGGGTGCCGACGGTGATCACCGGCCGATCGGCCTCGCCCACCACCCAGCCGTTCGCCGCCACCCGCGCCGGCATCCCCGCGCCGCTCACGAGCCGCTCGTAGCTGTTGCCGGCAATGCGGTAGCGGAAGAAGGCGAACGACCGGGTGTCCGCGGTGTCGATCACGGCGCGGCCCACCACCCAGCCGTCGCGGATCGCGGCCGGCCAGAACATGGTCGCCTTGCGGCCGTCGACCTCGGGCAACGGCATACGGCGGGTGGTGCCGTCGGCCAGCCACAGGTAGCCCGTGCCCTCCTTGCCCTTCGGCGTGACGGTGCCGAGCACGTTGCCGGCCTCGTCGATGTCGCTTGCCTCGCCGGACTCCACGCCGGCCGGCAACGGCAGCCGCTGCGGCTTCGCGGTCGTGGACGGCCAGCGCGCCGGGACACCCTCGTACAGCGGACCGAGCGAGCCGACCACCACTCCCGCGTCGTTGATGGCCGACGCCGCGCCTTCGCCACCGGCAAGGGTGCGGGCCTTGCCGTCGCGGTACACGTACGGGCTGATGTCCGGATCGAAGCCGGAGCCGACCGCCACGCCGCGCGAGTTGACGTCGGTGAGACTGTCGTCGCCACCGTCGAAGAGGACCTTGCTGACGATCTTGCCGTCCCGCCACAGCACCAGGGGGCGCTGCTGGGTGCGCCCCGGCGGATACAGCCGGCCGACGTGCCAGCGCCCGCTCGGGTCCCCGCCGGTGACCAGCGCCTTCTCGAAGCCGTCGGTGGGCAGCCGGCTCACCGTGCAGTCCTTCGGCCCGGCGGGCGGGGCGGCGACCGCGATGGACGGGGACGCGGTGACGGTCGGACGTGGCGGCGGCGTCGGCCGGCCCAGGGCGGAGAAGGCCAGCGTGCCCCCGGCCGCGGTGGTCGCGGTGACGGCCACGACCGCCATGCCGCTGGTCCACCACCGGGTGCGGCGGCGGCGCCGGCCCTCGGCCATCGCGCCGGCCACGTCGATGCGGGACGGGCCGGCCGGGTCGCCGGCGAGCGGGCTCAGCAGGGCCACCGCGTCGCGGTCGGCGCTGTCCGGGTGCTGGTTCATCGTGTGCCCCCGAGGGAGTGGATGCGGTCGCCGAGGATGCGGCGCAGGGCCGTGAGTCCGTGGGCTGTCTGACTTTTCACGGTGCCCTCGCTGCAGCTGAGCACCCGGGCGACATCGGCTGTCGACTGATCGCAGAGAAAGCGCAGCACCAGTACGGCCTGCTGCCGCGGCGGCACCTGGGACAGCGCGGCCCGCAGCACGGCGCGTTCCTCGACGCCGGTGCCGCCGTGCGCCGGCGCGGGCCGGTCGGGTGGTACGCCGAGGCGCACCTTCCACCAGCCCCGGCGCTTCTCGTCGAGGAAGATGCGGACCAGCATCGTGTGCACGTACGCGTCGATGTTGTCCACACCGCTGATCCGCGACCACCGCACATACAGCTTGGTGATGGTCTCCTGCACCAGATCGTCGGCATGGTGCTCGTCGCCGCAGAGCAGGTACGCGGTCCGCCGCAGACCCGTCGTCCGCCCGTGCACGTACGCGAGGTACTCCGCGTCCGATCCGTTGGTCATCCCTGCTCCCGCCGTCGTCCCTGTAGTAAACGGTGACGTCGGACGATCGGTTGTATCCCGATGCGGCCGCTCTGTGGTGCGATGACCCATCCGCGTAGCCGTCCGTGCCGAATGGCAGTTGATACGGCATGAGCGATGGAGAGGCTGACTTCATGACTGAGCGCGGCGCCGCCCGCCGGCCTGACCATCTGTCGGCCGTGCCCGATGCTCCGGCCGGCCCCACCTCCGACGTCGGCGACCTGGTACGCGCGGTGGCCCGCGGCGACGAGCCGGCGTTCGCCCGCCTCTACGATCTGGTCTCGCCGCGGGTCTACGGCCTGATCAGGCGCGTGCTGCGCGATCCGGCCCAGGCCGAGGAGGTGGCCCAGGAGGTGCTGGTCGAGGTGTGGCGCACGGCGGCCCGCTTCGACGCTGCCCGCGGTACGGCGACGTCCTGGATCTTCACCATCGCGCATCGCCGCGCGGTGGACCGGGTGCGCTCCGAGCAGGCCTCGTCCGACCGCACCATGAAGGTCGGCATCGCCTCGGTGGAGACCCCGTACGACGAGGTCGTCGACGAGGTGGCCGGGCGGCTGGAACGCCAGCAGGTGCGGCACTGCCTGGACGATCTCACCGAGCTCCAGCGCCAGGCGGTGACGCTCGCGTACTACCAGGGCCACTCGTACCGCGAGGTGGCCGAGCTTTTGCAGACCCCATTGCCCACGGTCAAGACCCGGATGCGTGACGGCCTGATCCGCCTGCGCGACTGCCTGGGTGTGGAGGTGACCGCATGACCACGACGGACATTCACGCCCTGGTCGGCGCCTACGCGCTGGACGCGGTGGACGACCTCGAGCGGGTCGCCTTCGAACGCCACATCCTGGCCTGCGAGGGGTGCCGCGGCGAGGTCGACGAGTTGCGGGAGACCGCGTCGCGGCTGGCCGACAGCACCTGGTCGGTACCGCCGCCGCAGCTGCGCACGGACGTGCTCGCCGCGATCGGCCGGACCCGTCAGCTGCCGCCGGGCGAGTCGGCCCGGCCCGAGCCGGACGCGCGGGCGGCGGTGTCGCGCTGGCGCCGGTACACGGCGGGCGCGGCCGCGGCGTGCATCCTGGCCACCGGGGCGGGTGCGGCCACGTGGGCGGTGCAGGAGCAGCGGGTACGCGCCAAGAACACCGCCGTCGCCGCCGCAGAGCTGCGGGAGGCCCGTACCCAGGCCATCCTGGCCGCCCCTGACCTGGTGGTCCGCACCGCGCCGATGATCGGCGGAGGCCGGGTCACCGTGGCCTCGTCCGCTCAGCAGGCGGCCAGCGTCGTGTCGTTGCGGGCCGAGCGGGCGCCGGCGGCGGACCGGGCCCTGCAGCTCTGGACGATCCGCGGGACTGCGAACCCGGTCAACGCCGGTTTGCTGCCCGCTGGGGAAGCCTCCGCGGCGCAGGTGGTGGACGGCGTACCGGGCAACGACGTCTTCGCTGTCTCGGTGGAGCCGGCGACCGGGTCGGCCCAGCCCACCAAGGATCAGATCGTCGCGCAAGTTCCGCTGACGTAGACCCATCCGGACCCCATACCGCTCCGAATCGTCTGTAGAGGAAAGAAAACGACGAAACGGAGATACTGATGGTCACCGACATCCGGCGCGCGGCGGTCCAGGGGGTACGCGACAACAGCGGCCCCGTGACCTTCGCCTTCGGATTGGTGCTGGTGGGCATCGGTATCGCCGGGTTTCTCGCCGTCGGCCGGGGTGAACTGCTCGGGCTGTTCGAGGTCACGATGCCGCTCGGCGTCCTGCACCTCGGGCTGGGCGCCGCTCTGGTGTCCGCCGCGATCCTCGGCCCGCGTCCGGCGCGGGTCACCGCCACCTGGGCCGGTCTCACGTTGCTCGCCCTGGGTCTCGCCGGCCTGGCCGGTGTCACCCGGGTCGCGCCGAACGGTGCCGATATCGCCCTCTGTCTCGTTCTCGGTATAGCGCTGACGGCCGTCGGCCGCCGCTGATCATCAAGCACCGTCCCGTAAAAAGGCGCCCCTGTGCGCATCTGTACGAGCAGTTGGTCACGAATATTCCGTGACATCCATTTCCGAAGGGGATCCCATCATGCGCGCCACCAAGATCACTGCCATCGCCGCCGCCCTCGTCTTCTCCGCCTCCCTGGCCGCCTGTGGCGGGGACGACGCGAGCGGCGAGAGCACCGCGGCGGCTCCGGCCGCCACGACGGCGTCGGCCGCTCCCTCCATGGCCGGCACGGACTCCATGGCGACCTTCGGGGCCGGCTGTGCCGCCGTGCCGACCGAGGCGTCCGACCCGGGCAGCTTCGACGCCATGGCCAAGGTGCCGGTCGCGACCGCCGCCTCCGGCAACCCGCTGCTGTCCACACTGGTCACCGCGGTCAAGGAGGCCGGGCTGGTCGACACGCTGAACACCGCGCCCGCGCTGACCGTCTTCGCGCCGACCAACGACGCGTTCGCCAAGATCCCGGCGGCCGACCTCAAGGCCGTGCTGGCCGACAAGAAGACGCTGACCAGCATCCTCACCTACCACGTGGTCGAGGGCAAGCTCGCCCCGGAGCAGCTGGCCGGCACCCACAAGACCATCCAGGGTGACGAGGTCACGGTCGAGGGCAGCGGCAGCGACTTCAAGGTCAACGAGGCGTCGGTCGTCTGCGGCAACGTCCAGACCGCCAACGCCACCGTCTACATCATCGACTCCGTCCTCATGCCGAAGGGCTGATCTTTCTTCGGGAGCGGGGGGGGGGGGGGGGGGGGGGGGGGGGGGGGGGGGGGGAGGGGGGGGGGGGGGGGGGGGGGGGGGGGGGGGGGGGGAGTCCGCTTTCGGGTTCTTTA